>NZ_AJLT01000001.1 GCF_000258765.1 Gillisia marina
CTACATCGACGAATGGTAAATTTTCAGGTTATCTAATAAAATGAATACTATCTAAATGAGTTAATTCCTTATTATATTAAAGGCACCTTATATTTTGTAACTTTCCTTTAAATTATATAACTATGAAAAATACGTACACTACAAGCTTAAATCTTCCGATAACAGATTACGGACTTCTATTTTTAAGAATTGCTATAGCTGCATTAATGCTTGGTCATGGAATCCCGAAACTGACAATGCTTTTCGGATCGCAAGAAATTTCCTTTGGAGATCCAATTGGGATAGGACAAACTGCTACACTTACCTTAACTGTATTTGCTGAAGTAATCTGTTCTATTTTAATAGCAGTTGGGCTGGCTACAAGATTAGCAGCTTTTGTATTAGCATTCACAATGGCAATAGCATTTTTTTGTAGTACATGCAGCAGATCCTTTTCAAAATAAAGAATTAGCTCTAATCTATTTAGTATTGTATATATTTATAGGTATTGTAGGTAGTGGTAAATATGCTTTAGATCATTACTTTCTTAAAAAATAAAAATTCTCTAAAATTTAAATTGATTTCAAAAAAAATGGGGTAAAGCTAATTTAGCTTTACCCCATTGATACGATTAATAGATTCGGATTTATTCAGAATCCATCATTGCGAAGAATTTATCAAGATTTGGAATAATAACTATTCTAGTTCTTCTATTTTTTGCCATGTTATCTTTATTAGTATTTTCTACTAAAGGAGCATAACTACTTCTTCCCGCTGCAATTAATTTGGCAGGATCTACATTATACTTGTCCTGTAATGCTCTTACAATAGAAGTAGACCTTCTAACACTTAAATCCCAGTTGTCTTGAATATGAGATCCGGGAACCATAGTTTGAGAATCTGTATGTCCTTCTACCATAACTTCCATGCTTGGTTCAGAATTTATAACTTCTGCTAATTTTTTCATCAAACCATCAGCTTTGTTATTTAATCTATAGCTACCGCTTCTAAAAAGCAATTTATCTGAAACATTAATCATTACTACCGTTTTATCTACCGTAATTTGTACATCATCACTTTCTGAATCTTCAGTAATAGATTGCTTCAAATTATAAGAAACAGCAAGATTGATGGAATCTTCTAGTGTAGTAGCCTTGCTTAATTCATTTTGATCTACTTTAGCTAAAGTAGCTCTCATTTGCTTTTTCGTTTTATTGGACATAACGGTAAGATCGTTCATCTCCATTTTTTCATCATTAGACTCTTTTAAAGAGTTGATTTTTGCATTGTAATCTGCAACACGAGCTTCAATAGCATCTAATTTTGCTTGAGCTTCTTCTTTTTCCATCGTAGTACGCTGCAAATTACTTTGTGTATTAGATAATTCACTTTCTAATGCAACATACTTTTTCTTAGAAACGCAAGAAGTTAATGTGGCTGCAGATAATACTGTAACTAATAGGATTTTTTTCATATTATAGATTTAATTAAAAGGTCATTATATATTTTAATAATTTGATGTTATAATTTTCATTCAGACCCTATTGCCTCTTTAAGCGATAACAATGCCAATGAATATGGCCTGATATTACATTTAGGGTAAAATCATTATTAAAGTCAAGATTTTAATAATTTAATTGTTCAAAATCAATTGTTTAGTGGGTGTTCTTGTAAATTCTCTATGTTTTAGAGTGGAGATTTTTCAGTTTTTTATGAAAACTCAAAGTCGTTATACGTGTGGAATTCTTATAGAAAGTGGGAATATTTGCCACAGTTTTGGTTCTTATAATACTTAGAGCGAGTTAGATTGATCTACTGAAATTAACAACTCAATAAGTTGGTAACTCAATTTAAACCTTATTCAGTTCAGTATTTTAATATTGATATTTACGCTTCTTTCCTAATCGAATACCAAAGTTTTCTTTAACAGAACTTTATTAAATACCTTAATTAATTACCCTAGCTTAAGCTTCTTTATAAGAATACTTTACAATAAATTTGTAATCTAGTTCCCACGACAATTTGAAAACAGAAACAACCAAGACAAAACGATTCTTCAAGATACTAGGAAAAATAGCTCTTGGTCTCTTACTATTTATACTGCTACTTCTATTATTTATTCGAAGTCCCTGGGGGCAAGGAATTATAGTAAATAAGGTGATATCTTATATTTCAGAAAAAACCAATACCCTGGTTAGCTTAGACCAAGTGTTCATCACTTTTTCTGGGGATATACAAATAGAAGGGCTTTATTTTGAAGATAAGAAGGGAGATACTTTAATCTATTCCAAATCACTGGATGCAGATATTCCGCTCATGCCCTTAATTAAAGGAAGCGGGATTGTTGTTAATTCCCTAGATTGGGAAGGATTAAACGCAAATATTTATAGAAAAGATTCTCTGGAAGGTTTTAATTATGAATTTTTGGTAGATGCGTTTGCTTCTACAGATAGCACCGTAGTAGATACTTCAACTGCTTCGGCTCCATTGAATTTAAAGTTGGGAGATTTCAATTTTAATGATTTTAAAATTTCATTTATCGATAAAGTCGGTGGAATTGAAGCTGATGTGCAATTAGGAAACTTTCAGTTAGAAATGAAAGAAACCGATTTGGAGAATATGAAATTTCAAATTTCCAACGCCCGCTTATCAAATTCTTCCATAGTTTATCTTCAAACCAAACCATTTCCGGAGTCAGAGGAGAACACATCTTCTCCTTTACCATTTATAAGTTTGGAGAATTTAGAAATTGAAAGTGTTAGCGCTTATTACAATGCAACTCCAGATGGCTTAGCTACTAAGTTGGATATTGGCACATTAAAAACTTCTATTCCAAAAATGGACCTTGTTAATAATGATGTATTTATAGATGAGCTTTTCCTGAAGGAATCTGATATTGTTTTAGAGCCTACAACACTTACAGATCCAAAAGTGGCTGAAAAGCCTAAGAATACAGAGCAATTTATAGAAGATTTTGTTTGGCCTAACTGGACTGTTCAAGTAAATAAGGTCTCTTTTATAGAAGATCAATTCACTTATTTGGTGGATGGAGCAATCATTAAATCTGATGTTTATAATCCTAATGCGCTTGCTATTGAGGATTTTAATTTTGAAGCCTCAAACATCTATTTAAAAAATGAAACAGCCGGAGCCAATATTAAAACCTTGACTTTCAAAGAGAGTTCGGGATTAAATCTTAAAGAGCTAACTGGAGATTTAAAGGTTTCTGATACTAATTTAAATGTTGATGGACTTCAACTAAAACTGAATGATAACCGGTTAAATGCGAATGCTGAGATAAAGTATAGTAGCATCACGCAGCTTATAAATAATCCTGAAAAGATAGATATCGCTGCAGATATTTCAAATTTTAACGCAGACATAAATGATCTATTCGTCTATATGCCCGAGTTAAAAGAGAATGAATATATAAGAGCATTAGCTGCCAAAAATTTATCTGGGAATCTAAAATTAGAAGGGTCCGGCAGTTCTTTAACCGTTTCCAACGCAGCTATAAAATGGGGAAATACTACTTCCTTAAATGCAAATGGTAGTATTAATAACCCAATGGATGTAGATAATCTGAGTTACAATTTTCGAAATGTAAACTTTAAATCTAGCCGGGCAGATCTTAAAAGATTTGTTAGTGAAGAAGATTTAAGAGTGGAGTTTCCTACAGCAGTTTCTTTAAAAGGTAGTTTTACAGGCGATTTAACTTCATTGAAGACGAATTCCTATTTAACGACATCTAACGGTAATATGAAGATGGTAGGGGATTTTAATTTCGATGATGAAATAGCTTTCGATGCACAATTTGAGACTATGGAGCTTCAGTTAGGTAAGTTTCTAAAGATGGATAATGTTGGAACTCTTAATTTAAAAGTCAATGCAAGTGGTAATGGAAAGGACTTAAATAATTTAAATGCAAATCTAGAGGCTACAATTACAAGCCTATCACTTAATAATTATAGCATAAAAGATCTTAAACTTAATGGTGAGTTTTTAGATGGAGAAGGGCCAATTACTGCTAACTATAAAGATGAAAATTTAGATATCGCTCTAGATGGTTATGTAAATTTAGATACCATTGCCTCTCAAATAGATATGAATCTAGATGTTAAAGGTGCCGATCTTAATGCACTTGGTTTTACTTCAAGAAATATAACAGGTGCGCTTAAATTAAATATGTCTTTTAAAGGTGATTCGGAAAGTTATAGAGTAAATGCCAACGTGAGAGACGGCTTGGCTATTTACGATAATGATTCCTATCTCCTTGGAAATGTTGGGATCACAGCCTATGTTCTACCAGATTCTACTTCTTTGGATATTAATAACAAGATGTTAGATCTCACATTACGATCTAATGCTAATCCTGCAGATCTTTCCACGGCATTAACTAATCATTTTACAAGTTATCTGCACCCAGATAAGATTAGAGATACTCTTATTAATCCTGTCTCCGTTACGTTAAGGGGAAAATTTATTGACACTCCAATTTTAAGTGACGTCTTTGTAACTAATTTAGAAGAGTTGGATACTATCAACATTAAAATGGATTTTAACGAGAAGAATAGAAAGTTAACTGCTTCAGTAAATGTTCCTTTTGTGGATTTCTATGGAATGCAAATAGATAGTTTGGCTTTTAATATAGATTCTGATGCCACACATTTAAACTTCGATTTTGGTTTGAACTCTTTAAATGCCGGACCACTTGCAATTAAAAAGACACTGTGGGACGGAAAGATCACAGATAGGAAGTTGTTTATGGATTTCAGCTCTTTTTATGATGAACAAGAAATCGTTCATGTGAAAACTGAAATTACCGAAGCAAATGATATTCTTTATTTGCATATAAATCCCGAGAATTTAATTTTAAATGGTTTGCCTTGGAATGTTCCTGTGTCTAATGAAATTTCGCTACTGGATACTAGAATAGATTTTAAAGATTTTAAATTCACGCATGAGAATCAGGTGATGAGTTTTTATTCTGATAAGCCCGGAGTAACTAAGGAACATGTAGGAGTCGATTTTACGAATTTCACCCTTCAAACAGTTTTAAGCTATTTGGATCCTGAAGAGTATCTCGCAAAAGGAATTTTAAATGGAGAGTTGGTAGTTGAAGATCCATTTTCTGAAACAGGAATCTTGGCTAATTTAGAAATTTTAAACTTGGAAGTGCTGGATGCACCTTTAGGTAGGCTTGTTTTAAATGCAAAATCTAAAGGAAATAAAAGCTACGATTTTAATTTAGCTGTAAAAGATGGAAATGTAGATTTAGATTTAACCGGAGATTATATAGCCGATGAAGTTGCCGCAAAATTAAACCTAGATCTGGATTTAAATAAATTCGAATTAATAGCTCTGGAAGGATTTTCAGGTGGAGAAATCACAGATGGGGAAGGTGTTTTGTCGGGTAATATGAAGCTAAGTGGTACCACTTTAGAGCCTATATATAATGGAACCTTTAAATTTAATAACGCAGGCTTCAAAGTAGCCATGCTAAATGCCGGATTTAATTTTCCGAATGAAACTTTGGTAGTAGATAATAAAGGTTTGTATTTCGATAATTTTGAAATTCAGGATGAAAACAATAATTCCTTTGTAATGGATGGAACTATTTTTACTGAAACCTATCTGAATCCGAGATTCGATCTAAGTTTTGAAGCTACTAATTTTACAGTTTTAAATTCAACAAAAGAAGATAACGACTTATTTTACGGAACTGCTAGTTTCGATGCTACTGCCACACTTACCGGGGATCTTTTATTACCTAAACTAGATCTTGATCTTAAGGTAGGTCCAGATACCGATGTAACCTACATCGTTCCAGAATCTGAATTAAATATTGTTGAAAGAGATGGAATTGTGATTTTTGTAAATCGAGAAGATCCGGATGATATTCTTACCAAAACAAAGGAGGAATCGGTGGTGATTTCCGGTTATGAAGTAAATGCTACTATTTCTATAGATGATGCCTCTGTCTTTAATATGGTGATAGATCAGGAAACGGGAGATAATATTCAAGGATCCGGGGAAGGAGATCTTTTCTTCAGCATTTTACCAAATGGACGAACTACATTATCAGGTCGGATAGAAGTGAGTAAAGGGCATTATGAAATGAGCCTTTATAATTTGGTGAAAAGGAGATTCGAAATTGTTGATGGAAGTAGTATCACTTGGTCTGGAGACCCTTTTGATGCCAACCTAGATGCGAGTGCAATTTATAGGGTGGAAACTTCGGCTTCGGGTTTAATGGCTCCACAATTAGGTGGTGCAGACCAATCTGTGGCTGGTAAATTTAGACAGGAATTAGATTTCTTAGTTTATTTAAATGTAGATGGCGAATTAATGCAACCTGTATTAACCTTTAATCTGGATATGCCGGAAGATGAACAAGGAGCCATTGGAGGGCAGGTTTATGGAAGAGTTCAGCAATTGAATCAGCAGGGAGATGAGCTTAACAAACAGGTTTTCTCATTATTGGTATTGAATAAATTTTTTCCAAACCCTGGTAGTGATGGTAGTGGAGGTGGAGCAGAAGTAATTGCCAGAGATAACTTGAATCAGGCACTTTCAGATCAATTAAATATGTTATCCGGAAAAATCCTTGGAGACTCCGGCTTAGAATTAGATTTCGGCTTGAATAGCTTTACAGACTACCAAGGTGAAAATCCTCAAGATCGAACACAATTAAATGTAGCGGCTCAAAAGAAACTATTGGATGACCGGCTTATAGTAAGAGTTGGGAGTAATTTAGATATTCAGGGAAGCGATCAGTCTCCGGGAGAAAGCAATGCCATTATAGGAAATGTGAGCTTAGAATACCTATTAACCGAAGATGGTAAGTTTAGACTTAAAGGTTTCAGAAATAATACATTCGACAATGTTATAGACGGTCAACTAATTGTTAGTGGTATTGCATTAATCTTCACTCAAGAATTCAATAAATTTGAAGAGTTATTCGAAAAAGCGGTAAAAGAACAGGTTGATAAAAATGAAGATAAAAAATAAATCCTTTATGAAATTTGAAAATTCATTTTTATTAAAACGTTCACTTATAGTTCTAGGCTTCGGTTTAATTTGCGCTTGTAGTGCTAAAAAATATGTTCCTGAAGATAAACTTTTATATACCGGTGCAGAAGTAGTTATAAATTCAGAAGACACTATTCAAGGCATAGATGAGTTGCAAGGAGAACTTGAAGCTGTATTGCGACCTTCGCCGAACACAAAGGCATTAGGCTTGAGACCAGGTCTTTATTATCATTATAAGGCTCAAAGGGAGAAACCAGGGTTTATAGTAAAATTTTTAAATAAGAAAATTGGGGAAGAGCCGGTTTACTCTTCCAGAGTAGATTTATCGCAAACTGAAAGTTTAATCTATAACCGCCTTGAGAATCGTGGATTTTTCTTTAGTGAAGTTACTTCCAACATAGAAGAGAATGAAAAGGTAAAAGAAGCTTCCGCCACGTATAATGTAAGACTTTCTGATCCCTATTTACTGAAGAATTATAAGTTGGATAGCGATAGTTTGTTGGTTTATAAAGACATAAGTAGAAGTTTGGATAAAACTCCTATAAAGCCGGGAATGCGATATGATCTTTCCAAGCTTAAACTAGAAAGGGAACGAATTGAAGGAGATTTAAAACAGAAGGGCTATTATAATTTTAGTCCAGGCTTGTTGATTTTTGAAGCAGATACCAATCAATATTCTAATAATAGGTTCGATCTATTTTTAAGATTGAAAAAAGATGTGCCTCAAAAAACCATAGTTCCTTATAAGATCGCGAAAGTAAATATATTTCCAAATTATGTAGTTGATACAGATTCTATTAGGAAAGACACTATCATTTATGCCGATAAGAACTTTATACAGGAAACCGAATATTTTAAACCAAAACGATTAGATCCTTTTATTTTAATTGAAAAAGATCAATATTTTAATCCCACGATATCCAGAAGAACAAGTAGAAGACTAGCGACTATAGGGGCGTATAAGTTTATAAATATTAGATATGACGAAATAGATTCTCTGTCTACAGATAGCCTAGGGATCTTAGAAGCAAATATTTTTTTATCTCCTTTAAACAAAAGGGCTATTAGAGCAGAATTACAGGCCGTAACAAAATCTAATAATTTTGCAGGACCTAATCTAGAGCTTACTTATGTAAATAGAAATTTGTTTAAAGGAGGAGAAATTTTAAATATTACAGGAAAATTTGGTTACGAATTTCAGATAGCAAAAGGAAATCAATCCGGATTTAATAGCATCGAATTTGGATTAAAATCGGATCTAATTTTTCCGAGATTATTATTCCCGATTTCTATTAGTAAAGATTTCTTTCAATATGCTATTCCTAAAACCAGAATAAGCTTAGGAGCCGATTTTTTGAATAGAACCAATCTTTTTAGCCTTACTTCTTTTTATTCAAGCTTCGGGTATTTCTGGACTGCAAATAAATACGTTACCCATGAGTTCAATCCTATCTCTGTAAATTTGTTAGACTAACCAATACCACTCCGGAGTTTGAAGCTATCTTGGATGATAATCCTTTTTTAAGGACTAGTTTTGATCAACAATTCATAGCTGGACTTACCTATTCTTTTACCTATAATGGGATGGTAGATGTTTTTAAGAAGCATCAGTTTTACACTAATTTTAATTTAGATGTCGCTGGGAACACCCTTAGTCTTTTAAGTGGAAGTAAAAACGAAGATGAACCTAGTACTTTTTTAGGTTCCGAATTTGCTCAATATGCTAAAGCAGATGTAGATCTTAGGTATCATTTTAATTTTGGGAAAGAACAAAAGATTGCAACTCGTTTTTTCGCAGGTCTTGGATTGCCTTATGGAAATTCTGATGTTATGCCATATACCAAACAATACTTTTCTGGTGGACCTTATAGTGTAAGGGCATTTAAAACTCGCTCTTTAGGACCGGGAACTTATGTGCCCGAGGTAGATGAATTCAATTCTTATTTCGATCAAACTGGAAATATCCGTTTAGAAGCGAATGTAGAATATCGATTTCCAATTTACTCCTTCTTTAAGGGTGCTTTATTTGCAGATGCCGGAAATGTTTGGAACACAAAAGAGAATGAAGCTTTGCCGGGAGGAGAATTTACCGGAGATTTTATCAATCAGTTAGGTATTGGTGCAGGAGCCGGCCTTCGAGTGGATATTCAAAGTTTTGTGATAAGATTCGATCTTGCTGCAGCACTAAAGCGACCAACAGATGGAAAAAAGTTTAATTTCGATTATGCAAATCCTGTTTTGAATTTTGCGATTGGCTATCCTTTTTAATGCTGAAGCTTAACTCCAAAAGCCAGATCTCCAGCATCGCCTAGCCCGGGAACTATATAGCCTTTATCATTCAACTCTTTATCTACCGTAGCGATCCAGAGTTTTGTTTTTTCAGGAAAATGCTTACTTATATAATCTATCCCTTGTTGGGAACCAATTACAGAAGCTAAGTGAATCTCCTTAGGAGTTCCCATTTCCTTCAGTGCGTTATAAACATTAACAAAAGATCTTCCTGTAGCAAGCATAGGATCGGCAAGGATGAGCGTTTTGTTTTCCAAGGAAGGGGAAGCTAAATACTCTACTTTTATTTCAAACTCATTTTCAGAAGTGTGATGCCTGTATGCCGATATAAATGTGTTTTCTGCAGTATCAAAATAATTAAGCAAGCCTTGATGCAATGGTAGGCCAGCCCTTAAAATGGAACATATTACTATATCTTCCTTGGGTAAATTACAAGTTGCATTTCCTAAAGGAGTTTTAATAGCTACAGAATCGTAAGAAAGAGCTTTGCTTAGCTCATATCCCAATACTTCTCCAACTCGTTCAATATTTCTTCGGAAACGCATTCTGTCTGCTTGCGCAGAGACATCACGTAGTTCAGAAATAAATTTATTTAAAATAGATTGGTTTTCACCTAGATTGATAACTTGCATTAAAAGGATTTTGGATAAATTTAAGTAGAATATTTAGTAAGCTATTCATTCAGTTCAATAAAATCTGCTTTTTTATAATTCATGGTGTTATTTTTGATATTATAGATTTTTTAATTGTTATTTAATTTTATTAAATGAAATTACCTGTTATTCTTTTCATATTCATGCTTGGATCTACTCTTGTATTTTCGCAAGAAACTCCCGTAAAGTCCACACCTATTGAAAGGGCAGGAACTTCTTTTCCGCCACCTAGTGAAGGATCTGCAATCCCGGCAAGAAAATCTACTAATCCATTTTTTAAGGCAAAGGAGAGAACTTCAAATTTACCCTCAGAGAAAAAAGAGACTTTTAGTATGAGAACTGATAATGATCTTTTAACTGCCGGAGATTTTATTGAAAAAAAATGGACAGAAGATAAAAGAATCAGCGAAGAATTTAGAAAAGATCAATATTTGGGAGATTTTAAAACTAAAGGAAGTTATGTAGAAGTTTTATGCAGAGATTATCAATATGTAGATGGCGATAAAGTTCGGGTGTACGTAAATGGAAAAATGATTGAATCTGTTATAGAATTGCAAGCTAATTATACACCTATCCTAGTAAAATTGGAAAGCGGTTTTAATACCATAGAAATTGAAGCACTCAATCAAGGGAGTTCCGGGCCTAATACTGCAGCTTTTAAGATTTATGGAGATCAGGGAGAATTAATTACTTCTAATGAATGGAATTTGCTCACCGGGGCGAAAGCCAGTGTGATCTTTGTGAAACAGTAATTTCAAAGTAGCAGCAAAAATTAAGAGTATTAAAAAAGTCCCGAAATACTATTTCGGGACTTTTTTATTTTATACTAAACAGATTAATCATCTGCGATATCTTCCAATCTTTTAACCGTGGAAACGGTGTTTTTTATTTCATTCAATTGGTTGGTGAGCATTGCTTTTGTTCTTGGAGCAAAATGTCCTTTTTTCAACTTCTCTTCATATTCCTTAACACTTGCTTTCTCACCTCTAATGCATTCTTCAAGTACAGCTTCGTCGTCATTACCACTTAAAGCAGTTTTAAGATCTATCCATACTCGGTGTAAAGTTCCAGTAGTACTACCTTCCTTCAACTTAGGGTGAGCGTTTAGGTCGTGTAATTCTTTTTCAATTTCCGTTTTAAATCTATTTCGGATAACAGCTTGCTGCTTAAAGAAGTTTTTTAGCCTCGGGTTTTCCGCATCTTCCAATGCTTTTTTAAAACCTTTTTCAGCATCATAATTTTTCTCTAATAG
Source organism: Gillisia marina (assembly GCF_000258765.1). Lineage (GTDB taxonomy): Bacteria > Bacteroidota > Bacteroidia > Flavobacteriales > Flavobacteriaceae > Gillisia > Gillisia marina. Next base: position 11,206 of record NZ_AJLT01000001.1, read on the forward strand.
TTCATTAAGATTATTTACAACTTCATCATGTAGCTCTTCTTTTGCTTCTTCTCTAGTGGTTTTCATATTATTTTTATTTAAATTATAATTAGGTAATGTCCTATAAATATACTGTGATAATTACTCAAAAAAAGATAATCGAAATCATATTTTGCAATGGTTTAACAGTATATGTTAAGAACTTAAAAAATAACTTTTAGTATTCCCATTAATCCTTAAGTATTTAGAGAACAATGTGATAACTATAACAGGTAAATTCTATATTTATTTTTGAATTATTGAAAATAAGTTATATAATTTTTCCGTGATTGTTCAATTTATTACGAAATTAGTAACGCTTTCTTAATTGAAATTTAATTCTAATACTATTATTATTAATTCTTTGAGTTATGAAAAAAGTTCTTATTTGTATAGATTATAATCCAACTTCAGAGATGGTTGCTGATGCCGGGTACCAACTTTCTAAAGCTCTAAATGCTGAAGTATGTTTACTCCATGTTATTGCAGATGTTCAATATTATGGTGTTCAATATCCAACTTTTATGGGCTATGATGGTTTTGATGCTGAAATAGATATTAATATAAATAAGGAAATGCATCGGGTGGCAGAGAACTTTTTGGAGACCGTTAAAACACATTTAAATGATCCAAGTGTGGTTATCAAAATAATTGAAGGAAATACTGCCGATGTAATACTGGAATACGCATCTCTCTGGAATGCCGATACCATCGTGTTAGGAACTCATAGCCATAGTATTTTAGAGAAAATTTTCATAGGCGATGTAGCTTCAAAAGTATTAAAGAATACTAAAATACCTGTTTATATGGTACCTACTAAAAAGTAGTCTTTCTTTTCAAAATCTAACTATCTCAATTTTATTAAGTATGGATGAAATAAAACTTTATATAGAATATGTTGCAAAAGGAATGGAAGCTATAGGAGTAATTATAATTGCCTTAGGCGCGCTAATAGCAATAATTCGATTTCTTATTTCTCAATTAAAGTTTAAAAATCATCTCTACACTCGTTTAAGGAGAGAGCTTGGTAAAGCAATTCTATTAGGTCTAGAAGTATTGGTGGCAGCAGATATTATTGCAACTGTTGTAACCAGAACCAACGCTTAAAAAAGTCTTTACTCTTGGAGTGATTGTTTTAATAAGAACATTTTTAAGCATGTCCCTGCAAGTTGAAATTGAAGGTAAATTTCCTTGGCAATCTAAAAAGATTGAAGCAACCTCTTCTACTGATTCATAACAATCAAACCCAACTATTAAAATTTAATTTTTTTAGCTACAATTAATTCAAACCCTGCTTTGGATTAATTTTATTTATTATCTTTAAGTCCTTAATTATCAGATTTTTCCCTCCGTATATCCCATTAAAATTTATCCCTAGAATTAAGAAACTCTCATAAGTGAGTAACTCTCATCCTACTAGTTTGTGATTTAAATATTCATTAATAAATAATTTAGTTATGGAATTAACGGGTACAGTGGATACCACCATGAAAGAGGTGCTATCAAAGGAGATTAAAGGACAAGTGATTTTTCCCGAGGACAAAATTTATGAAGAGACAAGAAAAGTCTACAATGCGATGATCAATAAGCATCCGGGAATGATCGTACAATGTATTGATACTGCCGATGTAATTTCAGCAGTAAATTTTGCAAGAGAAAATAAATTATTAATCGCCATTAGGGGTGGAGGCCATAATGGTGGCGGACTCGGTTTATGTGACGGTGGAATGGTAATAGATCTTTCTGAAATTAAATTCGTACGTGTTAATGCTGAAGATAAAACGGTAAGGGTTGGAGCCGGTAATTTATGGGGAGAGGTGGATCATGCTACGCACCCATTTGGCCTTGCGGTTCCTTCCGGAATGATTTCTACTACCGGCGTTGCAGGTCTTACCCTAGGCGGTGGAGTTGGCTATTTGGCCAGAAAATATGGATTGACTATAGATAGTTTAATGGAGGTAGATATGGTTATGGCAGATGGCACGTATCTTACAGTAAATAATCATCAGTACCCGGATCTTTTCTGGGCTGTGCGTGGAGGTGGTGGAAATTTTGGAATTGTTACTTCCTTTAAATTTCAGGGTCACCCTGTAAAAACGGTTTATGGAGGACCTATGCTATGGCCAATCGAGCAAACGGAAGAAATAATGGAATGGTACGATAAATTTATTGAAGATGCTGAAGAAGATCTCAATGGATTTATAGCAACGATGATAATTCCCGGACCACCATTTCCAGATTTTCTTCATAATAAACAATTCTGTGGAATTGTTTGGTGCTACCTAGGCGATTCAAAAAACGCTGAAAAAGTATTTAAACCAATGCGAGATTTGAAACCCATTTTCGAACATTTGGGAGAGATGCCGTATCCTGCACTGCAAACGCTTTTTGATGGATTAATGCCACCGGGATTACAATGGTATTGGCGGGCAGATTTTTTTAATGAATTAGGTCCGGAATTAAGGAAAGCACATAAGAAATTTGGATCTCAAATTCCAACTCCTTTATCACAAATGCATTTGTACCCAATAAATGGTGCAGCAAGTAGGAAAAAGAATTCTGAAACCGCTTGGGCATATCGTGATGCAAAATATGCCGGAGTTATAGTAGGAGTAGACCCAGATCCGGGGAATGCTGTTAAAATAACAAAATGGTGTAAAGATTATTGGGAAGCCTTACATCCGTATTCAGCTGGTGGAGCGTATTCAAATTTCTTAATGAATGAAGGAGAGGAACGTATTAAGGCAAGCTACAAAGGAAACTATGATAGATTAGTGGAAGTTAAAAGGAAATACGATCCTGAAAATTTATTCAGAGTGAATCAGAATATTAAACCTTAATAAATAATAGTATGAAAAATAAAATAATACCATTCCGAAACATCTGGCTTTGCTTGTTAATAGCTGCTATTTTCCCGTTCCTTTCTTTTGGTCAAGAAAGTAATAATAGTTCATTAGAAAAATCTTTAGTAAAAGATGCGAATAGTTCCAGTATTGTTTGGGGACCTTGTCCGGAATTTATGCCCGATGGCTGTGAAATTGCAGTCCTACATGGAGATCCGGCAAAGCCGAATGTTGATATTCTCTTTAAATTACCGGCGAATACCAATATTCCGAATCATATACATAACTCTGCAGAGAGAATGATTTTGTTGTCCGGAGAATTAGATGTTACGTATCAAGGAGAACAAACTCAAACATTAAAAAAAGGAAATTATGCTTATGGTCCGGCCAAAAAGCCACATTCAGGGAAGTGTGGAAACGCAGGCCCATGTGTATTATTTATAGCATTTGAAGATCCATTAGATGCAATTCCTATAAATAAATAATGGATTGAATATATTCTGGTAATTAAACAAAAGAACTGATTTAATATTTTGTTTTTTAAGGCAGCAGATGTTAAAGGAGTAAGGATTTATACGATTATTATTGTACTTTTACGCAACGGTAAACGTATAAATGCCCTTCAAGTAATCTCATTACCCTCAATAACGATAGGATTTATCCATTTTTGAGATCTTTTTGCTTTCTATTCGAGTGTTTTTACGAGTTGCCAGATTTTGTTCACGGAGAACAATTGTATAATAATTAATATTTTAAATAAGAATGGCGAGACCACAAGAAAGTTTTGGTAAAAAAGAAAAAGAAAAGAAGCGTTTAAAGAAACGTGAAGAAAAGCAACGTAAGAAAGAAGAGCGTAAATCTAATGCAAAGAGTGGCGATTTGGAAGATATGTTGGTTTATGTAGATGAGAATGGGCAATTAACAGATACACCACCAGATCCTAATAAAAAGAAGGAAAAAGTAGATGCAGAAAGCATTGTAATTGGTGTTCCTAAAAAAGAATATGTAGAAGAAGATCCTTTCCATAAAGGAAAAGTTGAATTCTTTAACGATTCTAAAGGTTTTGGATTTATTAATGACCTAGATTCTCAAGAAAAATATTTCGTTCACATTAGCGAACTGATCGATGAAGTTAAAGAAGGAGATAATGTAGTTTTCGAAATCGAACGAGGAATGAAAGGTATGAATGCTGTTCGAGTTAAGAAAGGATAGTTTTTTTCTTAAACCTTTACTTTAAATAGGTTACAAGCTAAATTTGAAATTGGCTCTTGCTGAAAGTAAATTTTAGTTTGAATTTTTTAGATGGAATCGAGCTAAATTTGTCATTTAAGATAAAATGTATGTAACTTTAGATGATATTACAATATTATTAATCTCATCTAAGTCGTTTGATTTTTAAATGGAAATAAAAGTTTTGGAACCATCTGAGGTTACATCTGATTACTCTTCAAAAAAGTTCCAGTTAGAACTTGATGGATATATAAATGTAGTAGATACTATTACTGATTCTGAAAAGTTAAAAAGAACAATTATTTTCAACTTTTCAGAATTAGCTAACTTTTATACTTCTGCTTCAGATAAAGAATTTCAAAAAATTTCTTCTGGAAAAGGAAACTCTCAAGAATGCTACTTATTAAATTACGCATTAGCAAAATCTTTTAAGGATCTAATGCTTTTGCATCGAGATGTTTTTCTTCAACTCCACATCGTCTCACATAAATTTCAAGAAAATGTTGTAGATAAACGATCCCTGGAAGCACATCTTATAGAGTCAAAATCTATTCTTCTTCAAGCTTTAAATGCTTTTCAAAAAAATATTGAGCAAGAACATAGAACTATTATTAGGTTCGAAAAAAGCGGAAAAGATATTTCCAGAAAAATAAAACATCATCAAAACCCTTGGCCGGTTTATAAAGATCAATTTGAAAATATTCTAGAGCAAATTCAGCTTATAGATGCTGCCGATAAAACCTTTAAAAAGATAATCGAGATCTTTAACTCGATTAAAAATTATACTGTTGGTTCTTACGAAAATAGTTTAGCAGAAGCTAAAAATTCTGAAGATACCATAGAACAACTTTCAGCTTCGTTAGAAGTTATGAACGATAATGAAGCAATTCCACTTGTTGTTGCTGATATTGATCTTGCCGTAAAAAAAATAGAAACTTCTTCGGGTAGAAAACTGGAAGGTTTTACAGATCTTGTAGAAGATAGGACAAAATCCTTATCGACATTAAACTTTCCAACCGATATCAATGCAGGTCTTCTGCTTATTAAAAAAATAGATTTTAATAAATCTGTAAAGAAATGGCTCGATTATGAGTTATTGCCTTATTTGATAGACTTGTGGGAAAAGCAGAATAATTTAGCCTCCTATTACAAACATAGCCTTCTAAATTTAAAAAGCAGTCTTAAGCTAATTACAAAGAATAAGTCCTTAACACCACTTAATGCTCAAATAGTAACTTTAAAAGAGATCCAAAAAACAATTGGGTTAAATATTACAAAGCAGCAACAAATTATTAGTCAAATTGAATACAAATTAGCTAATGAGCTGTTAGCTACTAATGTTTATAAGCCAGAAGAATTTCTTGAAGTATCATTTCAATCTTCAATAAATCAATATACCACAGAAAGCAGTGGCTTGTTAATAGATTGGTTTCATAAAGCTAAGATTGCACTTAAATCTCTAAACTCATCTTACGAAAAAACGATCTCCTCTCAACAAGATAATTCTATCGAGAAAGCGATTAATTGCATTAAGTTTAGAATGGTTAAGGAAGAAAATGCACATTATGATACCTTGTTTTTAAATAAAAATTTTATAGGTGATTTATTTCTTGTGCCCCGGGTGGAAGAAGAAACCAAACTGTATAATTGTTTTAATGATTGGCAAAAAGGCTTTAATAAGTCTGCATTAATTACAGGAAATAATTTGAGCGGAAAATCTACCCTTATGGAAGATTTCGCGAAAAAGCATTTTGGCAAGGATATTATTCTTTTAGAAACCGATAGCACTATTACTATCGAGGGTAGAAAGTTCAAGACTACAAAGAACTTAAAAGAAGCTTTACAAGAGGTAAATAAGAATATTTATAATACCAAACCGGTCTTGTTAATAGACGATTTGGAATATTGGAGATCTGAAGAAATTAGTTTTTTAGATAATGTAAGGGCACTTGTAAACTTTGTACTTTCAGAATCTGATAGAACTTTCGTGATGGTATCTATGTCTAAGGCGATGCAAAGACACTTAGACCAGAGATTGCCATTTTCTAACGCTTTTACAACCAGATTGAATCTTAATAAAACCAGAACAGAAGAAATATTTAAAGCGGTTTTAATTCGGCATGGAGCTTCTCATAAAAAATTGGTGAATAAAGACATGCATGTAATGTCGCCAAAGCAAATAGAAAATAATGTTCAGGAATTATGCAGTCAGTTTAAAAATAATATTGGTGAAGTTTTACAGGCTTGGGCATATAGCACAAAAATGACCGAGAATAATCTGGTTATTTTTGAGGAAGCTGAATGTAACTTTGAAGATTTTTTTAGTTCAGAAGAGCTCATAATTTTAAAATATGTGTATCTCTACAAATATGTAAATGAAGTATTACTGAAAAATTTCTTGGGTAAAAGTTATAACATCAATTTCGACTCTGGGATTAAAAGACTTGTAAATACGAAGGTTTTATGGAGAAACTCTAATGGAAATCTCATTTTGAATCGGGTAATAACTTCAGATATCTTTGAAATTCTTAGATATAGAGGAACTATAAAATAAATGGAAACTATCACAACATTTTATTCCTGGAAGGGACTACTTTACCTTTTTATAGGACTTTTGGCGCTTTATGGAATTATCAAAATTGTAATTCAAATTATTGAAAACTCAGCCAAGAAAAATCTAGCCAAAAAGCAGTTTATTTTCTGGCTTCGAAACAGTTTGTTCTTTTATACTCCGGCTGCTGTTATCGTTTTTATTCTTGGATTTATCTCTATCAATTACATCACACACAGCATTCTAATACTCATTATTGGAATTTTCGGTTTCCCATATATCCGCAATTATCTAAGCGGTATAATCTTTAAGTCCAATCCCATTGTAAATGAAGGAGCTCTTATTAAATCTGAAAATTTAGACGGAGAGATAAAGCGCCTAATGGTTTTAGGAATGATTGTAAATACAGAATTTGGTGAGCAATACGTGCATTATAGAAATGTTGAGGAATATGGCTTTACCATCAATTCCAACAAAAGCAGTGCTTTAAGACAAACACTATACCTTAGTACAGAGCTTACTCAGGATGCTATTTTGGACTTATTGTTTGATAATCCTATTCTTAATTTTGAAGAAAAGCCAAGCCTCAAAAAGAGTTCAGAATCGGAGCATCTTATTTTAAAATATACGTTAGAATCTGGGGCAACTACCCAAGATCTTATTTCTTTTTTAAATTCAAAAGAAATAGCAACAAGTTTAACCCGTAAAGCGATTTAACATATGGAAATTTTAACCTCTTATAATTTAATAATTGGTGTGTCGGTAATTATAATACTGTCCTTCCTTTTTAACGGGGTATCCAAGAAAACAAATATTCCTGCAGTTCTTATGCTAATAATGCTGGGGGTTGGTCTTCAATATTTATTGGAATATTTAGATGCAGGAAATGTAGATTTTTTCCCTGTTTTAGAAGTTTTGGGAATCGTTGGATTAATTATGATTGTTTTAGAAGCCGCATTAGAACTGGAACTAAAGCGAGAAAAACTCGTCCCTATTTTAAAAGCAATGGGGATAGCGCTTATTGGCCTGTTAGCTTCGGCATGGGTTGCTGCGCTTATTCTATATAATTTCATACCGGAAATGACCATGCAATCTGCCTGGTTATATGCTACACCATTATCCATATTATCTAGTGCGATTATAATACCTAGTGTATTAGGTTTATCTGGTACTAAAAGAGAATTTCATATCTATGAAAGTACTTTTTCAGACATTTTGGGAATTATGATGTTCTATTTTCTTACCGGAAAATTAAATCCGGCAGAAGATGGAGGGATAGCAGGATTTAGTGGAAATCTAATCTTAACAATTGTAATTTCTCTTGTAGCTAGTTATGGTATTATTTTAATATTCCAGCGCATTAAAAGTCAGGTAAAATTGTTCCTTTTAATTGGTGTGTTATTGCTGTTGTATGCCTTGGGTAAAAAGATGCATTTATCGTCGCTTATTATCATCTTGATCTTCGGATTGGTAATCGCAAATATGAAATTGTTTTTTAAAGGAAAACTCTCTAAATTTCTTCATTTCGAAAAAGCGCATCATATTTATCATGAGCTTCATACAATTACTGCCGAAACCGCTTTTGTAGTACGAACGTTCTTTTTTGTAATCTTCGGTTTAACCATCGCAATTGCATCACTTTGGAATTTAGATGTAGCCCTTATCAGTTTAATGATTATTGGTTCTATCTACGGAATAAGATTTGTACTGCTAAGAATCTTTATAGGAGCCGATATAATTCCGCAGTTATTTATTGCACCACGCGGATTAATTACCGTGCTCTTATTTTATGCAATTCCTGTAGAAGCCGAAATAGCTACATTTGAACCTGGAATCTTGCTATTTGTAATTATAGGAACGAGTCTTATCATGACTTTTGCCATGATTTATGATAAGCGTAGATCTTCGAAGGCGATTAAAGCAGCAAACAGTATTAAAGTTGGAACTACTAAGTGGAAAGCTCCTGTTTTGGAAGAAACAACCAGGTAAATTAACCTTGCATTGGGATAGAAATCCTTTGTAATTAGTCAATTTTGGCAAATCTAAAAAAATTAGATAATTACAATTATAAAATTCGATTGAGCAATGAATACACTATATAAAGTAGAGATATTAAATTTTCAAACAATCCTAGTCCTTCCCAATTACTGGACTAATCAAAAATACAAGGATTTGCTGGGAGTAATGGAATATGGTGACATCTCTGAAATTCCTGAAGCTGAACTAAAAGACATGTGCTACATGGCCATTGCAGATAACGAGCCCGAGGAATCGGCCAGACTTATTCTTGGTTATGTGTTTAGCGATAGATTAAATTCCGGGCAAATAGATAATCTTTCCAATGAAATGCGGGAAGAGAAAATGTGGGAGGAATATGCTGAAATTGGGTATCATGAAGATTTCTTCAACACAGGACAGATTTTATATGATGCATTTAATGGTAAATTTCCTCATCCTGAAGCAGTTGAATTTGAAGTAAAGATCACATCAGATAAATTGAAGGATCTTCTTATTGATGATAAAATCACTGAAGCTGCCTTAATAAGGTTGTTGGCGCATGGAATGCCTGAACACACGTTGATTAATAGATTGTTTACAGAACAATTAAGCTCTCAATCTTTTGCTGAAGCCGAGAATATTATTTGGCAAATGAATACCGAAATACAATCTGATAATTCAGCTTTGGTTACGGTGATTTCTTCAAAATATTTCTTTCAGAATTTAAAATACGTTGAAGGCTTTGAAGCTGAAACTCATAATGATGAGGAAGTTGAAGAGGAAGATTAAGGAGTAATATCTTAAATGAAAGGGGAAAGCATACATAGGAATATTCTAGATCATCTTGAGAAGATAATTTCACTTTCGGAGAGTGAGCAACAGGAATTTACCAGTATTTTGGAAGAGATCAAGATCTCTAAAAAGAATTTTCTAATTCAACCCGGAGATTTGGTTAATTCAGAATACTATGTGGTTTCTGGTTGTTTAGAGGCGTATTATCTTGATGAATCCGGAGATAAACATATTATTCAGTTTGCCTTAGAAGATTGGTGGATTTCAGATTTTGAAGCTTTTTTTTAATAATGTTCCCGCTAAGTTATATGTAGAAACAATTGAAGATTCTGTATTGTTGGCTATTAACCGTGAGGCTTTAGAGATTCTGTACACCCGCATTCCTCAATTCGAAAGGTTCTTTAGAATTAAAACCACTAGTGCTTTTGTTTCCTTGCGCGCAAGAATACTCTCTACGCTGCAAAAAAGCGGTAAAGAACGCTACTTAGAGTTCTGCGAGACATATCCAAAAATAGAACAACGTGTTCCCAATTATCTCATCGCAAATTATCTTGGGTTAAAACCTGAGAGCCTTAGCAGAATAAGAAAAGAAGTTCTCTAGCTTAACTTTTTTTAACACTTCCACCTAACTTACATCAAGCAGTTTCAGCAGACATTGGTATACTTTTGTAATTATTAATCAACTAAAATATACTATTATGAAAAATATACTTTTTGTACTTACTAGTAACGATGAGATGGGTGATACCGGTAAGAAAACCGGATTTTGGGTTGAAGAGTTCGCTGCACCTTATTACAAATTAACCGATGCGGGTTATAATGTGACATTAGCTTCTCCAAAGGGTGGTCAGCCACCAATAGATCCAAATAGTGATACAGAAGATGCTGCTACGGAAGATACAAAGCGATTTGATAATGATAAGGAAACTCAAAAAGTTTTAGCCAATACCAAGAAACTGGAAGATGTAGATCAAGAAGATTTTGATGCTGTATTTTATCCTGGTGGTCATGGTCTTTTATGGGATCTTGTAGAAAATAAAACATCTCAAAATCTTATAGAGTCATTCTACGCAAATAAAAAAACCTATTTCTTTTGTATGCCATGCGCCTGCAATCTTAAAGAATATTCAGGATAATAAAGGTGATGCTTTAGTTAAAGGTAAAAATGTAACTGGTTTTACAAACGGCGAGGAAGCAGCAGTAGAATTAACGAAAGTTGTTCCTTTTTTAATTGAAGATATGATGAAAGAAAAAGGAGCTAATTACAGTAAAATTGGAAATTGGCAACCTTATGCTTTAGAAGATGGACTTTTAATAACAGGGCAAAACCCTGCATCTTCATCTAAGGTAGCAGATCTTTTAATGAAAAAATTAAAGTAAAATATGAGTACTAAACAAGAATTATTACAATCATATAAAATGGGAAGCCTTCAACTGCCAAATAGGGTAGTGATGGCACCATTAACGAGAAGTAGAGCTAGTAATGCCGAAAATAAACCAACAGAAGACTTACATCTTCAATATTATAAAGAACGAGCCAGCGCCGGACTTATAATTACTGAAGGCTCACAGGTTTCTAAGCAGGCAGTAGGATATATCAATACAGCTGGAATTCACTCGAAAGAGCAAGTTGAAGGATGGAAGAAAGTAACTAAAGCAGTGCACGATGCAAATGGTAGAATCTTTATTCAGCTATGGCATGTTGGTAGAATGTCGCACCCGGATTTCCATAACGGTGAATTACCAGTATCTGCTTCTGCTATAAACCCAAATGCCCAGTCATTTACACCGCAAGGTTTTAAAGATACGGTTACTCCAAGGGAGATGACTATTGAAGATATTAATACTACAATATCCGATTTTAAAAATGCTGCTAAGAATGCTGTGGAAGCAGGTTTCGATGGAGTAGAAATTCATTCTTCTAATGGATATTTATTTCATCAGTTTTTTAATGCAACCTCAAATAAGAGAACAGATGAGTACGGCGGTTCTAAAGAAAATAGAGCAAAACTATTCTTTGAAGTCTTAGATGTTGTAAAGCAAGTAATTCCTGCAGATAAAATCGGGGTTAGATTAAACCCTTCTATGCATAATTTGTTTGGAGTTACGTTGGATAAAGAAACCATTCCTACCTTCGATTATATTATCGAAAAATTAAATGAGTACGATCTAGCATATTTACATTTATCGGAGCCTTTTACAGATGTTTCTGAAGTTCCTTATGCAGAGACTGAAATTGCTAAACGTTATAGACCTATATATAAAGGGACTATCATAATAAATGGCGGCTTCGATCAGGAAAAAGGAAATAAAGTGATCGCTGATGGAAATGCCGATTTGGTAGCTTATGGAAAGTTATTTATATCTAACCCAGATCTTGTTGAAAGATTTGAGCAAGATGTAGAAGTTTCCCCTTGGGATGAAAGCACCTTTTATTCAGAAGGAAAAGAAGGATATATAGATTATGAAGTAAAGACTGAAAGAGAAGCTGTTTTACAATAACAGTTCTTTTCAAAATTAAAAAAGCTCTTCAAAATTAATTGAAGAGCTTTTTTTTTATGAATAATACTTCAGTAATAAAATTTAAAATCTCACTGAGACATTAAAATTTCCAAGCTATAAATCGGCTTTTTTTGTTACCCTGACTCATAGGAATCACTTTGTAGGTTGCTTTTAACTTATCTAATTGCTTATATATTTTTGAAAGACTTTCATTTTTAGAGATCAGCGAAGTGAACCAACCAACCTGAGATTTAAAATTCACACTTTCCTTGATCATTCGCTTAAGAAATAGAGCTTCTCCGCCATTACACCAAAGCTCGTTAGATTCCCCACCAAAGTTGAGCGGACTACCAATTTCTCTTCCTAAATTCTTTGTTTTTCTTCTACTTGTTTTAGCTGCTTCTTCTTTAGAAGAATGAAATGGAGGATTACACATACTAAAATTGAAATATTCTCCTTCCTTGATGATTCCCTTAAACATGTTGGAATGATCATCCTGATATCTGATTTCAATATTCTGACTCAGTTTTTTGGTAGTATTAATATTATTTTGAGCAGCTACCACAGCATTCTCATCGATATCTGCACCCACCATTTTCCAATGATAAATACTATGTCCAAGAATAGGGTAGATGCAATTGGCACCAACTCCAATATCTAAACCTTTTACTTCCGGAGTTAATTTTTCTTCAGCCAAAAGATCTGCTAAATGATGGATATAATCTGCTCTTCCGGGAATAGGTGGAATAAGATATTGCGGAGGAATATTCCAATCGGTTACTTTATAATGACGTTTTAAAAGTGCTTTATTAAGATGTAAAACCGACTGATTATTACCAAAATCGATAGTTTCTTCAGAATTTACATTGTCGATAATATGATCACCTAATTCTGGATGAACTTTTACCAGCTCTTCAAAATTGTAAGCTTCGTTATGAATGTTGTTTGGATGCAAAATAAAAAGTTTTAATGTGAGGCAAAGATACAGTGTTTATTTCCGTAGAAATAACTTAATGTACACTACTTCAGAAACCTCTACTGTATATTAAATAACTGTACTTTTGCAAAATGGCAAATACAATTAAAGATCAGTCGGAAATCTTGGAAAAGATGGGGATAGAAAAACTTAATCCGATGCAAGAAGAAGCTTCTCAAGTTATAAGTGCAAATTCCAACGTTGTTCTCTTATCTCCCACAGGAACAGGAAAGACTTTAGCATTCTTATTACCAATAATAGATAGGTTGGATCTAAATTCTAATGAAGTGCAAGCGTTAATTTTGGTGCCTTCCAGAGAACTAGCTATTCAAATAGAACAAGTTGTAAGAGAGATGGGCGCTGGTTATAAAACGAATGCTGTCTATGGAGGAAGACCTTTTTCTAAAGACAAAATTGAGTTGAAACATGAACCAGCTATTTTAATTGGAACTCCGGGAAGAGTTTCAGATCATTTAAGGAGAGAAACTTTTTCAGTGAATGCTATTAAAACGCTGGTATTAGATGAATTCGACAAATCTTTAGAAGTTGGATTTGAAGAACAAATGACAGAGATCATTGATGCTTTACCAAATATTGAAAAACGAATTCTAACTTCTGCAACACAGCAAATTGAAATTCCAAGTTTTGTTGGACTAACAGCTCCTAAGCATATCAACTATCTGGATGGTAAAAAGAGATCTCAGCTACAAATTAAAACCATAAATTCTGCTTCAAAAGATAAATTAGAATCTTTAAAAGAAGTTTTAGACCATATTGGAAATAAGCCGGGAATCGTGTTTTGTAATTTTCGAGATAGCATTCAACGCGTAAGCGATTATTTAAATCAGAATCATATAGGTCATGGTTGTTTTCATGGAGGCATGGAACAGCAGGACAGAGAACGTTCTTTGATTAAATTCAGAAATGGAACTCATAATATCATTGTAGCGACAGATCTTGCTGCTAGAGGCTTGGATATTCCGGAATTGAACTTTATTATCCATTATCAACTTCCACTTAAGGAAGAAGAATTTACTCATAGAAATGGCCGAACTGCACGTATGAATGCTGCCGGGAATGCCTATGTTATAAAATGGACAAAAGAAGATCTACCTGATTTTATAGAATTGGATGAGTTGAAGAATCTTAAGAGTAATAATGCTTCTCAGGATACACTGTGGGAAACCTTATTTGTATCTGGAGGAAGAAAAGATAAGATCTCAAAAGGAGATATCGCAGGATTATTTTTTAAACAAGGGAAGCTTGAAAAAGATGAATTGGGAGCTATAGAATTAAAACAGGATTGTTGTTTTGTTTCGGTGCCGGCAGCCAAGGCAAATGCACTTATAACGCTGCTTAATAATACTAAACTCAAAAAGAAAAAAGTAAGAATAAAACTCGTATAAAAAAAAGGTCTTTAGAATAAATTTAAAGGCCTTTTTTGAGATTTAATAAAACATTCTTATGAATATCTGATTGTTGTCTTAATAGTACTTTTGTCACCCTGAATTTATTTCAGGGTCTCAATAATTAATTGACTTTCATTTTAAAGAGACCCTGAAACAATTCCGATATCTATCGGAACAGGGTGACGTTACATTTTCAACAAGGATTAAAAAAAAAATTTACATAGAGCGATGCTTGGAAGCTCTTTCTTTCATGGAATCGTACATAGAATTTACTTTTTTATCAAATGCCAACGGATTCTTAAAATTCTCTTTATTGTTTTCTATGCGTTCCTCTCCACCCAAAATCACATCAATTTCTTCATTTTTTAAACCTTTCATAGTTTTTTCAGCAACTAATTCTGGGGTGTCCATATCTTTAGATGAAGCTGTTTTCATCATTGGAGTATCTGTAGCAGTTGGATAAACCGTCATAACATGTATCGGAAAATCCTTAAGCTCTCGTCTCATAGCTTCAGAAAATTGTTTTACCGCAGCTTTTGTAGCTGCATAAGTTGCATAAAATGGCATTCCTATTAAGCCTAAACCGGAAGATACATTTATAATAGCCGCATCTTTACTTTTTTTCAGCATGGGTAAGCTATGTTTAGTAAGTAAAATAAGTCCTGTAGTATTTATGTTTTGCTGCGCGATAATATCCTCATCAGAAATATCATCTAAAGCACCTGCACTAACAACTCCGGCATTATTTATAAGGATATCTAAATGATCCCATTCATTTTTGATTTTAGATGCAATCTTGGTGATGTCTTTAGGCTTAGATACATCAGCTTGTATAAAAGTGAATTTTGCTTCAGGAAATTCAGATTTTAAATCCTTCATTTTACCTTCATCTCTCCCAACAACAGCGATATTTCTTGCTCCTTCTTTGTAAAATTCAGTGATTAATGCTTTTCCAATTCCGCTAGATCCGCCGGTAATTAATATGTTTTTATCATTGAATGTCTTCATAATAGTATGTTTTAAATTTTTATAAATTATATTCCAAATCGGCTTTTCAAGTCTTAATAAATATATGCTTTAGATATTTTATTTTTATTAAAGTCGACTTAAAAAATCTTCGGAAACGGCTGGATATTGTAAAGCTTATATTAAATGAAATTGACGGATGGCTAGGAGAA
This sequence comes from Gillisia marina, assembly GCF_000258765.1. Taxonomy (GTDB): domain Bacteria; phylum Bacteroidota; class Bacteroidia; order Flavobacteriales; family Flavobacteriaceae; genus Gillisia; species Gillisia marina. The sequence continues at coordinate 26,703 of NZ_AJLT01000001.1, forward strand.
TGGTTTTGTAATATCTAAATCCATATTTTCAATATATCCTACATCTAATAGGAGATAATAAAATTATATTTGCAAACTGAAAATTTTGAAGCATGAAACCTGATAAAGCCGAAAAAAACGATATTCTCACAGAAGAACAAATAGATACTTGTATTGCGATATTGGAAGCTTTAGTTGAAGATACCAATCAGGTATTCGACCTTTCTGAAGCGAAACGTATCGCATTAATGAAAGCAGCTGGTGCTCTTACTCGCCCTCAGCGTGATGAATTTTTAAAAAGGAAGAAAGATTCTAAAAAAGCGGCGAAAAGGAAAATGATCGAGCGGGATAAACACGCTCGAAAAGAGACCGGAATTCGAAGCGCCAGAGAAGCCACTATTTTTATTGCTCCAAGTCTTGTTGAAACTCCAAAGGATGAACGTCCGGAATTGGAATCTCCGCGTAACTGTTATGTATGTAAAACGATGTTCACAAAATTGCATCACTTTTATGATACCATGTGCACAGAATGTGGCGATTTTAACTATGCGAAACGGTATCAAACCGCCGATCTTACCGGCCAAGTTGCTGTAGTTACGGGATCGAGACTAAAAATTGGGTATCACATAACACTTATGTTGTTAAAGGCAGGAGCCACCGTTATTGCAACTACAAGATTCCCGGTAGATTCGGCCTTACGATTTTCTAAGGAACACGATTTTCAAGAATGGGGAGATCGTTTAAAGATCCACGGATTAGACCTTAGGCATATTCCTAGTGTAGAGATTTTCTGTAATTTCATTGAGCAACGTTACGAGCGATTGGATATTCTTATAAATAATGCCGCTCAAACGGTGCGAAGACCTTCCGGTTTCTTCGCGCATTTAATGGAAAAGGAAGAGTTGCCTTATGATTCTTTGCCTGAATTTGCTAAGGATCTTTTAAAAGATCATCATAATTCCTTACAAGAGCTAAAAACATTGACAGAAGGAGCTTCTAACAACCAAAATAACGTATTACCTGTTACCTGGCACGGGCCAGAACCTGGAATTGGCTTAAGGGCTTCAGCTAAATTATCACAGATCCCTTATAGTTTCGATAATTCTCTTGCCACTAAAGAAGTATTTCCGGAAGGAGAATTGGATGCCGATCTACAACAAGTGGATCTTCGGAAAACAAATAGTTGGAGATTAAGATTAGGAGAGATTGAAACTACCGAAATGATCGAAGTACAGTTGGTGAACTCCGTTGCGCCATTTGTATTATGCAACCGTCTTTCAGATCTTATGAAAAAGGAGAATACCGGTAAAAAGCATATTATAAATGTTTCGGCTATGGAAGGAAAATTCCATAGATTTAAAAAAGAAGATAGACACCCGCATACCAATATGGCAAAAGCTGCATTAAATATGATGACGCATACTTCTGCAGCAACATTTGCGAAAGATGGAATTTTTATGAATGCCGTAGATACCGGTTGGGTGACCGATGAAGATCCTGCAGAATTATCAAAGAAAAAGGTAGAAATCCATGATTTTCAGCCACCTTTGGATATTGTAGATGGTGCAGCAAGGGTAATGGATCCTTTGTTTGATGGGATTAATACTGGAAAACATTGGTGCGGTAAATTCCTTAAGGATTACAGACCAATTGATTGGTAGAAATAAATGTTGTTTTTTCGTAAAGTTTCCTAAACTGAAAAAGGACGTCATTCTGTCCCGACGCTTCGGGAGTTTCAGAATCTCATTACAATGATTATCAATAGAGTATTGAGACCCTGAAATAAATTCAGGGTGACGAAAGTACTATTAGGACAATAAACGGATAATAAAAATAAAATATATAAGAAATGAATAACAACAAAATACCCCAAAAACAACATAATAACCAATTACACGGCGTGAAATTGGTTGATATTATCGAGCATTTGCTTGAAAAGCATGGATGGGAGAAGATGGGGGAAATGCTTCCAATTAGATGTTTTACCCACGATCCCTCTGTAAAATCTAGTTTAAAGTTTCTAAGAAAAACACCTTGGGCAAGAGATAAAGTAGAGAGAATTTATATGGATTCTGTTAAATAATTTTCTCCCGAACACACAAATTATCTTAATAGATAATTAATAATAAAGCCACAAATGCACGAATATCATATAAGATATTCGTGCATTTGTGGCTTTTAATCAATAGTATTTTACTTACTTCCCTCGATCCAATTATTGATTTTGTTTTCTAATAAGGCCAAAGGCACACATCCGGTTTCTAACACCTGGTTGTGATATTGTCTGATATCAAATTTATCGCCCAACTCCTTTTTAGCTTTTTCACGTAATTCCATAATCTTTAATTGTCCGATCTTGTATGACAATGCCTGTCCGGGATTCGCCATATATCGTTCAATTTCTGAAGTTATTCCCGCTTCAGATTCTGCTTCATTATCCAAGGAATACTGAATCGCTTGTTCTCTAGTCCATCCTTTAGAATGTAAGCCTGTATCTACTACCAATCTCACGGCTCTATGCATTTCGGCTCCCAATGTCCCGAAGTACTGATAGGGATCTGTATAAAGGCCTAATTCCTTCCCAAGAGATTCTGAATATAAAGCCCAACCTTCTCCGTAACCGCTATACCATAAAGTTTTTCTGAATTTTGGCAATACTTCACTCTCCTGAGTTAAGGAGATTTGGTAATGATGCCCAGGTATTGCTTCATGCAAGAATAAAGATTCATCTGAATATACATTATAGGTAGCTGCATCTGGAATTGGTACATAAAATATCCCTGGACGAGTTCCATCTAAGGAGCCAGGGTTATATTCTGCACTGGCAGAATTCTCTCTAAAAGCTTCGGTTCTACGCACCTCAAATGGTGTTTTTGGAGTAAGATCGAATAACTTTTTCAACTGAGGTTTCATCTTCTCATGAATGGCATTAAAGTTTGCAATGATTTCTTCTGGAGTTTTGTAAGGCATTAATTTATTATTATTTCTAACATCATTAAAAAATGATTTTAGATCTCCTTTAAAACCTATTTGCTCCTTTACTTTTTCCATTTCTGAAGAAATTCGTGCCACTTCATCCAATCCTAATTGATGGATTTCCTCAGCAGTCATATCTGTAGTAGTGTACAATTTTATTTGATGCTTATAAAATTCCTCTCCATTTGGGATATCTGCAATTCCGCTGGAAGTTCTTCCTTTTGGTAAGTATTCATTCTTTACAAAATCATGTAATTTTTGATACGCAGGAATCACCTTTTCTTGAATCATTTTGGAATATTCTTCCTTTAATCGGGTTTTATCTTCCGCACTAAAATCTTCAGGAAAATTTTTGACAGGTGTATAAAAAAGGTGTTTATCAAGATCCTTTTCTGTCATCGCAGCTAATTGCGGAATTATTTTAACGATTAAAGATTTTGGAAGGACATAACCCTCTTTCATTCCTTCTCTCATCTTTTCTTCAACAGAAGACATCCATTCTAAATACCCTTCAACACGTTTTCCCCAATTTTCATAATCCGCAACGGTTTTGAAAGGTTGAGAACTCATTCCACTAGCCAGTTGCCCCATATTAAGATTTACAGACCACATTTGATCTATTGGAAAGAATTCAGAATTTCTAAACTTTAAGGTTTTTAAATTAGTATCGGCTTCCCATATAATGATGGCTTTACTCATTTGTTCTGTTTCAGAAAGCTCAGAATCTTTGAACTTTTCTACTTCAGCTTTATAAGAGCTGTAATAATTTTTTAGAGAATCTCTATAAGCTTCAGAGAGGGTGTTAGGAAAAAGATCGTTATAACGGTTATCCCCTGTGGCAGTCGCTGTAAGTGGATTAAGTTTAAGACCTTCCTCATAATAATTTTCTAAAAGCTCATTAAATTCAGCTCCGACAGAATTATCTGAAGAATTTTCTTGTTTAGCTTCGTCTTTACAGCCAATTATTAAAAGACAAAATAGGACGATAGTTACTATTTTTTTGAACATTGAAATACATTTAAAATTAGAAATATAAAAGTAGGAGAAATCTAATTGATATGTAAGCAGACCAAATTTTTTTATTGAATTCAAAAATCTGCTCGTTTAGATCTCATAAAACTTTGATTTATGGAGTATTAGAAAAGTTGAAAATAATGCCGCTTAATTAAATCATAATTTCTCTTTTAAGAGCAGTTATAAATTATATATTTGCCGCCTATTATCAAGAATCTCAGAAAAGAGATAGCAACCTGCAATAACAAGCAAGGTGCTAAAAATGATAAGCCAATTCTTTGGAAAAAATGTTAATCGACACTTTCCTTTTATTGCTTAGCTTACTTTTAAAGAGATTCATAAAACAAACTATTTTATGAATACTTCAGTTACTTCCAAAGGGAATTTTTATGCATTGCTTCCTTTATTTTTATTTGTTTTTACCTTTTTAGGTGCCGGAATCTATTTAAATGATTTCTATGCGCTACCTTCTCCAATTGCCGTAATACTGGGGATTGTTCTGGCCATGATACTATTCAAGGATTCTATGAATAGCAAAATTTCCACATTGCTCGAAGGTTGTGGAGACGATAAGATTCTAACTATGTGTCTTATCTATTTATTGGCTGGAGCATTTACAGTAGTTTGTAAGGCTACCGGAAGTGTAGATGCTATTGTTAATCTTGGTTTAGAATACATTTCTATTCAATGGTTATACGCAGGCGTTTTTATAATTACCGCCTTCTTATCTATATCTACGGGTACTTCTGTGGGTGCCATTGTAGCTCTTGGAGCTGTTGTAATAGGTTTTGCCGATACTACCGAAGCTTCTTTAGCTATTTTAAGCGCATCCCTTTTAGGAGGTGCTATGTTTGGAGATAATCTATCTATTATTTCAGACACCACCATTGCCGCTACTCAGTCTTTAGAGGTGAGTATGAAAGATAAATTTAAACAAAACGTGTTCATTGCACTTCCCGTAGCAGTAATAACCATTGGTATTTTACTTTATCAAGGATTTGCATTAGACGATACTTTAGCATTAGGTGGCACTAATTCTATAAACATTATAAAAATACTGCCTTACATTTTGGTATTGGTGCTAGCCATTATTGGAGTAAATGTCTTTGTTGTATTATTCATAGGAATTATTACTGCAGGTAAAATAGGGGTTTTATATGGTGATTTTGGGGTGCTTCAATTTGCAAAACTGTCGTATGAAGGCTTTACAAGCATGACCGAAATCTTCCTGCTTTCGTTATTAACCGGTGGATTGGCTGCCTTGGTGACAAAGGCGGGTGGAATACGATTTCTAATTAATTTTATTAATTCTAAAGTGAATCCTAAAACCGCCTACTTCGGAATTGCAGGCTTGGTGAGTTTTACGAATATGGCAATTGCTAATAATACAGTTTCAATAATAATTACAGGATCTATAGCAAAAAAGCTAAGTGATCAATTTGTGTTGAATAGAAAAAAGGTAGCCTCTGTCTTAGATATTTTTGCATGTATCGTGCAAGGTTTATTGCCCTATGGAGCTCAAGTTCTTATTATTTTGAGTTTAGCTGAAGGGAAGATCAACTACTTAGATTTGGTGAGTAATACTTGGTATTTATGGTTATTGTTAATTGGTACAATTAGCTATATTCAATTTACTTCTAGAAGAGACCCAATCGAAGAAGAACCAAAGGAAGAAGAACCAAAGGAAGAATATATCTTGAGTGAAACAGTAGCCGATTAATTAGCAATATGAGATGTATTGGTGTAGAGTTATAGATTTATTAACGACCAAAAAGCGCTAAAATATGTAACTTTAAATCTTTCTTATTTTAAGAATTCAAGAAAACTATTTATGGAAAATAATAAAATCAAAAGCATAAAGCCAATGGGATTTCCTTGGGAAACCAGAGATCCATTTTTATTTTGTGCGCATCATAGAGATGAATATCCAAAAGGAAACGAAAAATTAGGTCCGGCAACTTCTTTAGCCGGACGTAATATTGGTCAGGATTTCACTATAAAAGACGGCTGGCGTATGTATCATGGAAGTACCATGCCTGGATTTCCATATCATCCACATCGCGGATTTGAAACAATCACCATTAATAAAGAAGGTTTTGTAGATCATACCGATTCGCTGGGAGCAGCCGGAAGGTTTGGGGCAGGAGATGTGCAATGGATGACTGCCGGAAAAGGAGTGCAACATTCAGAAATGTTCCCTTTGCTCAAAGAAGGGGAAGGGAATCCACTAGAAATATTTCAGGTGTGGCTAAACTTACCAAAAGCAAATAAAATGGTGGAACCACACTTTAAGATGTTGTGGGCAGAAGATATTCCGGTAGTAACAATTACTGATGCAAATGGTGGTACTTCAACAATAGACGTAATTGCAGGAAGTTTTAATGATACTAAAGCATTAGCACCAACTCCAGATTCCTGGGCTGCAGATCCAGCAAATGCAGTAAGCGTTCTTACAATAAAAATGGATGCACATGCAGAATTGAGAATTCCCGCGAGTAACTTGGATGTAAATAGAACCTTATATTTTTATAAAGGAGAAAAACTTGTGGTGGAAGATAAAACCATTGAAGAATATCATTTAATAGATGTGGTTTCTACAGAGGATATTTTTCTTAAAAATGGATCTGAAGAAGGCTATCTTCTGATGCTTCAAGGGAGACCTATCAATGAACCTGTAGCGCAATATGGACCATTTGTGATGAATACTCAACAAGAGATTCAGCAAGCTATGCAGGATTTCCAAAGAACTCAATTTGGAGGTTGGCCATGGCCTGAGAGGGAACAAGCACATGCAAGAGACAAAGGCAGGTTTGCTTTGCATGCCGATGGCTCTGAGGAGATAAAATAATTATTTTAATATCTCAGATTTATGAGTGACAAAGAAAACGTGAAAGAAGTAAAGTTTTTACTTCCTTCAGTAAAAATAGATATGGGTGGGTTTCCAGTAAAACAAGCCTTACCTACACAAAAAGTGCAACAGGTAGATCCATTTTTGCTGTTACACCATGCCACTGCTAAATACAATAAGAACAGGCCGGCTAAACATCAAGGTGTGGGTCCACATCCACATAGAGGTTTTTCTCCAGTTACGTTTATTATTCAAGGTGAAGTCCGGCATCGGGATAGCTGGGGAAACGATCAAATAGCTAAAGCCGGGGAAGTACAATGGATGCATGCCGGCGCTGGAATAGTGCATAGTGAAAGACCTTCAGAAGATCTAGTTGCTTCCTCAGGAAAGCAGGAGATCGTTCAATTATGGATCAATAGTCCGAGTACTGCTAAAATGCAACCTCCGGAATACACCTATCTTTCTAAAGATGCCATGCCGGTTTTTACTTCAGAAGACAAAAAAATCATCAATAAATTGGTCGCTGGGCAATATGGAGAGTTAACATCTAAGCTGAAAGCTAAAAGCGAATTATTGGTGCTATGGGGTACGGCAGAAATTGGTGCAACACAGCAATTGGAAATTCCAATAGGATTTAGTTCGATGCTCTATTTGATTAAAGGCACTATGAACGTGAAAGGTTTTGGTATTATTGAAGCAGAACATCTTGCGGTTTTGAGTGAGGAGGGCAATAAAATTGATATAAGTTTTGCTGAAGACTCTCAGTTTCTATTGCTATGTGGTAAACCATTAAATGAAAAAGTTACTCAACATGGACCATATGTGATGAATACCCAGACTGAGGTTTTAGAGGCTATGAGGGACTACCAAATGGGGAAAATGGGAATTCTCATTGAAGATTAAATTTATTTCATATTTATTATTTTACAATTTAATAAGCCTTGGCAGTGTTCGCGGTTGGTTTCTTGAAGCAGTATAAGAATAATATTTTTTAAATTCAAAGTATCCTGAATTATCGGTAGGCGGCAATTAATTCTTCTGAATGTAGAGATAAATTGGTGTGCTTGGAAATAGCATAAAATCTAAATTATTCTTAATTTTAAGTACTCTACAAAATGTTAACCCATAATTTTTCTTTAATTAAAATAGCAATAGGATGATTTCTAATCTCTGGATTAATTTACCTGTTAAAAATCTTGAAAATTCTGTGCGATTTTTCAAGGAGATAGGTTTCATTAATAATTCAGTAGAATTAGATAATAAGGAATCTTTTAGGCTAGAAATCGGGAAAGTAGTTGTCATGTTATTTACTGAATCTAAATTCAGGGAGTTTATTCATTATGAACTTTCAAACCCCAAAAGAGGATCAGAGATGTTATTATCTGTAGAACTGGATAGTAGGGAAGGAGTAGATAAGATCTTTGAAAATGTGACTAATGCAGGCGGAACTGAATTTGCCCAACCTAAAGAGAAAGACGGCTGGTTATATGGTGCAGGTTTTCTAGATTTGGATGGGCATAGATGGAATTTATTATATATGGATAGAGATAAAATTTCTACTAATAGTTAAAAATAGACTAATCTAAACTTGCTTAATATGAAAACAGTAAACCCTTATTTAGTCTTTGATGGAAATTGCGAGGAAGCATTTAACTTTTATAAAAATGTGTTTGGCGGAGATTTCCAATTCTTGGGAAGATTTAGTGATATGCCAGAAGCAGATTGTAAAGACATGCCTGAGGAGTCCATGAACAAAATTATGCACGTCTCTCTTCCTATAAGCAAAGAAACTATTTTAATGGGAAGCGATGCAAATCCTAATATGGGAGCTGTAAGCACAGGAAACAATGTTTCTCTTTCTCTTAGCACAGAGAGCAAGGAAGAAGCAGATACTATTTTTAATTCCCTATCTAAAGATGGAAAGGTAACAATGCCAATGCAAGACACTTTTTGGGGTTCTTATTTTGGAATGTTGGAAGATAAGTATGGCTTTATTTGGATGGTTGGATATGATACTATAGAGCATTAATGGAATAGGTGCCATAAAGTATAGTTTATAAATTATGAAGAGAAAGTTCTATTAAAAATTTGAGATATCCCGATTACAATTGGGAAAGATTACTAACCCCTCATGGAGGGACTAAAACTAACACATATGAAAGTTTTAAAATTTTCTACAGACATTAATGCACCTCGCGAAAAAGTTTGGGATGTACTTTGGACAGAAGAAACCTATAAAAAATGGATTAAAGCATTTTCTAAGGGTGAGGATTTAGAAACTATATCTGAATGGAAAGAAGGAGAGCCAATTACATTTATGGATTCCAAAGGGAATGGAATGCAAAGCAGAATAAATAAAATGGCACCTCCGGAAATGATGGTTTTTCAGCATTTAAGAGAAATAAAAAACAGAGAGGTACAATCTCCCACTCCAGAAAGCAAGAAATGGGAAGGTGCCTTGGAGAGTTACCAACTTACAGAAAAAAATGGTTCCACCTCTTTATTAGTTAAGATGGATACCGTTAAAGAACATGAAGATTTTTTCAATGAAGCTTTCCCTGAGGCTTTGAATACAATTAAAAATCTAGCTGAAGAAAAATCAAGAACCTCGGGGCAAGCCCACGAGGTATGAAATGGAAAATACTTTTAAAAATTAGAGGCACGCCTCTGGGGAATTAAACTCTCAATGAGGGATTAAAATAACAATGTGAAAACGGATGTTTACATAAATCTCCCTGTAAACGATCTAAAAAAGTCTGTTGACTTTTTTAAACAGTTGGGTTTTGAATTTAATCCTAAATATAGCAACGAGCAAGCAGCTTGTATGAAATTGAATAATGAGAGTTATGTCATGTTGCTTCAGGAAATATTTTTTCAGGACTTTACCAAGAATGCAATAGCAGATACTTCGCAATTTACAGAAGTTCTTTTGGCAATTTCTGTAGATTCAAAAGAACATGTAAACACATTGTTAGAATATGCATTAGAATTAGGAGCTCGGGAAGCTCGGGAGCCGCAGATTAATAATTTTATGTTTGGAAGAAGTTTTCATGATCTGGATGGTCATATTTGGGAGATATTTTGGATGAAACCTTCAAAAAATGGACAATAATAGGGTTGCAGAATAATTCATTAAATCTTCAGAAGTAAGACATTCAAAAAAAGGATGAGTTATCTTATAATATCTCACCAATACTACCCCATATAATTTCAGAAATTACCAAAAGTGAATACAATTCTAGTAAACTCAGAATTTGATTCACTCGAATTAACTTAAAAGTAATTTTAAATTGAAATGAGATGAGAAATGTAGTGCACAACACCAAGAACGGTGTAAACGTAGATTTGCTCAGAGAAACAATTGATGTTGTAAAAAAGGATCCAGAGAAGGCCTTATTTAAGTTTAGAGCAAAAACAAAATGGGTAGAAGCGGGACGCAGTAAAACTGAAATAAAAGATTTCTATGGCGTAAAAGAAGAAAATAAATCTCGTACAAAACCATTTATCATTGAAGGAGATGAGCCGGAAGTATTGTTAGGAAACAATATTGCACCAAATGCTGTGGAAATGATATTACATGCTTTGGGATCTTGCTTAACGGTAGGATTTGTATATAATGCATCGGTTATAGGAATTAATATTAATTCTTTAACCTTCGATCTGGAAGGTGAAATGGATCTTCATAGTTTCTTAGGCCTTACAGATGAAATAAGACCGGGCTATAGGATGATAAATGCTAAAATTAATATAGATAGCGATGGAAGTAAAGAGCAAATTCAAGAATTGATGGAACATGTTAAAAAAACTTCCCCAGTTTTGGATATGCTTACAAATTCTGTTCCTGTGAAAATGCAAATTGCTTAATTGACCTAAAGTGGATTATTAAGGATGGATTTCATAATCCATCCTTTTCTTTCCTTCTTATAAGAATATAAACTCAAAACATTTAATCCGCTCGTTCATGTAAATCACTTATTAGTATATTTATAGTATATGTATGATCTAATAAATTATTTTGAAACCATTCCCTCGGCACACCGAAGTATAATATTGGTTGGCGGAATTACATTTTTTTGGCTCTTGGAATATGCCGCTCCTTTATTTCAGTTTAATTATAAGAAATTGCAGCATGCTTGGCCAAATTTATTCTTCACGGGGACAACTGTTGTTATAAACTTCGCACTAGCGTTTATTCTTTTAATGGCAAGTGACTGGACAGTGAATAATTCATTTGGTATACTTCATTGGTTAGACTTATCTCTTTGGGCTTCGGTGTTATTAAGCCTTCTTATCTTAGATTTTTTTGGAGCTTGGCTTGCTCATTATGTTCAGCATAAAATAAAACCTTTATGGATGTTGCATCTTATCCATCATACAGATAATCATGTAGACACCACTACTGCTAACAGGCACCATCCGGGAGAAAGTTTAATAAGATTTGTGTTTACCACCCTAGGTGTAGTTATTCTAGGAGCTCCTATCGGCATTGTATTATTATATCAATCGCTCTCCGTAGTATTCTCACAATTTAATCATGCTAATATTAGATTACCGAAAAAACTGGATACTGTATTAAGTTTTATAATTGTTTCTCCAGATATGCATAAAGTGCATCATCACCTTAAACTTCCATATACAGATACTAACTATGGAAATATTTTTTCAATTTGGGATAGGATACTCGGTACTTTTTCTAAGCTGAAAAATGAAGAAATTACGTATGGGATAGATACCTACCCGGATGTAGATTCCAATTCTAAAATTGGAAGATTATTGAAGCTGCCATTTGAAAAATACAGAGCAACATCTGATGCTAAATTCAAATAATATTGATTACAATTCCTACAATCTAAAAATAGCTTCATCGAATAAAATATTCTTTTATCCAATTCCTGATTTTTAAAATAATAATCTGATTAATGTGCTGTTATAATTAGTATAACTAAATCGTAAACTAATATAAATCAACACGTTATGAAAAAAATTAAAATTGCTTTTACTAGGTGTGATTATTGCCTTTGGTGCATGTAATAATGATGATGACGACAATGGAAACCAGCCTCCGGGTGGAGATGGGACTGCAGATTTTACGGTTACCATTGAGAATGTTAGTATGGCCCAGCCAATTTTTGAGTCGGGAGTATTTAATACTCCTGTAGATGCTACAGAACCCGCAGCTTTATCTCCCGGAGATGCGTATGAATTTGAAATAAATGCAGGTCCGGTTGTTCTTCCTATCGATGGGGGTACAAAACTTTCATTTGTTACCATGTTCGTACAATCAAATGACCTCTTTTTTGCCCCTGCAGAAGAAGGGATTGCATTATACGATTCCAATGGAGATCCAATAGGAGCGAATGCACCGCTAGATGTAACAGATCAAGTTCTCTTATGGGATGCAGGAACCGAAGTTAATGAAGAAACCGGAGGACCAAATCAGAAACCGCAACAGGATACGGATGCTGAGGATGAAGGGGAAGATGAAAATGGAGTGGTTACTCAAATTACGAATAATACAGATGCATTTGGAAATCAAATTCCAGATGTAGATGAAGTGATTATGGTTACCATTGAAAATATTGGAGCTGCTCGCTTTAAGGTAAGAATTGAAAATGTTTCTACTTCTACTACCATAGCAACGCCAGCTTTGGGTGCCGGTACCACGGCAGCAGTACCAATCTCTCCGGGAGTTTATGCTGTTCACACAGCTTCGTCTCCGTTTTTTGTTGAAGGAGAAGCAGCCTCTGCTGCAGGATTAGTGGCAAGTGTAGAAGGAGTGGAGAATATTGCCGAAGATGGAGTAGCGGCTGACCTAACCACAGATACGGACGGTGTAACCGGTTTAACAATACCGCTCTCTCCCGGAATTTATGTTGTTCATGATAATGGAACACAACCAATTTATCAAAGCAATGCTCAAGATCTAGATGAAGGTTTAGAAGAAATTGCTGAAGATGGTGTACCTACAACTTTGGTAAGCGCATTAAATTCTAAGTCGGGAGTTAATGAAGTGGCTGCTTTTAATACTCCAGATGGATCTACAACTCCCGGCCCAATAGGTCCTGGAGAGAAATATGAGTTTAGCTTTACAGCATCAGAAGGGGAGAATCTATCTTTTGCAACCATGTTTGTACAAAGTAACGACTGGTTTTATGCCTTTAGTCCAAATGGAATTCCGTTGTTTCAAAATGGAGTGGCTATAAATGGAGATTTTACATCGCAGGTTTTCCTTTACGATGCCGGTACCGAAGCTGATGAATATCCAGGGGCTGGTTTATTTCAGGTAATTAGACAAACGGCTTTAAATACAGGGGATGTAGATACTAATACCAATGTTAGATTGATTGATCCGGCAAATTTTGACAATGTTCCGGCAACTGCTTCAGTAATTAAAGTTACTATAAGCTCAACTTCTAATTAAGGTTTTATAGCATACAAATAATAAAAAAGGACTAGCCAATTTATGGTTAGTCCTTTTTTATTAACTAAAAGTCATTTGTTTTTTAATACGCCAGTTTCAATTTGGTCTTAAAGATCTTTGCCGCGGCGGTATAACCACCATCTGTTCCATCTACAAAATGGATATGATTATCTTTTCTATCTTCAACATAACATGACATTACAGAGGCGTGCGTTACATGAATCCCATAATTAATTTTTTTTATTCGCTTCCATTTCATCTAAATAAGCAATAAGCCTGTCTATTTGATTCTGATCTCCGGAGATCACTGTATTTATGGAGCCATCGATCATAAGAGTATCAGACAACTGACTAACCTTAAAAAGATAACTTTTTCCTTCTTCAAAATATTTAAAATAATACTTTCCAAATCCCGTTACCAGCCAATTCTTAAATAAATAGATCACATTGTATTTCCCGATACGCGCATACATTTCCTTTCTAATTTTCGCTATAGTTGTATCTAATTGTAATTTGATGGTACTTATAGGCTGCCTTTCATGAAGATCTCCAAAAATGCGATCTAACTTAGTGATTACTTCTTCATAAATTTTTCGTTGTAATTTATCATCATCACAATTAATTAATAAGCAAACAACTTTTTGTTTGGTTTTTGGAGGCTCAATCTCGTCCCATCTGCATTCCATCCCGGTAAGATCCAGTTTTTTTCTGGTAATTAGTTCTTTAGGATCTTCCTCATAAGTATTTTTAATTACCTTTTCGGCATATTTTAGTGCAGTTCCAAGGACAACAGGAGTAATTAAATAATCATTCAATCTAATTTTTGCTATGCGCAGTCTGTGACCTTTTCTATACACATCTTTTACAGGAATAGAACCAACTCTTAGATCTAATTTTAAATTTTTCTTTACATGAAGTCTTTGTTTGTTCAATACATTCATTAAATCTTTTTGCGTTGAAGGGGGAACAATAAATGTAGCACCATCTCCACCAAAAAAGTAAGGCACCTTAATTTTACTTTTATATTTTTTAAGCTGATTTAAAACCGAAACAATACTCCCTGTGGCAGCAAGATTAACTTCATTATGTAATCCGTTTGCAATAGCCTCAGTTGATTCCTCGATATCTGCAACAATAATGTGCCAGTCTGCAGGGACTTTTTCAAATAAACGACCATCTCTCAATAGTTTTCTAAGAGGAATTTTGTGTGGTATTAATTTTTTAAAAAAGAATTTATTCTCGCTCATTTTCTTTTGGGGTACTGCCTAATTACAAATATATCTGAAATGTCCTTTTAGAAAATTCTGTTTGTGAAAACTTTAATCAATTAGATGAAGCAAACATGACAAGTTGGTACTCAGAGATCTATAAATTATAGCTAAATTTAGCTATATGAGGAGTTATAGCTGTGAAATTTTGAAATTCAACCTAATTATTTGCTTTTTATTAGCAATTCTTGCAATAAATACCTCATGTACGAGATTACAATACAGAGAATCTGATGAAGAACTTCAGGAAAAATTTGAAGCATCCCAATTAGAACCGCAAATCAGTTATTTTGAAGTAGATAGTTTAAAGGCAAAAATCCGGATTCTTAAGATAGCAAAAAATGAAAAAGATATTAATGTCATATTTTTTCATGGCTCTCCCAGTTCATTATCCTCTTGGAGTAGTTATTTAAATGATTCTCTATTGCTTGAAAATGCCAATTTATGGGCAATGGATAGACCCGGCTTAGGCTATTCTAATTTTGGAAAATCGATGCCGTCTATAAAACTTCAGGCCGAAGTGATAAATTCAATAATTAATGCATATAATCTAAAAAATGTCATTACTGTGGGCACTTCGTATGGTGGCCCAATTGCGGCTAGATTAGCAGTACTTAATAAGAACGTAAAAGGGGTAATTTTAATTAGTAGCGCTATGGATTCTGAACAGGAAAGACAATTTTGGGGCTCCCGACTTACACAGTGGTGGGCAACCAGATGGTTAGTACCAAGAGGATATAGAGTTGCGGGAGATGAAAAAACGATTCATGCCGAAGAATTAAAGCAATTGGAAGAAGATTGGAGTAAGGTTAGGGTTCCTGTAATACATATTCATGGAGATAAAGACGATATAGTTCCCTATGGCAATGTCAATTACACCAAAAAACATTTCAAAAACATTAAAATTATAAGGGTACCAAATGTAGGTCATGAAATTTCCTATAGACGATCCGATTTGGTAAAACCTTTGATTTTAGAAATGATCGATCTAGTTAAATTTAAAAACCCCTGAGTTTTTATTTTTCTCTCTAATATTCAGGAATTCAATTCTTAAATAATCACTATTTTTAAGCTTTAATCATAAAAAATAGCTAAATGCGATTATTTAATTATCTACTGATTTCAGTATTTCTAATAAGCTCATATTCCTTTTCCCAAGAAAATTCAGCAACAGATTTTAAAGTTGAATACGAGAAATTCACATTATCCAATGGCTTGGAGGTGATTTTGCATGAAGATCATAGCGATCCTATAGTTGCTGTAGCGACTATGATGCATGTAGGCTCAAATAGAGAAAAGCCAGGAAAGACCGGATTTGCTCATTTCTTTGAACATATGAGTTTTAATGATTCTGAAAATGTACCTGTAGGCGCAAACAGGAAAATGATCCCGGAATGGGGTGGAAGTAGAAACGGAGGAACTTGGAGCGATGGAACTGTTTATTACGAAGTTGTTCCCAAAGATGCTTTCGAAAAAATCCTTTGGATAGATTCCGATAGGTTTGGGTATATGATAAATACCGTTACAGAGTCTGCCTTGGAACGCGAAAAGCAAGTAGTGAAAAACGAGAAAAGACAGCGTGTAGATAATGCACCGTATGGCTATACCGATGAAATTATACGCAAGAATTTATATCCTGAAGAGCATCCATATAATTGGACCGTTATCGGGCAATTGCCAGATCTTCAAGCAGCAACTATAGACGATGTAAAAGAGTTTTACAATAAATATTATGGAGCATCTAATGCTTCCTTGGTAATTGCAGGAGATATTGATATAGAGGAAACTAAAAAATTAATAGAAAAATGGTTTGGTGAAATTCCGTCTGGGCCAGAAGTGGGAAAATTAGAACCTATGCCGGTAAGTTTATCTAAATCTAAACTATTTTATTTTGAAGATAGCTTTGCGAAACTGCCGGAACTAAGGATGGTGTTTCCAACGGTGGAAGATTATAATAAAGATAGGTATGCCTTGCAGATTTTAGGTCAGTTATTAAGCGGAAGTAAAAAATCTCCATTATACAAAACCGTTGTGGAAGAAGCGAAACTTGCGCCTAATGTAGGAACGTATCAAAGTAGTAGTGAATTGGCAGGAGAATTTATAATTAGGGTAAGAGCAAATGCTAATACCGATCTAGATTCAGTAAAGTTGGCTATCGATAAAGGCTTCGAAAAATTTGAAAAAGAAGGATTTGGTGATAATGAGTTAAAACGCATTAAAGCTGAATTAGAAACCGGCTTGTATCAGGGAGTGAGCACTGTTTTAAATAAGGCTTTTCAATTAGTGCAGGATAATGAGTTTAATGGGGATCCCGGCTATATCACTCAAACTGCAAAACTTACGAACGCTGTAACCCGAGAAGACGTTATGAGGGTTTATAATAAATATATTAAGGACAAGAATTATTTAAGCACAAGTGTAGTTCCTAAGGGTCAACTAGAATTGGCATTAGAAGGAACTACGAAAGCAGAAGTTTGGATAGAAGAGGTAAAGCAGGATGTTGCAAGCGAAGAAGTAGAACAAGGAAAAGAAGCTGTTTACGAGAAAACTCTAAGTAAATACGATCGTAGTGAACCTGAGTTTGGCGATTTACCTTTATTTGAAACTCCAGAAGTTTGGACAACTTCATTAGCTAATGGAATGGAAATTTATGGAATAGAAAATCAAGAGGTTCCGCTAGTTCAATTTGATATCACTATTCCCGGAGGACAAAAACTTGATCCTAAAGGCAAGGCTGGAGTTGCTAATCTGTTGAGTGATTTAATGATGGAAGGAACGGCTACGAAAACTCCTGCCGAATTAGAAGAAGCTATTGGCTTACTTGGAGCGAACATCCGTATTTCTAGTAGCAATGAAGATTTTCATATTTCGGGTACCAGTTTGACGAAGAATTTTGAGGGCACTATAAAATTGGTGGAAGAAATTTTATTACAACCACGTTGGGATGTAGCGGAGTATATCAGATTGAAATCGGCTTTGGAAACGAATTTAAAAGGTAGGGAGGCAGATCCTTCATCAATTGCATCCCTGGCTTTTTATAAGTTATTATATGGACCTGAACATTATTTTGGGATTCCCGGTTCTGGAACCTTGGAAACAATAGCTAACATTAGTTTAGAAGATCTAAAAGAATACTATAAAAAATTGTCTCCGGAAAATGCATCTTTTCATATTGCAGGTGCAATCTCAGAAGCGCAGGTTCATTCAGCATTAAATAGCTTAGCGCAATCCTGGACAACGAAAGCAGTTAATTTGCCTGAAGCTAAAATTACTTCAGAAGGAGAAGCTGGAACATTATATTTTATAAATTTTCACGAAGCTAAACAATCGGTAATCTTGATTGGAAAATTAGCATTAGCTGCAACAGATAAGAATGCAAATAAACTAGCCTTCGCAAATGAGATTTTAGGTGGAGGTTCCAGTGGACGTTTATTTCAAACACTAAGAATAGGAAAAGGATATACCTATGGAGCGTATTCAGGAATCTCAGAGAATCTTGAAGTGTCGCCTTTTTATATTACCTCTAGTGTAAGAGCCAATGCAACTTTAGCATCCCTAAAAATTATTGAAGAGATGGTGGAAAATTATTCTGACGAATTCGGTAAAGAAGAAATGGAGCTTACAAAAAACAAATTATTAAAAGAGAACACAAGGGCTTTCGAAAGTTTAGGTGCGAAACTTGGAATTCTTAGAGATATAAGCAAATACAACAAACCTTCGAGTTTTATTAAGGATAAGCAAGAAGAATTGTTGGCGATGTCTTTAGAAGATTTTAAAGATGTAATCGAAGATTATCTGGAAGAAGAAGATATGATCTATGTAGTTGTTGGAGATAAAGCAACTCAATTAGCAGAAGTTAAAAAGCTTGG
Organism: Gillisia marina; assembly: GCF_000258765.1. Classification (GTDB taxonomy): domain Bacteria; phylum Bacteroidota; class Bacteroidia; order Flavobacteriales; family Flavobacteriaceae; genus Gillisia; species Gillisia marina. The sequence goes on from NZ_AJLT01000001.1 coordinate 45,078, forward strand.
CAAAGAGGTAATTGAATTGGATATCTATGGAAATCAATTATAAATAATTTCCTTTTTATAATTAAATGCAGTCACAATAGGCTGCATTTTTTTTTAATTCAATAAATATATAAAAGTACTTTCATATATTTGCAAAAGGACTTTTATAAATATTATGGGAAAGACTATTAATAGAGTAGGCCATCTAGCGGGAGCTTCTAGATTTAGAAGAATAAGTGAAAAGCTATATATAGATGGTGATAAGATCTACAAGGAAGCTGGTCTTAGTTTTAAAGCTAGTTGGTTTCCTGTTTATTATATTTTATCCAAGACAGATGAGCCGTTAACTGTGACTGCAATTGCGAGCGAAATGGCATTCTCGCATATCACTGTTAAAAATGTTCTAAGGGAATTAGATAAAGAAAAACTCATTTTAATAGAAAAGAATCCAAATGATAAACGCTCTAAACTAATTTCTCTTTCTCATTTAGGTAAGGAATTGCAAAAAAAATTAGAACCTCTTTGGGTAAAATTCTCAAAATCTTTAAAAAATATTTTTGAAGCAGGGCATCCTGATATTATTAATATTCTTAATAGAATAGATGATGAGATCAATTTTAACCCAATTAATGAAAGGGTAAAAAAACAAGATTTTGATAAAGTATCTGTGGTAGATTATAAGCCGGAATTAAAGGCTTACTTCTTTCAATTAGCAGGGCATTGGTTAATTGGAATACTAGACGGGAAATTAGAAGCGGAAGATGAATTTACCTTACACAATCCCGATCTTGCTTATTTGTTAAAAGGTGGATTTGTATTTTTCGCGATTTATAAAGATAAAGTTGTTGGGTGTGTTGCTCTAAAACGATTAGATCAAAACAATTTTGAGTTTGCCAAGCTTTTTATTCATCCAAATTATCGAAACCTTGGAATTGCTACCAAACTTATTGAACGTTGTCTATCTCGTTGTAAAGAGAACAGAGCATCTCAACTTTGGTTACAAACGACCTTAAGTTTACCTCAAGCCCATAATTTGTATTATAAACTCGGGTTTAAAGATAGTGTCCCTCCAAACGAAATGAAGGTTTTAGCGAGAACAGAAAAAATTATGTGCATAGAGCTTTAGAGCTATAGCAATAATTGGAGAAAATTAGGATGAATATATGCTGCTTCAATATGAAAATTCATATTTAAATAACAGCTTATAAAATAAGAATATTACTATGGAAAATACTATTCAGAAAGCTATGTTTAGCGAAATGAAGGATAAGGATTTATTTAAAAAATCACAAAAATATGCATTCGATTATATGGATAAAGTGATGGATAGAAACGTATTTCCATCTGAAGAAGCACTTGAAAACCTAATGCATTTTGAAGAGTCGCTTTCCGAAAATTCAACTGATGGATCTAAAATAATAGAGATGCTTCATGCATATGGTTCTCCTGCAACCATTGCACAATTGGGTGGGAGATATTTTGGATTTGTTAATGGAGGTGCAGTACCAGCAGGTTTAGCCGCAAAAAACCTTTCCATGTTTTGGGATCAGAATACTGCATTGCAAGTGCTTTCTCCTATTGCGTCTAAAATTGAAGTTATTGTAGAAAAATGGCTAATAGATCTATTTAAATTGCCAGAAAGATCGGCTGTTGGATTTGTTAGTGGTACTTCTATGGCTACTTTTTGTGGGCTTGCAGCCGCCAGATATAGGTTATTAAAAAATTTGGATTGGGACATTAATGAAAAAGGACTTTTTGAAGCACCAAAACTTAGGATTATAACTAGCAAACAGGCGCATTCAACAGTTGTCAAGGCAGTTGGACTTCTAGGATTTGGAAAAGAGAATATTGAGTGGGTTCCTGTAGATTCCCAAGGTAGGATAATTCCAGATGAAATTCCGAAGCTGGACAGTAGCTCTATACTACTATTACAAGCGGGCAATGTAAATAGTGGTGCTTTTGAGGATTTTAAAACTATTTGTGCAATGGCTAAGGAAGTAGGAGCTTGGGTTCATATAGATGGTGCTTTTGGATTATGGGCAGAAGCTGTAAAGGATCTTAAATACCTTACACTGGATATGCAACATGCAAACTCTTGGGCCGTAGATGGTCATAAAACCTTAAATACTCCTTACGATTCGGGGATCATAATGTGTGAAGATAGGGAAGCTCTAATCGCAGCCTTGCACATGACAGGAGAATATATTATTCAAGGGGACGAAAGGGATGGAATGTATTTTACACCAGAAATGTCCAAAAGAGCAAGAGTTATCGAGTTATGGGCAACACTAAAATATTTGGGTAAAAAGGGAATCGATGAAATGATCTGGGGACTTCATAAACATGCTGTAAATTTTAGCAAAAAGATTGGGTCTGTCCCCGGGTTTAAAGTGCTAAATGAAGTTGTTTTCAATCAAGTGATAGTTCAATGTGAAACAGATGAGCTTACAAATAAAACTATAACCAGAATCCAAAAACTCAATGATTGCTGGGTTGGTGGATCTATGTGGAATGAAAAAAAAATAATCCGAGTAAGTATCTGTTCTTGGGCTACTACAGAGGAAGATATTCGAATTGCTGTAAATTCTTTTCAGAAAGCTTTGAGCGAGGTTCGTGAAAATGTTAGTTAGGGATTCTTAATTTCAATGTTTTTTTCTTAGAGGGTGTTTATAAAAATTTAAAGAGATTTATTATATTTGTGTAACCAGTTACGTAATTAATATTATATGTTTTATAATCAAGTTGGAAATGTAGCATTAGGCAGTAGGCTTAGAATGCTAAGCGAGAAAATAACGGAAGATGCTAAACAGATCTATTCGTTGTACGGAGTAAATTTGAAACCTAAATGGTTTCCGGTGTTCTATGTGCTTTCACAAAGCGAAGGAAAATCTATTACTGTAATTGCCAAAATAATTGGTCATTCCCATCCTTCAGTAAGTAAAATAGTACGAGAGATGGCTAAAGAGGGGATCGTTATGGAGACTAGCGACAAAGAAGATGGTAGAAAAAATATTGTTCAGCTCACGGCAAAAGGACAGAGGATAGCAGTTAAAATTGAAGATCAATATCTAGATGTAAACTTTGCTGTTGAAGAGGCACTTGCTCAAACAAAAAACAATCTTTGGAAGGCTATGGATGAGTTTGAATTTTTATTAGATCGTAAATCTTTGCTAAAACGCGTACAGGATCAGAAAAAGATAAGAGAGATGAAAAATGTCTCCGTAGTTCCTTATGAAAGTAAATACAGATCGGGTTTTAAAAAACTCAATGAAGATTGGATTAAAAAATACTTCAAAATAGAAGAGGCGGACAGTAAGGCTTTGGATCATCCAAAAGAATATATTTTAGATAAAGGGGGGGATATATTTATTGCATTATATAACGGAAATTTGGTTGGAGTTTGTGCCTTATTAAAGATGGATCACCCGGATTATGATTATGAATTAGCTAAAATGGCGGTTTCAGACGAAGCTAAAGGAAAGGGGATTGGCTGGTTGCTAGGAGAAGCGGTTGTAAAGAAAGCAAAATCTTTAAATGCTAGAAATGTTTATCTGGAAAGCAATACCAAATTAACCCCGGCAATCAGTCTTTATCACAAGTTAGGTTTTAAAAAAGTTGCTGGGCCACCAACGCCTTATGAGCGCTGTAATATTCAGATGGAATTAAAATTCTAAGTTGCTTATAAAACTGCTGATTAATGACTATGTTTAGAAAACTGTTTATATTTCAAGAATATATTTAATTTTTCGCTTCAATCATATTTAATAAATTTCGATGGATCCTTTTATATCGCTTCAAAATTATATTGCTACCCAGAAAAAGATTGGTCTCTATTTTATAGTATTAGGTGTGTTTCTACTGAGTGTAGCCGCCGTTTCTTACAGTTTTAATTCTGAAAACTTATTTTTCAACGGTCTCTTGCTTGGATGTATGATTACTGGCTCTCTAATAATTTTTGGAGGATTCCTTTATCGGAATTTTAATACTAAACTTTTTATTTCAGCCGAAGGCATTTACAATAAGGATAAGGCTATTTTTTTAAAGAAGGAAACAGAGAGAATGGCCAAAGTGCTTGAAAACTTTTCATCATTTCAAACGGTATTCACAATCATAATTATTTTAGCCATTGGAGTAATTATTTCATTTAAAATTCCATTTGTTTCCGGAATTTGTTTGGCTATTAGTCTATTATTTCTTGGTATCATGATTCTTGGAGCCATTTCCAAAGTTGCTATTAAACTTTATTACGAGGAACTATTAAAAGCTCATAGTTCTAATTTTATTTTGCAGGGATTGGATTAGAAGTTTCTATTTCAATCTTATACTCGCAGCAATACGAAATGATCATTTATTCCGGAGATAGGCTTTCTTCCATACTTTATTAATTAGGACTATCTTGTGTCCCAATAAAAACATATAGCCCAATTATATATTAATTCCCTGTTATGAGAAACACCCTATTTCTTTTTTCATGTATTACACTCTTTTTTTCTGAAATAGGTTTTGCACAGATCAAATTTCCCGATAGTGAGCCTTCAAAAGGTTACGAATACAAAGAGGTTCATGCTCGTGTTGCATTCCCTGCCGAAGGAAATAATAGAATTTGGGTAAAAGGATCCGCAGAATATCCTAAGGGGAACATCCGCGATACCTCGAATGTTATTATTAAAGAGTTTAGTTTGGATCCTCCATTTTATACTTCAGTGATAGTTATTCAATCTGATGTGGTTACAGTAGAATTTTGTGGAGTTAGCGAAGAATGTATAAACTACGGAAAACTCCATCCCGGAACTTATAATGCGGTTTCCAAGGATAACTTTTCCATATTGTTGTATGGCTGTATGGAGCCTTTTCATATTGCATATAAAGACGATGGAACTCCAGTAACCGAAATTTTTGAGGGTGAGAAAAACTCCAGTTTTCAATTACGTTCTCTTTTCAAAAATGTTGCAATGCAACAAGCTGTTCAATTTGAAGATTCAATAAAGGTGAAACAGGAATATCAATTCAACGGAATTAAAGATTCCACCCTTTTAAAAGGAGCGCCAAACTTAATAATCACTACCGGAGATCAGGTGTATGTAGATGCCGGGTATGGTGAGAAGATGAAAAATGACGTTGTTCATCCCTTATCGGCATGGGAAACAAAGAGACGCCCATTGCCTTTCAATAACTCTGAATCGCATTATATTCAATATTTAAACAAGCTTTATAATGCCTCTTATTCCTTTAATGAAATTGAAGCGGCTCATAGCAAATTACCCACGTTAAGCACTATAGACGATCATGAGTTAAGAGATGGTTGGGGATCGCAGAAAGATGAATATGAAAATGGAATCATGAATCCATTTTTAAAAACCCACTATAATTTAGGGAAACAGGCTTTTTTAGAGCATCAGTTATTGCTTTCCAATAAATCTTCTGAAGAAATTAGAGACTTGTTAGAAGAAAACAAGTCCATGGAATATGCTTTCGAAGTAAATGGCAAAAAAGGCTATGTGTTTGATCTTCGAAGCTCGAGAGATATAAATTCTAATCAAGTGTTGGGAGAGAAGCAATGGAAAGATTTTGAGGGCTGGCTCGATAAATTAGAACGAGATCAGGAAATAATATTAATCACTTCCATTCCTCTTACTTTAAGACCATTAAAATTTATTGAAGATGTCGCCAAATTATTTAAGCCTGAATTACGGGATGATGTTAGAGATGGCTGGTCTTCCAAAAATAATATTGCTGAAAGAGATCGACTAATAGCTTTATTGGTAAAGCATAGAATAGAAAGAGACATCAAGCCCATTTTTGTAAGTGGAGATGTGCACAAATCTGCATTAATTGAAATTTGGGTAGATACCAATGTTAAGCGAAATAGTAAACACGATATTGCCGAAACAATGATTTTGGGATACGAAGTGGTGGCTAGCGGAATTTCTCATGAGTTTATTAAAACAGGAATTTCAAAATCTATATTTAGACTGCTTGAAAGCCAAAATATTGGGGATGGTTTTATTGACTTTAATTATGAAGGGAAAAGAGCCAGTTTATACCCGATGGTTAGAAAATCTATAGTAGCTCAAAATTTTGGGGCGATCGAATTTGAGAAAGACAAAATAACAAAGATCCATACCTTTATTTACAATCAGTCGAATGATCAATTGGAACAACACTACTTAGAATTAGATTTCGACAAGAAATTACCAGATAACGATTATTATAGAATAGTAAAAACGGCAAAAAAGGAGAAGAAAACCTTTGTACCTCCAATTCCACATGGAATGAGAGTTTTAAAAAGCAACTAATTTGATCAAATAACTATTTAATTGATAACCAATAATTTATAGTTTTTTAGAAGTACCTTTGCAATCTGGAAATAATCCCTTTTTTTATTTCAAATTAACCCTAACAATTACAAATACCCTATATAATGAAAACCCTCAAAATTACTGAATTAAGCGAACTAGTCAATGGAGAACTGGTTGGCGATACGAGTTTACTTATCTCTGGACCGGAGCAATTGGAACGTGCTAAAAATGACCATATTTCTTTTATAGGAAATAGAAAATATATTAAGATCTGGAATACTTCTAACGCAATGGCCGCTATAATTAACGACAATATAGCGCTTGAACCAGAGGAAGGACAAGCTTTAATACGAGTTAAAAATGCAGATTTGGCAATGGTTAAAATATTGGAAGCTTTCAATCCGGGCCAGCCAAAATTGGAACCTGGCGTCCATGCCACTGCAAGTATTCATGAAACGGCAAAAATAGGAGCCAACTCTGTTATTGGAGCAGGGTGTTATGTGGGGAAAAATGTAATTGTAGGAGATAACGTTTTCCTATATCCTAATGTGACCATTCTAGATGATACAAGCATCGGAAATAACACTACCATATGGTCTGGAACCGTTATCAGAGAAAGAACAGAAATAGGTAGCCATTGTATTTTCCATAGCAATGTGAGTATAGGATCTGATGGATTTGGATATAGACCAAGTGACGATGGTCGCGGACTTGTTAAAATCCCACAAATTGGAAATGTAGTTATTGGCCATCAAGTAGAAATTGGAGCAAATTCTTGTGTGGATCGTGGAAAATTTAGTTCTACTGTTATTGGAGATGGCTGTAAGATCGATAATCTGGTGCAGATAGGACATAACTCGGTAATGGGGCGTTCTTGCATCATGGCCGGAGGAAGTGGTCTTGCAGGTTCTGTAACCCTGGGAGATGGAGTAATTATAGGTGGGAGTGCCTCTATAAAAGATCATACTACGGTGCATTCCGGTGCTGTGGTAGGTGGAGGTTCCGGAGTTATGAGCGATGTTGCTGCCGGGAAAACTGTTTTGGGCTATCCGGCTTGCGATTCCAAGGATATGCTTAAGCAATGGATTGCACTAAGAAACCTTGTTAAAAACTAAGGAATTTAAAACTCCAATTTAAAGGATTATTCTGCAGCCAAATTTCCAAAGAAAATAATGGCTGATTTTTCAATGCTTAGAAGCGAAAAGAGTACTTACCTTTGCCAAAAATTATTATATGTCAAATCAGTTTTCAAGTTTAGGTTTATCAGCAGAAATTATTAAGAGTTTAGAGGAATTAAATATCGCTGTTCCAACAGAGATACAAGAAAAAACCATTCCTATCCTTCTTTCTAAATCTGATGATTTTGTAGGTTTAGCTAAAACCGGAACCGGAAAAACTGCAGCATTTGGACTGCCATTGCTTCAACTAATAAATACTGAAGAAACCCATATTCAGGCGGTAATTTTAGTTCCAACTCGGGAATTAGGACATCAGATCCTTAGTAATATGGAGAGTTTTGCGACTAATTCACCAGACATAAAAATTACTGCAACTTGTGGAGGAATTCCAATCAAGCCACAAATTGAAAGCTTAACAAAACCTACACATATTGTAATTGCAACTCCGGGAAGACTTATAGATCTTATAAAACGCAAAGCTATAGACCTTTCCAAGGTTAATTATTTGGTCCTAGACGAAGCCGATGAAATGGTGACTTCTTTAAAAGATGGTTTAGATGAGATCGTAGCAGAACTTCCCAAGAAAAGAAGAACCTTATTGTTCTCTGCAGCATTACCGGGAACTATAAAACAGCTTATTCAGAATTATATGTCCAAACATGTAATCCAGATAAGTGCCAACATGGAGACTGTGGGGAATCAAGAAATAAATCATGAATTTGTGGTAGTGGAGCCTATCGAGAAATTGGAGGTCTTAATGCATTTCTTATCTTCTAAAGATGGAGAACGCGGAATTATATTTTGTAAAACCAAAGCTGCCGTTAATAAATTAGCCAAGAATTTAGCGATCAATAAATTTTCTTCGGGTGCATTACACGGGAGTTTGTCACAACCAATTCGGGACCGCATCATGAAGCAATTTAGGGAAGGGCATATAAATATTCTTGTTGCTACAGATCTTGCTGCTCGTGGAATCGATGTTAAAGAGATCTCCTATGTGGTAAATTATCATTTGCCGGATGTATATGAAGTGTATGTGCATAGAAGCGGTAGAACGGCTAGGGCAGGAGCAAAGGGCTATGCTTTAACCGTGATTCAAAATGAGGAAATTCCGGATATAGCTGAATTTCAAGATGAATTAGGGATCGTCTTTAAAGAATATTCCAAACCGAATGCTCAGAGTGTAGAAGATAATAACACTTTATTGTGGGCAAAACAGATCTTTAAAACGAAGCCGAATCATAATATCTCTTCAACATTAAAAGAGGGTGTAAAGACTATTTTTCATCATTTAACCAAAGAAGAATTAATAGAAAAAATGCTTGCTTCTTATGTGCTACAACACAAAATTTCTCCGGTTTTAGAAGCTGATGTACCTAAGAAAAAGAAACGCTAATTTTGAATTTAACGGGTGAGTATTTTTCACAATGAAATATAGTTTTAGTTTCATTCAAATTTAGATTCCTATAATTGAAATAAAAAGAGTAATTTCGCGCCTTATTTAAAATGAGGCATTTATGAAGCGTGTTAACGAATACAAGAAATTATTTAATGTTGAAAAGGGCTACGATCTTAAACAACTTAAGACTTCTTATAGAAATCTGGTAAAAGAATGGCATCCGGATAAATTTCAGGAAAGTGATGAAAAACACGCCGAAGCTGAAATTAAAAGCAAGCAGATAATCGATGGGTATCACTTTTTAGTGAGTATCGCTCCAGAAACTAAAGCTGCTAATCTTGAGGAATATAACAAAACGACTTCTGAAGCTGGAATCGCAGATTTCCAACATAAAGGAAATGTTTTAGAAGTATCTTTTACAGATGGTACTACTTACGAATACTTTGGAGTAAATAAAGCTTTATTTGTGAAGCTTATAAATTCTGACAGGCAATTTAGATTTGCAAAAAGAAACATTTTTACTTCTTTTCTTTATAGAAAGTCTAAGAAAGATCAAGAGCTTCAACCAGCTTAGAACTATAAAACACATAATTTATTAGAGCCCAAAGACCGCAAATCTTTGGGTTTTTTGATTCTAATCTTTTCTATCTAATTCAAAAGACTTGATGCTTTACAAAAGTTGATACTTCTTATGATTCTTCATTAATCAAAAGTTAAAGAAAGGCCAAATAAGCCTCAATTTAAAACCGCCCGTGTTTAATATGCGTTTATCTAGACACATATAACAATAACAAATCAACAATTATGAAAACTAAAAACATTTTTAAAGCATTTTTATTCGTTTCAATTCTTTCATTGGGAGCATGTTCTTCTTCTAAGGACAAAGCCATGAAGGATGATATGAATATGTCTAAAGACATGACCGTGATGGTAGGTGGAGCAGCAATGTATCCAACAAAGAATATCGTTGAAAATGCTGTGAATTCTAAAGATCATACAACTTTGGTAGCCGCGGTAAAAGCTGCAGATCTTGTAACCACTTTGCAAGGTGATGGTCCATTTACTGTTTTTGCTCCAACAAATGCTGCCTTCGATAAATTACCTGCAGGTACTGTAGCAACTCTTTTAGAGCCGGAAAACAAAATGCAACTACAAAATGTACTTACGTATCATGTAGTAGCAGGAAATTTTTCTTCTATGGATATTGTAAATGCAATTAAAAAAGGAAATGGAAAAGCAATGTTTACTACTGTTAATGGTGGAATGCTAACGGCAATGATGAAAGGAAGTAATGTAGTAATTACCGATGCTAATGGAGGGACTTCTATGGTAACTATAGCAGATGTAAATCAATCTAACGGTGTGATCCATGTTGTAAATACGGTGATGCTACCTAAAGCATAATTCAACCTTTAGAAAAAAAAAGCGACTCTTTACGGGTCGCTTTTTTTTATGCATAAGTTTTTTTGAAAAGCTCAAGATGACAAAAACATGAGAGTTGATTTTATTAAGACTATTAATAATTTTTAACTCTATCGTCATTTTGTCTCTATAGCTATCGTGAAAGTCGAGGAATCTCATTTTTAAAGAAATTCTTCAGTTCGTAACACTACCTTCAGAATGATAAGGAATATTACCCATTGTCATCCCGACGGAGGAGGGATCTGTTTAAATGAGATGAATCTGGTTGATTGAAGATTCTTCAATCCGCTATGCTGCCTTCAGAATGACAAGCAACACTACCCATTGTCATCCCGACGGAAGAGGGATCTGATTTAAATGAGATGATTCTCTTTGGTTGAAGATTCTTCAGTTCGAAACGCTACCTTCAGAATGATAGCCAACTGAGCTCTAGTACAGACAGCTAATATAAATTTCTATTAAAAACATTTTTCATTTAAACATATTAATCGTAATATTGCTATGTAATAATTAAGTGTTATGGGAATTACTAAATCTGAAATATTTACCGATCAGCAAAATGAGATCGCATTAATTGCCAAAGCATTTGGGCATCCTGCCAGGGTTGCGATTCTTCAGCATATCTTTAAAAAGCAAACGTGTATTTGTGGAGACCTTGTTCAAGAAATAGGTTTAGCCCAACCTACTATTTCCCAACATTTAAAAGAGCTTAAAAATTTAGGTTTAATAAAAGGGAATGTAGAGGGCACCAGTGTGTGTTACTGCATCAATAAGGAAAAATGGGATGAAGCGCTCGGATTATTTAAACAATTCTTAGAACAAGATTCTGATAAAAACACAAAATGTAAATAGATTAATTTAAAATAGACTTTTATGAAACTATCACAAATAAAAGAGAAACTAAGTCAATTAGAGAAAATCGCATTTGAATTGCCTGATGGCAGTTTAGTGCCACGGCATTTTCACGTTACCGAAGTAGGAAAAGTATCCAAGCACTTTATAGATTGTGGCGGAACGGTTAGAAGGGAAGAGGTAGCTAATTTTCAGCTTTGGGAAGCGAATGATTACGACCATAGATTACATCCTGAAAAATTAGTGAGTATCATTGAGCTTTCAGAAAAAGTATTGGGAATGGAAGATCTGGAGATCGAAGTAGAATACCAAGGATCAACAATTGGAAAATACGGCTTGGATTTTAATGGGGATAATTTCCTTTTGACTACTAAACTTACGGATTGTCTTGCTAAGGAGAATTGCGGAGTCCCTCAAGAAAAGGTTAAGAGAAATCTATCCCAACTCCAGAAGGAAGAAGTTAATTCTTGTGCTCCAGGATCTGGTTGTTGCTAGTTAAAATATATCGACTTTATTAGCCCATATTGAGCGTAGTCGTGACATTAATAATAGTGGTAAGAAGGGAGAGATCCAATTATAAATCCTCAAAGTTATAAATTACAAAATGACATTTTCAAAAATAGCAGCGGTAATAAAGTCCTTAGATCTTACTTCTATCTCCCAAGATCGTAAACAAGTATTAGCCCCATTAATAGTCTATATACAAGCTAAAATTGATACTAAAAGTGAAATACGATTAAATTTTATTTGTACTCATAATTCCAGAAGAAGTCATTTTTCGCAAGTTTGGGCACAGGCAATCGCTGAATATTATAATCTCCGTAAAGTAGTTTGCTATTCCGGAGGGACAGAGGCAACCGCACTCTATCCTATGGTTGCTGAAATTTTAAAAAATTCAGGTTTTAATATAGACGTTATTGCTGAAGGAGCTAATCCTATTTACAATATTAAATACGCCGATAATCAACATCCAATTATCGGTTTTTCAAAAACCTATGATTCGAACTTTAATCCCTTGTCAGAGTTTGCAGCAATTATGACGTGTTCTCATGCCGATGGTAACTGTCCGATGATCACCGGAGCAGAGAAACGTATCCCAATTACTTTTGAAGACCCGAAAGTTTCAGATGGAACTAATCGGCAAAAAGAAGTGTATGAGGAAAGAAGTTTACAAATAGCAACAGAATTGAAATATGTTTTTTCAGAAATCAAAAATAATTAGATAAGAGAAATTATAGGTTTTAATCTAAACATTCCATTATTATTAATTTTGATTATTCTCCAATTTTCGAAGGCAGTTTTAATGTTAGTTTATCTTACTTTTGCTCATTATTTATATCAGAAAAGAAATGGGAAAGACACCCAATACCGTACTAATAATACTCTGCTTTTTTTCCATTTATGTAATTTGGGGATCTACGTATCTTTTAAATAAAATTGCGGTATCCGAGTTAGCACCATTTATGCTGGCAGCCATCCGTTTTATTACAGCCGGGCTGTTGATATTTATTCTTTGTAAGTTTTTAGGGATCAGTCTTTCAATTACTAAGAAACAGCTAAAAAACACCATTATCGTAGGTTTTCTATTTTTAACTTTTGGTAACGGCTTTGTGGTGTGGGCACTTAGATTTGTAGACAGCGGCTTTGCAGCTTTGGAAATCTCTGCACAACCCTTGATCGTCTTATTTCTTTTACGTGTGCTGCATGGAAAAAAGATAAAAACCATGTCTTTAATTGGAGTTGGTTTAGGAATTATTGGAATGTTTCTCTTGGTGAGTCAGAAGCAAATAATAAGTGATGAAAATTCCTTAATTGGAATGGGCATGATCTTTCTATGTTTGTTGAGTTGGGCTTACGGAAGCATTTTCGTTGGTAAAGCAGACCTTCCTACAAACTATTTTGTGAATACAGGATATCAGATGTTTTTTGGGGGAATTATGTTGATGCTTGCTAGTTTTCTATTTGGCGAATCTTGGTCGTGGCCAAATTCCTGGAGTGGGGAAGTACAAATCTCTATGATTTTATTAATTCTCTTCGGGAGTATTGTTGCTTTTACTTCTTTTAATTATCTGCTGAAGGTGGTATCTCCGGAAAAAGTTGCTACTTCCACCTATGTAAATCCTATAATTGCCATGAGCTTAGGTTGGTTCTTTCTAAATGAACAAATTACCCTACAATCTTCTATTGCAGCTGTTGTGCTTTTAACCGGGGTATATTTTATAAATACCAAAAAGAAACTGATTCTTTTATCTAGATTTAGAGGTAGGATGAAACCTGGTAAGGTGGAGATAGAATAGAAAAAAGTTTCCTTTTTTCAGACTTGATTCTTTAAATTATAGCACACAATTAAATTTAGATGCCGAGTTCTTTAGTAAAAATTGCATTAGGAGGGGGTTGCCATTGGTGTACCGAAGCTGTTTTTCAAACTTTAATTGGAGTTGAAAAAATAGAACAGGGCTACGTGGCATCCAAAGGTGAGCATTCCAATTTTTCTGAAGCGGTGGTGGTTCACTTTAATCCTGAAGCAATAACACTAAATAAACTTATAGAAATTCATCTTCATACCCACAAAAGCACTTCCAATCATAGTATGCGGGTTAAATATAGATCTGCGGTTTATACCTATTCTGAAGATCAGAAAATGGAAGCTATCAAGACTATAGAAAATCTTCAGGTAGAGTTTGCCAATCAACTAATCACTAAAGTATATCCCTTCAAAGCATTTAAAGCCTCCAGAGAAGCACTGCATAATTATTATTTACGAGATCCTCAAAAACCTTTTTGCAAAACATTTATAGCTCCTAAACTAAAAATTTTATTGCAGCAGTTTTCAGCTAATGTGACTTCAGAATTAAATAAAATAGAGGTCAGTAGATAACTACATACGATTTTTATTGTTTATTTTATTAATTTTCAAAAAGTTAAAATATCTCGTTTTGTCTGTTCGAGCGCAGTCGAGAATTTGTTAGCTTAAAAAAGAGGTT
>NZ_AJLT01000002.1 GCF_000258765.1 Gillisia marina
AAAAAAGAGTTAAGATCTGGTAAGATTTTAAATTGGTAATAGAAAAGGGCCGCAGCAATGTTGGCCCTTTTTCTTTGGCTGCGTCCGCCAGAAAAGGCGGTCGGGCTATCCGCTAAAGTCCCAATTGCAAAAAAGCAATCGGGAGCTACCGCTGCTATCCCTCGCAGAATTTCGAATCAGCGTTTTCGCGATTAAAAAAATCTCATCTTTGCTATAATCATTCATTCCCAATAGATCACTCCCCAAGGTCGAGATGACATCACCTTGTTCCCTGAATCGTAATGTGACTCTTACCACTTATAACTAGGGATTAATGAATATAAATCTAAAATCAAAATTTTATAAGATTATTAGTACCGCATCAAAAATCAATATTTTGCTATCTGTATTCTGGATTTTCAAACTCCCATCGAAAACCATCATCCCAGGCTTCTCTGGAATTTCCATAACTCGGATAGCCACCTTGCTCCTTAAGCGTAGATGCCAAATGAAGCAAATTATACGTCATAAAGGTTGTGTTCTTATTTTTGAAATCTGAATCTGTACCCAATGGTGGAGAAAGTTTCTTTCCCTTCCATTCTGTATCACCGGAACTAGGTCCAGGACCCACTTCTCCAATCCAACCTGCATCTGCTTGAGGAGGAATAGAATAACCTAAGTGTTGTAAATCATATAAAACCCCCATTGCACAATGTTTTACTCCATCTCCGTTACCTGTAATTATGGTGCCACCAACTTTTCCGTAAAAAAGATATTGGCCTTTATCATTGATCATTCCGCCCATTACATATAAACGTTCAATAAGTTTTTGTGCTATAGACGATTTCTCACCTAAGCATATAGGAGTTCCTACAATTAAGATATCTGCAGAAAATATTTTCTTAAAGAGTTCTGGCCATTCATCTTTGTCCCAACCGTGTTCTTTCATATCTGGTTGAACTCCGGTCGCTACTTCATGATCTATTAAACGAATTTCTTCAACGGTAACATTTTCCTTTTACATGATAGATTTGGAAACCTGAAAAAGACTATCTGTATGGCTTTTCTCTGGTGATCTCTTTAAGGTACAGTTTACAAATACTGCTTTAAGATTATTAAAATTTCTGGTTTTCATATTCCTTTGAGCCTTGTTCATTCTTAAAATGTTTTATGGGATAAATTCTACATGAAAAAAATTAAGCACTAGAGCTAAAAATAGAGAAATGGCAGCAATTTTATAGTGAGACTTTCACAGCATACCCATTAAAGGGATTTTAGATTTTAAAATTTAAACCTCTGTGAAATTAAATTCTACAAAAACAAAAAGGCCTAATTTATAAGTTAGACCTTTTCTATAGATAGTATTTTAACTTAAAAATTATAACTTGGCATCTTTAAGAGCTTCTTTAAATTCTTCGGTAGTGAATATATGGCTAGTAATCATCCGTAAGTTCATTAACGCAGCTTTAAAAGTATCTAAGCCTGGTAATTTAGCACTTCCGCTGGCATCGGCAATTACCGCTACTTCAAAACCTTCTTCTAATAATTGACGGGTGTGGGATTCCAGACACAGGTTTGTAGACATTCCCGCCATCAGCACTTTGTCTATTTTATATTTTCTTAATTGTAGACTAAGGTCATTATTCTGTGGACCGTATAATTTGTGAGGATTACATAAAATTATATTATCCTTTTCTAAGTATTGCTTGAATTCATCTAAAAAATCTGCTCCAGAATTTTCAAAACCTTCCATGTCTAACATGCCTTTTCGCTTATACATTTCTTTAGAATGCATAAACTTTTCTAGAGCTCCTCCAAATTTCCATCCCTTATCTGTTGGGAAAAAATAATGTGGGGAAATAAACACTTTTATACCATGCTCTTGGGCAAGTTTAAAAACTTGGCTCATATTTTCTATGGTATTATTTTCCTTTACACTCTCTTTTACAATCGGCCAAGCTACTCCATCAGTCCTTAAGAAATCATTCTGAGGATCTGTGATTACAATCGCTGTGTTTTTATCAATTTCAAATCCAGGATCTGGAATTCCTGCTTCTTTCGCTGCTTTTATAACATCCCATTCACTACTTTTCATAATACTTCAAATTTTAATAATTACAACTTCATCCTTACTTAGGATGGCTTCAAGTAAAAATAGAACAGATTCTAAAAACTATTTGTCAAAAAATTGACGTTAGTCGCTTAATTAACAGGATATACTGAAAGCTTTAACAATTTCATGAGGAGTTTAAAATAATAGACTCACGGGTAAATGACATAAACTTATTAGGGTGTCATTCTATCCCGAGCTTTCTAGATATTTAGCATCTCAATTTCCATAAGACAATTAAAACTAATGGAGATCTTAACTTAAATTAACAAGTAATTTGAAAATGAATAATGATATTATATATTTTCAAATATTGATGTAATATTTATGAAGATTCAAGTTTTTCTAAATTCAGAACTCGAATACTTGTTCTATCATAATCTATAATGCGATGCTTTTTTAAATCACTAAAGACACTGGAAACTTCTTGCCTGTTAGTAGAAGTAAGTTTCGCAATCTTGTCATGAGTAAGATAATTAATTATTCTAAAAACTCCATTGTTATTTTCCGAAGTTTTTACGCTGATTTTAAGAAATTCAATAATTCGTTGCTGGTTACTTTTAAAGGTTAAGTCTTCCAATCTTCTTTGAGTTTGCTCTAATCTTTCTTCTAGGAGCTGACTAAATTTAAAATTTAGCAAAGGCTCCTGAAGTAATAGTTCTTTCATTTTATCCTCCTTCATAATGCAGAGAAAAACCTTGTCTTCAGCAATTGCGGCTTCATTTCGAACATCGCTTCCCATAACCGAAGCTTCCCCAAAAATTTCCCCTGGATTTAAAATATTTAAAATGAATTCTTTTCCTTTTTTATTGAATTTTGAAATGCGAATTCGGCCCTCTTTTAAGAAATAAATACTGTGGGCAAGATCATCCTGAAAATACACCACTTCATCTTTTTCTATAGTTTTCATTTCGGTATTCTGGTGAATAATCTTTTTTTCAGCCATACCAAGTTCGAGAAAAAAATTAAAATTTTCTAAGTGCCAGATTTTTAGATTTTGATCCATATTCTTATTTGTGCTTGTCTTTTATTTGATATTAATTAAAAATAGGTTTTTAATCTTATAATTCATATTTATGACTCATAAATAAAGTTGGGTGCTTCCCGGAAAAATATTTAAAATTTTATTTTGCAGACAGTTGTAATCTGATGATTTTGAACCTAATATGTAATTTCGAAGGAGCTTTTCGAGACCGAGAAATCTCTTTTTTCACATAAACACTCTGTTGAGATCTCTCACTATGTTCGAGATGACAAAGAATTTAATAAATACTACTTTTAAATTCATACCCCAAAACCTCATTGAGATTTAAAGAATTTATCTTTTTTCCTTTAGATTCCGAATCCTCATCAAAACTCATAACAGCCATACCTTTTTCCTTCGCTTTTCTAGAATAATACTCTTTCCGTGTGGGATGTTCCGGATAGACTCCGTGAAAGATTTCTCCCCAAGCTTCTTTTTCTATGATTGCTTCTATGATTCCGATACAATCATCCAAATGAATCAAATTTACAGGTCCTTCGGGATCTTTGAGCTCAGATTTTCCGGCAAGATAATTCACAGGATGTCTTCCCGGACCTAGTAGGCCGCCAAAACGAAGAATACTTGTCTCAAATTTTTCTGAAGCTTTCAGCAATTCCTCTGTTTCAATTAATTGCTTTGCATTTTCAGCAGTGCCATTTGGAGCATCTTTTTCAGTATACGTTGGCAAATCATTTCTATCCTTAAATACAGAAGTTGCACTTACAAAAAGCACTTTTTCGACCCCAGATTTTTCTATGTAAGATTTAAGTCGGTTTATTTTTGCTACAAAATTCACTTTGGGATCCTTTCTTAGTCCCGGTGGGATATCGATGATCAATATTTCAGAATTCCCTAAAAATGAAGAAATATCTCCTTGCACTCCTTCTTCAAAAAGCTGAATTTCATAAGGCACTATTCCTTCTGCCCTAAGAGCACTCAATTTATCCCGGCTTGTGGTTGAGCCGTGTATAACATGGCCTGCTTCAATCAATCTCTTTGCTAGCGGTAATCCTAGCCAACCACATCCTAATATGGAAATATTCATTTTAATTTAATTTTTTAATACACGTTTCGGCAAATCGAATTGCTAATCACTCTTCTACAAGCTCAGAGTGACACTATTTTATGTTTCAAAATTAATATGTCAGACTGTTCCTATTGCGATCGGGATGTCAAAATCTTTTTTCCCATTATTCTACTTTAAGTGTCTTTTTAATAATCACAGCATCATTCAATGCAAACGGCTTAGGCATTTTAGATTTGTCCCTCTTTTTTACATTTAAGTCCGGATTATCCAAAAGATCATAACTGCTTTCATATAGCACAATTTCCGGAGGCGTATTCTTAGTCGTAAAATTGATTATCAAGGTATCCGAATTGGCAGCATGATAGGTAAGCAACCTATCGTTCCATCGATTTTTAAAGACATGATAACTCTCTTCACCAACTCTCATTGATTTTGCTTCCAACCCATTCACAGTGAATCCTTCAAAATTATAGGAACTGTTTACATACAATTCCATCCTATTTACCTTTCTATTGGGAGCAATCTTTAAAGAATAACTTTGAGATCTACTAAGTGAATCTTCGCTTTTTACTATTTTATAAATGATTCCCGGAATAGCAATCTTCACAACTGGTGCCGTTGCGCTATACTTAAAACCAGAGCCATATTTACTTTCAAAAGCATTATCTGTGACTTCAGATTTTCCAAGATTATCTCCAAAATAGGCTTTATTCCAGTCGTCTAATTTAGAATCGTAGGAATTCCAACTTGCAGTATTATTGTCTTCATCTAAAATATACACCAAACTATCCGGACGTGGTCTTTCTTCATTAAAATCTGACTTGAAATGGGCGATTACAAGCATCGTGATTGCTACTAGTCCCAATAATATAGCAAGCGATTTTTTAGACTTAAAATATCCAAATACGGGTAGAAATAATGTGAATAATAAAACTGTAAGGATTCCGGCTACAAAAAGAATCTTAAGGCCTAAAGCCACAGGAAAACTAGAGACAAAAGGAAGAATCAAAACCAGTGCCGGTAAGCTTAGTAATAGCATCAAGAATAAATTCGGTCGTTTTTGACGAATCATCACCCAGAGTTGAAGTATTCCAAAAAATCCCGGAATTATAAAATAAGCGGCACCTTTTAAGTAAAAAGCCGTTAGTGTACAAATTAGCAACCAAAAGAAAAGCGGAAATACAAAAACACTTGCTTGATCCTTTGCCTTGCTCACAAAGTGGTAAGTATAAAAACTTATGGCTAGGCTGAAAAATATCCCAAAGGCTATATAATAATAGCCGTTATAGGTGAAACCATTTATCATTTCAGCATATCCTGGGTAGATTATTTGGCAAAGTTTCCAGAAAAGAAACACTAAAAAACCGGAACCTAATAAGCTTATAAAAAATGGAAGGGTTCCTTTTAAAATGCCTTTTAGCAAAAGTTTTCTTGTAGAAACGCCATATACTAAAACTGCAAAAAATAATAGAAAACCTAGAATTAACATGGGTAAGATCCAAGAAAAAGGATAGCTAATCATTTCTCCCATTGGCAAATTGAAATAGATAAGATCTTCATCTGATTCAAAATTGGTAAGATTAGCATCTTTAAAATAGGTAAGCAATGGCATAAGATAACTGCCTTGATGTGCTAGCGTTTCTTTATCTAAATTAACAGTAACATCATTCGCAGTATGATAGTCGAAATGATCGTCTATAAAGCGAAATTGAAGCCGTTAATATTGCCTTGTTCTCGTAATACAGTTAGATCGGTATCATTAGGCAACATTTTATAAATGCTATATGCCAAGGAATTTGTAACCGGAAATTCAGGATGTGCTTTGACAAAACCCTCAATGAGTTTTGAGTTTCCACTATTGGTTTCCAAGAGCATAAAAGAATTTCCTCCGCTTCCACGAGCTTCAAAATTCAGTGCCAATCCTACTTCTTTGGCCCAAGGATGTTCATTTACAAATAACTCGGCACCGTTTAATCCGAGTTCTTCGGCATCTGTAAACAAAATAATAATATCATTTTTAGGGATATCCCCTTCAGCTAACAAAGCTCTTACTCCTTCTAAGACAGTTGCAACTCCACTCCCCGCATCGCTTGCTCCAAAAGAGGAATGTCCGGCAGAATCGTAATGAGACATCAATAAAAGGGCTTTTCCATCTCCACTGCCCGGAATTCTTGCCAAAATATTTTGAGGTCGGGTAAGCATTCCTCTATCCGTTAAACTATAACCTTCCTGAGTTTGTACTTCCAGCCCGAGATCCTGTAGCGTTTTTACAATATAATTTCGAACGATACTATGTGCCGGGCTACCCACGAAATGTGGCTTTTTAGAAATGGCTTCCACATGTTTAAATGCTCTGGTTGTAGAAAACTCGGTAGGAGGCATATCTGTTTCAGAAATAGCTCTAGGCATGCTAGAATAAAATAGAAACCAGATAATCCCAGATAAAAGAATGAGTATTAAGAGTGGAGATAATTTTTTCAACATAATTGAGAGAAGTATTGGTGGTTTAAATATAAATAAGATAAGCTGAAAAAAATAAATTTATGTCTCCGGTTTCAAAAGCCTGCGAAATTGATTATATTAAGTGGTTAGTAATCAAAAAATTAAGGCTATGGGAATTAAAAGTTTTCAAGGAAGAAGGGCGGAGCCCGAAAAGATACAGAGTGCGCCAATTTTAGTTAAAGATTATATGTCTCATTCGCTAATTACCTTTAAAAAAGATGATCCGGTTATAAATGTGATCCAGGCACTTATGAAATATAAGATTTCCGGAGCTCCTGTGGTAAACGATCAAAATGAACTTATTGGAGTAATTTCTGATGGGGATTGTATGAAACAAATTTCCGAAAGCAGGTATTATAATATGCCTATTGGAGATAGAAGGGTGGAAGAATTTATGGAAACCAATGTGCCCACTATAGACAAAAATGTGAATATTTTTGATTGTGCATCGCTTTTCCATAGACATGGATGTAGAAGGTTTCCAATTATAGAAAACGGAAAATTAATTGGACAAATTAGCAGAAAAGATATTTTGTATGCCGCTATAAAATTAAGAGCGCAAAACTGGCATAGCTAATTTCGCTTCACCAATGCATAATAATCGCTTTCTAATGGCAAATATCCTTGATCGTAAATAAAATAATATACCGTCCCAGCCTTGGTAGTGTAGATACTTGTGAAATATTCAAAATTAAAGCCTTTTGAAATTAGCTTAGCTTTGGTGACTTTGGTTTTATCTGTTGGGTTTAATTCCTGAAGAATCCTGTAATTCTTACGAAGTAAATTATTTACATTCCGAACAAGGTTTGTGGAATCCTTATTCATCTTGTTATTATGGGCATTCCGACAATAGTCGCTGCAGAATTTTTTATCTGTTCTCCCAACAATTTTTTCTCCGCATTCCGGACACGCTTTTTGCATGATTTAAATATAAGAAAAAGAGTTTTAATAGTTTAGAGAGCAATAAGTATGTTCATAAAGAAAATATAATGTTTCCTAGTAATGTCAGGTTGAGCGGAGTCGAAACCTCATTTTAAATTCAAAAGTTCTCGACTACGCTCGAACAGACACAACCAGATGTTTTAACTTAGTGGGCAGCGATAAAATTGAACTATGAAAAAAACTTAGTTTTAGATGTGCTATTGAATATTATTCTTTTTTTTGTTTGAAGTAGGTATCTATACTTATTAAATTACCATTTTTCAATTCACAGTTTTTGTTCATCCCCTCAAACGTCCAGTCCATTTTTTCCAAAGCTCTTTTACAATTCAAATTTTCAGATTCTACAAGGCCTTCGATTCTCTCGAGTTCTAATTTTTTGAAACCATACTCACAAATTAAGGGCATAGCTTCCTGCATATAACCTTTCCCCCCAAAATTCAGGCAATAACCAAAATCCGATTTCCGCTTTTTTCAGATCTTTAGAGAGATCATTAAATCCGCCGGCTCCTAGAAATTCATTTGTTTCAGAATTAAAAATCGCCCACCATTTACCGGTTTCATTTTTTTCCAAATCTTGAAACCAAATCATTTGCTCTTCTGTAGCTTCAAAAGTTTTAAAACTGATTCCGTAATATTTTATAACCTCTGGATGAGACAAGCCTCGGAAAATATTTTCCTGATCTGCTGCAGTGATGGATCGTAGTTCTATTCTAGAATCTGTTTTCATAAATTGTAATTCTTCAAAATAATCCTATTTCTTAAATTCCCAATAATAAAAATTATGAAGCTTATCTAAAATAAAATCTGTTTTAGGGTAGAGATTGTTGCCTATAGTATTCGATTTTTCGGTCTCTAGCATCAAGCCCACAGAATTGGTAGTGACGGCAAGAACTTTGGCTCTCTCGATTAATCGAACTCCCAATTGCTTTCCTCTTGCTTCAGGAGATACAAAAAGATCATTTAAAAGCCAGGTGCGCTTTAATTGCGTGGAAGAAAACCGGGGATATAATTGTACAAACCCCAATAACGTATCTTGTTCTTCAGCAACAAAAATCTTAGAGTCTTGGAAAGTCAAGCGATCTTTTATAAAATCTCGTGCGCCTTCAATATTTGAGCTTTGTCTATAAAAAACTCTATAGGCATCAAACAACAAACTTAGTTCTTTGAGATCATCTTCAACAGCCTCACGTATTTTCATGTAGATATTATTTTCTTCAATTTAAGTTTTAAAACCAACATTTAGAAAACACCGCTTCAGAAATTTATTTTCACATATATTTTTTGTAAATTATTGATTCAAATTTTTTGTCTCTCCTCCCATCCTCCCCCGCCGAGGATTTTTTGTTTTCGAAAAATTAAGCAATCTTAAAACTATTCGTTATGAGAAAACAAGTTTATCAATTCGCGCTTCTAGCTTTAATCCTTTCTGTGGTATTAGTAAGTTGGAACAAACCTTTAAAAAACAATCTAAAAAAGCAAAAAAATAAACTTACGTCAAAGTCTCCGCTTCAAACAAAGACAAAATCCTTAATATATCATAAGGTGAATGATTACGGGGTTTGGAAAAAGGCTTTCGATGATTTCTTACCTCAACGTGAAAAGAACGGAGAGCTAAGCTATGAAGTTGGTGTTTTAGAAGATGATCCTAATACCGTATATGTTTTTAATACATGGAAGTCTCAAGATCATTACAAACAATTCATGGAAAATGAGGAGTTAAAAGAGAAAATGGATGAAGCCGGAGTTACAGAACCGCCTACTTTTCTTCTTCTGAACAAATTGGAAGGCACTAAAATGCTGAATAAAAAAATCACCGGAATCATCTATCACGAAATTGAAGATTATGATAAATGGAAACGCGTTTTTGATGATTTTGAAAGAACTCGGAAAGAGTTTAAAGAGGTGAGTTATGAAGTGGGAACGATCAATGGCGATTCCAAGATGATTTATGTGATGAACCAATGGAATAATTTACAGGATTATAAAACATTCGTGAACGATGCAAAATTAAAAGAAGCAATGAACCATGCCGGAGTAATTGGAAAACCGATATTCCTAGTTTTTAATCCGAAGGAGAAAGGTTAATATAAAATTGTGGCTGTCTAGAATTTATAGTTTGAAGAAAATGAAAGAGCATTAAGAGGTTATTTATAATTATAGGGTATTGATTTCTAACATTTATCCTTCCTTAATTTCTTAAAAACTCTTACAAAGTACCGAACATATAATTTTAGGCAGCTTTTTTAAAGCTACTAATCGATTACAAATCTTCAATTTTTCGCTGATTAATCTTCGGTTTTTAAACTGTCGTAATACGTTCCTCGAATTTTTGGTCCGTTGATGAAAGCTTTTTCTGCAGCAGCATCTGTAATATATTCTGATGTTAAATTTTCATCGGCTACGATTTCTTCTTTGCTACTTCCTGCTTTCATCGCTGACATTACATTTCTTTTTATTCCTTCTAGCATATTCAAGTACTTTTTGTAATCTGAATACGTAGCTAAAGGCCCATGCCCCGGAATAATTTTAGTGTTTTCGTTGATAAGCATCAAACCTGTTTTTGCCGCTTCGATATCTCCATCTACACTACCTCCACTTTTAAGATCTATATATGGAAACATACCGTTAAAAAAAGTATCACCGGTATGCAGCACATTGCTTTTTGGAAAAAAAATCAGAGCATCCCCATCTGTATGCGCGTTATGTACATGAACCGCCATAATATCCTCTCCATTTAAGTGCAATTGCAACTTACTATCAAAAGTAACTACCGGAAGCCCGGTTCCTTCTGGGTTTTTTTCGTTTTCTTTTAATCGCTTACGAACATTTTCGTGAGCAAGCAGTAAAGTTCCCTCTTTTTCGAAATTGCTATTCCCGCCGGTATGATCTCCGTGATAATGCGTATTGATCAAAAATTTTATTGGCTGGTCACTAATAGTTTTTATAGCCTCGATAATTTTAGGAGTTAGAGGCGCAAATTGGTCATCTATCATAAAAACACCGTCGTCTCCAACAGAAACTCCAATGTTCCCACCTCTTCCCATGAGCATATAAACATTTTCGTTTACAGGAATTACTTCAATTTTAACCTCGCTCATATCTTGAAAAGCAAATAGAGATGTTGAAGCGAATAAACTTAATACGAATAGAAAACTGGACTTTATCATGGTTTAATTTTTTTTCCTGTTTGTCCGTAAAGTATCCTAAATTGAAAAAGGAGGTCATTCTGTCCCGACGCTTCGGGAGTTTCAGAATCTCATCATATAAATATCTATATATTATTGAGACCCTGAAATAAATTCAGGGTGACGAAAGTACTATTAGGACAACAATCGGATATTGATATTTTTTTGTTCTTTAATTACAATTTAGGGAAAATCTACTCGTAATCAAGATTTTAAATTATTAAGAAATTGAAAAATACTTTCAAAATATAATTCCGGCTGCTCTATCCAGCCATAATGTGCACTTTTATCTAATATCACTAAAGTAGAATTACTGAATAATTTATGTATTTTTTCAGCTAATTCTATCGGAATTATATCATGAGCTCCCTGAATTATTAATACAGGTTTGGTGTAATTCTTTAAAGCCGGCTTGCAGTCGAAATTAATAGCTTGCATATTTCTATGCACCAATCCGTTAATTTCCATGTTCCCTTGAGTTAGTCGCTTTGCAACCGTTGACACATATTCTTTTTTGTATAAATAGGCAGGAGCAAGATATTTACCTCTTTGGAGTTTGGCTACATAAGAAGTGTCTCAACGAGCTATTTTTCTATTCCAATAATTTAAAGAATCTCGGTTCTCATCACTCAATCGGGCTGTAATATTTAATGTTGAAAAAAGCTCCAGATCTATTCCCCCAGAAGAAGAAAGAATAAGTCCTTTTGTGTATTCCGGATAGTTAGCAGCATAATGAGAAGCCAACATGCCACCAAAAGAATGTCCTAAAATCACCCAGTTGTCTATTTTTAGAAATTCGCGAATTGTCTCAATATCCTCAAGCATTTTATCCATAGTCATAGTGGATGCATCGATATTTTCCATTTTAGACTCTCCGGTTCCACGCTGATCGTAAATTATAGCCAGATTGTTCTTTCCAAGTTTTTCTGCTAACGGACGAAAACCCTCGCTACTCATTCCCGGACCACCATTTATTATGAGAATTGGTTCTCCTGCCCCATAAGTGGTTAAATGAATGATGTTTTCACCATCTTGTATGTAATGTTCTTCTTGAGCCAGCAAGCCGCTAGAGATTAAAAGGCTAAGTAATACTATAAGAATTCTCATTTTTCTGTTTTTTCTGTGGAAGAAATTTTTATTTGAATAAGCGTTGCCTGCGATGCAGCACATAATTTTTCTACGCCATCTTTCACTGCGAAAACATCGGCTCTACAAATAGTAAGAGTTCTTCCAGATTTTAAGACATTGGCTTTTGCAACAAGTTTTTCTCCCACTCCTGGAGACATTAAGTTCAACTTAAATTCTACTGCAAGGACAGCAGCATCTTCTTCCATTAGTGAAAAAGCTGCATATCCCGTAGCGTTATCTGCCAGTGTACTGATAATACCTGCGTGAAAAAAGCCGTTTTGCTGGGTGAGTTCCTCTTTATAAGGCAAATGAATTTCGCAAAAACCAGGTTTCACCTCAACTAATGTCGCCCCAATAAAATCCATGAATTTTTGAGCATTGAAGCTGTCTGTTACTTTTTGTTTGTAGTTCGCTGTTTTGGGTTTAAATTCCATTTTTCAGAATTAAATAAAAAAAATTGTGTATCCGTTGTGCGTCCTGTAAGACACTTGAACTTCTCGTCACCCTGTCCCGATGTTTTCGGGATTGAGTCAGGGTCTTTTTTAAGCTTATTAAGATGCTGAAACAAGTTCAGCATGACGATAATACTTAATATTGCTAGTTGGCACTAAAATCAAATTCCTTTGGCGGGGTTGCGCCCATTAAATGAGTGACAAAATAATCCCATCGCTTGCGCATCATATAATCACTGTCTTCCCCAAACCCATGTCTGGCATTCGGAAAAATTACCAAATCGAAATCCTTATTAGCCTTTACCAAAGCATCTACCACTAAATAAGTGTTGTAAGGTGGTACATTGTCGTCCATCCCACCATGTGCGAACATTAGTTTCCCTTGTAAGTTCTTAGCCAAAATAGCATTCGCCTGATTATCGTAATTCGATTTTCCTTCAGCATCTACCTTCATTAGTCCTATATACCGCTCTCCCCAATCATCTTCATAATTTCGACTATCATGATTCCCAGATTCAGAAATACCCACTTTATAGAATTCCGGATATTTAAACATCGCTGCAGCGGTAGCAAATCCTCCTCCGGAGTGACCCCAAATTCCAACGCGATCTAGATCTAAATATCCATATTTTTCAGCCAATTGCTTAATTCCAGACATTTGATCTTTTAAAGTATTGTCGGCCATATTTCCATAGCATGCATCATGAAAAGCTTTGGATCTTCCAGGATTACAAGACCCGTCTATCACTACAACGATAAATCCTAATTCTGCCAATGCTTGATGATCTCTTCGAGCCGGAGCAAAAGACCTGCTCCCTACTCCACCACCTTGAGGACCCGGATAGATATAATTTACCACGGGATATTTCTTGGTTTCATCCAAATTGGATGGCGTAAACATCAAGCCATATAGATCCCATTTTTCGTTGCCGGATTTCACTTTTACATTTATTGGTGCTTTCCATCCAGATTCTTCTAGTTTAGAAATATCGGTTTTTTCCAGTTCTGTAATTAGTTTACCATTTATATTTCTAAGTAAAGTAACCTGTGGCGTGTCCGGTTTAGAAAATGTATCTACGAAATATGTTGCATCTGGAGATAAGGAAATGCTATGATTGCCATCTTCAGGAGTTAAAAGCTTTAGATTCTTACCCGAGAAATTGATGCTGTAAAAATGACTGTAATAGGGATCACGGCCCTTCTCTTTCCCATTTGCTAGGAAGAATAATTTTCGTTTTTTCTCGTCTACTTTCAGCAATTGAGTAACCACAAAATCTCCCTTTGTGATCTGATTCTGTAGCTCTCCTGATTTTAAATCGTATAAATACAAATGTCCCCAATTGTCTCTTTCAGAATACCAGATAATTTCCTCAGATTTTGGTAAAAATCGCCAGTTGATGCTGCCTTGTCCAGATTCGTATTGAGTTGCTACTTCTTCAGAAAAAACCTTTTTCACCGTTCCGGTATTAGCATCGGCAATTCGTAAGTCTGCTTTTTTATGATCTCTGGAAGTAGAAACAAAAACCAATTTACTGGCATCATTATTCCACTGATTATCGTCGAAACTGCCATCGCAAGAAATATCGTCGCATAAAGTTCCTCTTCTGGGATCCGGAGGTAATTGCAGTCTGATTACTTTTGGAATAGCTACTTCAATAATCACTTTATGAATACGAATAATATCCTCGTCTTCAGGCAATGGATATTTCCAACTCTGCAGTTTTGGCGCTCCCACATTGGTAGAAACCAAATACATGTCGCTCACATGCCGCTGATCTTGCTGATAGGTAGCGATCTTTTTAGAATCTGGCGACCATAATAAAATTGGTTTTTCGCTCTTTCTCCAACCCGCATTATCTGTTGCATATCCAAAATTCTCGATGCCGTCTTTAGTAAGTTGCACCTCTTCTCCGGATTTCAAATCACGCACCCAAAGATTCCAATCTTTAATAAAAGCGGCTTTCTGGCCATCTGGAGAAGCAACTTCTTTTCGAGTATTTACTTTAATTAGAGAAGAGTCTTGGGAGGTAGTTCCCATTAATTCCCCTCTATTTTCAAAAGTTGTTTTCTTGCCAGACTTTGGGTCTACAGATACAAAGCTCATTTTACCTGCATTATAAAGCTGGTAATACAAATTCCCGTTTCCCAACCAATCAGATTGAAGAACCATATTCCCAATTAAAGGATAAACATTGGAGGGCAAGAATTTCGCAGCTGCCTTATAATCTGCTGTAGTAAGTATTTTTTGATCGCTCTGTTGAGCAATTGAAGCACTACAAATAAATAAGAATACAAACAGCGCATACAGGTTTCTAAATGTCATATTTTAATTTTTTTTTTGAAATTATAAATTATTCTATAAATAGCTCACCAATTAGGTAAGTTCTCGCGTTTCCTCTAATTAATACCCGCTCACCAAGATCCTCGCAGTCCAAAATTCCTTTTCTTTCTGAAAGTTGAATCGCGCTTAATTTTGTTTTTTGAAGTTTTTCGCTCCAGTACGGAATTAGCGTGCAATGCGCCGAGCCAGTTACAGGATCTTCTAAAATGGAGGCTTGAGGTGTAAAGAATCTTGAAACAAAATCCACTTTAGAACCTTTTGCAGTTACAATTACTCCTCCGGTTCCCAGATTGATCTTATCGAAATAAGTACGATCTATTTTCAGGTTTTTAATCTCCTCTTCAGTATCATAAACCAGCATAAAATCCCGGTCTTTATACACCTTTTTTGGCTGAAGGCTTAAAGCCTGCATTATTTCTTCAGGTAATTCTGAAAGCTTAGGTTTTCGAGATGGAAAATTCAGCGTATATCCTTCAGCATTTACATGAACACTAAGCGGTCCAGATAAAGTTTCAAATTTGATCTCTGAAGAAGTATAGTTCAAATGTTTGGAAATAACATGTGCGGTTGCTAAAGTTGCATGCCCGCAAAGATCCATTTCTACTTCAGGAGTAAACCATCTTAAGTGATAAGTATCTTTTTCTTTGATAAAAAAAGCGGTCTCAGCTACCGCATTTTCTTTGGTGATATTCAGAAGTACCTCATCGGGCAACCATTCTTCCAACGGTAAAACACAAGCTGGGTTTCCGGAAAAAATAGCATCTGTAAAAGCATCTATTTGATATATTTTTAGCTTCATTTTTTGATGCACTTATTTCCCTATTATAATTTTATGCTTTTCTAAAAGTCCAGCCACACCTTTCAATGAAAATTTGGCACCCTTCATTTTATTGTTTTCAGGATCTATAGAATAATTTGAGGCCGTTCTAAAATCACATTTTTCGAGGACAGATCTTTCAAAGATCGTATTTTGAAGATCGCAATTTTCAAATTTTACTCCAGATAAATTTGCTTCTGTAAAATCTACTTCTTTCAATTTTGAATTCATCACATAGAAATTATTCAATTTCATCTTGTAGAAAGAAGTGTGGTTTAACTGGCAATTTTCTAAACTAATTTCAAATCCAAAAGGATCGCATTTATCAAAATGAAGTCCGAACATCTTAAAGTTTTCAAACTTCACCTCTTGAAATGAGGTGCCGGAAATGTTTGCGGAACTAAGATTGCAGTCTTTAAAATTGCATTCTGCAAATCGAACATTAGAAATATCCGAATTGGAAAAGTCACAGTCCTCAAAAGTGCACAATTCATAATCGCCTTTAGGTAGTTTTTCTTTTCTAAAATTTACTTTTTTGAAATTTTGTTCTTCTATAAAGGAATCCGCCATTGAACTATTTGATATATTTATAAATCTTTAAAGTTCTAAGATAAAAAAGATATTGGTTGTTTGCAGAATAAGAGTATTTGAAAGTTTGGCCTTGATTAATAAAAAATCTCTTAAAACCGACTAACCTCGAGGCAGAGCTATAGAGGTGTTTTGCCAATTTCTTTTTGAGCTCTAGGCCAAAAACAAAATTTTGTGTTTTACCTCACCCGGAACTGCGAAAAAGTAGTTCCGCCCCCTTCCAAGGAGAGGTGAGGTGGAAACTCCGAGGCAGAGGCGTTGGGGAATTATTTAGATTAAACCTCATGAGGGATTAAATTAACCATTCATCCACAATGATTAAAAAAATTAAAGAATTAGAGAAAATATCACGGCTTTTGGATTCAGGACAGAGCCAAAGAGATAAATGGAATGCAGAGGTTTTAGACTACTCCAACAAATTTATTAATAAACTGAACACTTCCAAAGCCTATTATGCTTCAGAAGAAAATGGGAAAGATATTTACGATCTGGATATTACAGAACAGCCAACAAAATTATCCACACTGTTAGAAAGCACCTCTAAAAATATTGATCAAGTGGGTATAAACCCTGCTTCGGGAGGCCATATGGGATATATTCCAGGCGGGGGTTTGTATCCTTCTGCTCTGGGAGATTATATTGCCGCTGTTAATAATAGGTATGCAGGCGTATTTTTTGCTGCTCCAGGAGCAGTTCGCTTAGAGAACATGCTAATTAGATGGATGTGCAAGTTAATGGGATACCCGGAAACCTCAACAGGGAATTTAACTTCGGGAGGATCTATTGCCAACTTAGTTGCTATTGTAACGGCCAGAGAATCCCATAATCTCAAAGCACGGGATTTTGATAAAGCTGTGATCTATCTTTCAGAACAAGCACACCATTCTATTCAGAAAGCTATCCGAATTGCAGGATTATCTGAAGCACATATAAGATATATTCCTTTAGATGCCGGGTTAAGGCTTTCAGTAAATGAATTGGAAAAAGCGATTACCGAGGATAAAGAGAACGACTTAATCCCATTCTTTATCAATGCCTCCTTCGGAACAACCAATACCGGGGCAATCGATCCTGTAGCCCCGATTGCTGCCATTGCAAAAAAACATAAGCTTTGGTTTCATGTAGATGCAGCTTATGGCGGATTCTTCAAATTAGTTTCTGAAATGAGTTCGAAATTTGAAGGGATAGAAAAAGCCGATTCAATTACACTAGATCCTCATAAAACACTTTTTTTTACCTTTCGGAACTGGTACGATCCTTATGAAAGACAAGGAGAAACTCTTAAAAGCTTATCATTTCTTAGCAGATTATATGCAAGACACGCTTGAGGCCGATGAAGAAATTTCACCGGCAGATATTTCCCCGGAACTAACTAAGCACTTTCGAGGGATGAGAATGTGGTTACCCTTAAAACTATATGGTTTAAAGCCCTTTCGAGCTTCCTTGGAGGAAAAATTATACCTAACTCGTTATCTCTATAATTCAATAAAGCAAATAAAGGGATTTGAAACAGGGCCAGAACCAGAGCTCTCTGTAACAATGTTTAGATATATTCCCACAAACGAAGATGCCAACTCCTTTAATAAAAAACTGATTCAAGCCATCCAAAAAGATGGAAGAATCTTCCTTTCTTCAACCACCGTAAATGGTATATTTTGGATACGAGTTGCAGTTGTAATATTTAGGACCCATTTGGAGCAAATGGATCTGTTACTAAAGATCATTAAAGAAAACGTCGAGGAATTATCAAACTAAAAATAATAGTCAATCCTAACTAGATTAACCCATTGGAACTAGTTCTAAACTTAAGAATTAATTGCCCCTAAAATAAGCTAAGCATTATTTAGTCGTCATTTTTCGAAATCCAAGCGCCTATATTGGAACCAATTTAAATGTCAAACATGGGGGATACTACTCCTATGATTCTAAACTACCAACCCCTAATTTTAATGCCATACGGGCTTGTTGAAAACCGATTAGAGTAAACATAAAATTAAACACAATTAAGATGAGTAAAACGATTGTTGCACGACACAAAGTAGGAGATATTGAAACTTGGCTAAAAGGTCATGACGATAGGGTGTCTTTATTCGCTCCTGCCGTATCCAGTTTTAAAACCTTTCAAGATACCGATGACCCAAAATCTGTAGTGGTGGTTTTTGAAGTTACCGATTTGGATAAATTGAAGTCCATTATTAACGACCCAAAAAACCAAGCTATAAAAGAAAAACACACGGTATTAGAGCCTATTAAAATGTCTATGCCGGTAGAAGCTTAGAAAATGAACCGCTTACATACTTTTAATATTTTATAAGTAGTTGCTTTAATTGCGCTGCAAAAAAATCCTGTGAGCGCAAGATAGCTTGTGTTCGCTTGAGCGTTATTGCCATTTGTTTCTATTAAAAAATGAAGCTACTACTCTTTTTCCTATAATTATATTCAATATCTATTTGAAAAAATAGCACATGAAAGACACCAATAACCCATTTGAAAATTCAGAATTGACCACTATTTTAACGGTATCTAACTTAGAAGATTCAAAAAGATTTTATGTTGACGTTCTTGGCGCAAAAATTTTCAGGGAATATGGTAATGACTCTATAGTACTAGAATTTTTAAATAATTGGATTCTTTTAGTAACTGGAGGAGAACCTACTCCAGATAAACCGGAGGTGTTTTTTAAGCCACCATTAGATAAAAATATTGTTAGCCATTCCTTTACCATCCGTGTAAATGATTGTGAGAAAACTTACGCGTTGCTAAATAAGCGAGGAGCGGAATTCCTAACTCCTCCATTAAGACATGGGCAAGAGACGAGATGCTTTTTTAGAGATCCCGATGGACATTTATTTGAAATAAGTGAATATAGAGAATAATCATAATTTCAAAATCAAGTTGTTTCTATTGACAAGTGTCGCTTTTAAAAGATATCACAAAATATAATAAAATATAAAATACGTCATTGCAAGATTAAATCCTGCATGACTCAAGATTGCGCCATAAATACTCCCCGATCTTTTCTTACAGTAGAAAAATAGTCTACTAGTAAAAAACATAAGAAGCATCCATAAAATTGCTGGAATAAATAAAAGTCTTAAACTTCCAGAGCTATAAATAAGTCCAAAATGAGCTAAATGTACCGTAGCAAAGGCCAGGCTATCAATTACAGATGCTGTGTTTTCTCCAAATTTAGGAACGAAGCTTTCGTGAATAAGTCCGCGATACAACAGCTCTTCGCCTATTGGGCTAAAAGTCATTCCAATAAAAGCGAAAATCGCAAAATAGATATGCCTTCCCGATCCTTCTAAATTTTTCGCAGGAATTGTATAGGAATTGGAAATATAATTAAACCAATTACTAATAGAAGTATCATATAAAACTTGGCCGATAAAAAACACAATTGCACAAATAACGATTCCCAGTAGGGAGGAATATACCAACCAAATATATTTTTCTGGTTTCTTTATTCCAATCTTCCTCCTTCCCTGTTTAGTAAGTAAAATAAAAGGAGTGATCCACATTAAGAGAAAAATGAGCGAGGTAAAATTATAGTTACCAGTTCTGTTAGCTTCCAAAACAAAGAGAAATCTAGGAATTCCAAAAAGGAGAATTAGAACTAAGCCAAATTTCCAATCGAATTTTAATAAGCCTAATTTAATTTTAAACACCTTCATCATTAAATTTTAGGCGCATGTGGATTTTTATATAATAGTAAGGTAATTCCAATTTTGCTAACTAAGTCTATCTTCAAAGATCCTCAACAAAAAAGACTGCATTTTTATTAAGATCATAAAAGCCAAATTCATTTGTATTCCAGGCAGTGTTTAAAATTAACTTATCTTCAGTTACGGTTTTTCTTTCTACAAACTCTTTAAAGATTGCTCCAATATTTTTTACAAAGATCTTAACTACAGAACCGCCTAGAAGAGTATCGTCCGGAGTATCGGCGTGCCATTGCAAATGAATGTAAAGTTCTTCTCTTTTTAATACCGCATACATATCGTCTTTAGAAATCATTTCGAATCCCACATAATCATGATACCATTGTATATCTCTGTATATATCCTGACTTGGAAGTACTAGTGACATTTGTAAAAGCTTTGTCTTCATAATGTCTTGATTTTTTATTTACTCGAGTAACAATTATTCGTAAAATTCTGAAGGATAGCGAACAATCCCGTCAACGCCATATAGTCCTTTTTTAACCAGCTCAATACCCATTGCATTTTCCTCGTGAACTTCAAAAGGAACCGAGATTCCAAAGAGTTTCAACATTTTATAACCAAATTTCGGATAATAATTTTTGTGACCTACCACTATTATAGAATTATATCCGAGTTGCCTTGCAATCGCGTGTGCTTCTGTTATTAATTTACTTCCAATTCCTTTATCCTGAAAATCAGGTAACACACTCACCGGGGCTAGAGCCAAGGAATCGAATGCCTTATCTTTATTAATTATTTTAATTTTAGTTAAAAGAATATGTCCCAAAATTTCCTTCTCAGCTTCTGCAACTAATGATAATTCGGGCGTAAAGGCTGAAGAATCCCTAAGCCTTGTCACTAAATACTGTTCTTTATGATCACTATATTTCTCATTTCTAAAAGCTTTTTCAATAAGATCGAAAACAGCACTGCGATCTTTCTTTACTTCTTGACGGATCTTAATTTTCATCGAATTAATTTAAAAGCTAACGAATATAATCTTATACACTCATGTAAAGTTATATTTTAATGCCCTAATAATTGTACAATATCCGACAACAAACGCTTACAAACGTAAGTAAACGAAAACAAACCTTTCGCAACCGAATACGCCAAAAGTCCTCATATACATTTGTCCTGTTGAAATGAACGAATGATTTTCAACTGCAATAAATTCTATAGTTATGAGCACTTTAAGAAACAAAGTTCAATTGATCGGGAACGTAGGTAATGATCCTGAAATCGTACACCTTGAATCAGGAAAAATTCTGGCAAAATTCACCATGGCCACCAATGAATCTTATAAAAATGCAAAAGGAGAGAAAATTACAGATACCCAATGGCATAACATCGTGGTATGGGGAAAAACCGCCGAAATAGTTGAAAATTATGTTCCAAAAGGAAAAGAAGTGGGAATTGAAGGAAAATTAACTTCCCGCAGCTATGAAGATAAAGAAGGAGTTAAACGTTATGTTACCGAAATCGTTTGTAGTGAATTGCTTCTGTTAGGGAAATAGTTCCGGAAAAAAGAAATTGATTAATTAATATGCTAAAAGCGCCACGAAGTAAATTCTTCTTGGCGCTTTATATTTTATTACTTTATTAAATTCTATAATGCATTATCTATGATCTCTTGAACACTTCAGGGTTTAAAAGGGTGCTAATGTCTCCTAAATTATCAGTGTCTTTATGAGCAATTTTACGCAAGATTCTTCTCATAATTTTCCCGGATCGTGTTTTTGGTAAGCCCACAGTAAATTGAATTTTATCGAGTTTTGCAATAGGCCCAATATGTTCCGTGATAATTTGATTAATCTCCTTTCTTAAATTCTCATGAAGTCTTGATTCTCCCGTTTCTTTCAAAATCACATACCCATAAAGTGCATTTCCCTTCACATCATGTGGGAAACCTACAATTGCCGATTCAGCCACTGCAGGATGTTCATTTATTGCATCTTCAATTGGTGCAGTTCCCAGATTATGACCCGAAACAATGATCACATCATCTACTCTTCCTGTAATTCGGTAATATCCAACGGTATCTCTTAGGGCACCATCTCCGGTGAAATATTTATTTTCGTAGGCCGAAAAATAGGTTTCTTTATAGCGCTTATGATCTCCCCAAATAGTTCTAGCCATTCCCGGCCAAGGAAATTTAATGCATAAGCGTCCATCTACCTGATTCCCTTCGATCTCTTTCCCATGTTCATCCATTAACGCAGGCTGAATTCCCGGTAATGGTAAGGTCGCATAGGTTGGGATCGTTGGTGTTGCATATGGAATAGGAGAGATCATAATCCCTCCTGTTTCGGTTTGCCACCAAGTGTCTACAATCGGACTTTTCTTTTTCCCTACATTATCATTATACCAATGCCAAGCTTCTTCATTAATAGGCTCTCCAACGGTTCCCAGCACTTTGAGCGAGGATAAGTCATGATTTTCTACAAACTCTAATTTCTCTTTCGCTAAAGCTCGAATTGCAGTAGGTGCTGTATAAAATTGGTTCACTTTATGCTTTTCTATGATCTCCCAGAATCGTCCAAAATCGGGATGATTTGGTACTCCTTCAAACATTATGGTGGTCGCTCCATTTGCCAGTGGCCCATAAAGAATATAACTATGCCCGGTAATCCAGCCAATATCGGCCGTGCACCAATACACATCTCCTTCCTTATACTGAAACACATTTTTAAAAGTATAGGCACTATATACCATATATCCCGCTGTGGTATGTAGCATCCCTTTCGGTTTTCCTGTAGATCCGGAAGTGTATAAAATAAACAAAGGGTCTTCCGCATCCATTATTTCAATCACACATTCTTTGCTCGCTTTCTCTAAAAGAGGTTGCAACCAATGATCTCTTCCATCTTTCATATTGATATCAGCATCCGTTCGCTTCACTACCAATACAGATTTAATGGTTGGTGTATTCTCCAAAGCTTCATCTACAATTCCTTTAAGATCGATTGTTTTAGTTCCACGGAAAGAGCCGTCCGAAGTAATCACCATATTGCATTCGCAATCGTTAATTCTGGTAGCTAAAGCGGTTGCTGAAAATCCTGCAAATACAACAGAGTGGATAGCACCAATCCGCGCACATGCTAAAACAGAAACAGCCAATTCAGGAATCATGGGTAAATAAATACACACGCGATCTCCTTTTTTAATTCCCTGCTCCTTTAACACATTTGCAAAAGCACATACTTTTTCGTGCAGCTGCTTATAACTTATATGTTGTGCTTCCTCTGAAGGATCATTTGGCTCGAAAATGATGGCGGTTTTATCTGCTTTTGTAGCTAAATGCCTGTCGATACAATTTTCTGTAATATTTAGTTGTGCTCCTTCAAACCATTTTACTTCCGGTGTAGAAAAGTTCCAATCCAGCACTTTATCCCAAGGTTTTCTCCAAACAAAATGTTCTTCAGCAATCTCTGACCAGAAATTTTCCGGATCCCTCACCGATTTTCTATAGACTTGATAGTATTCTTCCAGATTTTTTTATGTGATAACTACTCATACCGATTTAAAAATTTAATCAGCTTCTAAGATATAGAAATTATAAGAGTATCAACAACCAGAATTCTTTTTATGAGGGAGTTTTGATAGTGTTGCTTATTTAAAAAAAAGATTTTTTGTGCTAGTCGGAAGGTATTGGCGTGCGCCTCAATAATCATTTTAATTTCGGGAGAATAGCCGCCACCCATACTAACCTCTACCGGAATATTTAAATCGTGACAGGTTTGCAATACATACCGATCGCGCTCTTTACATCCATCTATTGTACAACCGAGTTTTCCAAGTTTGTCGGTTGCTAAAATATCTACCCCACTTAAATAAAAGATGAAATCTGGTTTCACTTTATTAATAAGTTCCGGCAGGGTATTTTTTAATACCTCAAGGTAATCTTTATCTCCCGTTTGATCTACCAATTCGATATCCAGATCGGAGGTCTCTTTTCTAAAAGAATAATTATTCTTTCCATGTATTGAAAAGGTGAAAACTGAAGCATCCTCTCGAAAAATCTCTGCAGTTCCGTTTCCCTGATGCACATCGAGATCCACAATCAAGATCTTTTTTATCCCTTTTTTCTTCTGAAGATATCTTGCCGCAATAGCTTGATCGTTTAGCAAACAAAAAGCTTCCCCATGACTTGTGTAGGCATGATGAGTTCCGCCAGCAATGTTCATTGAAATTCCATAGTTCAAAGCGTGGTCGCAAGCTTTCATGGTACCATGTGCAATAATAAGTTCTCGCTGAATTAGCTCTTCGGAAAGGGGAAAACCAATTTTTCGAGCCGCTCGTTTATCTACTGTAAGTTCTAATAAGTCAGCTACATAATCCTGACTGTGAACTGCTAAAACATTGGATATTTTAGGGAGTTCCGGTTCAAAGAAATTTTCCCTGGTGCAAGTTCCCTCATGCAGCAATTGCTTTGGCAGCAACTCATATTTTTCCATTGGGAACCGATGCCCTTCCGGAAGTGGATGTTTAAAGATTGGATGAGCTGCTATTTTAAGCATTAATAGAGTTTCATGTTTTTAACCTCCCTCTCGACTCCGCTCGAGGTGACCAATTCAAAATACAAAATTATATATTTGAAAGATTATTGACCCGTCGACTACGCTCGAGGTGACAAAGATCTGTCAGTTTGAGCGGAGTCGAGAACGATCGGGATCTAAAACTTTTGAATATCGAGAACTTATTATTTATTCCTAAAATGCGAATCATTCCTGCATTCAGCTAAAAGATGTAATAACAAATCATCTTTCTTTGCCAAAGCTCTTTTCTTAACTGCGCTCCACTTTTTTATCTTCTTTTCAAAATAAATAGCCTGATTCACATCATTAAATTCCTGACTAAAAATGAGATTTATGGGTCTTCTTTTATAGGTGAAGCATGTTTTATTTAATCCTGAATTATGTTCTGTTATTCTTCGGGATAGATTATTGGTAATACCTGTATATAATAACATATCTGAACATTCTAGGATATAAACATAATAGAATTTCATAATTAGTCCTAGTTAGTTAATAACCTCTCTCCCGATAATTATCGGGACGTTCGAGGTGACAATAAAAGATTTAACAATACAAATTGCATTCAAGAAAGCCAAAAGACCTCTCGACTCCGCTCGAGGAGACAAAAGCATGTCAGTTCGAGCGTCCCGAAAGCTTTCGGGATCGAGAACTATCAAAACGAGAACTAACTAATTATCGTCCCATTCTTCACTCCTTCTTCATCGGGGTTTAAAAACACCAATTTCCCTTCAGCGTTTTCTGTCATCAAGATCATTCCCTGGCTTTCCACTCCTCGTAATTTACGCGGAGCAAGATTCACCAAAACGGTTACTTTTTTACCAATAATATCTTCAGCCTTAAAGCTCTTTGCAATTCCCGAAACAATAGTTCTCACATCGATTCCGGTATCTACTTTTAAAACCAATAATTTATCTGCCTTTGGCATTTTTGAAGCCTCAACGATCGTCCCAACACGAAGGTCCATCTTCGTAAAATCGTCAAAAGAAGACTCCTCTTTTTGTGGTTCTGCTTTCTTATTTTCTGCTTCGTTAGCTGCTTTCGTCGCTTCCAATTTATCTAGTTGTTGCTGAATTTGTTCATCTTCAATTTTACTGAAAAGCAATTCCGCCTTTCCTATCGTATGTCCTACAGGGATTAGCGTATCATTTATTGAAATATCTTCCCATTTAAGAGCGCCTTCTACTGAAGAAAGGTTCAATATGCTTTTCAACTTCTCTGAAGTGAATGGCAAGAAAGGTTCACTTAAAGTTGCCAATGCTGTAGAGATTTGAAGCGCTACAAACATTACTGTTTTTACTCTTTCCGGATCTGTTTTTACAACTTTCCAAGGCTCTTCATCTGCCAAATATTTATTTCCGAGTCTGGCAAGATTCATCAATTCTCCTTGCGCTTCTCTAAATCTATATCTCTCTACAGAACTTGCAATAACGGCCGGATATGCTTTTACTGCAGCTAAGGTATCATCATCTACTTCTGTAAATTCCCCCGGTGCTGGAATGGTTCCGTCGTAATATTTGTGAGTAAGAACTACCGCTCTATTTATAAAATTTCCAAAAATTGCAACTAGCTCATTATTATTTCTTGCCTGAAAATCTTTCCAGGTAAAATCGTTATCCTTAGTTTCCGGAGCATTGGCGGTAAGGGTATACCTTAACACATCCTGCTGATTTGGAAAATCCTCCAAATATTCATGTAACCAAACTGCCCAATTCTTAGAAGTGGAAAGTTTATTCCCTTCCAAATTCAAGAATTCATTTGCAGGCACGTTTTCAGGAAGAATATAACTTCCTTCCGCTTTCAGCATAATTGGAAAAATAATACAGTGAAACACGATATTATCTTTCCCTATAAAATGCACCATTTTGGTGTCTTCTTTTTTCCAGTAATCTTCCCAGTTCTTTCCTTCCCGTGCTGCCCATTCTTTAGTAGCCGATATGTATCCAATTGGGGCATCAAACCACACATATAGCACTTTCCCATCAGCTCCTTCTACCGGCACAGGAATTCCCCATTCCAAATCTCTGGTTACAGCACGTGCTCGTAAACCTTCATCTACCCAAGATTTTACTTGTCCGTACACATTGGCCTTCCAATCTTTCTTGTGGCCCTTTATCACCCATTCTTTCATGAAATCTTCATACTGATCTAAAGGCAAAAACCAGTGTTTGGTTTCCTTCATCGTTGGCACTGCCCCTGTAATGGCAGACTTAGGATTGATAAGATCTGTAGCATTCAAAGAACTTCCACAACTTTCACACTGATCGCCATAGGCTTCAGGATTGCCACATTTAGGACATGTCCCGGTCACAAAACGATCTGCAAGGAATTGGTTGGCTTCAACATCATACAATTGTTCTGTAGTTTCCTCTATAAATTTCCCATCGTTATATAACTTCTTAAAAAATTCTGAAGCCGTTTCATGATGAATTTTATTGGAGGTACGAGAATAATTATCGAAAGTCACCCCAAAATCTACAAAGGACTTTTTAATAATCCCGTGATATTTATCTATCAATTCTTGCGGTGTAATCCCTTCTTTCTTAGCTTTCATCGGGATAGCAACTCCGTGCTCATCGCTTCCACAAACAAATGCCACATCTTTCCCCTGCATTCTTAAAAAACGGGCGTAAATATCTGCGGGTACGTACACACCTGCCAAATGCCCAATATGTATAGGTCCATTTGTATAAGGTAATGCTGCGGTAATTGTATAACGTTGTGGTGTATTGCTCATTAGCTTTTAAAATTTAATCAATAACCTCGGGATAAACCCACGAGATATCGAATTGAAAATTGTTTTTAATAAATCGAGGGTAAACCTCGGGGATCGATACCCTCTGTGAGGGATTTACGGGCGCAAAGGTAAGCAACTGCTAAATAGTATGCGTTAAATTATTGCAAAAGACCATGCTTAAGTCCTGTGAGAAATGGATTTTAGCCAAAAATATTAGTTATGCGCAAATTTCTCTATTTATCGGCTATCCTACTTGTTGTTGCCTGTAATTCTTCAAAAAAAGCAACTACTCCAAGTTCCAACCAATTATTTGTTGAAGACCTTTTGGATATGAATGCCTTAACTCTTAAAAGCACATTCCCAAATGAAGTGATTTCTGAAGATGTTGGTTTGTTTGAAGAAGGAACCGAAGAACGAGCATATACAGTGATCTCTCCAAATACTCCAGATGAATTGCATATTACCTGGAAAGACAAGGATAGAACTCAAATAGAGGATATTAGGATGGATTCCAACGGAAAATGGAAAAGTAAGTCCACTATTAAAATAGGTTCCACCTACGATGAATTAACCGAAATGAATCAAAAACCCATTTCGTTCTATGGATTTGGATGGGATTATAGTGGCGCAACTTTGTGGAATGATGGAAAATTAGAAAAATCTAATGTACATGTGTTTCTTGCTCCAGAGAAGGAACCTAAAAATAAGTTTTACGGAGATAAAATTGTAACTGCTACTCCCGAAGAAATTAAAGAACTCGATCTTAAAGTAAAAGCGATCTTGTTCAAACCTTAATTCAGAAATTCAAGGTCTATAATATGTTGAAAAATAGTACATTTAAGTCATTATTCTTTCCCTACGAAATAATCAAGACAATAAATGGCATTTCACAACGAACTCGGGAAAAAGGGAGAGGATCTGGCAGTTTCATATCTTTTGAAACAGGGCTATCAAATACTTACCAGAAATTTTCGATATCAAAAAGCTGAAGTAGATATTATCGCCAGAAAAGAGGATGTTTTAGCAATTATTGAAGTAAAAACCCGAAGCACTCCAGACTTTGGAAATCCACAGGATTTTGTAAAAGGCAAACAAATTCAAAATCTTGTAAAAGCAGTTGACTTCTATGTCACCGAACACGAACTAGAAGTAGATGTTCGATTCGATATTATAGCCATCATCAAAAATCAGGCTGGCACCAAAATAGAGCATTTGGAGAATGCTTTTTTGTATTTCTAAATAACATTTTTTTTGCTCCTTCCCTATTTCATTAGGGAAGGTGGCGTTCCGTAGGAATGTCGGAAGGGTAAAACCACAATTATGAATAAAAAAATTCACAATAGAAAGTATCTGGAACCCTATAGAAAAGAGCTTAGAAAAAATCTCACCTCCGCTGAAGCATTTCTTTGGAAACAATTACAACAACGCAAATTAGAGGGAAGAAAATTTAGAAGACAACATAGTATCCAGAATTTTTTGCAGATTTTTACTGCCCTGAAGAAAGATTAATTATTGAACTTGACGGACAAGTGCATTTCAATCCAACAGCTAAGAAAAAGGATGAAAACCGAACTAAGATATTAGAAGAATTAGGTTTTAGAGTAATTAGATTTGAAAATAAAATGGTGTTCGATAATTTAGACTCTGTACTACAGGAAATTAAAGATAATTTTAAATAACTGACCACCCCGCTCTTCGAGCACCCCTCCTAAAAATAGGTGGGAGCAAAAAAAAAATTAAACCTTCGCCTCTTCCTCCACTTTCACTCTAAAATCCAAAGGCTCTAATACTTTCAAAGCTCTATCTATAGAGGTTATCTTTTCGAATGTCAATAACAAACGCAAACCGGCTCTGGTTTGTTTCTCTTTCATAGTGCAAGTATGCGAATGGGTTTGCACATATTGTAACACCTTTGTAAAGGTCGGAGTTTGATAAAATTTCGATTGCTGATCTGAAAGAAAATACCCAATAAATTTCCCATGTTTTAGGATCACTTTTTCCAAACCAATATGTGACGAAATCCATTTAATTCGAACACTATTCAATAAATCTATCGCCTGTATTGGCAATTCCCCAAAACGATCTTCGAGATCGGCTTCAAATTTTTGAAGCTCCTCTTCGGTTTTGATATTATTGAGTTGCGTATACAAATTCAGCCTTTCAGTAATATTAT
This sequence comes from Gillisia marina, assembly GCF_000258765.1. Lineage (GTDB taxonomy): Bacteria > Bacteroidota > Bacteroidia > Flavobacteriales > Flavobacteriaceae > Gillisia > Gillisia marina. Next base: position 29,245 of record NZ_AJLT01000002.1, read on the forward strand.
TGATATAATCATCCGGAAAGAGCAGCTCAAAATCGGTGTCTATTTGGGTGTCTTTTACATACACCTTATCTTCAATATCCTCGGTATCTTCATAAAGATCCTTGAATTCATTTTCTTTTAATTCTTCAATCGCTTCATTTAAGATTTTCTGATAGGTATCGAATCCAATTTCATTCATAAACCCAGATTGCTCCCCTCCTAAAAGATCTCCTGCTCCTCGAATTTCTAAATCCTTCATCGCAATGTTGATTCCGCTACCCAATTCTGAAAATTGTTCTAAGGCAGTGATTCGCTTTCTGGCATCATCCGTCATCGCAGAATATGGCGGAGTAATAAAGTAACAAAATGCTTTTTTATTGCTACGCCCTACTCTTCCTCGCATTTGGTGCAGATCTGAAAGTCCGAAGTTATTGGCGTTATTAATAAAGATCGTATTGGCATTGGTTACATCGAGTCCGCTCTCGATAATAGTGGTCGAAACCAATACATCGAATTCCCCATTCATAAAACTTAACATCAACTTTTCGAGTTTTTTTCCTTCCATTTGTCCGTGTCCAACTCCAACTTTAGCATCCGGCACCAAGCGCTGAATCATTCCGGCAACTTCTTTAATATTTTCAATTCTATTATGAATGAAAAACACCTGTCCTCCTCGCTGAATTTCATAAGAAATAGCATCTCGAATAGTTTCTTCTCCAAATCGAATTACATTCGTCTCGATAGGATACCTGTTTGGCGGTGGCGTGGTGATAGTAGAAAGATCCCTTGCTGCCATCAAACTAAATTGAAGCGTGCGCGGAATTGGCGTTGCAGTCAACGTCAGCGTATCCACATTTTCTTTGATGGTCTTCAATTTATCTTTTACGGCAACTCCAAATTTTTGCTCTTCATCTACAATCAACAAGCCCAAATCTTTAAATTTTACGGCTTTGTTTACTAATTGATGCGTACCAATAATAATATCTACTTTTCCTTTTTCAAGATCTTCGAGTGTTTCTCTGCGCTCTTTGGCAGTTCTAAATCTGTTCAAGTAGTCTACCGTTACAGGAAAATCCTTTAAGCGCTCTGTAAAAGTTTTATGATGCTGAAATGCCAAAATAGTAGTTGGTACTAAAACCGCTACTTGTTTGCCATTATCTACAGCCTTAAAAGCAGCTCGAATGGCCACTTCGGTTTTCCCAAATCCAACATCTCCACACACCAATCTATCCATTGGCCGCAGACTTTCCATATCCGCTTTCACATCTGCAGTTGCGGTGCTTTGGTCTGGTGTATCTTCATATAAAAACGACGCTTCCAGTTCTAATTGCAAATACGAATCCGGACCATATTGAAAACCTTCCTGAGTTCTACGTTTTGCATATAATTCGATTAGATTATAGGCGATATGTTTAACTCTGGCCTTGGTTTTCTGCTTTAAATTCTTCCAGGCATTGCTCCCAAGTTTATAAATCTTTGGTGGCTTGCCATCCTTCCCGTTGAATTTGGAAATTTTATGTAAGGAATGAATGCTGAGATATAAAATATCACGCTCGCCATAAAATAGTTTAATGGCCTCCTGCATTTTACCTTCAACATCTATTTTTTGAAGTCCGCCAAACTTTCCTATTCCGTGATCTATATGGGTTACATAATCTCCCACTTCCAAATTTGTTAGCTCTTTAATAGTGATGGCCTGCTTTTTCGCATACCCGTTTTTTAGATGAAATTTATGATAGCGCTCAAAAATTTGATGATCTGTATAACAAACCATTTTAGCATCCGGATCTATAAAGCCTTGATACATCGAAAGCACCACGGTATGATATTTTACTTGGCGCTCCTGATCCTCAAAAATATCATGAAAACGCTTTGCCTGCTGCTCGCTTACACAAAAGATATAATTGGTATATCCCGCTTCCTGATTCTCGATCAGGTTATCTATTAAAAGTTCGAATTGCTTATTGAAAGAAGGTTGAGGCTTGGTATGAAATTCTATTACTTCGGAAGTTTCTATAGCACTTGATTTCTTGCGAAGATTTGAATTATTTCCTAAATCCACCATCTTAAATTCCTCTAGTTGCTTTGTAAGCAAGCCCGAAGTGCAAAATAATTCCTCTGGAGTGTTATATTTTATGTCTTCTGAAAGTTTACCGAAAGCTTCCTCTGCTTTTTCGAAAAGCTTATCCATAGCTCCTGCCAACAATTCCTGATTTTTTATAAAAACCACTGTTTTAGAAGAGACATATTTTAAAAAGCTTTCCCGAACCTCATCCAAACGCTTGTGCTCTACATTTGGCATCACCGAGATTTTCTTCACTTTGTCTTTAGAAAGTTGTGTTTCCACATCAAAACTCCGGATACTATCTACCTCATCTCCAAAAAATTCGATTCTATAAGGCTCATCATTACTGAAAGAAAAAACATCTATAATCCCACCTCTTACCGAAAATTCTCCCGGTTCTGTTACAAAATCTACTCTTTTGAATTTATATTCGAAGAGTACTTCGTTTACAAAATCCAGTGAAAGATGATCTGAAACTGCAATTTTTAAAGTGCTTTTCTCCAATTCTTTTCTGGTAACCACCTTTTCGAACAAGGCATCCGGATAGGTAACAATAAGTGCCGGCTTCTTTCTGGAATTTATTCTATTAAGAACTTCTGCTCTTAATAGTACATTAGCATTGTCTGTTTCCTCAAGTTCATAAGGCCTGCGATAACTCCCAGGATAAAAAAGCACATTTTTATCACCCATCAATTGCTCGAGATCGTTCAAATAGTAGGCAGCTTCCTCCTTATCGTTAAAAATCAGTAAAAATGGGTGCTCAGCTTCTTCAAAAGCATTCGAAATCACGTAAGACAATGCAGATCCCATCAGACCTTTTAATTGAATTTTCGAATTGATTTTTTCAGAAGAGGCAATAAAACCCCCAAGTTTCTGCTGCTGCAGAGACTTTGCAAATGTTTGGGCAATAGTAGATTTACTCATTGGCGCAAAGATAATCGCTCCCTAGTTCCCTCACAAAAGTTTAATAATTATTTGTAACCTGTTTCCTTAAAATAATCCAATTTTAAAAACGCTTTAGATGTTAAATTCAGCCCAAAACCGAGGGATTCAAGATAAAACCAAAGCATTTTCAGTAATTTCCGAAGCGTTTAAAATTTAGGATATGGCAAAGTTTGAAGAATTCGATGTTTTAGTAATAGGTACCGGTACAGCGGGGAAAAAAGTAGCTACGGCTTGTGTTAAAGAAGGCTGGAAAGTGGCCATTGCAGACCATCGTGAATTTGGCGGAACTTGCTCTCAAAGGGGTTGCGATCCTAAAAAAGTCCTTTTAGGACTTACGGAGATTATGGACCGAGCTCATAAAATGAAAGGCATAGGAATCACAAAAATGCCAGAATTCAGTTGGCCGGATCTTATGGCGTTTAAAGAGACTTTTGTAGATGCAGTTCCTGCGAAAACGGAAAAGGACTTTAAAAGATTGGGAGTTACTATGTATCACCAATCCCCTAAATTTTTGGACGAAAACACTCTTTCTGTAGAAGGAAAAACCATTATTGCTAAAAAAATTGTGATTGCCACAGGGCAAAAACCTATGGAATTAAAAATCCCCGGGAGAGCATGCTTTAATAAGTGATGATTTTTTAAACCTTCCGAAACTACCGGAAAGTATGATTTTTATCGGCGCGGGTTATATAGGAATGGAGTTCGCTCACATGGCTGCCCGACTTGGAGTGAAAGTTACAATGATGGATGTAGCCTCCAGACCACTTACAAATTTTGATGAAGACATGGTAGGTTATCTTGTAACAGCTTCAGAAAAATTAGGAATAAATTTCATTTTTAATGCTGAGGTTTCAGAAATTGAAAAGCTTAGAAAAAACTTTAGAGTTACTGCAATTAAGGATGGAAAAGAGATTTCTGCAAAAGCTGAACTTGTATTTAATACGGCCGGAAGAGTTCCATCTATAGAAGATCTTGATATTGAAAAAGGAAATGTTTCTTTCAGCAAAAAAGGAGTTTCAGTAAATAAAACTCTTCAGAATACCACCAATAAAAATGTATATGCTTGTGGCGATGTTTCAGATAGCACAGGCCTTCCCTTAACGCCGCTTTCTTCGCAAGAAGCCTTAATTGTAATCGCGAATCTTTTGAACCCTGAAAAACCTAAGGAAGTAAACTTCCCACCTCAGCCTTCGGTGGTATTTACACTTCCAAATCTGGCTTCTGTAGGGCTTTCAGAAAAAGAAGCGAAAGAAAAAGGCTATGAGTATAGGTTAGAACATAAGTTAGTGCCTCAATGGTTTAATGCTAAAAGGGTAAACACCGAAGAATATGCGTATAAAACTTTAGTAGATAAAAAAACAAATTTGGTTTTAGGAGCTCATTTAGTGGGGCCGGAAGCTTCAGAAATTATCAACATGTTCGTAATGGCGATGTGTGGGAAATTAACTTGTAAAGAATTAAAGACAATGATCTATGCGTATCCCACTTGGGGAAGTGATATAAAGGGAATGGTTTAGAGAGGTTTCCCATTTACCAATTTATACATCGGGTTAGTTTTTCTGTTTAAAAAGCCATGATAAGCGATGTTTAAAAACAATAAGATTGCTGCAGCCATAGCAACATAGGCCACATTTGGTATGGCTTCTATATTTTTAAAATAAATTCCAACAAAAGCCCAAACCCCAACCAGGGCAAATTCTCGCATATTTCGAGTATAGATCATTAGGAGATTGATTATTACAGCAACAACGATCATGATGTTTGCCCATAAGACTTCATTTAATCCCCAACCATCCCATTTATAATTTACAAGAACAGAAGAGATGTTTGCTATTGTGGCTACAGTGATCCATCCAGAATACAAACAAATGGGCCACCAAAAGTAAGCGATGGTTTTAAATGGCGCATCCCAGCGTTCCATATTATTAATCAGAATTAATTTTATGAGACTAAATAGAATTATAAGCATTAAAATCACCGATAGAAAAGCGTATTCATATAACCAAACTACAACCCATAATGCATTAGCGACATTCGCTATAATAAACCATGGCCCTGTTTTGAAATTCAATCCATCGTCATCATCGCCTATAAAAGTTTTATATAATTGATGTCCTGCCATTACTATTAGGCCAATATAAATAACACCCCAAATGCTAAATGTGAATCCTGAAGGAGTGAACAGGGTGTCGTTTTCCAGACTAAGTTTTCTAATTGTATTGTTATTGAGTTCTAAAATTTGAGAGAAATAGCTCATCATTATTGCAAATAGAACCGACAATAGATTTAATACAGCGTTATTTCCGTTCATTTTAATGAGTAAGTGTTAATGAACTAAAATTACTTCTTTTTTAGTAATTGCATAAATCGAGTCCCCTTCTTTGGGAGAAATCCAAAAATTTCCGGTGAATTCACCAAAAGCCGGCATTATTAATTGTTTTTTATTCCGGTAAAAACAACGCAATTTTACTACCTGCCGCCCAACACCTCTCAATTTAAAACCCGGATGTAGGTGTCCGCAAATATTATAGTAAGCTTCTCGTTCTTCAGGATGATGTGTTAATAAAATTTTGCTATGAGTTATTTCAGAAAAAATTTTAATCCCCAATGCTTCATATTTTAATTCTGAAATAATATCGTGGTTTCCGGCTACTAAAACAATTGAAGCATCTATGTTGGCTACCCAATCTGCGAATAAATCCCATTCCGCATTCAACGAACTATGAAAAAGATCGCCCATAAAACAAATAGTTTTAGGACTGAAATATTCGGAGATTTCCGTAAGCCGAATAAAATTTTCTGCAATCGCCTTATAAGGCACAGCGCTTCCAAATTTTCTGAAATGCGAAATCTTACCCAAATGCACATCGCTAATCAGCAGCATTTGCTGCTCCTCCCATAACATCGCACCGCTTGGATGCAAAACAAAATGCTGATTGGCTAATTGGATCTTTTCTAACACGCTGCAAATTTAACCTCATAGAGGCAGATTTTCTCGAAGCTAATAATAAAATTTTAATTTATTTCTCGAGAGATTTTAGCATTTTACGAATGCGGTCCTCTACTTTTTCTGAAGACAACTTTTCCCGTAACCTATCTGTAATTATAGGAAATGAAAATGGTGTTGGTTTTTTGCAGGCTTTCCAGATAATGTTTTGATGTGAGATTCGCTCTAGCGCCAATCGCAATCTGCCTTCTTCTAACTGATGCTCGAATGTTTCTCTAAATGCTTGTTGAAATAAAAGATTATCTGCTTCATAATCTCTAAAAACACTAAAGAGCAACTGAGAATTCGATTGTAAATGCTTTGTTTTTATCAGCTTATTAGGATAGCCTGTAAATACCATTCCTGCAATTACCGCGATATCTCTAAATTTTCTACGAGCCATTTCTGTAGCGTTTAAACTTTTGTAGAGATCGTCCATAAGAAATTCTGAAGAAAATAGATTATTATCTAACACCTGTTGCATATCGATCTCTTGATCTGAAAGTAATTCGAAGCCATAATCGTTGAAGGCCAAGGTAAAACTGATAGGCAATAATAAACTGATTCTATAGGCCAATAAACTTCCTAGGGCTTCGTGTACAAACCTACCTTCAAAGGGATAAAAAATAGCATGATAGCCTTCTCTTGTTTTAAAGGTTTCAATTAAAAAATCCTCACTTTTTGGGATGATGGATTCCTTTAACTGTCTTTTAAAAATAGGCTTTAAAGCCTTTAATTCCGGGGCAGAACTTTTACTTTTCTTTCCATTAAGCAAAGTTACAGATTCAGGATTCTCATCCATAAAGGCAGCAGCTTCGTACATTTCTTCTCTTAAAAGCTCACTCATTTGTGCCGAAAAAGCCATTCTTCCTCCTTGCCAACTTGGAACACGCGACGTCTTACTTTTTGAAGATTTCACGATCACTTGCATATTTTTTATACGGACTAATTCCAGATTTCTGCCAGCAAATGTAAACACATCACCCGGTTTCAATTTAGAAATAAACCATTCTTCTATACTTCCAATAAAACCACCTTTCATATATTTTACGGTAAGCACGGCGTCGCTTACAATGGTTCCAATTTGCAACCGATGGCGCATTGCCACACCACGATCATTCACCTTAAATTTTCCGTCTTCTTCAATTTCTACTTTTTTATACTCATCGTACGCCTGCAGACTCTGGCTTCCTTTCGTAATAAAATTTAGTACCCATATCCATTCGTCCTCGGTGATTCCTTGAAAACAAAAAGTGTTTTTTATTTCAGGAAAAATTTCAGCAGGGAAAAAACCATTAGATACTGCCAAGGTTGTTAAGTATTGTACCAAGACATCAAAACTTAATAAATAAGGAATTCTATCTTCTACCACCGTTTTATTCACGGCTTTTTGGAGCGCGGCAGCTTCTATAAGTTCTATTGCATGCGTAGGCAAAAAATAGATCACACTTTCTTTCCCGGGCTGATGTCCGCTTCGCCCTGCCCGCTGAATAAATCTCGCCACTCCTTTAGGGCCTCCTATCTGAATGATCGTTTCCACCGGAGCAAAATCTACTCCCAAATCTAAACTGGAAGTACACACTACTGCTTTTAAAGATTCGTTTCTAATTGCTTGCTCTACCCAAAGTCTTGTTTCTTTATTGATACTGCCATGATGCATCGCAACATCTCCGGCAAATTCCGGGTATTTCTCCATTAATTTCTGAAACCACAACTCGCATTGCGAGCGTGTATTCGTGAAAATTAAAGTGGTTTTAGAGTTGTTTATAATTGGAACAACCTCCGCAATTAAGTGTAAACCTAAATGCCCGCGCCATGGAAATTTTTCCATTTTTTCAGGAATTATAGATCGTACAGAGATTTTCTTATCTAAATCGGCTCTTATTAATTCTGAATTTTTAAAAGCTTCAGAAGTTGGTCCTAACAAAACTTCTCGAGCTTGTTGAAGATTTCCTATGGTCGCTGAAATTCCCCAAATCTTTAATTTTTTTGAAATCGTTTTCAGTCGAGATAAACCCAGTTCTACTTGCACTCCACGTTTTGTTCCTAACAATTCATGCCATTCGTCTATTACAATCGCATTTAGGTCTTTAAAGGTCTTATCGTAATTTTTTGATGCCAATAGCAATTGTAAACTCTCCGGAGTTGTGATCAATAAATCCGGCATCATTCTTTTTTGTGCAGCTCGTTCTTTTTGGGAAGTATCTCCAGTTCTAATTCCAACAGTTAATTGAGTGCCCTTTTCTTCAGCAAATCTTCTTGCAGATTGTTCTATTTCTACTGAAAGTGCTCGAAGTGGCGTGATCCAGATCGCTTTTAATCCTTTTTTATGTTTGGTTTTATAATCCGGGTTTTTCTTGATGTATTCTAAAACAATTGGCACCCACAAGGCGTAGGTTTTACCGCTTCCAGTTGGAGCGTTTAAAAGTCCGTTTTTATTTTGTAGGTAATTTTTCCAGGTATCTTTCTGAAATTTAAAAGGTTTCCAGCCTTGTTCAGAAAACCATTGGTTTGCCAGTTTTATAGATTCTGCTCTGTTCACTTAAATGAAAAAGGATTTTATATTTACCAGAAGAAGATATTTCATTTTATTTCAAAAAAACAGAAATTTAAGTTAAGTTATCGCCCCAATTTAAAGTTATTGAGATCTATATCGTCTACCCCAATATTATCAAAAGGATATTCTAATTGATTTTGAATATTATATAGAGAAATTAGCACGAACTGAGTTATTAAAACTATAAAATAGGCAACCCAATCTGCATCATTTAAGCCTAAATTAAATATGATGGTTGGCGCATAAATAAGAGGAAATATATAAATGAATATTTCGCAATAAGCCATTAAACTAATGGGCGTCCTATGAATATGGATAGCGTGTAAATTCTCTATAGATTCGTGAGTATCTTTCATAAATTTAAAAACTCTGTCTCTTAGCTTATATGGGACAAGGTTTTCCTGATTTGAAACAAAATCATACACTTGATGTACAATTTCGTCCAATCCTTTAATATCATCGTTTTTTTTTCGATAAGTGCTCCAGAGTTCTACTATTAATTTCGATTAGCATTCGTTCAACCTCAGCTTTTCTTTCATCGTCTACTTCTTCATTACTTAAAATATAATATTTAACCGTTTTTAAAGAACTCAAAAATTTGCTTAAATGCTCTAAAGCCTTCTCTCTTCTTTTGAAAGAGCCTCGAATAGTAAACACTAAAGGAAAAATAATCGCGATACTTAGCAAAGTTAGGTCTACATTAAAGTTAATCTTAAACCTAAAAGAAATATACGTTATCGCCGAAGAAAGCAATAACGTAAGGAAGGTTCTGTAATTTATTATGGATAAATACTTTCTAATAACTTGATTTTTAATATCTTAGATAAAGATACATTTATTATGGGTAAATTTACTATCCTCAGTATTTTGCTCCCCACAATTTTCTTTATCACTACTTCTAATGCGCAAGAATCGGAAGATGATTTGCCTAAGGTTCCGTCTGCTTTATTTATAAATAATGAAGTGATGCATATTTCCCTTAAGTATTCCAATAAAGAGATCAAAAAGAACACAAACGATTCTACTTTTATAACCACCTTTTTAAAATTTAAGGAAAACGAAGAGCCTTGGGATTCTTTAGAAGTACGCTTGCGAAGAAGAGGAAATTTTAGATTGAATAACTGCTATTTTGCTCCTATAAAAGTGAAAATAAAAAAGAAAGAAGCAAAGAAAACGCTGTTTGAAGGACACAAAAATCTAAAATTGGTACTGCCCTGTCTATTGCAAAGAGATTCCAACGACAATATCATTAAAGAGTACTTGGCCTATAAATTATATGAAATTGTTTCTCCGTATCACTTTAAGACCAAATTAGTGCATTTTAGTTACGAGGAGATTAAAGGGAAACATCTAAAACCCCATGAAATTTTTGGGTTTTTAGTTGAAGATGACAAGAATGTGGCAAAAAGGATGGGAGGAAAAGTATTAGATATTAAAACCCACCCATTAAATCAGATGCCTTTAGAGTGTGTTAGAAATTCATTTTTTCAATACATGATTGGGAATACCGATTATTCCACCGCCTACCAACATAACACGAAATTGATCTTTTTAGAAAATAAAATTATTCCCATTCCCTTCGATTTTGATATGTGTGGGATGGTGAATACAAGCTACGCAACGGTTTCTCAAATTAACAACCAGCAATTAGCTATTACAAATGTGAAAGAACGAATGTACAGAGGCTTTAAAAGAGATCCCAAACTTTTTGATGAAGTGCGATTAGAGTTTTTAGAGAATAGAACTGCTATTTTAGAAGCTATAATGCAACATGAATTATTATTCGAAAATAAATCTGAATTTGTCTCTACCATGGAATATATAGAGGAGTTTTTTGAAGTCTTGCTTAATGATAGAAAATTCGAAAGAGAAATAGTTAGTAAGGTGCGGACAAATTAAACCCATTAAGGTATTAGTGCTTTTAAATCTTCCAATGTGTTAGCATCTTCTATTTTTTTATCCTGCCGCCATCTTAGAATTCTGGGGAATCTTGTGGCAACACCACTTTTGTGCCTTTTGGATGCTGCAATCCCTTCAAAAGCAATTTCAAATACATGATGCGGAGTTACACTTCTTACCGGCCCAAAACGTTCGAGTGTATTTCTTTTAATCCACGCATCTACTTTTCTAAATTCAGCATCTGTGAGCCCGGAGTATGCTTTCGCAAAAGTGACCAATTCCTGTTTTTCTTCATCCCATAATCCAAAAGTGTAATCTGTAAATAAATTAGAACGACGCCCGTGACCACGCATTGCATAGGTAAGCACCGCATCTATAGTTAACGGATCTACTTTCCATTTCCACCAATCGCCCTTCTTTCTTCCAACCAAATATGGGGAATCCAATTTTTTCAGCATTAAGCCTTCAGATTTTTCTTCTCTAGACCGCTCTCTTTCGGCAGCCACTTCCTCCCAAGAGTTGAAAGAAATACTTTTTGAAAGCTGAAGCGGAATATTTTCAGAAGAAATATCAGCAACAAATTCCTCCAGAATTTTGCGCCGATTCTTAAAAGGTTCGGTTCGAATATCTTCCCCTTGCCACTCCAAAAGATCATACACTTTTAAAATTACCGGAGTTTTTTCCAGCAAGGCTTTGGAAACTGTTTTTCTACCAATTCTGGTTTGAAGATCGTTGAAAGTGCCAATTTCCCCATTTGGAAGAGGTAAGATTTCCCCATCCATCACCGTTCCGTCTGGGACTACATTAATAAAATCCTGAAATTCCGGATATTTATCGGTTACCAATTCCTCTCCCCGACTCCACACAAATAATTGCCCATTTCGAACAATCACCTGAGATCGAATCCCATCCCACTTATGCTCTGCACTCCAATCCTTCACATCTCCCAATTCCATCACTTCATTTTCTAAGGCATACGCAAGGTAAAAGGGATAAGGTTTGGAGAGATAATCTTCTTCGTTCTCCTCTAAAACAAGCTGTGTAAAAGAGATCTTGGAAGGTTCCCAGTTCCCCATTAATTTATAAGCAAGAATGTCTTCATCTATATCAGTGGCTTTAGAGAGGGCTCGGGTCATTAACTTTTGGCTCACGCCAATTCTAAAACTTCCCGTAATTAATTTACTGAATACGAAACGTTCGTAATAATTGAGCTCCAACCAATTCTCATGCAAATATTCCTTTTTCTCCATATCTGTTAACTTCTTCAATTTTATAATCTCCTGAAGAAATTTATTCAGACTTTTATCCGATGAGGAGTCGGATGCCGGTATTATCAAAGCAATCGTTTCTGCAAGATCCCCAACGATATGGTAGGATTCTTCGAAAAGCCAAAGAGGAATATTTGCCAGTTCTGTAGCCCATTCTCTTAGTAGTGTAGTATTTACAGGCCTAGGTGGTCTTCTATGTGAAAGAATGGCGATAGCCCATACCTTATCTTTATCTGGAGCAATTTCAAAATAATGGGTTAGCGCAGCTACTTTAAGCGTCGTTTTATTGGTGCTATCCAGTGTTCTTATTAATTCTGCGAAAAGTTTCATAGGTTCTCAGCTGTTTTCTCTGTACGTTCCAGATCCTTTTCTACCTCGCTCTTACCTTCTAATTCTCCTAGTTCTCCTTCGTATTGAGTTTCTTCTGTTCTGGCATCATATCCTTTTTCCCTTAAATACCGAGAGAAAATATCTGTATACCCATGGGTGCAAATCACTTTTTCGCAACCCGTTCCTTCAATGGCCTGCAACAGTCCTTGCCAATCACAGTGGTCTGAGAGCACAAAGCCCTTATCTATGGCTCTTCGCCTTCTTGCCCCTCTAAAAGTCATCCAGCCACTTGCAGATGCGGTTACATATGGCACCATTTTCCGAATCCACGGAGTTCCGTGAGCACTTGGTGGCGCTAAAACCATACTTCCTTTTAGCTCTTCTTTTTTGGTGTCTCTTGTAATTCTAATTGTTTCAGGCATATCTAGCTGTGGCCTTAAAACTTCTGTCATATTTTCGATAGCTCCATGGGTATAGATCTTTCCAATACTTGGGTCTAAGTACTTCAACAAACGTTGCGCTTTTCCCAAAGAATATCCAAACAGAATTGAAGTTCTTCCATCTTCCCTATTTTGCTGCCACCAATTATTTACATCTGTCATTACTTGATCTTGGGGAATCCATTTAAAAGCCGGCAATCCAAAGGTGCATTCAGTAATAAAAGAGTGGCATTTTACAGATTCATAAGGAACTGCAACGCCATCATCTTCCATTTTATAATCTCCAGTGAATACCCAAACTTCCCCTTTGTATTCCACCCTAATTTGAGAGGAACCAATAATGTGTCCGGCAGGATGAAGCGAGAATTTTACACCATTAATTGTAAAAGTTTCATTCCACTCCTTTCCTGTAACCACTATCTCACCTAGACGATGTCTTATAATCGGCACATTAGAATGGTGCGTTATATATTTTTTATGACCCCATCTAGAATGATCTGCGTGCCCATGTGATATAATGGCATGGTCTACCGGCTTCCAAGGATCTAAATAAACCTTTGCTTGTTCGCAGTAAATCCCTTTATCATTAAAGACCAATAATGGTGCATTCATAAATAATTCTTTTCTTTTTGCTGAAGGAAGTTAAGGTTTTTGTGTTTTTTAATAAAGCGATTAAGAAAAGATTAGTGAATGTGGAACTTGGCAATAATTATGCGATTATTTGATTTCACAAACGTATAGGTTTAGCTATATTTGTCCTATTAAATTACACAACATATGTCATTTGTAGATTTGTTTGGCTCGGGAGAGCATTTACGCAATTTAGGTCATTTTGCAGCTATTGTTAATCTTGCAACTGTAGATGGAGACATCAATGCTGAAGAAGAAGTTCAGCTTCAACGTTTTGCCAGAAAATTAGATATTGGGGAATCTGAATATAATAAAGTATTAGAAAATCCTAGTGCATTTCCTATTCAACCGCCAAACACTGTAGAAAGAAGGTTAGAGAGACTTCACGATTTATTCGTAATTATTTTTGCAGATCATATTATAGATGATGAAGAAGCAGAGCTTATTCAAAAATATGCTATTGGACTTGGATTTTCAAGTGAAACTTCAAAAGCCATTATCAAAAGATCTATAGACATCTTTAGTGGGCACTTAAGTTTTGAAGATTACCGATATTTATTGAATAAAGAGTAGACTAGCGGTCTTTCGCAGTCATAAATTCTTCAGCTTTTTCCACCATTTTTGTACTTCCGCAAAAGAATGGAACTCGCTGATGCAATTCTGTAGGCTTTAAATCCAATATTCTACCAAAACCATCGCTAGCTTTTCCTCCGGCTTGTTCTACTATGAACGCCATTGGGTTACATTCATATAACAACCTTAATTTCCCGGAAGAATTCTGGGAACTTTTTGGGTAGATAAAAATTCCCCCTTTTATCATATTTCTATGAATATCACTCACCATAGAACCTATATATCTTGAAGTGTACGGGCCTTCTGGTTTTTCCTCTTGACAGTATTTAATATAATCTTTCACTCCTTGCGGGAAATGAATATAATTCCCTTCATTTATAGAGTAAATTCTTCCGGTCTCAGGAAATTTCATGTTGGGGTGTGATAGATACCAAGAACCAAGTGCCGGATTCAAAGTAAAGCCATTTACTCCATTTCCAGTGGTATAAACCAACATGGTAGAAGTTCCATAAATTATATAACCTGCAGCAACTTGCTTATTTCCCGGCTGTAAAAAATCGTCTTTCGTAACCGGAGTTCCCACTGGAGTAACTCTTCTATAAATCGAGAAAATAGTTCCAACAGAAACATTTACATCTATATTAGAACTCCCATCCAAAGGATCCATAAGAACCACATATTTATTCTGGTGATCCTTATTATGACCTTCAATAGTAATAAAATCGTCATTTTCTTCGGAAGCGATCCCACAAACAATTTCTCTATTTGTAAGCGTCTTTATAAATGTGTCGTTAGCATACACATCCAGTTTTTGCTGATCTTCTCCTTGAATATTAGTCTCACCGTATGCACCAATAATATCTACCAATCCGGCTTTATTCACCTCATGGTTTACCACTTTTGCAGCAAGACGAATAGAGTTAATCAATCTGGATAGCTCCCCGGAGGAATAAGCAAAATCCTCTTGATTCTCTATAATGAATTCACCTAAAGTCTGATTTTTCTTGGACATTTTAATGGGATAAGATTAAGTTGCGGCAAAAATATTCAAAATATATAAGGTACTATAACGTTTTCGTCTTTTAAATATTTGTAAGTTCCTTATTTTTGAAACAATTAACATCCTTATGAAATTTACAATCCGAAAAGCTGAAAAGAAAGATCTCTCTCAAATTCTAGAATTAATTCAGGAATTAGCAACCTTTGAGAAAGAGCCTGATGCTGTAGAAATAAATGTGCAAGACCTTGAAAAAGCAGGTTTTGGAACCGATGCATTTTATACTTGTTTTGTTGCTGAAGTAAATAACAAAATTGAAGGAATGGCTTTAGTCTACTTTAGATTCTCCACCTGGAAAGGAAAAACAGTGCATTTAGAAGATCTTGTAGTACGCCAGGAAATGCGAGGTACTGGTTTGGGAAGTGCACTATATAAAAAGGTAATCGCCTATTCTTTGGAGCAAGGTGTAAAACGAGCAGAATGGGTAGTTCTAGATTGGAATACTCCTGCTGTTGAATTTTATGAGCGTAGTGGCGCAAAGGTTCTAAGAGATTGGGATACGGTACAAATGGATGAAAATGCTATGAAATCTTATTTAGAGAGATAAGTTGATTCCTGCCCTATTTTCAACATAGCTACCATATATAAGAATGGTTTGCTAAATTTGTGAAAAAGCAAGCATTATGGATTATACAATTAGAGAAGCACAAAAAAAATGATATGCCACAGGTTCTTGAACTCATCAAAGAACTTGCAGCTCACGAAAATGCATCTAATCAGGTAGAAATTGAAGTTAGCGATCTGGAAAAAGAAGGTTTCGAGAATGGAAATTTTAAATGTTTTGTAGCCGATGTTGAAGGAAAACTACAGGGAATGGCGCTTGTTTATTTTAGATTTTCTACATGGAAAGGTCGTACTGTACATCTAGAAGATCTTATTGTTAGAAAAGAGATGCGTGGTACTGGACTTGGCGGTGCTTTATACAAAAGAGTGGTTCAATATGGCCATAATAATGGCGTTAAACGTGTAGAATGGGTGGTTTCTGAAGGCAATAAAAACGCCATCGAATTCTACGAAAACTCCGGAGCCGACATCAAGAAAAATTGGTACACCGTGCATATGGACGAAACCGGGATTCAGAAAAATATCGAAAAATAAGAATGGAGATATTTAAATTTGGTGGGGCTTCAGTAAAAGATGCAGCTTCAGTAAAAAATGTTTTAAAAGTTTTAAGACAAACCGGAGATCAAAATAAGGTGATCGTCATTTCGGCAATGGGAAAAATGACCAATGCTTTTGAAGTAGTGATCAAAGATTATTTGAGTAATCCAAAAGCAATTCCCGAAAGTCTTCCAGAAATTAGATCCTATCATCTTGAAATAATTAACGGATTATTCCAGTCCAAGCAAGCATCGGTATATAAAAAACTTGAAGTGTTTTTTGAAGAAATTCAGAACTTTATGGTGCATAACAAATCTACTAAGTATGATTTTGTGTACGACCAACTTGTTTGTTTTGGGGAATTAATTTCTTCTACAATTGTAAGTGAATTTTTTACTCAGGAAGGCATTAAGCACACATGGATAGATGCCAGAACCCTTATAAAAACCGATAATATTTATCGAGATGCATCTGTAAATTGGGTAGAAACACAAAATAGAATTTCAAAAAAAGCTTAAAAAAAGGTCATCTATATCTTACTCAAGGTTTTATAGCTGCAGACACCAATAATTTCACCACGACTTTAGGAAGAGAAGGAAGTGATTATACAGCTGCCATTTTTGCTTATTGCTTAAATGCGGAAAAAGTTGTGATTTGGAAGGATGTTCCCGGAGTGCTAAATGCCGATCCACGAGTTTTTGAAAACCCCCAGCTTTTACATCAAATATCTTATGAAGAAGCTATAGAATTGGCATTTTATGGAGCTTCGGTAATTCACCCAAAAACGCTTCAGCCATTACAACGCAAGGAAATTCCATTATTCGTTAAATCATTTATAGATCCTTCCGGAAATGGTACCGCTGTGAGTAAAGGACAAGCCCTAATTCCCGCAATTCCTTGTTTTATAGTTAAGAAAGAGCAGGTACTTATTTCGCTATCCTCATTAGATTTCTCTTTTATGGTAGAAGAAAATATCAGCGAGATCTTTAAGCTGTTTCATTTGTATCAGATAAAAGTAGACCTCATCCAAAATTCTGCGATTAGTTTTGCGGTTTGTGTAGATAATAAGTTTAATACGCTCGAGAAGCTTATTCAGCATTTAAAAGCGAGATACAAAGTGAGTTTTACAACCGGTGTTTCCCTATATACCATTCGGCACTTTGATGATGGCGCGATAAAATCCCTAGAAAAAGATAAAAAGGTATTGCTAAAACAAGTAATGCAAAACACCGTTCAAATAGTAACAGAGGCATAACTTAAGCCAAACGGTGAATACCTTATCTTTGTTAACAACCTAATCCAAGCTAAATGGGAATTGTCACCGCGCAGGAAGTAGCCAATGTTATGAACCTTCAGAGACTGGGACCAGTTGGTACAGCCATTGGTTGGGTTATCTTACGTACAACAAAACTTTCTACCTTAAATAAAGAATACGATTCTAGAAAAAATCTGGACGGAATTGCATTTATAAATTCTGTTTTGGATGGGTTTGAGATCGATTTCGAAATTCCGGAGAAAGATTTAAAAAGAATCCCAAAAACAGGCGCATTTATAAGCATTGCAAATCATCCTTTAGGCGGAATCGATGGAATGATCCTAATGAAGATTCTACTGGAAAAACGCAGTGATTTTAAAGTAATCGCTAATTTTCTATTGCAGCGTTTAGATCCGTTGAAACCCTATATTATGCCGGTTAATCCTTTTGAAGATCACAAGGATGCGAAATCCAGTTTGGGCGGAATCAAGCAAGCGATTGGGCATTTAAAGGATGGTGGCGCTTTGGGGATCTTTCCTGCAGGAGAAGTTTCTACCTATAAAGATGAAAAACATATTGTAGATAAGCCTTGGGAACCATCCGCCATGAAGCTTATTCAAAAAGCTAAGGTTCCGGTAGTTCCTATTTATTTTCATGCAAAAAACAGCACTTTTTTTTACCGCTTAGCAAGCATGAGCGATATTTTAAGGACCGCCAAATTACCAAGCGAAATGCTTTCCCAAAAGAAAAGGAAGATCATGGTGCGTATTGGGAATCCTATCTCTGTTGAAGATCAAATGGCAAACCCAAATTTGGAAACTTTTACGGCATTTTTGCGCAGAAAAACCTTTATGCTGGCCAATTCTTTTGAAAAAAAAGGGCTTTTTGATACTATTCCGAAAAGTTTAAAATTACCAAAAAGTCCTAAAAAGATAGCATCGCAAGCAAATCAACCTTTAATTGAAGAAGAAATTGAGACTTGTAGAAGACTCGACAAACGTCTTTTGCAAAGCAAAAATTATGAAGTCTTTTTAGCTAAAAAAGAAGTGATTCCAAATACCCTTACTGAAATTGGTAGGTTACGGGAAATCACTTTTCGAGAGGTTGGCGAGGGCAGTAATAATTCTTTAGATCTGGATCCTTTCGACGATTATTACTATCATTTATTTCTTTGGGACAACGAAACTAAAAAAATTGCCGGAGCCTATAGAATGGGAATGGGTGCCGAAATATTTAAAGCTCATGGAATAAATGGCTTTTATCTACAGGACCTGTTTAGATTTGAACCGGAACTATACGATATGATGAGCCAATCTATAGAAATGGGAAGGGCATTTATAATCAAGGAATATCAACTACGGCCGATGCCTTTATTCTTGTTATGGAAAGGGATTGTGCATTGCACCTTGCGTTTTCCGGAACATAAATATCTTATTGGCGGGGTAAGCATCAGCAATAAATTCTCTAATTTTTCGAAATCGCTGATGATCGAGTTTATGAAATCCAATTATTACGATCCTTATGTGGCGCAATATATAAGACCGAAAAAGGAATTTAAGGTGAAACTAAACGATGCCGATAAAGACATTGTTTTTGATGAAAGCGAAGCCGATCTTAATAAATTTGATAGAATTATAGATGAATTGGAACCGGAGAGTTTGAGGCTGCCCGTTCTAATTAAAAAATACATTAAGCAAAACGCACGCGTAGTGGCTTTTAATGTAGATCCATTATTCAATAACGCTATAGATGGCTTAATGTATATTAAGATAGCAGATCTTCCTGAAAGCACTGTAAAACCTGTAATGGAAGAATTTCAGAAGGAATTGGAGCAAAAGCTAAATCATCACTAAAAGTTCACTTTTTGAATGTTGTTAATTTCCTGTTATACCATGAGTAAAATTGGGAATTGGACAATTTCATACCTATATTAAAATCTTTAAAATAAATAAAATGGAAAGAGTATTAGTAGTGGGAGCTACAGGACAAACAGGAAAAAGAATTATCGAAATATTAAATAGTTCCAGCACTTTTGAACCTTATGCGATGATTAGAAATGAAGATCAGCAACAAATGTTCGAGGATATGGATGTGGAAACGGTGATGGGAGATCTTGAGAAAGATGTGGACCAAACTGTTCAAGGAATGGATAAAGTGATCTTTGCTGCAGGTTCCGGCGGAAAAACAGGAGAAGACAAAACCATTGCGATAGATCAAGAAGGTGCCATTAAAATGATTGAAGCTTCTAAAAAAGCGAATGTTAAAAAATTCGTGATGTTAAGTTCTATGGGTGCAGATAAACCAGAATCTAACAAAGACCTAAAAGTATATCTGGAAGCTAAACAAAAAGCAGATGAGCATTTAAAAAACAGCGGACTTGCCTATACCATTGTACGTCCGGGAGCATTAAATGACGATCTTGGACTGGCAAAAGTAAAGCTCGCTGAAAAATTAGATGAAAACGGAGAGATCTCCAGAGATGATGTTGCTTTTTTATTGGTGATGAGCCTTGCAGATCCTTTAGTGAAAAATAAGACGTTTGAGGCTTTAGAAGGAAAAGAGTCTATTAAGAATGCTATTATAGATTTAAGTAGGTAAAATATTCACTTTTCGACCCCCGATGCTTAGCTGTTTGAGTGATATCATTGGAAGTAAAACTAGCCACATTTCGACAAGCTCAATGTGACAAGCTCAATGTGACAAACTCGATGTGACAAATTCTTGAGTGTCATCCTGAGCTTGTCGAAGGATCTCAAAATATAATTTTTATAGGAGGAGATTCCTCCTTTGTTGGAATGACAATAAAACAGACCTGTCATTCTGAAGGAAACGTAGTGGACTGAAGAATCTTTATATAAAAGAACATATTTAATTAGAGATTCCTCATTGCATCGGAATGACATCTTTCTTGAAATTATAACTTAAGTGAAAAATCTCCAAACAAGAACTACATCGTTCTATTTGGAGGTTTTTTATTGTATAAAATCAGGCAATTAACAGCAGGCGTTTTCTGAAGTAAGCATATTTGGAGAAGAAGCTCCTTTCAAATCAAAAACCTGCGGTATTCCGTGTAAGTCCATAGCTTTACAATCTGTGCTAGTTGCCTTTAACTTAAAAATCAACTGATTATCCCGAATTTCATAATCTGAGATAATTAATTGTGCCGTATGAAAAAACTGATTTCCATATTCAAATTTCACATCAGCATCCATTTTAAAAGGCTTCATCTTGCCGGCCAAACTAAAAATGCGCAATGCTTTTGCCACTTTTAGATATTCTGTTCTTCCAAGATCTGCCGGACTCTCCCATAATTGAATAATAGTCTCATTCCAGGAACTAGTGCCCGCTCCACAATCTACAGCATCGATCTTTTGATGCTTTACTTCTGTAATATGATAATTAGCTCCCACCAGCGCGTTAGGTGCATATTGAAAAAGCAAAGCTTTATCTGTATTCTCCTTTAGCAATCCAAATAATTCGAAGGTTTTCATAATAGCAATATATTTATATTGCAATATTACGATTAATGTGCTTTTAAGGAAAATTATTCTTGTTAAATTTTATTATTACAGATTGATTTTAAGCTACTTAGCATTCAAGATATTATAAAAAGGCTTTGTCATTAGGCTCCCAAAGTTCAATTTTATTGCCTTCTAAATCCACGATCCAACCAAACTTCCCTTCTTCTACAGATTCTGTTTTATCCATTACCTGTACACCTTCAGCTTTAAGAGTTTTCAATAATTCATCTAGATTCTCTACCCTAAAATTCATCATGAATTCTTTTTTAGATGGCTCAAAATATTCGGTGTCTTCTTTAAAAGGGCTCCATTGTGTAGAACAGTCTTCGCCTTCTTTATTCTTCCACCAAAAAGTAGATCCCCATTGGTCTGTATTTAAACCCAAGTGATCGCGATACCAATCTTTTACTGCTTTTGGATCTTTGGTCTTA
Organism: Gillisia marina; assembly: GCF_000258765.1. Lineage (GTDB taxonomy): Bacteria > Bacteroidota > Bacteroidia > Flavobacteriales > Flavobacteriaceae > Gillisia > Gillisia marina. The sequence continues at coordinate 50,282 of NZ_AJLT01000002.1, forward strand.
AAAAATATTCCGCCAATACCTGTAACTCTTTTTTTCATCTACTTTATTTCAGAATAAGAATTGTACTAAATAACTAATAGACCGCTTCTCCAAATTTATCAATGATCTTATAAGCGATGGTAGAAGCTAATTTTTTATGAGACTCCTCTGTCCAACCCGCGACATGTGGACTTAATATTACATTTTCGAAAAACATAAGTTCCTTGAGATCTGTAGGAATTTGATGGTCTTGAAACAAATTCTCGAATGAATCTTTTTCGTATTCCAGAACATCCAAGCCTGCACCTAAAATTTTTCCTTCTATAATTCCCAGTACCAAATCGGCAGTTACCACACTTTTGCCACGCGCCGTATTGATAAACCAAAAAGGCTTTTTAAATCCGTTTATAAAACTGGTGTTTACCATCTTATTGGTTTCGGGCGTCCAAGGGGTGTGTAAACTTAGTACTTCAGCAGTTTCTTGAAGTTCTTCCAAACTTACCTGAGTGGCATTTGCATCGCCTACATCCTTTAAAATATCGTAACAAAGCACCTTCACATCGAAACCTCTCAGTTTTTTAGCAAAAGCTTTTCCCATATTTCCATAGCCAATAATCCCAACCGTTTTTCCGTCTAACTCTATACCTCGGTTTTCTTCTCGATGCCAATATCCTTGATGCACTTCCCTATTTGCCTTATTCAGTTTATTCAGTAGCGACAACAACATTCCTAAGGCATGCTCCCCAACGGCATTGCTATTTCCTTCGGGGGCAGCAAAAAGCTCGATTCCGTTCTGTTTTGCATACTCCACATCTATACTTTCCAAACCTGCCCCAACTCTTGCTATAAACTTTAAATTGGGAGCTGCATCTATGAAATCTTTATCGATTTTAAATCTGCTTCTTATTACAATTCCATCATATAAATGCTGATTTGCAAGGATTTCCTCTTTAGAAATATCATAAGCTTCAACATTGTGATAGCCTACTTTTTGTAGTTCTTTTATCAATAATGGGTTATTACTATCTACATGTAAAACAATCATGATTTCTAAATTTTTGGATATGTTTTCACAGTTAATTCACTTTCGACATTTCCGGTATGTTTTACAGATAGTTTTTCGAAAAGCATGACATGCACTTCTTCCTCATTTTTAGTAAAAGGGCGATGTTCTACTCCTTTGGGAACCACAATGAGTTCCCCTTCTTTTATCTCTACCGTTCTATCTCTAAATTCTATATATAAAGTGCCTTTTACAATCTGAAATAATTCATCTTCCTCCTCATGCGTATGCCAAATAAATTCACCTTTTAGTTTCGCCAACAATACTTGCATATCGTCCACTATAGCAATTTGATGTGGATTCCAGTTTTTACTGAATTTTTCAAATTTTGATTGGATATTAATACTTTTCATAGAAATCGATAATCATGTGAGGTAAAAAAAAGTTCCGGACGGAGGGAGTGAAAAATGCTTCTACTAAGTTAGAAACCTAATATGAGTTTTGCAATACTAAAATATATTAATATTCCGCAAATGTCATTGCTGGTGGTGATAAATGGTCCTGTTGCCATGGCAGGATCTATTCCTTGTTTATCTAAAATTATTGGCACAAAAGTTCCTATTAAGGAAGCAATTATAATTACAGAAATAAGGGAAATCCCTATCGTTAATCCAAAATTAACATCGAATCCTAAAAGAAAAATCCCTCCTACAATTAGTAAAATTGCTAAAACAACACCGTTAAATAAACTCAATACGATCTCTTTAAAAAGCCTTTTAAGCAAAGAACCTTTTAAACTCTTATTTGCCAAACCTTGTAAAACGATTGCTGAAGATTGTACCCCAACATTTCCTGCCATCGCAGCAATTAAAGGCACAAAAAAAGAAAAGTGCCGCATGTTCTTGCATGGCATCATCAAAAGTTCCTAATACAGAAACACTTATAAATCCACCAAAAAGTGCTAAGACCAACCATGGCAAACGTGCCCTAGTAAGTAACCAGATACTATCATCTGCCTCTACATCTTCAGAAATACCCGCAGCCATCTGGTAATCTTTCTCTGCTTCGTCCTTTACAAAATCTAAAATATCATCAATCGTAATTCGGCCAACCAATCTTCCCATTTCATCTACCACGGGAATGGCTTCCAAATCGTATTTTTGCATAACTCGAGCCACTTCCTCGCCCGGGGTATGCACATTTACATAATCCACCTGTGGAATATAAACATCGCTAATATGCGCTTTGCTTGGCGCAGTAAGCAAATCTTTTAAGGATAATCGTCCCTTTAGTTTGTTCTTATCGTCCACCACATAAATCGAGTGGACTCTGGTAACATTCTCTGCCTGATTGCGCATTTCGCTCATGCAACCGGTAACATTCCAGTTTTCATTCACCTTCACCAATTCTTTTGCCATAAGACCACCTGCAGAATCTTCATCGTAACGAAGTAATTCCACGATATTATCTGCATGTTCTTCATCTAAGATCTGGGCAATAACCTTTTGTTGGCGATCTTCAGAAAGTTCAGAAATAATATCGGCAGCATCATCGGTATCCATTTCTTCCAACTCCTCTGCAATTTCCTTTGCAGACAAGGTGTCTAAAATGCGTTCCCGCACGCCTTCTTCCAGCTCCATTAAAGCTTCAGAAGTTTTCTCGCTATCCAGTAATTTTACAATATAGGTAGCTTCTTCTATAGCTATCTCCGAAAGAATTTCGGCGATATCTGCAGGGTGAACTTCCTCTAGGTGCAACAGCAGTTCCGCATCGTTCTTTTGCTCGATGAGGTATTCAATTTTTTCAATTAATTCTTCGCTTAATTCAAATTGCATCCTGCTGAATTTTTTCTGTGAGTTCTATAAACTCCTGTACACTTAACTGTTCTGGTCGTTGTCCAAAGATAGCATCTTCCCTCAAATTATCGGATAATTCGAAGGTTTTTAGACTATTCCTTAAGGTTTTTCGTCGTTGCTGAAAAGCAGTTTTAACTACCCTGAAAAATAAAGCCTCATCACATGTAAGCGTAAAATTTTCCTTTCGTTTTAACCGAATCACACCACTATCTACTTTTGGCGGTGGATTAAAAACTGTTGGTGGTACTGTAAATAAATAATCTACTTCGTAAAATGCCTGCGCTAAAACAGAAAGGATTCCATAGGTTTTATTGCCATGTGGTGCTGCAATTCTAAGTGCAACTTCCTTTTGAAACATTCCCGAAAATTCCGGAATCAGCTCCCTATTTTCCAAGGTTTTAAAAACAATTTGAGTGGAAATATTATAAGGGAAATTCCCGATGATCGCATAAGGTTCTCTCTCAAAGATCTCACTGATATCGGTCTTTAGAAAATCTTTTTCAAGGATCTTACCTTCCAGTTGAGGGTAGTTTTCGCCTAAATAAGCCACACTATCTCTATCTATTTCTATAACATGAAGGTCGATGTCCTTTTTTATTAAATACTTAGTGAGTACTCCCATTCCAGGACCAATTTCCAATACATTCTTATAACCTTCGAAACCAAGAGAATCAGCAATTTTACCCGCTATACTTTCATCTGTAAGAAAGTGTTGTCCTAAGTGCTTTTTTGCCCGAACATCTCCATCTGTATTGAATGCCTCTTTCCCGGGAGCATATTTACTTTGCTTAAACTTATTATCCTTAGAATTAAAAGGATTCTTCTTATTTTTTTTCATGCAGGGGTTTTTAACTGCTAACTATAAAAGGAAAAGTGTAGCTTATTGCTCGCTTACAATCTCCATCTCTGTTCTAAAAGCTACAAATTTACCTTCGTAAGGTTTCGATTTTGCTCTCATTGTAGGAGCATTTTCTTGAAGATAGCTTTGCAACATCTCTTTGCTCTCTGTGGTATATTGAACAGAATAAGTGATTCCTCCCATTTCTTCATTTACCAACACTCTACTCATTAAGGCTTTTTTAAATTTCCCGGTATCCAACATCTCAGGAATATGCTCGGTTTTCATCCAATTAAGCCATTCATCGTGAATGTCTTCTTGAATGTTTATAGTTACGTTGTATATGTACATTTTTTCAATTTTGTGTTTCTATTTCTGCTTTCTTACTAGTCTTATCTTAAAATCATACTTTGTCAGTCTGAGCTTGTCGAAGACTTCGTGTTTGAGGTTCAACCAAACTTCGACAGGCTCAGTTTGACAATTTTAATAGTTTACAAAATCACCTCACGATTACTGCTCCAATGAGTCTCCTCGTAACGACCTATATTTTTTACGGGCATCCACAAAATAGATGCTATCGGGAAAATTAAAAATAATCTGCTCGTAATACTGCTTTGCTTTTTCAGCATTTTTTAACTGGTTATCATATAATTCTGCCAGAAAAAAAGTAGCATTATCTGCCAAAATATCTTCCCCGTAAAACTCCAAAATCTTCAGGTAGTTCCCTTCTGCCTGCACCCAATTTTCAGAAACCTTAAATAATTCTGCTTGCTTTAATAAAGCTTCATCTTCAATTTTTTTCGCCTTTATGGTTTTGCAAGATATCATTTAACACTGCAATGGCAGCATCTGTTTTATTCTGAAAGGCCAACAAATCGGCTTTGGCATATAAATTTAGTGCAGTTTGGGTGGAGTCTTCCAGACTGTTCTCTTTAATTAGCAAACTCAACTCCAACGCATCATTAGCAATTAATTGAGTGGTAGAAGCTTTTAGTACGTTTAACTGCGTGAGTGCCCAAGCAAAATCCCCTTTAAAATAGCTGGTTTTTGCCACTTTAAAACGTGCATTTTGTGCAATTTCATTATTTTTTACTAAGGTTTGAACCTGTGAGTAATAAATTAATGCCTGATTGAATTTTTGATCCAATACCAAAATATCCGCCAAAACCATTTTGATAGCGGCTTGCTGAAAATTATTTAATGGACTTTTAGAAAGTGTATTCAACAATTGTTTGGCTTCTTCAATTTTATTCATTTTGAAAGCCAGAAAATTGGCATAGTCTATTTGAATCGCCATCGTTTCCAATCCCCTTCCAAATTCTAAAAGCACTTTTTCAAAATCCTTTTCGATATTTTTAAAATCTGAATCTTTTGCGGTACTCAATTTCATATCTAGCAATAATTGATTTGCTTGAATCAAAATTGAGGGAGAATTAGTTTCAGCAATAATAAAAGAGACTATTTCCTTTGCGGTTTCTACATCGCCTTCAGACTTAGCTAAAACTGTTAGCTGAATGATACGTTGCAAATCTTGATTATTTCTTCTATAGATCGCTTTCTCCTGAAGAAAAGCCTTGTCAAAATCTTTTTGCTGAATAAATAGCCATGCCAATAACTCGCTATATGTAAGCTCCTGAGTTTTTTGAAGTTTTTGAAGCAATTGTTTTCTAAGGGCAATATTTGCCGAATTTGAAGCGTCTTCTACAATATAACGATCAAATTCTCGCATAAGATTAATTGCCATCTCTGGTTGCTTTGTAATCAACTCTAGGTAAGCGGCAAACATTTCATCTAATTTTCCTTGCTCCCCATAAATTCTGGCAAGAGGAAGGTCGAAATTCATTTCCGGGTTTAGTTGCATCCCCAAAACATAAGCCTTTTCTGCATAATCCAATAAGCTATATTTTTCAAAATTACGGGCGATGGAATACGCATAATTCACTTTCTCATTTAAAGCGCTCAATGCCTTTTCATAATGTATTTTGGCAAGCTCCGGTTTATTTTGAAGCTCGTAATTATGACCTAATTCTATTAAAATACTTGGATTATTGTTGGTGTTTTTAAGCCGCTCCTGTAATAAACTTTCCGCCATTGCAAAATCCTCCAACTGTTGATAGGATATTACCAAACCCATAAAATAATTGGAATTTCCGGGAGCTTCTTTTACTAAATTTTGATATACACTTAGTGCTTTTGCATACTCACCCTGATCCAGATATTTCTGCGCCAATTGATCTGACTGGCCAAAAACGCTCTGAATGCCTATAAAAAATAAGGCTATGTAAAGAAAGCACCGCATTTTGTAAAGATAACAAAATGCGGTGTTTGGGAATAGCTATATAAGATTAAAAGCGCTTTATAAGAAAGGCTCTTGAAATATCATGCATATCCGTTTTATGTCATAATAGCTATCTCGTCACCCTGAATTTATTTCAGGGTCTCAATTTATTTTATTGATATATAATATTGTGAGATTCTGAAACAAGTTCAGAATGACGCCTCTTATCAATTTATTACACTCTACGGACAACCAATTCAAAATCTAGGACCTCGAAGCAAACCTCGGAGAATAAAACCCTCAATGAGGGATTTAATCGATCATTGTGAATCCGGTGTACTTTACCAACACTTCCGGCACTTTAATACCTTCCGGCGTTTGATAATTCTCCAAAATTCCGGCAAGTACTCTTGGCAATGCTAAAGCGCTTCCGTTTAAAGTATGCGCCAATTCCTTTTTACCATCTTTATCTTTATACCTCAACTTCAATCTATTCGACTGAAAAGTTTCAAAATTGGACACAGAACTTATTTCCAACCAACGATCCTGTGCTGTTGAGAACACTTCAAAGTCATAAGTTAATGCAGCGGTAAATCCAAGATCTCCCCCACACAACCTTAGAATTCTGTATGGTAATTTAAGATCTTTCAATAAATCTTTAATATGCTCTACCATAACATCTAAAGCAGCATAAGAATTTTCCGGTTTTTCAACACGAACAATTTCTACCTTATCAAATTGATGTAGTCTATTTAAACCTCTTACATGCGCTCCGTAAGATCCCGCTTCTCTTCTAAAACAAGGAGTATGACCCGTACATAAAATAGGGAAATCTGCATCGGTAAGCATTCTATCTCTAAAAAGATTCGTCATCGGCACCTCTGCAGTAGGAATCAAATAAAGATCATCCTCCGTAACATGATACATCTGCCTTCTTTGTCCGGCAATTGTCCGGTTCCAAATCCTGAAGCCTCATTAACCATTAATGGTAATTGATATTCAGTATATCCGGCGTCTACTGCCTTATCAAGGAAATAAGTGATCAAGGCTCGTTGTAATCGCGCTCCTTTACCTTTATAAACAGGAAATCCTGCACCGGTAACTTTATTACCAAGTTCAAAATCTATGATATCGTATTTCTTCGCTAATTCCCAGTGCGGCATAGAACCTTCTGCCAATACAGGAATATCTCCCTCTTTATAAATCTCTTCATTATCATCTTCTGAAGTTCCTGCAGGAACAAGATCGTTTGGAATATTTGGAACAGTATAAAGCAGTTGCTCTAATTTGGCCACTGTTTCATTAAAACTTTCTGAAAGTTCTTTAGATTTATCTTTTAATTGAGAGGTTTTCTCTTTTAAAATATTCGCCTTTTGCTGCTCACCAGATTTAAACAGCATCCCAATTTCTTTGGAAAGCTGATTGGATTCGGCCAAAGTTTCATCTAATTGCGTTTGTGTGGAGCGGCGGGATTCATCTAAAGTTAAGATCTCTTCAAAGACATCATCAGCAGGGAAACTCCTTTTTTTAAGGGCTTTAATATATCCCTCTTTATGCGCTCTAATATTGCTTACTTGTAACATAAGGCCAACTAATTTTTAGTAAGCAGCAAATGTAGCAAAAGCAAGTAAAAATATCAGTCTAATTTAGAAGGTAAAATCCAGTCGTGGTGCTTAAAATGTTGCCATTTCTCATTTGCAAGATCTACTTTTGGATCTATAAATTGCTGATATGGCCTACCGTTCACACTGACTTTAGAGTCTACAAATACCTGTACATCTTGCCCTTTCTTAGCATATTCCCGTTTGAGACGTTGTGAAAATTGCCAAATCATATCTGGCTTCGAGCTTATGGCGCGTAATTGCTTTATAGACAAGTATTTCTTTTTATCTATATATTCCACTTTTTTTGGTATCCTTATCTACCACTTTAAAAGCACTTCTTCCGCTTTTGCTGCGTAGCATCATTCTCCATGAAAGTCGGTGGCCTTCCTCTGTCCATAAAACATCATCTTCATAAAACCAATGTCTTAATGGTAAGCCAAGCTGAAAAATAAACCAAATTGAAAGCACTGCTATAAATGCATTTCGGTACTTCGGCACAATAACTTCCTTCTCATCGTAATACTTCTTTTTTCCTCTTAGGAACCATTTATTTATTTTTTCAGAAGGAAAAAAGAACAACATAAATGCAAGGGAGAGATATGGGAAGATCCCAATATGAAATATGAAACTATTAAAAAGATGAAAAAATATAGCAGCAATAAATATTGGAACTCTAGTTTTTCTATAAAGTAACAAAGGAATTATTAATAAATCGAATAAAAATCCAAACCAAGAAATACTCATATGTGCCCATCCCTGCTGAAGCAAATCTCCCACTAACCAATAATCTGCTTTAGATTTCATTAAAATTCTTGGAAACTCCCCGTTAAACCAGTCTGGGTATAATTTTGCTACCGATGCATAGGTATAAACGATCCACATTTGAAACACAATAAACAGCCAAACCCAACGAGGCATGGATATTTCTCTTAAGGATTTATTTCTCCAGGCATCTATAGAAACATTTTTATGAGCCGGTAAAAAGAACATAATCCCACACAGAAGCATCAATAAATAATAGTGGTTGTTATATGAAGATTTTTGCATCAGGTAGACGGAGGCCCACATAATACCATAACAAAATATGCTAAATCTGTATTTATAACCTACCATTACAAGTAAACCAAATACACCCATTAATCCATAATAATAAAGCATTCCGTTCCCTGGCAGCGGTTGTAGAAATTCGAAACCTATAAAATTGAAAGTTTCCTGTGGCTCTATAAGAGTTCGCTTAATCCAACCGGTCGCGATACTTCCAAAAGCCTCTAAAGCTATTAGCAACCCAAAAAATACGCGGAAAACCACCAGTGCAGAATTATCTATACGGGTGAAAAGGAATTTATTCAACATAGTTATCTTTGATAAACTGCGAACTAAATGCTTCGTCTTGCTTCATTGCTCTTTTTAAAGAATCTATAGACTCGAAATTCTTTTCATCTCGAATTCTGGCAAGTAATTGAATCTCAAGTTTTTGATCGTAAAGATCTTGATCTAATAGAAAAAAATAAGTTTCAATAGTTTGCTCTGTTCCACCTACAGTAGGATTGGTGCCAATATTCATCATTCCAAAATATGGGATTTCATCTATAATTGCACGCGCCACATACACCCCGTTTTTCGGTATTAATTTATATTTTTCTTCAATTTTTAAATTCGCTGTTGGATATCCAAAATCTTTCCCTAAACCTTTTCCTCTTACCACAGTTCCCGTAAGCATAAAAGGTTGTTGAAGGTATCGATTCGCTTTTTCGACCTTTCCTTCCATCAGCGCTTTTCTGATTTTAGTAGAACTTACCGCAACATCTTCTATCTCTTGTTTCCCAATTTCCTCTACTTCGAAATCGTATTCCTTCCCGAATTCTTTTAAGGTATTGATATCTGCTGTTCTATTTCTCCCAAATCTATGATCGTATCCAATAATAATCTTTTTCGCATTAAGTTTATTCACCAAAATATCCCGAACAAATTCTTGGGCAGTAAGTCTGGAAAACTGATGTGTAAAAGGGTGAATAATTAAATGATCTATCCCGGAATTGGAAAGTATTTTTTTTGCGTTCATCTATCGTGTTAATAAGCTTTATATCGCTTTCCTTCTGCAAAATCATTCTAGGATGCGGAAAAAAAGTAAGTATTGCCGACTCCATATTGCTGAGTTTGGCAGTGTTTACTAATTTTTCTATAATTTTTTGATGTCCGGCATGTACTCCATCGAAAGTACCGATGGTGATTACCGTTGGATATTCACTTTTAAAAGTATATGCTCCTAAATGTTCTTTCAAGTGACTCTTATTTACCGTTAAAAGTATTCATTGTAATGCTTATTCCCGCTGTACCAAAAGATTTTATGAGTTCGGCTGCCTTTTCCAAGCGCTCTGGAAGATCTTTTTCTTCTTCTGAAGACCACTCTCCTAATACATAATCTACTTGACGACCTTTAGAGAATTCGTCACTTATTCCAAACCTAAATCTATTATATGCTGTTGTATTTAACTGAAGCTGAATGTCTTTTAATCCATTATGTCCGCCATCACTACCTTTGGTTTTAAGCCTCATGGCTCCAAAATTTAGATTTAAATCATCTGTAACTACCAGTAGGTTCTCCAAAGGAATTTTCTCTTTTGTTAGCCAATAATTTACCGCTTTCCCACTAAGATTCATATACGTGCTTGGCTTCAGCAATATAAAAGTTCTTCCTTTAAACCGGAAGCTTGCAATATCTCCAAGTTTTTCTGTTGTAAAGGAAACACCTTCTTTTTCAGCTAAATAATCTACTACTTTAAAACCAATATTATGTCTGGTATTATGGTATTTAGGACCAATATTTCCTAGTCCAACAATCAAGAATTTCTTCATAGGGTCTACTTCTTCCTCTTTTGGTTTTTTACTAAAAATTCTTCCGAAGAATGCCAACATGGAATTTGTTTTGGTAAAGATAAAATTAATAATATTCTTCGCCTCACCAATTTTGGATGAAACATTTAATAAAGTCTTTCGAAAGCTTCAGAAAAAACATGAAACTTAGGCATGAATTATTTATAAATGAAAAAGCATTCCGAGTCCCGAACGAATCGGAATAGGAATGCTTTAAAATTTTATGCTAAATGAAAGATTACTCTTTTACAGCAGCAGAATCATCTACCTCAGTAGCTGGAACTTCGTCTGCAGCAACTGCATCTTCATCTTCTTCATCCTCAGCAACAATGTTACGAGATGTCTTAACTTGACAAATCACAGTGTTATCTGGGTGATTGATTGTATAATCGTCACTAGCTACCGCTGTAACATACAATTTGTTTCCAATTTTAAGTGGAGTAACATCTGCCTCGATAAAATCTGGAAGATTTCCAGGAAGACCTCTCACTTTTAAACGACGTAAGTTGTAACGTAAAACTCCACCATTTTTAACTCCACGCGCAGTACCTTTAGTATGCACAGGAATTTCCATAGTGATTTCCTTGTCGTCATATATTTGATAGAAATCCATGTGTAGGATAGCATCGGTTACCGGGTGAAATTGGATGTCTTGAAGAACAGCGTCAATTTTATCCCCACCTTCCAAAGCAATTACCACTGTATGCACATCGGCTGTGTATACAAGGTCTTTGAAGGCAATTTCATCTGCTGAAAAATGTAATGGTTCGCCTCCTCCGTATACTACGCAAGGAACCTTTCCAGCATTACGTAAGGCTTTAGTTTCCTTTTTACCTACGCTTTCTCTTTTAGATCCGTTGATCGTGATTGATTTCATTATAAAAAATTTTAGTGTGCAAAGGTGCGACTTTTTTTCGCTAGTATAAAATACTGAAATGGAATTATTTAAATGCCTTGCAAATTTCGCAAAAAGCAGGACTTAGTTTCAATTCCTATGTTTACATTATAAATTTAGAACTGATGGATTTATTGTGATGTACCCGAGACATAACATCTGCAAAAAGATCGGCACAACTAACAACTCTAATTTTATCACATTTTTGCTTTAATGGGATAGAATCGGTTACAATTAGCTCCAGTAATTGTGAGTTCTCAATTCTATTATAGGCCTGTCCCGAAAGTATTGGATGGGTACAAATAGCACGTACACTCAAAGCTCCTTTTTCCATCATTACATCTGCAGCCTTTGTAAGCGTACCGGCAGTATCTACCATATCGTCTACTAAAACCACATTTTTCCCCGATACATCTCCAATGAGTTCCATATGAGAAATCACATTAGCCTTAGCGCGCTGCTTATAACAAATTACCACATCGCTTTCCATAGCTTTAGAATACGCGTAAGCTCTCTTAGAACCTCCCATATCTGGAGAAGCGATTGTAAGATTCTCGAGATTTAAACTTCTTAAATATGGTAAGAACACGGTAGATGCAAATAAATGATCTACTGGTTTCTCAAAAAATCCTTGAATTTGATCTGCATGCAGATCCATAGTAATAATCCTCGTGGCACCGGCAGTTTCCAAAATACTAGCCACCATTTTTGCAGCTATAGGAACTCGAGGTTTGTCCTTTCTATCCTGTCTAGCCCATCCAAAATAAGGAAGCACCGCAGTAATATGTCTTGCTGAAGCTCTTTTAGCTGCATCCAACATCAATAACATTTCCATAAGGTGATCTGCTCCGGGATGCGTAGATCCAATGATAAAGACGCGAGAACCTCGAACTGACTCTTCGAAAGAAGGCTGGAATTCACCATCGCTATAAGTACTCGTTATAACATTTCCCAGTGGTGCTCCGTAGGCTGCAGCAATTTTTTCAGCTAGTGCTCTACTTTGGGTGCAATTAAAAATTTTGGCATCGGGAATTACATTTGGCATGTGGTGTTGTGTTTTATAGGGTTAAACTATGGTTTTGTTGCGTGCCCCAAATTTATAAATTTATTCCCTGCCATTACTAAAGGAACCCTTAGAATGTTTTTAATTTTTTTAGCTGTTAAAACACTAGCCCTAAACCCACTAATACATCTAGATTTAAGGTGATTATGGACTAGTATTGAGAAAAAAAATAGGAAACAAAAAACCCCTTCAAAGGATGAAGGGGTTTTGAGGTTTAAGAATAATTAAAGTAAAGTGTGAAGGTTAGGATAAGTTATTCTGCATCTACCAATCGTGAAGTAATATAATAATTATTTATCTCAATTCTGTCTAAATTAAAATGACTTAATATTGAATATTTTAATTATTTTACATCTAATAATAGTTTTATTAAATAATATTCAATATTAAATAACAATTAAGTGGTTTCGGCTTAAAAATTGTAAGAATATGTAAATAATTCTAATCCTCAGTCTCCCTTACAGCTGAAAATATTAATTAAACTTTCTACTATGAAATTAATTTACTTTTTAGTTTTCTTCATCAGTCTTAATTTTCAGGCAAAAACAATTACAGGAAAAGTCACTGATAGCCAAGGTTTACCATTACCGGGCGTAAATATTATAATTAAGGGGTCCTCCAACGGGGTTCAAACTGATTTTGATGGAAACTACTCTATAGACGCCGAAAAAGGTGATGTTCTGGTCTTTAGCTATATAGGCTTTAAAGCGAAACTAGTTACTATAAAAACTAAAGATGTGATCAATTTGCAACTAGAAAGCGACAATTCTAGTTTGGAAGAAGTAATAGTCACCGGTTACGGGAAAAGTATAAGAATCCGAGGTCAATCCAATACTAATCGCCCAATCACAGCAAATGAATCCTATAAAGAAATTGAGGAAAACAAATTCAAACTAGTAAAGGCATCACCGCTTTCCACCTTTTCGATAGATGTAGATAAAGCAGGTTATAGCAACATTCGAAGAATGATCAATAACGGTATTAAGATTCCAAAAGATGCTGTGAAAATTGAAGAAATGGTGAATTATTTCAATTATGATTATAAGCAGCCAACGGGCCATGTTCCGTTTTCAATTCAGACCGAGCTTATACAGACTCCATGGAACAGTGTTACCAAGCTTGTAAAAATTGGAATACAAGGTAAAAGGATTCCATTAGATAATGTTCCTCCATCTAATCTTGTTTTTCTTCTAGATGTATCAGGATCTATGGGTCAACCAAATAAGCTTCCATTGTTACAGTCTGCATTTAGCCTATTAACTAACCAGTTAAGAGAGCAAGATAAAATTTCCATTGTGGTTTACGCCGGTGCCGCTGGGGTTGTATTGGAACCAACCTCGGGAGATCAAAAAAATAAGATTAAAGAGGCCTTAAATAACTTGAATGCCGGCGGCTCTACTGCTGGCGGGCAAGGCATTGAGCTAGCTTACCAGATAGCACGTGATAATTTTATCAAAAATGGTAATAATCGCGTTATTCTTGCCACTGATGGTGATTTCAATGTAGGACTTCAAAGCGATCGCGCAATGAAAGATTTAATAGAGGAGCAAAGAGAAAGTGGAGTTTTTTTAACCGCCCTTGGCTTCGGAATGGGAAATTATAAGGACTCTAAACTGGAAACCTTGGCTCAAGCCGGAAATGGAAATCATGCCTATATAGATTCTATGCAAGAAGCTCAAAGAGTTTTGGGAACCGAGTTTGGTGGAACCATTTATACCATAGCTAAAGATGTGAAAATTCAAGTTGAGTTTAATCCAGAAAATGTTGAAGCCTTTCGTTTGATAGGTTATGAAAATAGATTATTAAATGATGAGGATTTTAAAGATGATAAAAAAGATGCTGGAGAATTAGGTAGCGGACATAATGTAACAGCTGTTTACGAAATAATTCCACCTGGTACTAAAAGTGAATATCTAAAAGGTATCGATGATTATAAATATACCCGACAAGTGTCTAAAGGAAATAATTCTGAAGAGTTACTTACGGTAAAATTTAGGTACAAGGAACCTGATGGAAAGAAAAGCAAATTAATAGAAAGCGTTGTAAAATTATCCTCAGAAAAATCTCCTTCTACAGATTTCAATTTTATATCAGCCGTTGCTTTGTTTGGAATGAATCTTAGTGAATCTGAATTCACCAATGGAAAACAAATATTCTCGGTATTAGAACTTGCAGAAAAAGGAAGAGGAGAAGATAAAGATGGCTACAGAGCTGAATTTATCCGACTAGTAAAAAGCTATGAGAGTTTGAGTAATCCAACTGAAAAATAAGTTTGGGTACATCTATAATTAAAAACAAAAAACCCCTTCAAAATATGAAGGGGTTTTTAAGTACTCGAGGCGGGAGTGTTTGGAAATTTGCTTACGCCTTTAACATTGGGCTATCCAAGCATTGAATATAGGAGTGTCCCCGAATTAGACACCTTTAACATAGTTTTAACGATTAAGGGTTGCTGTGAGACAGCTCTTATATCATTATCTTGTTTTTCATCCAAAAAATATTCTTAATTTTTGTTCCACCTATTTAAGGAGGAGTCAAGCTTGCGTAAAACGGTCATGTATTTGACAAATAGTGGATTTAATCACCAAAACACTATTTTTTTATATTCATGTTGTATAGCGTTTTTTTATTTTTATCTCGATTTTCAGCGTTGGAGAAACCATACTGTCTGATAAGTTTTTGTTGTAAAGTTGTCTCTAGCGACTTGCCAATGTGTATGAATGCTTGAGTTAGGTGTTTGTTGTATTAATCGCTCCTTTCAATTCTTCATTGTCAAAATAGTACGCTCCGCTTAATTCCAATTGCTCTAGGTAATTAGTTCCGAATAATCGACCGCCAATTATTTGTTTTTCTCCCAATACTGTCCAAACAATATTTAAATTGTTCTCATTTCTAAATTTCAAAAAAGAATGTTTTCGAACAAGCAAGTAAGATTTCTAATTATGATAAACATTTGGTGCAAAACACTGTGCCACTTTAGAGCTGTCAATAAATTCTCCTTCTCTTTGGCTGTATTTTAAATATATACCCTTATAAATAACAGTACTTGGTTTTAAAAAGCTAATAGTTTTTTCTTTCGATTTGTCAAATTCTTCTTCCCATAAAAAGCCTTGTGCAGTTACATTAACCTCTGCTACTTACTTCCCTGATTTCTTGTCGTAAACTTTTGTCCATTCACTTCCTCCGTAATATTCAGACATAAAATAGTCCTGCGCAGGCGAACAATAATATTCTCTGCTGAACATTTCATATCTACCACCACTTTCAGGTATCCAACGTCCCATAAATTCCTGTTCATTAGTCCAATCTTTAAATGAATTGAATTCAACATCTTTATCTTTAACAAGATAACTTCTAATATGAAACCAAAGCTCTTTTTCAGTTGATCCCATTTTTCTTCACCGATTTTTTTTTGGTTCTGACCAAGAGGGGTAACCTTCCAAAACTAACCACTCTTCACCTTTATCATCTTTTATCTGAATAATATCTTCCCTATTATGTAAGACATCTGAATCACTTACCCAGTTTTCGTTTGTAGAATTCCAGTTAAGAATTTTGTTATTAACTCACCAGAATTCTTGTTGCGGCTCATCATCATAACTCCTGTTTCACTAATTAGTATTGTTGGATCAATATCTCTGACGTATGGATCCCAAGGTCCTTGATAGGGATTTTCTTTCTTTTTCCCTAATCTTTCTATCTTTATGAAATTATAAGATAACAAGGCCATGTATTCATAATAGGCAATCAATTGATATTTATATTTTTTAGGAGCCCGGTCTTTTCTAAAGGAATAAAAGGTTCGACAAGGTTGTCGTTTTGCTGTGAGAATCCCCATAGAGGAAATAATAAAAGCAGATTTTTAAAAAACAACTTCAACAACTTAGGCATCCCTTTGGCTTTAAGTCTTGTTTTTCTTGTAATATTCTTAAGGCTCTTTTATATATTTTCTGGGTGTTCCGGGCATCGTAAGTGATATATTTCCGTGAAATACTTGTAGCTAAAGCTTGTAGTCTGGCGGGTTGAGGACGTATAGAAGAAGACTTGCGGGCTCAAGACTAAGGTTCCCGGGAAGTTAAGAGTTTTCTTCGAATAGATGGCCGTAAGTTTTTGGGCATTGTTTTATTTCACCCAATACAGAAATATTAAATCCTTGCTATTAATGGGTTGTACGCCGAGGTACAAAAATGGTACAAGAAACTAACACAAAAAATAGCCATAAAAATTACTCCTTTTTATTCATGATTTTTTCTTTCGTGAATTCACTTTATTGTATTAGTTCAAATTAAAATAGTAAAATATTCATTTTACAAACATAAAGAAAGATCAATATTTTTATTTTTTCTATAGCATTAACCCATTTAAGATTTTCCATTAAGCTGAATTTAAATAGTGTTTTGAATAAAAATAAGCTTAAAATTCCGTAAAATTTTAAGAAGATTCAAGAATTATTTACAAGCTTTGGTGGAAATATCCGCTCTATATTCAATAAATTTTTAATTTAAGTTGAAAATGAGAATAAATATTGACACATAACCAATTTAGCTATTTCACTCCATTTTTTAAAAACCTCTAAACAATTAGAGCCACTAGGATCTTGAAAACAAAGGGACAAATTTTGAGAATATTCAGTATTACCATTCTCATCTGTTAATGAAAGAAAAAATAGGTCATTATTTTTTTTTGCAGTCGTAATAAATTGAAAGGATAACTGTTCAATATTGTTTGAATTATTTGCAAAAGTATTCCTTGCAAAGGCTTCTCGATTAATAAACTGACCGTCATAAGTTGTTATGGGATTAGTGTAACTATAATTTGAGTTTTTTTTGCCAGAAAGAAGTGGAATCTATAGGTCGATTGAGTCTGCCATTTTTACATAGCTCGTCCATCATATCGTAACTTTTCACTAGCTTGTGATAATTTAATTTTATGCTTAGATCTTCATTCGAGGTTTGAAACTCAATTGCATTTCCCCTTCCAACAACTTTGTAATCTTTAGGTAGTACAAAAGTGGCCCCTGTCTCAAAATTTCTATAGATATCAAATTCTGTATTTGTTAGATCAGTCTTTTGAAAAATATTTATCAAATGAACTATTGCCGCTTGATCATTGGAATATTTCAAAATTTCTGAAAATGATTTATTTGCCACTTTGTAGAATTCAAGATCTTGGATTTGAAACATATCCTTCTGTAATATTTTTTTTTTCTTGCTTTAAGAAATCATCACCGAGATTATTAATATCCATTGAAATCTCAAAAGAAAATGCAATTTCAGAACTTATTTTAAAGATATTGTCAATGCTACTGAGATCTTCAGTTGAGTTTTCAAGATCTATAATTTTTGAAGAAGGTATCCCCCAAGAAATGTCGACTTGCCCCCTATTGAGACCCCCATTACCAACTGCAATTACCTGTCCTTGATTATTAAAAATAGGAGCTCCTGAGAGGCCAGGTAAAAGAGATCCTTGGAAGTGGACAACTTCTAGGTTAGAATTGAAGTTCATTTTGTTTAGTTCTGAAACAATGCTTGAAGGAATATTTGGTCTGAGTGTCTTACTCTCATTAAACGGGATTATTAATTCAATACTTCTTTTACTTGGTGCACCTAGTGGATAACCAATAACATCTACTTTTTGTTTGACAAACAAATTGGAGCTAATTAAACTTAAAGGTATAAGCTCTGGTATATTAACTTGAAGCATTGCCAAATCTGCTGATTTTAATATTTTAATAATTTTGGCACTGTAGAAATCACCTTCTGTATAAGAATCATTCTTGGGAATGAAAATATAAATATTACCATTTGTACAATTTCCAGTTACTAAATGTAAAGACGTAATAATTTGATTATTTTTTTTCCAGACAAATCCTGTTCCAGATTTGGCTTTTCCAATATCTTGACATGAATAGACAACTTTTACAACTGATTTATTTAAATCGGACCAATCTTGACTATAAGCAGTTATATAAAAAAGAAGTAAAAACAGTAATTGTATAATTTTAAAATACATAATATGACTATTTGCAACCTAATTTAATTTTTTTCTTTAAAACCAAAATTTGCTCCTGTTGAGAGACATTATTTTTAACGGAATCAACAAATATTTGCCATTCGGGACCTAATAATTGTATTGCCGATATTAAAGTTTCAGTATCCTCAACTTCTAATAAATCATTGCATAATTCAGAATTACTGAATAGAACACCTCGATTTATATTGTTTTTTTTCGTCTTTTTGATTATGCAGAGAATTGTAGAGATTATTTATTATTCCACTTGAATCTTTATCTTTTAGTTCCCATTTATTTTTAAAATTTTTGGGATTAACACCAAACCAATCATTTGTTCTTGCGTACAAACCTATTGTTGCAGAAATAGAAAGCCCTACCAAAAAAAGTGTCAGAGGTAAAATATTTATTACTCCAATTCTATCATTCAATTGATCTTTGACTAATCCGTTCTCAAAACTGAATAATAAGGTTACCACACTTGTAATTATTACTAAAATTGAACTAATTACTGTTTGAATAACTGCTGATGCGGACAAACCTATTAACCAGCCGATTGAAAGACCACAGAATAACAGCGAAATCGTATTTATTAATTTCATAGATTCATATTTTTAAATGCACATCTAGATTTTCTGCAGTATTTAATTAATAGGGTTAAATAATCTTACAATAAAAGTATTTCACACATCTAAACTTCTAGAAAATCTAAAATGCTATTTTTTTCTTTTTCGTAAAAAATTGTAGCATACTCAACCATTGCCTTTAATAAATCTTTCCGCTTAACATCTAAACCCAAAGATTTTCCTCGAATAAGCTTTGGAGCATCTGGGGTATCAAAATAAAGCTGAATTCTTTTAAATTGTTCCGGTCCTAGAAGTTGGTTAACATAATAATCTGATGCTTGAATATTTGTTTCCGTAAGCATATCAGGGAGGTATTTAACCCATTGTAGATTACCCCAATCTCCATTCTTTTTTCTCTTAATAGTTGCAGGAGGAATATAGTTTTTATTGGAGCTTCCACAACCAAGTGAAAAAATCTGTAAATCTTTAATCTCTTTACCTAGACCTTTTTCTTTTCCATCAGGATGTCTATATTCTTTTATGCCGTCATCCCTTTTATTTATTGCATAAGCCAGGGCTGCCATTGCGGGATTATTTAAGGATACCCCTCCGTCAACATGGTCCTTATAAATGGGAAAATAGGTAGGACCTGCTGATGTCATTAAGCATAGGTCTACAAGGCTAACCTCCTGATCACGTAAAAAATCACTGTGAAATACCTTGGGTCGGAAATTAATTGGTCTGGGCTTTTTATCAGTCTCTGAATTTTTCTCTTCTGGATTGAGATCAAAACTACATACCATTAACCTTGCTTTACCATTAGAATTTTGTTCTCTTACATCACCTAATGTTTTTGTTCCGAATATTTCTTCTAATATTTTTTTAAATTTTTTATTAGAATAATCAGCTCCAAGGTTTTTCCCAAAACCATCTCTAAGATCATCCCATCCCGAATCATAAAAAATTTCGGATGACTTTTCCAGATAAAGGGAAAGCATTTCTTCAGTAGAAATTCCAAAGGAGTAGCCTGTACACAATATACCTCCTGTAGAAGTTCCTGCTAGCAGATCAAAAATCTCTCTGGGATGTTTATTAGTCTCCTTAAAAATTAGATTAAGAATGGTAGCTGGAATTACACCCCGTGTTCCTCCACCATCAATCGATAAAATTTTTAAATCTGGCATTTGAATTTATTTAAAGGATAAAAAGTAATTGGTGTTTTCTAAAATTATAAAATATTCTAATTCATAAAAAGGGGGAAAACCCCCTAAATAGTTAGCTTATAGTTAATTAAATTTAATTTGAAGTGTTTTTAGTTGGATTGAGAGGATCCTAAAAAAATATAGAATGGTTAAAACTTAGTGTAGATCAGATTTAAATAGCTAAATAAATGCAACTAACTGAAAATTTTTACAAGGAAGAATTCGATTGCCGCGATGGATCATCTATGCCAGAAAAGATATTGACCAATATTAGATTATTAGCTTCAAATCTCCAATCGATACGTGAAGCGATAGAAGAACCAATTTTCATTTCCAGTGGATACAGAAGCGTAACTCATAATAAAAAAAGTAAAAGGAAAACCAAATTCGTATCATCTTAAAGGTTTGGCAGCTGATTTAGTTTCTAAAAATTATTCCTCTAAGGAAATGGGCATTATTATTTTAAGCCTCATTGAAAAAGGCAAAATCCGGGAAGGCGGAATAGGATTATATAATGGTTTTATTCATTACGATATTAGAGGAGAATTAGTTTTATGGAATGATTCTTCTCGGTTTAAAAACCTTTTATAACCAATAAAATCAGCGCCTATTTTTAATTTCTTTCAAGTACAGAAGTTTCCACTTCCGAAAAATACTGGATCTAAGAGAATATGAGGTGTAATAGAAAAAAATATCACCCAATATTTAGTCCTTTGTGATTTTAACGGTAATTTCTTTAATATGTAAATTTCTCTGATTATCTCACGTTATTATTAAAGAAATCTCTTTAATGGAATTTACAATGAAATATTTCAGGCACAATATGAGACAGCTCTAATATTGATAATCTCATTCTCCATCCAAAAAAAATTTTTTAGATATTTAAAAACCAATTCCTTCTCTCACACTTGACCAACTCTTAAAAGATTTAGTCTGAAATAACTTTTCCTTTTTATTTAAGTTTGTCGTCAATCAAGATTTTGGAAATAAACAGTTGTTATTTCCAATTCTTCACATCTTTTTTTAAAAAAGATTTCTTTCTTCTCTGCTATTCAGTTGCCTGTCCTGGTACAAAAAATCCTGTTTTAAGTAATTGCAAGTTTTCCGATAGGTTGGTGCGAAATGAATATATTTAGTAGTAAACAAAACTGGAATCTCTTACTATCGAGTGAATTTAGTATTTTTTTTTGCGTAATGGGAGAATTTGCATGTAGTTGAAAGTAGATATTTAAAATGCCACTATATAATGTATTTGTGATATCAAAATTGATTTATTATTGGTATTTGTATCGAATACTTATACAGTTTAGTATATCTTTTGTCTTCTTGAGATAATAAATTTTCTTTTATAATATCTTTATTTTCGGAATTGTTACTAGTATAGATTATTAAGGTATCTGCCAATAGGTTAGTATCTTCAATTTTAAGTTCTTTACGAATAGATTTTAATCGTCCATACCCACTTATTTGTGCAGCATCTTGATGAGAAATACTTCCATTTTCATATCTCGGCTTGTATTTTGCATCAATAATAACTTTGAACATAATGTCTTTAGAATTCAACAAAATATCAGGTTCTAAAGAATTAAATTTTTCATGATAAATCACTTCGTTTCTTAATGGGAAAACCTCTTTTAATTTCTTGAATAGATAAAGTTCAAAGAGCTTTGGCATATCTATCCAAAAAGGAGGCGTTCTATATTTTGTCTCGCTTACTTGTGAAATGTTGTTAGAGAAACGTTTCAAAATTATTTTGGCAATTTGAACTGCATATTTATACTCTTTGAAAAACGGATTGTGTTTTAAATTATTTACTTCTTTTAAACTAATATCTGATGAAACACTATAAAATGCCGGACTTATATAATTGAAAAGTTGTTTTGTACTTTCAGAGGATAAAGATTTATGATTTGAAATTACAGCTTGAGCAAACTCTAAAGTTCTTTTTAAAAGTCTGTTTTCAATAGAATTGTAGCCAAATTCTTGATACTTACAGTAGTTAAAATGCATTTTACTTTTTGTATGATTCTTTTTTACAGAAGCATTCACTAAAACTTTACCCTTTACTCTTGTATTTAAGTTTTGAGTAACATCGTAATAAGACTTTTTAAGTCCTTTTCTTACAATCTTTTTTAAGATGGTTAAAAACTCTATAATTAATAATGGACTTAATATATCCTGTTGTTGCTCTATTTCGATTAAAGGAGCATTAAAATCAATGATGTATAGATTATCTAAATGGTTTATATTCTCGGTTTCTTTTAAGGCCTCAAAAAGCATTGATAAATAATCTACCTCAGAAGTATCATTATTTAATTTCGGCTTGATGTAGATAGGTAGTTTGTCTTTTACAATCCAGTTAACACCAACGATATAACTTGAATTTAGTCTGTAAGCTTCGTCATTTTCATTAAACTGAATATCAAAACAAAGCTCGCTGTCATTATTTGATCGCTTAAAGTATTGAGTGAAATTACCTTGTTCTAATGAAGCCATTTGTTCTTCACTCAAATCAAGTAAAGAATTTTCTTTTATATAACCATGATGCTCGTTTACGACAATCATCCTACAATTCTTGAATAATGGTTAGTGCGCTCGTTTTTAAAATACCATCGGCAACATATTCTCTTAAAATTGGCTTTATTTCATAATCTAAATTATATTTAAAATTATTTTCAGAATAAATAAAATAACTATGCCCTAATTGCACATCTTTGGCTTCGAATTCTTCCGATAAATGTTCAGAATTTTCATCATTATCGTTTATAAACAATTCCTTTACTTTTAAGAAAACATCTTCTTTAAAATATAGTTTAGGCTCGTTATCTTTTCTATCAGAATTTAAATCGGTCTCCAATAAAATTTCGGGTAATACATCTACAAAAGCGAAACGTCTTCTTATGGCGTAGTCTATTTGTCCAACACTTCTATCCGCGGTATTCATTGTGCCTATAATAAAAAGATTAGGTGGCAAGGTTATTTTTCTGTTTCCATCAATTTCATACATACTATCTACGGCTTCTCCTCTGTATTCTAATGCATATATTAATTCACCCAAAACACTAGATAAATTTGCTCTGTTAATTTCATCTATGATTAATACGTAGTTTTTTAATGGTTCTCTTTTTATGTTTTTATTATCAAAAGTTAAATTTTTATCTTTTAAAAACTTTTGAAATAAATTAAGAACTCTTACAAAATAGCTTGCATGATGCCGCGCTAGGCCAGAAATATTGTCATTACGTTTTAAGTCTTGTCTTTGTTTATTTCCATCGAGAAAAGCTTGCTTAATATCTTTAAAAAGCATTCTATTACCATTCTGGTTCCAACCTTGCGCTTTACTCTTATATCTAAATGCATCTTCTTCTGAAAATGTAATTCCGACACTTTTTGTTAATTTATAAAAACCATCATTATTTTCAATATGGTCATTTATTTGATCTAAAAACAAGTTAAAATATTCATCCAATAAAATTTCGTTGGAATAAGTTGTTTCATTTTTATAAAAATCATTGTAATTCTTTAACGCTTTGGATGTATACTCTGCCAAAACTCTATTTTTTGTTTTGTATTCAATGTTTCCAGCTTCGTTATTTTCTACGGTTATTCCTCTTACAAAATCTTCATAAGTATAAGACGGGTGAAATTGTATGATTTTATAATCAGAACTAATTGTTTGATTATTCTCCGCTTTATCTAAATTTTGGAATAAATATTTAGCTATTGCTGCATTGTATGGATCAAAACCATTTTTTTGACCACTTTCCCAAAGTTTATTTTTATATGCATCTTTAATCCCTTTGTATGGGATTTCGTAATTAGAATCGCTTTCTAAAGTGACTTTACATCTATCAGGTTTCAATTCTGAAATCAAGTAATTAGTTTTTCCTTTAGAACTTGGAATGGATGAAATCCCTTTTAATGCATTAATAATATAATCATTAGACATGAATTCTATTTTGTTTCCACCTTCTCTGTTACCACATAGTTGTTGAGCAATTTGTTTTGCTAATCTGGTTTTTCCAGTTCCAGGAGGGCCTTGTAAAATGATTTGTTTCTTGTGCTTTAATAATTCTATATGATGTTGCATACTAAATGAAAAGTTTAAATGTTGATTTCTTTCTTCTACAATTTTTATATATGATT
Source organism: Gillisia marina (assembly GCF_000258765.1). Classification (GTDB taxonomy): domain Bacteria; phylum Bacteroidota; class Bacteroidia; order Flavobacteriales; family Flavobacteriaceae; genus Gillisia; species Gillisia marina. The sequence goes on from NZ_AJLT01000002.1 coordinate 74,595, forward strand.
CAAATAATATTCCTTTAATATCATTTAGCATTTCTGAATAAAATGTATAATCTAAATTGAATAAGTCATTTTCTGGAGTGATTTCTGTTTGTTTACCAATTAAGATGTAATTATCATCAACAAGTGTTTCTAAGTCTTTTATGTTTCCAAATATAAAATGAAATGAATTGTTGTATAATTCTAGTTGCACTTCTTTTTGGGCTAAATATGAGTTTGCAAAAGGCTTCATATACTCAATTGAAGAAAACTCATTTGCAAAAGGAACATATTGAGTATTAAATCCTAAACCATATCCTACCATGTTATTTCTAAAAAATAAGTGATATTGTAGCTCTATCCCTCCACCTTCATTTATTGACCAATCTCTATTATCCTCTGCTAGTATAAATAATTTGTTTCGAGAGTTCATTCTTTTTTTTGTTGAATAACTCTTTCTTCTTTTTCTGAAACTCGAAACAAAAGCCACCTAAATCTTTATTAATAATATGTACTAACTCCCTTAAATTTCTGAAGGCTATTTTTTTAATTAAATTAATAATTGGATACCCGGTTAATTCTGTAAAGCCTTTTCTATTCGATTCAATACTGCTAAAATCATCACTTGTAATATTTATTTTAGCAATTTTTGCCGCTTCTGTAATTATTAGTTTGAAAGGATAATTATTATTATTTATTACTACAGCATAATCTCGTGCTCTTCTTTTCTTAGGAATTGATTCTAAATCGATTTGTTTGATGGCCTGATCTACCAGATCTTCCGTTAAAAACTTTAGGTTTTCTTGCATGTTAAATTTTCGTAATACGTTTTACTTATCGGTTACTTCTGTTTCACAAATACTTTTGGTGAGACATCTGGCAAAAAACCTTCATGATTATAGGTCTACTTGTGATGTCATATCGCCTGTGCTAAGTTTATATTACAAAAAGTAAAAAGCATATGCTCATTTTCTGGCAAACAAATAAAGTTCAAATATGCTTTATGAATTTCTACTCCTGTTTTGCGTTTAGGGTTTCCTATTTGATTTTTAAATGCGGTAACTATCATTCTCAAATTGATTGTATCATAATTTAAAATATACTCTGGATGGTCAGGTAAATAATCCTCATGGAAATCTTCTTTTACATGAAAATGATACTCGCTTAGATAACTATTAAATCGAATATCAATTTTGAATACCGAATTCCAGGTTTCAACCTTTTCTGCATCTAAAACGTCATTATGAGTAACATCTAATTCAAAATAACCATTTGGGAATTTAACTTTTTGGTCGTCATTTAGGGCGCCAAATTCTGTAAAACTATTAACTGAAATATTGACACCTTTATTTTGCTCGTATGGATAGAACGACTCCCTTCTAATACCATCTGAATCATGCAGGACATCAACTATACCTTTAACTCCACCCTGATTACATTTGTGACACATTGGAACCAAATTTGAAAAATTTATAGCATAAATGGGATATTTGGATTTAAATAGCCAATGGTCATAATCATCTTTGGCTTCACCTTCTACCAAAGAATACTCATGAAGTCCACAAAAGGGGCAAACTCTTCCTGTATTGTTGTGACTTTTAAAAGCTACATAATGATCATAAAAAGTTGTTCCAAGGTTTTTTTGAATAGTTTTATTTGAACGTAGAGCTATCCCAAAAAAATGATCTTTCAACAAAATTTTCAGTGTTTCATGTAAGTTTTGTCCATAGCTCTCGGATAATACTACATTTTTAGTTTTATCATAGCATAAGCTTTTAATGTCAAGACCATCTTGAAACTCATCAAAAAGTTGTTGTCTCAATGCTATTGTTAGTTGTTGAATCTCTGCATGTAAATCCTTAAATTTATCTTCAAAATTTTTATTTTCAAATTTCGCTCTTGCATTTGCCATTACCTCACGAAACCAATCAGGAAATAGAGCTCTTGAATAGGTGCAATCTGGGATTGAATTTTTGATAAAATCAAAAACCACCTGATTTACGCGCTCAATTGGATGGGAAGGATACTTTAATGTGTATATCATTCTTGAACACCTTTTTCTATTATAAGCTTATTTAATTTTTGAAGAATCATAGATTTCTCATGAGATTCACCATATTTTGATAAAGACTCATTTAATTCATTTATGTCATTAGACTGGACATCCTCAAGCATTTCATTCCATGATAATTCGGCTATTTGTTTTTGTTTCCCAAAGAACTCTTTAATTAGATTTTGAACAGATGTTCCATATGTGTTTATCGTTACTTCTTCGGGGCCATCTTTCTTATCTGCTTTTAGCCAAACTACATTACTCTTTTTTGAATCAGAAATCATAAAAGGAGAATGAGTAGTTAGTATAATTTCTTGTTCACGAACATTTTCTGTAGAATTGGCTATCATGCATTCATTTATTAACCAAATAAACTTAGATCTCCATTCAGGATTAAAGTGTGTTTCTGGTTCATCTAGTAGGAATAAGGTGCTTGTGCTATCCAAAAGAATAATACTTCCTAAAATCTGCAACAATTGGTGTTCACCATCTGACAAATGTTTGTAATATATTGGTTCGTTGGCACCTTCTTTATTAAACGAAATATTACCTAAATGGAAAATTTGTTTTGCAATTTCATATTTTGGAATTAAGTCCGAAAGATTTTCACTAGTTCCTGCCTTAGCCGATTTAACAACTTTACTAATATTCCTGCTAATCTTCTCGAAATTGAGGCTTTGGAAAAAATATAACATCCTGAATAACTTATCGGCAGAATTAAACTTTTGTCTAAAACCGGTCAAAGTTGCTTGATTCATTTTGAAATTAAACGATAATTTTGTGAAATCATGACGAGCTGTAGAACTAACTTCCTCATTATATAGTGCGTCAATTGCCTTCAAGTTTTCAATTGCATCTTCTAATTCATCTGGAAGAAACTTCGCAAAAGTCTTAGGCTTTTTTAATGACAACTTAATAGAAAACTCATTTAATTCATTTATTTCAATTTCTTTTTTTAAAATGGATAAACTTTTAGTTTCTCCCAAAATGGAGAGATCCTTATCGAAAATAAAATTAGAGACAGTTATTAATTTTGAAATATTGTAATCTAAAAATTGAAAACGGTTCATTTCTAACTTGGATTCGACCGGTTTATTTTTCTTATTCTTTAAATCTTCATAGTATTCAAAATTCAACTTTACAAAAGGATTACTAATTAGTTCGTTTAAACCTGAGGAATAGCCAATAATATGATTTGGGAGTACCTTGCTTAATCCGTAATTATAAAAATCTTTTACCACAATTTCTATATCATTAAATAAAAGATTGACAATTGGTAGTTCATTCGGTAATTTAGAAACAATTACAAGTTGGTTATGATCTAGATCATTGTAGTTAAGGTCTCCTAATTCGTCCCATGTAAAACCAGCGCCAGCGAGTGTAAGCTTTGGAAGATAGTAATCTAGTTCAAAACCAAAACCCGTTTTAAAATTGTCTAAATCTTTTTTAGATGACCGATTAAAGTTCTCTAGATAGTAGAACATTTCCGCCACTGCTTCTAATGCATTAGATTTTCCTGAACCATTTAGACCAACAAAGCAAATCGGTTCTATTTGGTCATTTGGTATCAAAGAGCGATTGAAATTAATTTCGTAATCTGAGGGCAATCCGCGAAATGGCGATAATAATTTAATCCGCTTTAATTTCATTTATTGTATTTAAAAATTACTTGTTGAGTTAACCCGCTATATTCAGTTCTGATTTTTTCTTCGGACAAAAGATTCTTTACAATACCTTTTACCATTGAATTATTAAAATCTATCTCTTTTTTGTTTAAAATATCTTCAATTTGTGCTATTGTGAATTCTTGGTACCCAAATTGACTTTTAATTATTTGCTCTAGCTTCTCGATTGTTAATGATACATAAGTAGGTTTAAATCCTTTTTTACCTAAAGTTTTTCCCGAATTACTTTCCTCTTCAAATTGAGAAATATTTACCTTACTCAAATCCAACTCTCCTTTAAAAGCTTTCTGGCTAAGACTATCATATAGGTTAGTAATTTCCCTCAAACTAAATTCTAGGTTGTATTTAACAGATTCAGTATGGGCAAGTATTCTAGCAAATTCATTTTGAAGTGGAAGGGGAGGGATAGGTATCCTTAATTTTTTTAGGGCTCCAACATTAAAGTGCTTGTGAATACCACCAACCTCTTTAGATGTAACAATTCTTTTACCTATTTCAGAATTAAAGAAATAAACTAGATATTGCGGATTCATGATCTCATGATTTGGTCTAGAAATGATCAGGTCAATACAATTACTACCCTCTAATTCTTTTGGGATTATCGCTGCTGTCCCAGTATTTCCAGTTCTTACAAATACTACATCTCCCTCTTTTAAAATAGATTTTGCTAATAATTTTTGATTTGACTCTTCTGAAAAATAAACTACATCCGTTAAATCAATTCTATTAGGCTTAATATTTAACGATCTTAGCGCTAAAACTCCATCTTTAACGTAATGAGATGCAGGTTTGATAACAACTCCTACAGAAAGCTTCTGCAAATATTCACCTCCTGAAAGCATCTCAAATTCCTTTTCATTTCTAATAGGATCCCCAAATATCTCCAAAAAAGTAGATTTTAAAAACTCATCTAAAAGCTTAATACTTTCGTTTCTTTTTTTTAATTAGATTTTCGCAATTGGAAAGAACTTTGGCAATCCGTTTTTGATTTTCCAGAGAAGGTATAGGAATTAATGTTTTTCCAAGTTCTTTTGAAGAAATGTTTGGTTGAGCACCACCATAAGCATTTTGAATAATTTTAGCGCTTATAAAAGATAAGTATTGATATAAATAATCATTGTATAATTTTGATTTGTCCGGTAAGAAACAGCCAACTCGTTGATTTTGATACGCAGGAATGTCTAAGTTGTATTTACCAATTTTTCCAATGGTGGCTCCTGACATTGCAATTAGAATGTCGTCTCTTCTAATTATGTAGGACTCAAATTTATCATTTGGTAAAATATATTTTGGTTTGGAAAGATCAACTTTACCATTTTTAATTTCACCAATTCGAACAATAGGAAGACCATTTTCTACGAATTCTGAGCTTTTAAAAGCATAACCATTCCGGATGGCACAAATCTTATTTAACGTAATTTTCTTCATTAAATAAGCTCTTTCAATTCGTTTAACCCCTTAATTATCTGATGTTCTAATCCATTTTCACCAATTAGTTTTTCTAATATGACATTTGGATTTTCATAAACAATTTCTTCAAATATTTCTTCTTTGTATTTATTGTAACTCAAATCATAGTCTTCTTCTACAATTTCGGCTTTCGAGACATAGAAAAATTTCATTTTCCCAGTTCTGTCATTTTTTTCTGGATCAAAGGGGTTTTGAAATTCTTTAACAATGTCTTGCAGGTCTCCATGACCGTTTTCGTTTTTTGAACGTTTATCATCCAAACTGTAGCCATCCGATTGCATGTCATAAAACCAAACATTTTCAGTTTCTCCGCCTTTTGTGAAAATGAGTAATGCTGTACTTACACCTGCATAGGGTTTAAAAACACCACTAGGCATACTAACAACAGCTTTCAATTGGGAGTTTTCAATCATTAATTTTCGAGCATCTTGAAATGCTTTACTAGAACTGAATAAAACTCCTTGCGGAATAACAATTCCAGCAGTTCCTCCCATTTTTAGCATGTTGTAGATACGCTCTATAAATAGAAGTTCAGTTTTAGTCGTTTTTAGCTGTAACTCCTCATTTATATCTCCTTTATCTATACTTCCTGTAAAAGGCGGATTTGCCAACACTACATCGTATTCTGAAGTTTCATAGTAGCTTTTGCTTAAAGTATCTTTATAATCTATTTGAGGGCTTTCTATACCATGCATCATTAAGTTCATTAAGCCCAAGCGAACCATTGTTTGGTCTATATCGTAGCCTTGTAAACTACTACCTAAAATATCTTTTACTTCTTCGGTTAATAAAGCATTTCGGCTACTGCGAATAAAACCATCTTCGTCTGGTTCCTGCTTATCTTTTTCTTTATCTAATTGTGTCACCATATATTGATAAGCACCTAATAAAAATCCTCCTGTTCCGCACGCAGGATCTGCAATACGTTGCCCTAATTTTGGGTTGACCATTTCAGCAAGCAATTTGATGATATGTCTTGGCGTTCTAAACTGTCCGTTTTTTCCTGCGGAAGCAATTTCGCTTAACAACATTTCATACACATCTCCTTGAATATCTTGGAAATCCTGACCGTTTTCTGTAGCATCTTGCTCCATAAGGTCAAAAATCTCATCAATACTCTTAACAGCTTCTAATAACAACGATGGTTTTGGAATAATGAACACAGCATTTCTCATGTGTTTTACAAATGGAGATTCCGCAGTATCTAATTGTTTAATAAAAGGAAACACATAACGTTGTACATGTTGTAGCATTTCTTCTGCAGGCAAACGTTTATAGTTGCTCCAACGCAATTCTTGTGTGTCTATTCCGTTTTGTTTGTTTTCTTCGTCTTGTTTTGTAGAGTAAAAAACACCATCAAATTTTGAAGTATATGCATCTCCAGTAAATTCTGCATCAGACTGGTTCTTTAAATCATTCTCATCCAGTTTTTTCATAAATAGCAAGTAGGTAATTTGCTCTATAGCTGTTAGGGGATTCGAGATACCACCAGACCAGAATTTATTCCAGAGGTCATTTATTTTTGATGCAATTTGAGGATTGCTATTGATTAAGCTCATATTAGGCTACAAATTTGTCGGTTAATGTTAGTATGTCTATTATTTCTTTAGGTGAAAATATACCTCGAACCCCTTTTGGATGAATTATAGTAAAGGGTGCATTTATTAAATCTCTTTTTTTAATAGAGCCACGTTCAATAATATAATTCTTCAACAAGTTTAAAAACTCTATTTGTCTAGAAGACAAATAGGTGTGTTCTGTTATAAATTGGCTGACTGCTTTACTAACTTGGTCATCAAAACGTTCCAAAATTTCAATACCCAGGATATGTTTTATAAACTGTATTAATTTAGCATTTTGATGATTGTAAACTTTACGTAATAAAGCTTCGGTAATGTGTGGGTCTGTTTCGTGTAATTCTTCTGCTAATGTTTGTGCATCATCTTCAGTAATAGACTGACCTTCTTTTAGTTTTTGTAAGATTGGGTTGCGCTTAGTGAGTTCTTCAACCTTAGCCTCAACCATTTCTCTATATTTAGTAATACTTACTGCTTCGTTTTGTGGACCAAATTCTACCATCTCTTTGGTTTTTAAAACATCCTCTAAGTTTAATCTGGTTGCTCCCAAAGGTAGTGTTGTTGGTTCTCTAAAATGAATTAAAGGAGAAATAGTTTTGGCTAAAACATCGAAACCAGCATCAGTAATTGTATTCCAAAAATGATTTTTAAGCACTTGATTTATATAGGTTTTATGCTTTGCTACACTATTAATAGTTAAAGGTAATTCGCTTACAATGTTTATGATGTTTTCTTTAAGCGTATTAAATTGATCTGTTTCTTCCGCAAGATGCGAAATGGAAATTTCTAATACATCTTTTTCAAAACGCATGGCTTTAAAATTAACTTGCGAAACAGCTCTAAATAGTGGTTTGATGGTTTGTCTTAAATAGGTAAAACTTTCGTTGTTTAGATTTTTCCAGAAATCAGTATTTTCTACCAAAGCTAAAACTGATTTTGCCTCTTGTATAACAACAGATCTAGTGGGTAAATCTAGAATCTGTTCTCTAAGTTTATTTATCTCCTTAAGAGCAATATCTCTTTCATCTAGTTCTAGAGCGAGTTCGATTTTATCTAAGCGTAACCCAAACAATCTAACAGGCAAAGGTATTTGTGTTTTCGATTCTTTTCCCTTTGGGTTTAATTTGAAATATTCAAAGTTATCCCAACAATCTAAAATTAAAAAGTTGTCTTTTTCTGGACACCAAGGTTTTATTTTGGCAGGCTCGAGCAGTCTTGTCCCACGACCAATCATTTGCCAAAACTTAGTATAGGAATACACAGGTTTTGCGAATACGAGATTTACCAATTCTCTAACATCAATTCCTGTATCTAACATATCTACGCTTATGGCTATTCTGGGCATATCGTTATTAGTAAACTGATGCAATAAACCTCCTTTGCCATATACTCTAGGATCATCGGACACCATAACTTTTGCTAAATCGCCTGTGTATTCCGGATACAATGCATCAAAAATCTTTTCAATACGTCTTGCATGCGCTATTGTTGCACAAAAGAAAATAGTCTTGCCAGGAAGCACACCATTTGGGTCTTTAATAGACTCTTCCATAAACTCCTTAACAATGGTAACATTAGTTCCCTTGTTAATTACTGCTTTTTCAAGATCTGTTCCTTCAAAATTTATTTCTGCGACTTCTTTTCCTTGTAAAATAAGTTTCTTTTGGTCTTCTAAACTTATAGTTCTTTTGCTAATTCCTTCCTGTTGAAACTTTGTTTGAATTTTCATGACTTGAAAATTACTCAGATAGGGTGGAATGTTATTTACCGCTTCTTCATAAGAATAGGCAAACGTAGGCAAACCATCTTCACACTCAAATAATTGGAAGGTGTTATGATCTATAACATCTGTTGGCGTTGCAGTTAAACCCAACGTAGTTGTATTGAAATAATCTAAAATCTCTTGGTAGGTGCTATAAATAGAGCGATGACTTTCATCCACAACGATTAAATCAAAAAAAATGTGGCGATAATGTGTTTCGATCATCTCTAACAATGTTTAGCATTGTTGGATAAGTTGAGATATATATTCGTCTATCTGTAGCAATATTTTTTTCTCCGAGTTTTGGCCAACAAGGTTCGTTAGGCAAAAATTCTTTAAAAGCCTCTAAAGCTTGATCTCGCAACGCAATTCTATCTACTAAAAACAATACACGCTCTGCCCATCCAGACCTCATAAGGGTATCGACTAATGCAACACATGTTCTAGTTTTCCCTGTTCCTGTAGCCATAACCAAAAGAAACATTTGACGTTTTCTTTCGATTCCTTCCATCACTGAACGAATAGCTTGAATTTGATAATCGCGACCGGCAATGCCTACATTTATTAATTCAGTTGCTAACGGCTTTCTATTTTTTCTAATGTATAAATAGCGCTCTAAATCGTCACGCCTTGGAAAACCAATTACTTTTTTTGGCGGATAGTTTCCTAAATCCCAAAAGAAAATATCATAGCCATTCGTATAAAAACAAAAAGGTAATTCGCCATCAGATTCATTTTGAATATTTAAACAGTATTGTTTTGCTTGCTCTCTACCTAATTCAGCATCTTTGGAAGTTTTTTTAGCTTCAACGACAGCTAATGCTTTTCCGTTTTTACCTAAAAGCACATAATCACTGAATTGATTTGAATAGCTAGATTCAGGTTCATTTGCTACTGATCTTGAACCTAAACTAGATTCAATTATGACTTGAGTTTGGTCATTGATATTCCAGCCAGCGCTAAGCAGGCTCTTATCAATAATTTGTTTTCTTGTTTGTTTTTCGTTCACAAAAAATAATTAATGGTCTTTCTTAGTTAGAATATAAATATAGTGAACTAAAAATTTGACTCTAAAATTTCTTAAAGCAATTCCAAATTATCCTGTTACTATACAGTAGAATCAAATTTTAGCAACTTCGATCTTTACTTAAACCATTTTATTATTTATCAATTCTTTAAATTTCTCTTTTCGTTCTTGAGAAAGAAAACTGCGATCTATCAATTCTGACCATTCCAGGATACCTTTTTCAATACGCTTCCAGAGATTTTCAATTGCCTTTTCTGGGATATGTGCTTTTAGCATGGCTTCATTAAAATCATTCTGCTTTAATTTTCGCTTTTTACCGTTAAGTGTTAGCGCTAGGTCTTCATTATCCTCCGGCATTAGCAGTTTTACGGCAAGCATGTCATAAGCCGGTGCCAATTGATATAAATTGGATTTTGTGGATATTAATGAAAAGTTCTTTAAGTGCATATCATTATTACCAATTAGGTAAGACACAATAACCTGCTCATAAAAATGTACAACGTCCATCAGTCGATTTCCATTATACTTTAAAATAGCTCTGGCAATTTGTTCATAAGAGCCACGATATTTATGTTCGGTAAGCCGTTCAGTAAATTGACAGGCATCCTCCATGGCAAATTTATTGTTTTTCTGATCCCTATCTATTCTACGTGTTAGATATGCCAGCTCACCACCTTTCAAAGGAATTAGTAGGAAAGGAACTGTTGCAATTCCACAAACCTGAGCCATTAACATCGATAATGCCTCTATTTCCGGCATTTGTGGATATTGTGAATAAGGTGGTTTTAAAATATATTTACCATCCAAAGCTCCCACTATTGTTAATCTTCTATTTTCTTCTTGGTCTGTAAACCCTAATGAAAGTTTAGGCTGAACACCGGGCACCGTGATACGTTGTGTGATGTTTTCTTTTGCTAATGTTTCCAGTTCTGATATTGAGTAGGCTAATTTCAGTACTGGAGTATCGTTCTGCCAGAAATCTGCAAGACATTTAGGATGATAGAGTATTTCATCCTTTCCTAATGGTTGTAAACATGCTAAACAATTTTTCATAACGGTGTCACACTTATATTACCTATACAATCTTTACAGGTGGCCATCAGTAATCCCATACGATCACGCGGATCCAATTTCCAGTTTTTTTGAGCGATATTTAATAACCAGCCCTCTGGTATTAACCCATCAAAAAACGGAAATAGAAACTCGGCTTTAAAAGGCTCTTTTTGGAGTGGTAATGTCAAACTAACAGGTTTCTTAACCATACTTTCCAAATAAATTTCTTCATATTGAAAAAGATATCCTTCCTCGTTCTCGGATAGTAATCCGGCAAGAATATCATCAACAAAAATTTTAGCTTGTCTCATTTGATATAGGCTGAGGTTTCAAAGTAGTGCCAAAGAAAAGCAATACCTGATTTACTTTATCGGTCATTAAATTGGGCTTACCTTGTTCCAGATCACGAACAAAACGTAACCCCACTCCCGTCAGGTCGGACAACTCTGTTTGAGTCATTTTATTCGCTTTCCTTTGTTTTCGCACATATTCGGCAATAGGATTGCTACGATTCCATTTTTCCATAAATATACCTTTACGGGTGCAATATAATAAAATTATTGTATTTTATACCTGAATAGGTATATTATATTTAATAATTATTAAATTATATCATTTTGGGTATAGTTTAATAATTTATTTCTTGCACAAATTTTACTACACCTAACCATGCGCTTGGTACTGGGTTATTTTTATAGCGTACGTGAAGTTAAGCTTAAACTAAAAAAAGTAGGTGTCACATCTGACATATGGAATGAGAATTACAGTAATATTTTTACCATATTACTTAGATTTTCAAGTATTTACTAATACTAGACTTCATTCGTCAGGGTTTATTGTCATTATAAATTTTTTTTTTCTCTTCCAACCACTTGCAGTTCCTTCTTTTATTTTGGATTGGTCAAACTCTCTAAGATGACAAAACCACTATTTAATTTCACAATAAATAACTTTTGTTATCATATCAGGCTCTATGTTTAATAGCTTAGCAAGCCTCACAATCTCTCCAAGTGTAAATTTATCTGGATGACTTAATTTAGCCATATATCTACCGTAATTTATCCCTAGCGAATTAGCAATTTTGGTTGGATATAATTCAGCAAGCGTATACATCTTCTTAATTCTACCCGTCTCAAACATTGATCCGATGGAAAGAAGTGTTGGGTCTTTATGGTGGTCGTCTTTTGTCATGGGGTGCTTTCTTAACCCTAAAATGACAACTAATTCATTTATGGTACTGATTAATATACTCATAATAAATTAAAATTTGTATTTTCAGTATAATTGTTTACATTTAATAAATTATTACTTACTAATAGTAATTTGATGAGAAATTCTATTGATAATAATTTCGATTTATTAAAAAAAGGAGATCCAATTATATTGGCACACATTCATGCTAGGTACAGTCGAAGTATCTTTTGGATAGGCCGCCAAATTCTTGAGGATAATTTTGTGGTAGAATCTCTGGTACAGGATTCCTTTTTAAAATTATGGATCCACAGGGATCGTATAGAATCACCTAAGCATATTTTCTATTTTTTACGAATGGTTATGAAAAGAGAATGCTATTCATACTATACAACTCCAAAAACACAGTTTTTCAGAAGAGTTAATTCGTTGGATAATTATGAGAAATATCAAGACTATTTAGCAGGATATGATCCTATAAAAGATGAGGAAATATTAAAGAATCAAGAAGAGACACAAAAAACCTTTGACCAAATTAAAAAAGTCTTGCCGCTTTTAAGTCCAGAAAGAAAACATTTGATTGAACTCTGTTTAGAATATGGCTTTCAATATAAAGCTATTTCAAAAGTAATTGGAACAGGTATTACCGAAACCAGTAATGAGGTTAAGTTGGCTATTGAGGATATTAAAAATATTATCAATATAAAATGCACGCATGAAACCAAACAAAACCCAGTTAATGAAAGGATAATTCAAGTGGTAATGACCGAAGAGCAGGAAAAAGTATTGCAACTAAGATGTGAAAAAAAATATTCTTTTGCTTCCATTGCAAAAGAACTTAACCTGTCTCAAAAGGAAGTCCACAAGGAATTTATGACTGCTTATAAGTTTATAAAGAAGAAGCACCAACAGCAATTAAAAACGGCTTAATATGGAAAAGTCAACTATTAAACTGACTAGAAAGATCCAGCTATTGGTGGACCTTCCAACTAAAGAAGAAAGAAAGGAAGCCTTGGATAAACTTTATGGGTGGCAGAACAGATGTTTTAGAGCAGCTAATCTCATCGTTACCCACCTCTATGTACAGGAAATGATCAAGGAATTCTTTTATCTATCAGAAGGGATAAAGTATAAATTGGCTGATGAAAAGAAAGATAAATATGGAATCCTGCAACGCTCCCGTATTAATACTACCTACAGGGTAGTATCTAATCGCTTTAAAGGTGAAATCCCTACAAATATATTATCTAACCTAAATAAAAATTTAATCACTTCCTTCAATAAAGACAGGCCGGAATATTGGAAAGGTGAACGGTCACTAATGAATTTCAGAAGGGATATGGCTTTTCCATTTGATATAGAATTGATTATTGGATTACATTTTAATGAGGATAAAAAAGCTTTTTGTTTCAGTTTAAATAAAATTCCTTTTCGCACCTATTTAGGCAAGGATTATACCGATAAACGAAAATTACTGGAGCGAGTCATAAAAGGAAATATTAAGCTTTGTACATCTCATATGAAATTAAAGGATGGCAAAATATTCTTTCTTCCTGTATTCGAAATTGAAAAAGAAAAGCATATCCTAAAACCAGAAGTGATAGCAGAGGCTTCTCTATCCCTAGAATATCCTATTGTAGTGAAAACCGGTAATACTAAACTTACTATTGGTACCAAGGAAGAGTTTCTATACAGAAGGTTAGCTATACAAGCAGCCCATAAAAGGGCACAGGTTGGGGCTACCTATTCCAAATCAGGCAAAGGGGTGCAAAGAAAATTAAAAGCGGTACAAAAGTTCCGAAATGCTGAAAGTAATTATGTGCACTATCGTATACACGTATACAGCAGAAGGCTAATCAATTTCTGCATTAAACACCAAGCTGGAACGCTCATTTTATTAAATCAGGAGGACAAGATCGGGATCGCTAAAGAGGAGGAATTTGTATTAAGAAACTGGAGCTATTATGAGTTAATGACTAAAATAAAATACAAGGCAGAGAAAGCAGGTATTGAACTTATCATCGATTGAGAATTTAATTACGAGGGTGCTTGTACACCCACAAGGTGAGGTCGATAATCACACTCACTAAATGCACATAGCATATACAACGCGTGAGCTCCCTTATTTTGAAATACCTAAATTTTTGAAGACATGAAGTAAATAAGACAGAGCTACGGTAAAATTTTCTAAAAAGCCTACAATTTTTATTTATGGTAACGGTGCAAGGTTATCAGTGCCTCATATTTTTACTGGAATACCTGATTTAGGCCTAAATCCAACATTTTAATAAAAATGAATTTGACGTTGACTCAAAAATAACCTATACTCATTATAATTTTCTTGAAGTTCTGCTGCTACTTTATATATTATTGCGAAATATTATAGAGGAAGTCCAAAATCTACACAATATCTCAAATTGAATTCCTCAAAAATAAGATGCTTTTCAACAAATATTTTTCTGTAATGGTAATTTTCCATAAATATCATTTAAATAATAATTTAGCACTTAATCCTATTTCCTGTCAATTAATGCCTCATAAACCAAATATCTTAAATATTCCTTGCCTTCAATCTCAAGACCTTCTAACATTATGAGCTTATTGAAAGTTTCAAGCAATTGAGTAGTAGTTTTAATTTCAACTAAAAGGAATTTTTTCATACCCTCCTTATGCCTTTTAATTTCTTCAGTTGTGGAGTTTTCAATTTTAATCCTTACTAGATGAAGTATTTGGCCATGATTTTTAATTTTGGATATCTTCTGTACTTCCTGAAACAAATTTTCGAAAATTTCAGATGATTTCGTAAAATCATTAAGGTTATCGAATGCTTTTTTAGGACCTGTACCATGTGTGATACTTAAAACTTTAGACTTAATATCCTTAGGTTTAATATATAAATTCTTTTCTTCGTTATTCTTGTCTTTATATAGAATAGAAGCAACTGTCGAAAATTTTAGAGCTTCCTTTTTTATTTCATCATTAGAAACCTGAATCGTGTTTTGAAGATGACCTACTCCTTCAATGCTTTTCAATTCAGTAGTTTTAAAGAATATCCTAATTGCCGACTCATTAAATTCACTAAAAGCTATTTCGTATTCCGTATCGGAATTTAAACTTTCAAAATGGAGCTTAAGTAGAGCTAATACAAAAGCTATATTGTTATTATAGTTGAAATATCTATCTTCTGAAATAATTGCACGTAAATAGAATTCATCTTCTTTAGTATCATGAATGAGCCTGTATCTTCTCACATGCTCCGCTTTAGATTTTAGACTTTCTAAATTCTGGTTGAGAATATCTCTATATCCTTTTTTAAGTAGACTTGAAGCATATTTATCAATATTGTATAAGTTTTGAAAGAAGTCTCTTTCTCCTGAATGAATAGGAATGGCTTTAATTTCTTCTTTTCCTGATCCATTAAAATATTCGGACTCACTTAAATTATTAAAGACCAATCCAAATTCCTTCTCATAATTAAATTGAATATCTTTTAGATTACTTCTTAAATCTATCTTTTTATAACGAGAATCCATTGATTTAAGGATTGTGTAAAGCGTGGAAGATCCTTTTATAGATATAAATCGATCTTTCAGATTTGAAATATCAAAATATAATTTAATCTCTTCTAGATATTCACTATCGTAAATTAAGGTTAGGAGCTTGTCTACCCCAATTCCATTATCTCCTTTCTTGAACTCGTCACTATTAAGTGTTCTTTTTTTTAAATTTTTCCATCAGGTTTTATTTTATTTGTTGCCTTTACTATCCTTTCGATTACTCCTTACATGTGGTTTGACTTCAATGGTCTTTCCATTTACTTTTCTTTTGTGCCCGGGAATTCTATTAAACTTTCTCCCATTTGAATCTTGTGCCATACTTTTTTTTTTTAAAATATTTTGACTTTATTTACAAATAGACCCTACCAATTATAAATTAGATCAGTATCATTTGTAGTAAATTGAGGTGTTTCCTCATCTATATACTTATACTGATATATCCTTTTTGGTATATAAATGAAACCTACAAAAGAATCTGAAATTGATTTCGCAGAAATAAAAAGTTTTGAGTTGTTAGATTATATAGCAATGAAAGAAGATTTTCCCGAAGAAGCGACACAAGCTTTGTAGAGTTCTGTTCGAGATTTGAAAGAGATATTCTTCAAAAAGCCGAGATTTATTGTTCTAAATATAATTATAATGAAGTTACGGCCCTACGAGTAGCTAACTGTACTTTAAGGAGGGTCTGGAAATACCCTACTTTTAAAAAAGAAAAAGCCAAATCAACTAATCCAGAAAAAGCAATTCTCCTATGGATGTATCCCATCATATTTAGACAGGTAATTAAATTTGGAGCGGAGAATAAATGCGAGGAGGAGGAGGAAGAAGACCTTGAAATAATAGAAACCGTAGATCAATTAATTAAAGCGCATGGTATTACCGATTTAGAAAGTAAAAGAGAATTGAAAACTAAATTAGATACAGTTGAAAGAACTCTAGAAGGGTTAAGTACCAAACATCAAATAATATATTTGACTTATAGAGCTTATGAGCGTGATAATAAAAAATTACCAAGAACACTTTTAGAAAAACTTAGAAATTCATTAGACTTAACTCAAAAATCAATCAACACTTATAAGAATCAAGCTGAAAAGCATATTCAAACTTATCTTAATTTTTTAAATAATGGGTAAGCCAAAAAATATACAGAAAATTAAATTTACTGAGCTTGATAGCTGGCTCGGTTCAGCAGGTTTTATTTATCCTCAAAATGAATTTGAATTGGCAAGATTTAACAAGTTATATGAGGATTTTGATTATAAATTAAAGTCAGAAAAAATTGATCCTTTGGCTATCATTGGAAATAAGTTTTTAGAAAAATTTGAAAATTCTGAACCCAAAATCATCCAATTAAAAAAAGAAGCTGAATCATTAAGAATGGTGGCCAGAAAAGGAGCAGAAAAGATCCCACAGCATATCATTGATAAAATGCTTAATAAGCATAAGGAACAGAATGATAATTGAAAATGATCAAATAAAAAGTTTTGCGGAAGAAATAGCAATGGAATATCCTGAATCTGAGACCAATTTAGAACGAATTGTATCAGAAGAGGGATTACAAGTATTTTATGATAGATATGGACTGAATACTTTTGACGGAATGACTATGTATGATAAAAATAAATTCTTTATTCATATTAATACCACCCAAGGAAATAAGCCAAAAACACCTAGAGGAAGGTTCACTTTAGCTCATGAGTTAGGACATTATTATATAGACTCTCATCGTATAGGTTTAAAAGAAGGCATTTTGGCTCCTCATCCGTCAACTCTGAATTATAAGCATTTCTCGCGTATTGAAAGAGAAGCCGACTATTTCGCATCTAATCTGCTTATGCCAGAGTCCAGGTTTCAAGAAGCTTTCTATAGAAAAAAGTTTAGTCCGGATTTATTGGACCATTTATGCATTAAGTTCAATGTAAGTAGAACGGCATGTGCCTTTCGCTTTGCCGATATAGGAAACCATCCAATTATGATTGTTTATTCTGAAAATAATACTGTAATATGGAAATACAGCAGTAAAGATTTTAAATATAAATTTTTACTTTATGAAAAGAGAGTGCCTGAAAATACAGTAATGGGAGAGTACTTTAACGGAAAACATAATGAAACCTATAAAACAGAAAAAATTTGGGCAGTTGATCTCTTTAATTACATAGCTGATGAGGATCTTAATCTAAATGTTAATGAATACTGTATTGCATATAAAAACAAAACTCTAAGTCTCTTTTGGTTTGTATAAATAGATTTATTAAAAAATGGGGATGCGAAGACAAAAGCCATCAAAACCCCTCCCTTTTTAAATTAAATAGGATACTTCATTTAATCTCTTCAAGCAATTTATAAGGATCTATATTAATAAAAAGCTCATCGTTGCTAGCAGTGAGTGGATCCAACCAGTTAACTTTTTGATAACCAAATAATACAAGCTCTTTCATTTCCTCAGTTAGATCTTTATTCTCATCACATGCGTTCAGAAAAACTCTTAGCTTATTGGCCTCATGCCAGAGATCAGACTTTTGTTTGATGAAACGTAGCTTTTCGATTTCCTCCTTTTGTGATTTTTCTCTTTCATCCTGCTTCTTCATTTCAATGGCCTGTTTCTTTAAACGCTTTTCATTTTCAACTTTCCATTTGCGTTTCTCCTTTGCCATTTGCTCTAAAAAGGTGATGATGGTTAGTAGTTTTTCTGCGAGAGTTTTAGTAGAAGTTTCCTGCCATTCCTTTTCAGTAAATTCTCCAGCAAGAAAACTCAAAAGTCCGATAGAAATTAATTCACTTCTTCTATATCCTGGTTTTTCCGTCTCATAAACCCTTTTTGACCTTTCCCTCATCCGGATACCTATTTCTGTTCCTTCTATAACAACGTAAGATCGTTCATAACAAAATAGAAAATAATGCCCTCTAGCCTTCATCACCTTTATAAAAGTGTTCAGAAAACATAAGGCTCTCTTATAGGGCTTTCCAGAAGCACTGACTGAAATTCTCCCATAATTATATCTTTTAGTATAATCCCTGCAATTATTTACAATCGGATGATTTTTAGGATTATCCGACAGCATTTCCATGATAATTGGATCAGGATTTTTAGGAAGTCGTTTAGGAACCTCCCAATCAGAAACCATATGAACATCATTTATAGTAAGGTTTTTTCCTGAAGAATTAGAATTCACTGAGTTTTCTCCGGTGCGAATTAACAATTCAATTTCACTCTTGGATTTTGTTTGTGGTAATAGTGGTTTGTTAATCTTTTTACCAAATTTTCTTTTCATCCAGTAACCGTTAGGCGGCAAAGGAATTTTATTTATAGTGCATATATCCTTAAAACTACTATAAGAAACCATGTAATTTTCGGTGAAATAGGTAATAGGTTTCTCCCAAACTAATTGATATAATTCTTCTCTGGTTAATTCTATTCTGACAGGCATGATAAGCTTCGTTTTAAACTAATTATACATTGGATAAATTTCGATCTCTAATTTAAACGAGAATTTAATATTTTTAATGTTTAGTTGAAGATTGCGGTTAAGTAACGGCTAACACCTAGCAGATGATGGGAACGGTTTTCGGCTGATAAGAACAGCATAATCTGGAATGAATCTGCAAGTAAAATTCCGGGATTTCTGGGATTTTTTTCATTAAATCCCTTTTATTATTGGTTCGAAATAGAACAAGATTTAATTTAGGTGTATTAAGTTAATATTTTTTTTAGCATACAACAGTTAAGATAAAATCTTAGAAAAAATCATAAAAACAAATGCCCCAAATCTACCATAACTAATCTGCGCGTGGTTCCTGTGCTGTTTTTATAGCGTACGGGAAGTTAAGCATAAAGTAAAAACAGCAGAGGGCGCATCATACTTGTGATTAATTTTACAGTAAAAATTACCATTTCATTAATATTTCCAAGACATATACATTAAAACACTGTATACCATCTATTATGAAAATCATATTATATAACTCAGCATAATTTTGTGCTGCAATTACAACATCAAGTTAGAGGGGAATAAAACTTTGACCTTTCAGTTTCCATTGCTTGGTAATTTTACATAAATAAGGAATGCCCAATGAAGGTAAAGTAGTTTACTTTGCCTTCATATTCTAAATTCGAATATGGAATAGTTATGTTGTGTAAAGCTTTTTAGAACAGGAAAAAAGAGCATAGTTAGGGGTGATAAATTGCAATAAGTTCTGTTCATTTTGCAAATAATCTGACTTACTTGCAATATTATAATCGCTATTGCAAATTTTTATGTTATTCTGCAATAGTAGAAAAAAACCATTAACTGTGAAATTAGGACGATTTGCGGCAAAGCGATTTGTTATGACAGCTCTTATTTTTTCTCCTCTAACCACTGCTTAAAATCATCTTGAACTTCTGGTTTTTCTGAGAAATATTCTTGATATCTTTCCTTGTTAGTTTCCATGAGGATCTTATAAAGTTCAAACTTTTCGTTCTGTCTTTCTTGCAAGGAATATCCAAAATAACCCAAGAGACTTAATAAAACAATACCCAGTGAACAAACAAGGATAAGTAGGTAATTAGGAATTATCCGTGCATATTTTAATTTCTTATCTATCTCTTTAAGCACTTGATCCTTTAAATTATTTTCCTTTTGCTGTTGCCCTAAGAAAATATTTAAATTCTTTTCGAATGCCTCGGTGCTAATGGGAATACTTAAAGTGGATAGTTGTTTTGAAAGCTCCTCAAGTTTTATAATAGAAGCTTTAAAATCCGCCATCTCATCAGTCATGAGCTCCATAATTTCGTCTAGCTTTTTCATTGTTTTAATTCTTTAAAACCCTATTCCCACATCTAAACTTTT
This sequence comes from Gillisia marina, assembly GCF_000258765.1. Taxonomy (GTDB): domain Bacteria; phylum Bacteroidota; class Bacteroidia; order Flavobacteriales; family Flavobacteriaceae; genus Gillisia; species Gillisia marina. The sequence continues at coordinate 94,775 of NZ_AJLT01000002.1, forward strand.
CTTAATTACTTGTTTCACTAAACCTTTGGCTATGCTTGTTGCCATATTAGTACTTATTTGCACTGTTTTATCCAGGAGCTTTAAACTGCTAGGAACTTCTTTCATTCTTGATATTCCTGAATTTTGAGTGATCTCCCCAATGAGTTTACCTCCCGTCATAGATCGGTGAACATCACTTCCCTTCAAATTCACTCCTTTGTATTCAAACCGAAAGCCTTGTAATTGATTTGACTTATTGATACTGGGAATCACCTTTACCTGATGCACTTTCATCTTGCTGATATATTCATCTATAGATTTTGGTCTGGTTTCTAGAACTCGGTCATTGATATGTTTGATGGCCATTCGCTGCCCTTTTAATTCAAGTAGCTTTTCCTGCTGCACTTCCCGGACTCTTGTGAGTCCGAGTTGTTTTGCAACATTATCTGCGGCTAGCTGACTTCGTTTACCATTAAAACTATCGTTATAGGCTTTTCCATCAAAACCAATCCTATTGACATATACATGTACATGGGTATGCGCCTTATCCCGATGTACAAAAGCAATGGCTTGTCTATTTTTTAGTTCCATTTCCTTCAGGAATAGCCTGGTGATCTCTTGAAGTTGTGATTTGCTCATCTGATGTCCGTCTTCTACGGTAGGACTTAGAATAAAACTGAGGGTATTATTGACACATCGCTCATTTTGCGACTGAATGATCTTAAACTCTTCGGTGATCTCCTTTGGGGAGTCACCAGCTAGGTGCTCTTTGAAAACCACTTCAGCATCTTTTTCTTGGTTCCACCCATAATCAATAGATGCTCCCGTCCTTGCTATGGAATGTCCTTTCCCGATCATTTTCTGAAATTTTTTAAATGCCCTCTAATCTCTTCTGCCAATTGCATTACTTCCCTAGTCAACTGGGGATTGCTTTTTTTTAAACATATTACCGATTCGACTAAAGTTGTTTTTATATTGAATCAGAAGCTGGTAACATTCCAACTGTTCCGGAGTAATCCGCTCTACAATATTTCTTTCAAAAGCCGTAGAACGCAAATATTCTGAAAGGGAAATACCTGCCCTTGCCGCTCTTTTTTTGAGTAGCTTTTTCTCGTAGATCGAGCAGCGTATTTGGATGTATTCCCGTTTCATTTTTTCTTTTAAATCTTTGCAACCTCCGGGAGCAAAGCAAGATTGTCATGACAATGACACATCTTGCTTTGCTACTCAATATGAAATTCTCCCCAGTGGAATTTACTCGGCCATATTATACTTCATCAATGAACTTCTTTTCTTTTTTAATTGAAATCAGTTTCTCATTAAGATCTTTATAATATTCAAAAAGGTGACTTTTATCTATGATGTTCTTATCCTTTTGCATTAGCTCCTTCGAATAGTTATTTCCCGATTGATCATTATCCAGATACAGCTCAACCCTTTTATATTTCTTAAAAAGCAGGCTTACTTGTTCTAAAAAGGAAAGCGAGTTCAGTACAACTATATCTGAGTTCTTTAATTTGCTAGGGAATAATTCAGCGAGGGACAATAGGTCGAAAATTCCTTCTACTAGAATGAGACTATCTGAATGAATTTTTAAATAGGTATAGGTTTTCGGTGAAGTGGAAGTTTTGGAATAAGAGTTCCTAAGTTCCCAACCGCCTTCATTATTTTGAACTCCAAGGGCATAATATTTCCTTCCTTTACAAGTATACCATACCTCCTTGCAATATTTCTGTGCTACTTGTAGCGATATGCCCCTTGTGTGCAGATACTTCCTTAAAAGGCCTTGAGTGATCGTTCTGACCTCGAGAACAATGTTTTTGTCGATATTATTCTCTATGATATTAGACGGCTGTTGAAATGAAAAAACAGGTTTCTCATTAGATAGATATCGAAGCGCCTCACTCACCGAACAATTGGATATCAGGCATAACAGATCAATCACATTTCCACCTTTGCCCATTCCGAAATCATACCATCGATTCAGTTTTAAAGAAACTTTGAAAGAGGCTTGGGTTTCTGACCGCAGGGGACTCAGAAACCAAGCTTCTTTCTCCGTTGTCCTGTTTGGAAAGTGCGCTAGTTTTGCGAGTGTTTCAACGATGCAAATACTACGGGCTCTTTCACAGGTTAATCTTTTTTCTTTCATCAGCATTTTATTTAATTGCAATTATGCCTCTTTGATAGTTTCCATGTTCTCAACTTTTTGTCATCACTTTTATTTTTGATGACAGTTTGATGACAAAACGATGACGGCCTTACCTCCTACTATTACTGGTCTAACAAGATTCTGTCATCATTCACCAAAAAAATGAAGAATTAAGAGGGGTTTTTCCTGAAAAACTGGGTTCATTTTGATGAAACGATGACAACCCACCAAACCCCCTCTAAAACCAAAGGTTTCCGTGTCATCACTTTGTCATCGATTCATCGTTTTCGTCTATATCCCTATAAATTCAGTTCGATTTCTGATCTTCAAAATTCTCCAAGAGGTAACTTTTATTTATAGTAAAATAGCGTCCTTTGGCATCTGAAAGGTTCGTACTACCATCTCCCCACAGTGTGAATTTTTGGTAACGGTTCGAATTCGTTATATTTTCAAGCTTCCAATCTTTCTTTAGAATTTTACGGATCTGGGTCAAATCCGTTCTCAGTCTTGTCTTGCTTAAGGCATTTAAAACATCCAATGGACAAAACTTGATTTCTTCGAGATCGTGATTTTCCATTACCATAAGGAGAATGCTAGCCAACTCTTTCTCTACACGGTTTCTATTGTTCTGAACCAGTTTTGTGAGAGCAGGTGTTTCAATTTGTTTGGGGGTAAACCACATCCGGGTTTGATGGGGGCTATGTAGTGATCGATTCTGAAGGAAATAGAGAAATGCAGGAATCTCCTTTTCTAAGGTTTCTAAGAATCCAGTATGTTCCTTTTTGACCGAAGGAACTTTCAACACCCAGAAACGGGTTTCATGGTGATCTATTTTAATAAAATTCTCTTCGTTGTTACTACAGAGAATAAACTTTCCAAAGAATTCTACTTCACGCTTGTCCTTTCCTTTGGCTTCGAGTTTATTAAAATTGGTCGTGCTTAAATATTTGATCCGCTCGGTGAGCTCTTCTTTATTGAACAGCACTTCATCAATACAGATTAGCAATTTATTCGCCCAATCTGCATTGAATTGACTGCTAAAGCTATCGTTGGTGAGATAAGTAAGATTGCTTTCAAAAATCTGCTTTAGCCATTTCAAAAAGGTGCTTTTACCCGTGGAGCGTTCCCGGGATACCAAGCAAAGAATAGGAAGTATCTGAATGGGTTTGGTATATAAAAGGTGAAGATAATCAAGGCCTAGTTCGAAGTGATCCCCAAAAATATGTTTTACAAATTCTAAAGATTTGCTACAAGTTCCTTTTGAGACACTATGACTCAGTGGGGAATAGGTGTTGTAAAAGTTGTTGTAGGTGGATTTGAAGTTTAGGTGGTCTGGAATACAGGTAAAGCCATCGAATTTTGGAATACTAGCTAGAAATGTTTTACCGTGGTCTTGTCTAATGGTTTCAATGTTCCAAGATACCAGTATCTCATTTATCTGCCCACCAATAGTTGGGGCTTCAACTATTTTGTAATAACTGACCCCTACCCGTATATATAAATTTTTAACTTTCATATAAATCTAGGATGTCATCAGCTTTATACGGTTCCTTCAAATTAAATCTAGTCTTTAATTAGAAGTGAATTTGTACTGACAAATCATCACTTAAAGATAGTAAAAATTGATTTTAATTAAAAAAATGTTATCAATAATAATATTTGATTGCGAATAATGCAATTTATAACCTCAAAATCTAACTTTCTACATTTACCCATAGAAGATGTGTTTAAATGTAAGATTTTGAACTTTTGATGTTTTTGAAGAGATTCAGAGAAACATTATAAAAAATCTAATGTTCGATTAATTTCCTGGAGAATTCAATTTTATCTAAAGACAATATCACCCGTTTTATTTAAAGAGACCCCATAAGAGGCATTAAGTTCAATCATCAAAAAACGCTCATAATTATTTAGATTGACTATTTCTATGAAAAAGTATGTTAAGCAAATAAAAAAAATTATCAACTTCCATGTATCTTGTTCGAAATTTAAACACAACTTATGGCTTCAGGCTTTTTTGCACTTCTAGATGATGTTGCAGCGCTTATGGACGATGTTGCAGTAATGGGTAAGTTAGCTGGTAAAAAAACCGCCGGCATATTGGGAGATGATCTGGCCGTTAATGCGGAAAAAGCTTCGGGGTTCATATCTTCTCGGGAAATACCAGTATTATGGGCTATTACAAAAGGCTCTCTCCTGAATAAACTAATTATCCTACCACTGGCTTTCTTATTAAGTTGGTTATTACCATCAGCTATTATAATAATTTTAGTACTAGGAGGTTTGTACCTGGCGTATGAAGGTGTTGAAAAAATTTATGAATGGGTATTTCCTCACCATCATAAAACAGTAAAACCAGAACTCAGAGAAATCACTGAAGAAGAAGCTTTAAGTTTGGAGAAAGAAAAAATAAAATCTGCAGTAATAACAGATTTTATACTTTCTGTCGAAATAGTTATTATCGCTCTGGGTACCGTTGCCGCAGAATCGTTGTCCCTTCAAATCCTTGTTGTTTCTATGATTGCCTTAGTAGCTACGGTAGGAGTTTATGGTATTGTTGCATTAATTATAAGAATGGATAATTTTGGGGCAAAACTTATATCATTAAATGAAAGGAATGATAGCCTTTCGGATATTATAGGAAGGTTTCTGGTAAATGCGTTACCATTGGTTATTAAGAGTCTTTCTGTAATTGGTACTATAGCACTTCTACTCGTTTCTGGGGGAATTTTTGTGCATAACACACCTTATTTTCACGCTTTGCCGAAAACATCCCTGGTATAATAATTGAATTTATGGTGGGATTGGTTATTGGTATTGTCGTCTTATTGATAATTAAACTTTTAACTAAAGTCTGGACTAAATTCTCTAAAACTACAGCCTAAATTTTTATTAGTTCTAGCGGTTTGAAAAACATTTGAGGTCCCTCTCTCTTTAATAACTTGTAGTTATAATTATTTGCAAAACTATTTAGGTATGATAATCTCTTTTTAAAGTTTGGTGAATTACCAAAAACTTTTTTTTTGGGGCTAAACCGAATTAAAACCCAACTGAAATAATACCAAATAAGCAGATATATTGCTCTAATCAAACAGTGTAAATTTAATACAACTTTATATTTTCCCATTTCTATTGAAGACCTAATGAATTATCTTTGTATCAATAATTTTTCATAAAATGGAAGAAGAAAAAAAGGATATTTATCAAACTGCCGAAGTGATTTTACTCATCATGAAATATGAAGGTGAGATTGAGGATATTATTGAATATCCGTCTGAATTTGAAGCGGCGTATAAGGAATTACTTCAATATAATATTATTAAAAAAGGTGATGAAAAATACCTGCCCGATCTTAATTTCAATAAGGCTCAAGTACTGGGCTTTAGAAAATATATTGAGCAGATTAACAAACCATCAAAATTCAAACAATACATTACTAGTAAACCAGTCCTTGGGGTTTTAGCTGGAGCTGTCTTAGTTACCACAGGTTATCTTATGCGGTCGGAGAAAAAGTATACTCATTAAAGGAATAGTTAATAGGAGAGCTCTTTAGTATCGAACCCAGAATTCTGAAACATCTTTGCGCAAATTACTCTTCTACTTTATAGCGCATCTAGAAAATAATTTTTTCTAGCCTTGAAAGGTTTTCATTCTTTTACCATCTTCTATGGCAATCCTTTTCTTTAGTAAATTCATATCCTCACTCAATTTCGCATCCAAGATCTTAGCATAATGTTGTGTTATTTTCAGGGATCGATGTCCAAGCATTTTACTTACTGATTCTATGGGCACACCATTGGAAAGAGTAACAGTGGTAGCAAACGTATGCCTAGCCATATGAAAAGTCAAATTCTTTTTTAATTCGCAGCGATCGGCTATTTCCTTTAAATAACTATTCACTCTTTGGTTTGAGTAAACTGGAAGGAGTTTTCCTGTTGGACTATCAAGGTGTTCATATTTTTCTATAATTTTTTCAGCCACTGGAAGTATAGGAATACTGCTCAAGGTTTTAGTCTTGGTTCTTTTTATTTTAATCCATTGGCTACCATCAATTCCTTTTACAATATCATCTGAGGTAAGTTTAAATACATCGCTATAAGCAAGCCCTGTATAACATGAAAAAAGAAAAACATCCCTCACGTGTTCAATTCGCGGAATTGTGAATTGTTTTTCCATTAGTGTAATGATCTCCTCTTTGGTTAAAAATTCGCGTTCTATAACCTGAAGTTTAAGTTTGAAATTATAAAAAGGATCTTTTTCTATCCAACCATTTGCATATGCGACTCGTACAATCTTTTTAAGGTAAGAGAGATACTTTAATGAAGAGTTGTGTGAAAGATCTAGTTCTGTTTTTAAATAATAGATAAAACTATGTATGAATTTAGTATCAATGTCCATAACTGGATAATCCTTCCTTTTAAAATTGAATAGGATAAAAGATGAAATATGCTTTTTAGTGGTATTATATCGCTGTAGGGTTCTAAATGAATAATCCTTACCAACTAATTTTTTCATTCTAGAATTATGTTCGTCGAACATTTCTATAATATCTTTTTTAAGTTCATCATTCCCTAAATAGACGTTTTTGAGGATTTCAGATGTTATATCATCTCCAGAATCTAATATTCTTTGAAAAATATCATAAATTTTATTTTTCATTATATCTAGGTTTCGATTAATCATTTTCGCTTCAGCGGAACTACCTCTTACTTGGTTGCCATCTGTAGACCATCTAGAAGGTTCTATTTTTCTCATAGTGCTTATTTCCACTCGCTTTCCACTATAAGTTATTCTCATATAAATAGGAACTAATCCCTTTTTATCCACCTTATTCCTTTTAATGAAAAACAAAATTGATAGTAAATCTTGCATAATATCTAAATTTTATCATCATAAAAGTAATAAAATAATTTAAACAAAAATCACGTAACACATTATGAATCAAGAGGTTTGAGTGCATTCGGTGACCTCTTTTTAAAACTGAAATAGGTCACCTAATTAGACACCATTCGGAGACACTTATTTGATATCAAATGAATATATAGAAAATGAAAAACCCTATAAACAGTGAAGTTTATAGGGTTTTAGTTTAATTTGATATGTTAAAAGTACTCGAGGCGGGAATCGAACCCGCACTCCCGAAAGAACTGGATTTTGAATCCAGCGCGTCTACCAATTCCGCCACTCGAGCTAGTGGACGGCAAAATTATAAAAAAAATAATCATCCACAACATAAAATCGATCTTTTTAATCTATAAAAGAAGAACTTTTTAGTTGATGTCAAATATGGGGTAAATCCCCATATTATATTTAATTAATTCGATTCAACTTTATTCTTGTTAAGACAATCCTACCCTCACATACATTTTCACTCTAACCTATTTACTAAAATTCATACTATGAGAGATGATAGTTTAATACGTATTGCCGAATTTTTTTTTCCTAATTAGCAGTCTAGCCGTAGTGTTTTTTATTATGCTAAAGGTTACAGGTTAAAATTCACTATTCATTTAAATGTGTAATTACAAGTTGAAATACTTGAAATTCGGTGTATGCGTTTAAATTGAGAAATTCTTTTAAATAAATTTACAATTATAAAGCCTTTATTTAGGTTTATACTATCAAACAATCCCTCCCTGCAATTTAGATATAAAAAGCGCCATCGTTTTTCCGAACTTATACTTCCCTACAAGTATAAGTTCCTTCAAATTTTGGCGCTTTACCAATGTGTTTCTTCTCTAAATCGCTACAAATTTAAATGATATCTGCATTATTTGATTGCGGATTCCCGTAATTACTAAGTCTGACTCGTCCTGAATAAAG
>NZ_AJLT01000003.1 GCF_000258765.1 Gillisia marina
AAAAAAACCATCCCAAAAAGGATGGTTTCCCTCATTGAGGGTTTTAATTTAAAGTCCCGATAGCTATCGGGATGTCCCTATTTTAAAAGTAGTTCCAAATACATACCTCATGGACTAGCCTTAAAGCTTTTGATTGTGGAGAATATCGGAGTCGAACCGATGACCTTTTGGCTGCCAGCCAAACGCTCTAGCCAACTGAGCTAATCCCCCTAATTCGATTTCAAAGTTAAACATTTATTTATAGGAGCGAAAAATAATTTGACTTCTAAAAATTGCTATTTTTTTATAGGAGTTGGCGCTTTTTCAGCAATAAACTTTGAAGTGCCATCTAGTACATATTGAAAATTTGCTGGTAATGATTTACCGCTATTCCAAGGATGTGATACATCATAAACATGATCTGCTCCTTCCACCAATAATAATTCTGGATTTGGGCTCCATTTGAATAAATCGCCAGATTCACTTAAAGGCACCGAAGTGTCCTTGCTGCCATGTACAATTAAATGCGGAATTTTTAATGCTTTTGTAGCTCTGGAAATGTTTAATCGCTCTTCATTTGCTTTAAAATTCTTATAAAATTGAAAGTGATGAGGCAGTTGTTGTTTCGTTCTGGTATTTACAATATAGCTCACTCCTTTCTCTTTCCAACCTTCTAAAATTTTTCCTGAAGGAAATCTTGAAGCAAAGTCTGATACCGAAGAAAAAGTTACCAACTTGGTGATCCTACTTTCTTCAGCAGCTTTAATTATACTTATTCCACCACCACGCGAATGCCCGATGAGGGTAATGTTTGACGTGTCTATGTATTTTGAATATTCAGAATTTGCTTGAAATAACCAATCTATTACAGATTGAAGATCGTCTAATTCCTTGGTGTAATTATTATCTCCAAAAGCCTCAATATCCATAAATTCTGTAAGATTCTCTGGAGTCGTACCATTATGAGAAAAATTGAATTTCAGGAAAAAATAGCCTTTTTCAGCAAATTCTTTAGCCATCATATCCCAAGCTCCCCAATCTTTAAAGCCTTTATAACCGTGGCAAAAGATAACTATAGGTTTAGGTTTCGAATCTTCGGTAAAAACCACATCGGTTAAAATTGGTTTATCATGTTCACCTGTAATTAAAATATTATTCTTTTTAATAAGCTCCATAAGCGGGTTTTAGTTCTTTTTCTATAAATGGAATTTCCGGGTCACAAATTTCTAATATTAATAGATTTAATTGCTCCTGAAAATTACTTAGAATTTCTTCTGAAATATTTGAATTTTTTACTGGTTTACTGCCTTGTTTTTCTTTTAAACTGAACTTTAAAAAACCTGCTTTCAAATTTTTAAAGGAAATCACTCCGGCTTCTACTTCTCCATTATTTTCTTTGTTATTTAAGAGCATAGTAGCATAAGTTAAGACTTGAAAAGGTTTCGAATATTTATCATAATCGGAGGTAAGCAAATCCCAATCTGCTATTTCTAACTGATTTTGCATCACTTTTCCTGTCTTGTAATCTATTATTCTTAAAACTCCATCTGCTAAATCTACGCGATCTACTTTTCCTCGAATATGAATAGGGAAATCAAGTTCAGGAATAGTAAGTGCTGAACTCAGATTAGATTCCACTTCTTTTATAATGATGTTCTTCCCGGCTTCTAAGTCTTTTATTTCCATATTCAGGAAATTGATCACATAGCGCTTTGCAACCTCAAATATCAAGAGATTCTTGCCTAAACTTAAAGGTGCTTTACTATAGGTTTTCTCAAACTGTTTCTTTACTTCTTGTGCTGTTAATTTTTTGAGCTCCTTCAGGTTTTCTAAAGTAAGCGGTTTCCCTATAAAAGGCTTATAAAATACTTCTAAAGTATCATGGACAACAGTCCCTAGTGTATTGTAAGCAACAGTTTCTTCAACTTCTTCATTATCTCTAATCCCAAGGATGTATTGTTTGTAAAAATCTAAAGGATTTCTAATATAAGTGGTAAGTGCCGAGGGTGAAAATCCTCGTCCGGCTAGTAGTTTCAATTTTTCGAGAACCTCAGGAGTTTTTTGAATCTTTTGAAGTTCATTTTTAACTACCGGAACTTCGGGAGAGATAAGAGAAGTAGTTATTTTATGTGCAGGTTGCTCTTCGTGTAGCAATTGCAGTAAAAATCTGCTCTTTTCACTACCCATTTGGCTTTCGGTATCGGTATCATGGAGTAAGTAAATTTTCTTAGCCCTATGAAGCAAATGATAAAAGTGGTAGGTGTAAATGGCATCTTTCTCCTTATACGTGGGAAGGTTGAAGGTTTTTTTAAGATCGTAAGGGATAAAAGAATTATTGCTTTTACCTGCCGGTAGAATCCCTTCGTTTACAGAAGTAAGAATAACAGTCTCAAAATCCAGACCTCGGGTTTCCAGCATTCCCATAAGTTGTAAACCCTGAAAAGGTTTTCCTTGAAAATCTAATGATTGTAAACTACTAAATTCCCTAAAATATTGAAGAAGGGAAACCAAAGAGGTGAAATGTGGGAATTCGGTTATTAATTTACTTAGTCGTTGTACCACTAGATGATAGTGATATAAAAACTCAAGGGAAAGACTGTCTTCGTCTTTATCTAATAGTTCTTTAAAGTGCCTTATTATGGTTTCAAATCGAAGTAAAACTTGCTCTGGGGTTAGTTTTACATCCGGGAAGCAAGCCAATATTAATTTCTGCTGTTCTGCTGAAAAAAAGCCTTCTATTTGCTGTTTGCTTAGATAGAGTAAATTTTCAGTTTTAATCTTATTTATAACCTCTTCCGATATAAAATTAGTTGCCTTGATAATAAGGGGAGAACTCAGGATGGCAATCACATCTTTATAATAGATCTGGTTATTTTCTATTTGATATATTTCGAATAATTTTTCAAAGAAACTTGAAAATACACTGTATTTCAAGGGATATCCCATGGTAATATTGAGCGCTTCAATATTTGAAGGAATGGAATTGAGCATTGGGAGCAGGAGTGACTCATCACCTAGCACCAATGCGGTAGAATTTAATTGTTCCTTATTTAATTCTGAAAGTGTTTCTGCAACAAATTTAACTTGTCCAATATTTTTCGGAACGCCAATAATTTCAATTTCCTTTTCAGAATTATAGGTGTTCGAAGCGAATTCGAATGCATTGGTTTTATAATATGGCCAATTTTCAAGGTATTGTCTTATAAATAAGGAGGCATCATGGTTGTTGTCTTTTAGAAAGACTTCATCGATGTCCCAAAAGATCCTTGCTTTGTTGGCCAACATCGATTGGATAATATGCTGCTCGGCATTATTTAAAGCATTAAAGCCCAGAAATATGTAGTTTTCGGCATTCGGCTTGGCGAATTCATCTATGTTTTCGGCAGCATGCCTATAGATTAATCCTTGATAGCCTTCAGATTTATTTAAAAGATTTTCCTTAAGTAAGCTGTAATATTCAGGAAGTTTTTTCCAAAAGACTAAGTAGTTTTTAACGATGTCTGTTTGGTTTTCACCTAAAGACCAATGATTCTTATCCTGAATTTCAAAAAGGTAATTAAAGATTTTCTCTGGCTTTATGAGATATCTATCTATCTCGTTGAAATCATGAATAAGGGTTTGTGCCCAATTTCCAAAACTCTCAAAATCTTCCTGTTGCTCTTTCGGGGTGAGTTCTTTATATACAGCATATAATTCGAATAGGGTATGTACAGAATCTATAGTTTTTAATCCGGATACCTTTTCTGAAAATTCTTCAATACTAATAACCTCTGGAGAAAAGATAGGTTTATCCACCAGATCGCCCAGTTCTTTCCTTAAATAAGCTCCTGCACGTTTGCTGGGAAAAACAAAGATCAAATTAGAGATATCCTTATCCTGTGATAGGAGTTGCTTAAGGATTTGGGAGATAAAAGACGTCATGGGTTAAAAATAGAAAACGCCCCGAAGAATCGGGGCGTTTTTAAAAAAACTTTAAAGATTTTTAATACTACATTTTATCTGTAGAATCTTTTTTAGTGTCTTTCATTTCTTTGTCTTTGTCTAAAGAAATTTCAACACGTCTGTTATCTTGTCTTCCTTTTGCAGTCTTGTTAGTTGCAATTGGTCTAGTTTCACCATAACCTTCAGAAGTCAATCTATAAGCAGGAACTCCAGCAGAGATTAAAAAGTCTCTAACAGAAGCAGCACGCTCTTTAGATAAGTTCATGTTGTATTCGTCTCTTCCTTGAGAATCTGTATGACCTTCAATATGGAAAATTGTGTTTGAATATTCTTCCATGATGTCTGCAATAGATTTTAAAGCTTCACCTGAATCAGGACGAATTGAAGCTTTGTTAGTATCAAACAAGACTGTTTTAGAGTACTCATTTAATTCTTTAATAGCTTCAGCAGTTGGCTCTGGACATCCGTTGTTAGCAGCAGTTCCTGCAACCTCTGGACATTCATCATCTTTATCTAAAACACCATCACCATCCATATCTTTGTAAGGACATCCTTTGTTTTCTTTAGGACCAGCTTCGTTAGGACATTCGTCTTCACTATCTTTTACTCCATCACCATCAGCATCAGGACATCCATTCATTGCAGCAATTCCAGCAACAGTAGGACATTCATCTTTTGGATCAGCAATTCCGTCACCGTCAGTATCAGGACATCCGTCAAACTCAGCTAAACCAGCTTCGTTAGGACAAGCATCTTTACGATCTTCGATTCCATCACCATCAGTATCAGGACATCCGTTAAATTCTGCTAAACCAGCAGTCTCAGGACATTCATCATCTTTGTCATATATTCCATCACCGTCAGTATCTTTTCCTCCGAAGATTACTTTAAGACCAGCAGCATGTTGGAAATGAGAATCTGCTTCATCTTTAAAAGCATGTTTGTAAGTAGATTGTACGTTTAAAGCGATATTATCTGAGAACCAGATATTAAAACCAGCTTTACCGTTTAAAGTTCCATTACCTTCTGAATCTAACCAGTTGTAACCACCACCAACTCCAAGTTGTGGGTCAAACCATCCGTCGTTCAATAAAGCTCTAAGGCTATAGTTAGCCATACCATCTACAGCGTAGTAAGATAAATCATCTACACTTTGCTTTCCAAATGTATCTATTTGGTTAACAGAACCTGCAACCTCAACTACGAATCCACCACCTACGTATCTAGAAACAGAAAGTCTAGAAACAGAAGGAAGGATATTCCATTGGTCAGTATCGAAAAACTGGTCTCCGAATCCTCCTCCGGCTACACCGTTTCCGATCATACCTGGAGTGTCGTCACCAGTACCACCATAATTAACCGCGTTTACGCCAATTTCGATGGCCCATGGGTTGTTTGCGTCTTGTGCTTGCATTGAAGAGAAGCCCAAAACAAACATTGAAGCTAATAAAAATCTGCTAAGATGTTTCATATTTGTTGATTTAGTTTTTTGTGTTAATTCAAGCAAAAGTATATGCTAATTAGATATTAACAAAGATAAAATTAATAAAGTTTTCTTAATTGACCGCGAGATACACCGTATTTAAAGGGATTTACTCAATTTTCCTCCATAAATAGGCCTATTATCATACACTTTCGAGCAATCTGATTAACAGAATAAATCTTAGATTTTAAGAAAATATTAATGGTTCCTCCAATAACTGGGGAGATTTTCATTTATATCACCTTCAGTTCTTTCCCTACTTTTGTAAATGCAGCTATGGCTTTATCTAAATGTTCTTGTTCATGTGCTGCAGAAAGCTGAACTCGAATTCTTGCCTTATCTTTTGGCACCACCGGGAAAAAGAATCCAATTACATAAATCCCTTCTTCTAATAACTTATCTGCCATATCTTGAGATAACTTCGCATCATATAACATTACCGGCACAATTGCAGAATCCCCATCGATGATATCAAAGCCGGCCGCCTTCATTTTTTCTTTAAAGTATTTTGTGTTGCTCTCCAACTTGTCTCTTAAACTCGTGTCGTTTTTAAGCATATCAAACACCTTGATGGATGCACCAACAATAGAAGGTGCTAAGGAATTTGAAAATAAATATGGTCTGGAACGTTGTCTCAATAGGTCAATGATCTCTTTTTTTCCTGTGGTATAACCACCCATGGCACCACCAAGAGCTTTTCCAAAGGTTCCTGTAATAATATCTATTCTACCTAGGACTCCTTTTTCTTCCATAGTTCCAATCCCGGTCTTTCCAATAAATCCGGTTGCATGGCATTCATCTACCATAACCAGCGCATCATATTTATCGGCTAGATCACATATTTTATCTAAAGGAGCAACAAGGCCATCCATGGAGAATACACCATCTGTAACGATCAATTTGAATCTAGTTCCTTTTTCTGTCGCGGCTTGCAATTGCTTTTCAAGATCTTCCATATCGCCATTCGCATAACGATATCTTGCTGCTTTACAAAGACGAACGCCATCTATAATAGAGGCGTGGTTCAAAGAATCTGAGATTATTGCATCTTCTGCAGATAATAAGGGCTCGAAAATTCCTCCATTAGCATCGAAACAGGCCGCATATAAAATAGTGTCTTCAGTTCCGTAGAAATCTGCTACTTTTTGTTCCAGTTCTTTATGGATATCCTGAGTTCCACAAATAAAACGAACGCTGGACATTCCGAAGCCATGAGAATCCATAGCATCTTTAGCCGCTTGGATTACATCTGGATGAGATGAAAGCCCTAAATAGTTATTTGCACAAAAGTTAATAACTTCTTCTCCGGTAGATATTTTTATAGCCGCTCCCTGAGGAGATGTAATGATTCGCTCTTTTTTATAAAGTCCGTTTTCCTTTATTTCTTTTATTTCAGCTTGTAAATGCTCTTTTATTGATCCGTACATAATTTCAATTTTTTTTCAAAAATAAACATCTTTTAAACAATTGCTATGTTCACTTCTGTATTAATATATATGAGTATTTTTTTGAGTACACTATATCCCATTTCACTTAGGACGTTTTCATATTGCTCCATTTGGAGTTGATGCGTCTTTTGAAAAGAACCCGTTTTATAATCTATAATGGTAACAAACTTGTCTTTTATGTTCAATCTATCGGGACGCAAAACTTCTCCATTTGGGCTTAAAATATTTCTCTCTTTAACTACGACGGCTTCAGAAGAATAATATTCTGAAAGTTCTGGATGAAGGATCACTTCTGAAATTAATCTCTCTAATTCCTGAAGTTCACTTTCTTCTAAATTTTCCCCTAGCGTGAATTTTTGAATTGCTGAAGACATATCTTCGATAGTATCTATTTCAGAAAAAATATCATGATATAAATCCCCTTTTAAAATTGCTTTTTCCTGAAGCGAATCCCATAACAAGCCAGATTTTGTCATTATCTGTACTGCATTATTTTGTGTGGAAGAGGAGAAAAAATGACTATTTTTAAGATTGGTTGAAGATTCTGATGTTTGATAATTTTCCATAACCTTTGTGCCAAACTCAAAAGTTTCCTTTTCATCACTCCATAAATTATTGTCTTTTAAATAGCCAATAAGCAAGCCGGACACCTTATTTTCATTGATTTCTCCTTTAGCCGATACATCCAAATTAGAAATTATATATAATTGTTGGGCTGCTCTGGTAAAAGCCACATATAGAATGTTAATGCTGTCGAATTCTGTTTTATCTAAAAGCTCCTGATATGCATTTGCTTCTGTCTCTCCCCAATCCAGCATTCCTTTGGAAGCTTTTAAATAACCAATTGGAATGTCATTTAAACCTTCCGGCAAGGGCAACCAAATAGATTCCCTAGTAACATCTTGCAGCGCCGAATTCGCAAATGGGTAAATAACAATAGGAAATTCCAGTCCCTTAGATTTATGAATAGTCATAATTTGGACTGCGTTGTTAGACTTTGGGGCAAGGATGCTTAATTTTTCACTCTTTTGATTCCAAAGCTCCAGAAATTCTGACACTCCAATATTTTTATTATTTAAGGAATCGAAAACAAAATCTAAATAAAACTGGAGATAAGCATCGGAATCTTTAATTAATGAAAAAGCTCTTATAATATATTCCGCAGCTTCGTAGATAGATAATGTTTGAATCTTTTTTATATCGAAATAAATATTATAGTCTGATAGCCAAGCAAAAAACTCCTGATGCTCTTTTTCTAAATTTTCCAGGATTAGTTTATGAGCATCCTTAATTTCTAATTTTTGAACTAGGTAATTAAGTAGTTCCCATTTTATATTTTTATCATGCGGATTTAAGGATGTAGTAAGCAGATTATTTATAAAACGAACTTCGGGAGAATTCGACACTAACAAGGATTCCGAAGAAACAATAGACACACCTTGCTCATTTAAATAATTGGCAATGGCAAAACTTTCTTTTCGAGTCCTTGTTAAAATACAAATATCGCTTCTAGAAACTCCTTGAGCATCTAGATCTTTAATTATTTCTAATACTTTTAATGGATGCAGTTCTAATTCTTCCTCTTTCTTTTTAGCTTCTAAAAAAGAAATGTTCACATAACCACCTTCTTGTTTTACAGGTTCCTGTGCGCTATTAAGAAACAGCGTTTTATAGGTGTGACTTTCAAATTTGTTGGAGACATATTGAAAGAAAGAATTGTTGAACTCCACCACTTCTTTTGCACTTCTATAGTTGGAAGGCAGGTCTATTACCTCTTTTTCTACTTGAAATGGATTTTCTACCATACAAAGATCAATAAATTGCTCTGCCTTTCCACCTCTAAATCTATAGATAGACTGTTTTGCATCTCCTACCAGAGTTATATTTGCCGCAGGCTCATCATTGGATTGGATTGTATTAAGGTTATGATCTGCAAGCGGAATTATATTTGTCCATTGCATTTCTGAAGTGTCCTGAAATTCATCTATAAAGTAATTTTTATAGCGTTCCCCAAGGCGCTCATAAATAAAAGGCACCGGCTGATTGTTGATCTCTTTGGCGATAGTTGGATTAAAATCGGAGATTAAAACAAGGGAGCGTTCTTTTTTGATTTTATCGATCTCATTGGAAATTTCACTTAGCAAGGAAAGCGGAATGATACTTTTATCGATAGCTTTTAAATAGTCCCTTTTAAGAATAGCTTTTTTGGATCTATTGAAAAGTTCTGCGATTTCAGGTTGATGTTGATCTAAAACAGCTTTTTTGTTATCACTTAATCGTTGTGGGTAAAGTGCTGAATCTTCAAGTTTATCTTGCCATTTAGCTCCAAATAATTTTAAATAATTTTGATTTTTAATTTTGATGAAATACTTAAATAAGTACCCACCGTTGAAATCTTTTTCGGTAAGATCGAATTTATTTAAGAGTTCGAAAAAGGAATTAGCAAAGCCCGTAATATCTTCTTCAATCAAAGTAATTCCCAATTTTATTTTTTCAGAAAAATCGGCGAAATCCTGAAGGCTCTTTCCTTTTAATTGCTGAACATATTGTTGCTGACTTTCACGAATGAGCAATTTTGAAAAAGAAAACAGATCTCTGCTAATATCCCAGCTTTTGTCATCGTCGGTTTTATCCAACGTGAATTTTAAAAGCACCTTTGTGAGTTCTTTTTCTTCTCCGGCTCTATTTATAACCCGATCTACAGCTTCCTGCAGAATAAGATCTAAATTTAATTCTACTTCAAAATTTGCCGGGATTCCAAGATCTTTGGCAAAAGTTCTTATTATTTTATGTGTGAACCGATCTATGGTAGAAATATCGAAGGCCGCATAATTATGAAGAATATTCTTCAGGATTTTTTTTGATCGGTTTTGGATCTCGCTCTTCTCTAATTTTGTTTCCTCCATGAGAAGCTTCAGCAAAGATTCGGTATTAGTAGGAGTTTTTTCTTCAGCCAAAGAACTCAACCCAAGAATCACCCTGGATTTCATCTCTCCTACAGCCTTGTTGGTAAAGGTTATGGCAAGTATGTTTTTATAGGCATCATCCCGGCTACTATTTAAAAGTAATACGAGGTAATCTTTTACCAGCGTAAAGGTTTTACCGGAGCCTGCCGATGCGTTATATATAGTAAAGGTATTAGGATTGATCAACTAAAAGATGTTTTGTGAGTGTTCGTGGGTCTAAATTAAATGAATATGATAATAAAACCTTCCAATAGAACATAATCTTTAAGTATTTTATAACACAAAAACGTTTATTTTAAATTTCCTAATGACTAAATTTGAATCAATTGAATAAATACTAACTAGAAAACATATAATTATGGCTTTTGAATTACCAAAATTGAACTATGCTTTTGATGCATTAGAACCACATATAGATGCTAAAACAATGGAAATTCATCATGATAAACATCATGCGGGATACACTTCTAAGTTGAATGATGCTATTGAAGGAACAGATAATGAAGGAAAAACGATAGAGAATATCCTTAAGAATTTGGATATGACCAATAAAGCGCTTCGTAATAATGGTGGTGGTTATTATAACCACAATTTATATTGGGAAGTGATGTCACCAGATGGTGGAGGAAAACCTGAAGGAGAACTTGCAACAGCAATTGATACTGCTTTTGGTTCTTTTGATGCTTTTAAGGATGAATTTTCTAAAGCAGGGGCAACGCAGTTTGGTTCTGGATGGGCATGGTTATGTGTTCATAAAGGTGGGAAAGTAGAAGTTTGTTCTACTCCAAACCAAGACAACCCATTGATGCCAAAAGTTGGATGTGGAGGAACACCAATCTTAGGAATGGATGTTTGGGAGCACGCTTATTATTTAAAATATCAAAACAAGCGTCCAGATTATATTAATGCATTTTTTAATGTGATTAACTGGAAAGAGGTTTCTGCAAGATATGCTCAGGAGAAAGAAAAATAGATCTTGAATTTATTATATGAAAATG
The DNA here is from genome assembly GCF_000258765.1 of Gillisia marina. Lineage (GTDB taxonomy): Bacteria > Bacteroidota > Bacteroidia > Flavobacteriales > Flavobacteriaceae > Gillisia > Gillisia marina. The sequence continues at coordinate 10,817 of NZ_AJLT01000003.1, forward strand.
GCCGAGGAAACTCGGCTTTTTTTTTGTTCATTATTGCGCATAAAAAAAGGTGGATGAGAATCCACCTTTTTTTGCCCCAAATCTACCATGAACTTAACCTACTTATGCTATGGCTCTGCTAATATATATAATAACTTCAGTCACGCAAACTCTTTTAGACGAACAACCCAGATAATAGTTGAACTGCAGTTTATGCGTTAAAAAACAACGAATTACTTAATAAGATCTTCCTTCGTTTCCTTCATAAAAGTTTATAAATGCTCTGTTTACTACGCGATTACCACCAAAAGTAGGATAGTCTCCTGTAAAATACCAATCTCCTAAATGTTCAGGACAGGCTTTATGGAGATTCTCTACCGTTTGATAAATAATCTTGACTTTGGTCTTCACTTCCGGCTCACTTAATAAATCGGCAATCTTATCGGAGATCTCTTGATCTGTAAATGGTTCGTAAATTTCTTTTACGAAATTCTTTACATCCTTGTCCTCTAAATGCTCTTGTAACTTGCATTTTTTATAAACTTCTTCTATAAGGTCATATTTCCCGGCATCTTTTAAAAGTTCCAGAGCTGCTCTAAAAGCAACCAAGCCTTCCAGCCTAGCCATATCTATTCCGTAACAATCCGGATATCTTATTTGCGGTGCAGAAGAAACCACCACCAATTGCTTCGGATTCAATCTATCCAACATTTTTATGATACTCTTTTTAAGAGTAGTTCCTCTTACAATACTATCATCGATAATCACTAAGTTGTCCTCGGGTTTTACAACTCCATAGGTGACATCGTAAACATGCGCTACAAGATCGTCCCGACTGCTATCTTCAGTAATAAATGTTCTGAGCTTTACATCTTTAATAGCCACTTTTTCAGTTCTTAACTTATACGCCAAGATTTGCTGAAGCCTTTCGTCTGTAAGGTTTTCTTTTTCAGAAAGAATGGTTTCATTCTTTTGCTTGTTCAATTCGTCCTGAGCTGCTTCCACCATTCCGTAGAATGAAGTCTCCGCAGTATTTGGAATAAATGAGAAAACAGTATTAATGGTATCGTGATCTATAGATTTTAAAACTTCGGGCATCAGAAGACGGCCAAGCATTTTGCGTTCCTTATAAATCTCGGCATCACTACCTCTAGAAAAATAGATTCGCTCGAAGGAACATGCTTTTCTTTCTAACGGTTCTAAAATTTGTTTTATGGAAACGTCACCACCCATTTTAGTGATAATTGCATGCCCCGGTTCCAGTTCTTTTACATCTTCAAATTTTACATTGAAGACTGTTTGAATTACAGGTCTCTCTGAAGCAACTACTACAACTTCATCATCTTTATAATAATATGCGGGTCTAATTCCTGCAGGATCCCTAAGTACAAAAGAATCTCCGTGTCCTAATAATCCGGCCATGGCATAACCACCATCCCAGTTTTTAGCAGATTTCTTTAAAATTTTTGCAACATTTAGTCTATCTGCAATTAAAGGGGAGGCTTCTACTTTGGAGTATCCTTCTTTTTTTTAATTTTTTGTAAAGTTTTCGAACTTCATCATCTAAAAAGTGCCCGATCTTTTCCATCACAGTCACTGTATCTGAATTTTCCTTAGGATGCTGCCCAAGTTCTACCAAATTGTCGAAAAGTTGAAAAACATTGGTCATATTAAAATTCCCTGCCACGATCAAGTTTCTGTGCATCCAGTTGTTTTGGCGAAGAAATGGGTGAACGCTCTCGATGCTATTTTTCCCAAAAGTTCCATATCTCACGTGTCCTAGAAGCAATTCTCCTATGTAGGGAATATTCTTTTTCTGAAGCGCAACATTATCCACATATTCCGGATGTTCGCTTAATTCAGAATTAATTCGTTCATTAATTTGTGCAAATATATCTTGAATAGGTTGTGCTGCATTAGACCGTAATCTGCTAATGTACCTATCCCCGGGTTTTGTATTTAATTTAATACTGGCAAAGCCTGCCCCGTCTTGTCCACGGTTATGTTGCTTTTCCATCATTAAATACATTTTATTTACTCCGTAAAATGCACTCCCGTATTTTTCTTTGTAGAATTCTAAGGGCTTTAATAGTCGGATTTGTGCAATCCCACACTCGTGTTTTAATGCGTCACTCATAACTAGTACCTTTCGGTTTCAATAGGGTTGAAAAAAATTTAGTCACAAAAAAAACCCTGACATTACAGGGTTTTGGTAGGCGTTAATTCTATATCGAACTGTGTTAAGCTCTGAAACTCTTGCAAGCGTGATTCTAATTCGGGATGTTTTAAACTTTCCATCCTTTCAGTTCCGAATTTTTCTACACAAAAGGAGGCTAAACTAGATCCGTAGATCACAGCGTTCTTCATATTTTCAAAAGAAATATCTTCAGACTGCGCTAAATAACCAGTAAAACCACCGGCAAATGTATCTCCAGCTCCAGTTGGGTCAAAAACCTCTTCTAATGGTAATGCAGGTGCAAAAAAGATTTGGTCTTTGTGAAACAACAATGCTCCGTGTTCCCCTTTTTTAATCACTACATATTTAGGGCCCATTTTTTCGATCTTTCTAGCTGCTCTTACTAGAGAGTGTTCTTCAGTTAATTGGCGAGCTTCTTCATCGTTAATGGTAATAACATCTACTTTGGAGATCACTTTCTTAAGATCTTCCAGTGCGTTGTCCATCCAAAAGTTCATTGTGTCTAGTACAACTAATTTAGGATTAGTTACCTGCTCTAGAACGCTTAATTGCACTAGCGGGTGAAGGTTCCCTAACATCACAATTTCTGAATCTTTAAAATCTTCTGGCACCACCGGATTAAAATCGGCTAACACATTAAGTTGGGTGTCTAAAGTATCTCTGGTATTTAAATCGTTGTGGTATTTACCACTCCAAAAGAAGGTTTTTCCTCCTTTTACTATTTCTAATCCTTGGATGTCTATTCCGTGGTTTGTTAAAAGATCCATATGCTCCTGCGGAAAATCTTCTCCTACTACAGAAACTATAGCACTTTTAACGTTGAATTGAGAAGCAGATAAGCCAATATATGTGGCAGCACCACCTAAAATTTTATCGGTTTTTCCAAATGGGGTTTCAATTGCATCGAAGGCTACTGTGCCTACTATCAATAATTTACTCATAATTACGTTTCAAAAATGTGCTGCAAATATACGGTTTGTTTTTCAAGACCCTTAGCAATTTTGAAATTTTAGGAAATCAATTTTCAGAAGAAAAATTAATCAGAAAAACCTTCATCTATAAGAAGACGTTTTTCTTTTGAAGCCGCTACCGCAAGTGCATCGCAGCGCTCATTTTGAATATGATTATTATGGCCTCGAATCCACTTAAAGTCTACCTTGTGCTTTCGGTACTCTACAAGGAAATCTTTCCAAAGATCTGCATTCTTCCTATCCTTAAAGGCTTTCTTTTCCCAGCCAAAGACCCATCCTTTTTTAACCGAGTCTACTACATATTTGGAATCTGTAAACACTAAGACCGAAACCCCCGGTTTTTTCAGCTTTTTAAGAGCATCGATTACCGCCAATAATTCCATTCTATTATTAGTGGTATGCTTGAAACCTTTAGAAAACTCTTTTTTATAAGGTTTTCCAACCCATTCCATAACAATTCCATAGCCTCCGGGGCCGGGATTACCACGTGCGGCACCATCTGTATAAATGTGAACTTCAGGATTAATCAATTGTTGAAGATTCTAATAAATTTTCGATCACTTTAGGGAAATGGCGATGTTCCAGTTCGTGAATCTTTTCCGTAAGACTTGTTAATGTTTCTTCAGAAGAAATGGGAAATGATTTTTGAAATATGATCTGGCCATCATCATACTTTTCATTTACATAATGTATGGTAATTCCAGTTTCTTTTTCCTTATTCTCCAATACCGCTTTGTGTACATTATTTCCAAACATCCCTTTTCCACCAAATTTAGGCAACAACGCAGGATGAAGATTTATAACCTTATTTGGAAACTTTTCTAAAATAAAAGAGGGAAATAACCAAAGAAAACCTGCCAATACTATGAGATCTGGATTCGTGTCTTCTAAAATATGTAAAACGTCGTTTGAGTTATAAAACGCAGTTCTATCAAAATATAGAGCAGTTACATTTAATTTTTGAGCTCGGTCCAAAACTTTTGCTGAAGGTTTATTTGATAGTACAGAAACAACTTCAGCAGTCCTAGAATCTTTAAAATAACGTATAATATTCTCAGCGTTAGAGCCGGAGCCGGATGCGAAGACAACAATTTTTTTGGGAAATATTCTTTTTGATGCGGACAAAACTTCGCTGTTAACAATTATTAAGTGTAAAAATAAAGGGTTTAAATGAAAATTCCGTAAATTCCCGTCACATTTTTAAAGTAAAAACCGGTTTTAAAGTAAAGTTTTTTATTTTTGCCACTTAATCAAAATTTAAAATAGAATATTATGTCAGACATTGCATCAAGAGTAAAAGCGATTATCGTTGACAAATTAGGCGTTGACGAGAACGAAGTTGTTACAGAAGCAAGTTTCACGAACGACCTAGGCGCTGATTCATTAGACACTGTGGAATTGATCATGGAATTTGAAAAAGAATTCGATATCCAGATTCCAGACGACCAGGCAGAAAACATTGCTACAGTTGGTCAAGCAATTTCTTATATTGAAAAAGCAAAATAAAAAACGATAGTACTATATGGAGTTAAAGCGAGTAGTAGTTACAGGCTTAGGAGCACTTACACCTATTGGAAACAATGTTGAAGAATATTGGGATGCATTGGTGGCCGGTAAGAGCGGATGTGCACCTATAACCTATTTCGATGCTGAAAAGTTTAAGACAAAATTCGCTTGTGAACTCAAAAATTTTAATGCGCTTGATTTTTTCGATCGAAAAGAAGCTAGAAAACTAGATAGATTTGCACAATACGCAATTGTTGCATCCGATGAAGCTATAAAAGACTCCGGAATAGACCTTGATGTTGTAGATAAACACAGGGTTGGAGTAATTTGGGGTGCGGGAATTGGAGGATTGGAAACATTTCAGGATGAGGTGATCAATTTCTCTGAAGGAGATGGAACACCGCGTTTTAATCCATTTTTTATCCCTAAAATGATCGCAGATATTGCCCCTGGTAATATTTCGATTCGTCATGGTTTTATGGGTGCAAACTATACTACGGTTTCTGCTTGTGCTTCGGCTGCCAATGCTATGTTTGATGCTTTAAATAACATTCGCTTGGGATATAGCGATATTATTATTTCTGGTGGATCTGAAGCTGCGGTAACAAAAGCAGGAATGGGAGGTTTTAATGCAATGCATGCGCTTTCTACACGAAATGAAAGTCCCGAAACAGCTTCCAGACCTTTTGATGCAACCAGAGATGGATTTGTCTTAGGAGAAGGAGCAGGTGCTTTGGTTTTAGAGGAATATGAACACGCAAAAGCACGAGGAGCGAAAATCTACGCCGAATTAATTGGCGGTGGACTTTCTTCTGATGCTTACCATATGACGGCTCCACACCCGGAAGGAATTGGAGTTGTTGCAGTAATGGAGAATTGTTTACAAAATGCGGGATTAAAACCGGAAGAAGTAGACGCAATTAATACACATGGAACTTCTACACCTTTAGGGGATGTAGCAGAGCTTAAAGCAATTTCCAAAGTTTTTGGAGAGCATGTGAAGAATATTAATATAAATTCTACAAAATCCATGACAGGTCATCTGTTGGGTGCTGCAGGAGCTATTGAAGCTATTTCTTCAATACTTTCTATAAAGCATGGAATTGTACCACCTACGATAAATCATGAACATCGAGATGAAAATATAGATCCGGAGTTAAATCTTACTTTAAACAAAGCGCAAAAACGCGAGGTTAATGTAGTAATGAGTAATACTTTTGGATTTGGAGGTCATAACGCATGTGTACTGTTTAAAAAATTAGATGAATAACCTGTAGAAATGAGTGTTATTCGAAACATATTAAATTCCCGTTCTTCTAAAGGCGGGAATTTTTTTATAGAAATTCAAAAGATCTTAGGCTTTAAACCTAAGAACATCAATCTTTATAAAAAGGCATTTACCCATAGATCTTTAAACCAAAAGGATGAAGCGGGAAACGCTATAAATTTTGAACGCTTGGAATTTTTGGGTGACGCTATGCTAAGTGCAGTTATAGCAGCCTATTTATTTAAAACAGTTCCCGGTGGCAATGAGGGTTATCTTACAAAGATGCGATCTAAAGTAGTAAGTAGAAAGCATTTAAACGAACTAGGGAAAGACTTAAATCTTATAAGTCATGTACATACAAATATTCCAAAAGAGCAGTTTGGAGTTAATATTCACGGAAACTTATTCGAGGCTCTTATAGGTGCGATTTACTGGGATCGCGGTTACAAATATTGCAAAAAATTTATTTTCGATAGAGTGATCATTCCCTACGTAGATATAGAGCAGCTGGAAGGAAAGGTGATAAGCTATAAGAGTTTACTTATAGAGTGGTGCCAGAAAACCAAAAAGGAATTTAGTTATGATGTCTATGACGATTCTGGAAAAGATGAAGTAAAACACTTTGCGGTAAAACTTAGGATAGACGATAAGGTTGTGGCAAAAGCCAGAGCTACTTCAAAAAAGAAAGCAGAAGAAAAAGCTTCTAAAAGAGCCTATTATGCGCTTCAAACTAAGATAGATATCTAGCAATCAATAGCTTCTAACTATAACGATTTCGTAAATATTACTCAAAAAATCCTATAAATTTATTAGAATTCTGCATTCTTATTTTATCTTTAACCTTAAAGATTAAGAGTATGTTATCCCATAAGTTACTGTTGGATGATGTAGAGGATAATTATCATTTATTGGCCATTCACAGTTCTTTAGAAGAATTTAAAATGGCTTTTCTATTGAATATGAATCTGCAACTAAGCTTAAGACGCGCTCCATGCGATGTAGATTTTAATCACGGAGAAGTTCAAGCTATGTATCCGCTTTATTCGTTTAAAGAGCCTGCGAAATACCGCACTTACTATTTATTCAAAAATAAGTATAAAGGATCGGTAAAAAAGGTAGTTAGTTCGGGTTCTTTATTTGTAGAAGAGGAAATTTCTACCCAGCTCACGTATTTAATTCCAGAGTACAAAAAGGTGGATTATTTTTTTAAAATAGAAGACGATCTAGAGGAAGAGCTTATTCAAGATCTTTTGAATGCCATAAGTAGGATACCCAGAGTTATTACAACATATGTAGTTGATGTAAATCAGCTAAAATCAAGAAACAATTTAATTGTAGATTAATGCCAGCAAATAAAAGAACAAAAATTGTAGCCACATTAGGACCAGCAACCAGCCAAAAGTCTGTGTTAAAGGATATGCTAGAAGCGGGAGTAAATGTGTTTAGAGTTAATTTTTCGCATGCAGATTACGAAGATGTAAAGGAACGAATTAAAATGATCCGGGATCTAAATGAAGAATTTGGGTATACGGCAGCAATATTAGCCGACCTTCAAGGCCCTAAGTTAAGAGTTGGGAAGATGAAGGAGGAAGTGATTGTAAGCCCTGGAGATGAAATAATTTTTGCTACCGGAAAAGAATTTAAAGGAACAGCCTCTCGTGTTTATATGAACTACGAGCAGTTTCCAAGAGATGTGCAACCAGGAGAAAATATTCTTTTGGATGATGGAAAGTTGATGTTTGAAATTGTAAGCACTAACAAAACAGATGAGGTGGTTGCCAAAGTTATTCAAGGCGGACCATTAAAATCCAAAAAAGGAGTAAATCTTCCAAACACAAAGATCTCTCTACCGGCACTTACCAAGAAGGATATAAAAGATGCCATTTTTGCCTGCGAGCTTGAGGTAGATTGGATTGCACTTTCTTTTGTGAGAAATGCGGAAGACCTATTGGAATTACAAAATTTGATTAAGGAACATAGTGATCATAAAATTCCAATTATAGCAAAAATTGAAAAGCCAGAGGGCGTTGAAAATATCGATAAGATAGTTGCGTATTGCGACGGACTAATGGTTGCACGTGGAGATCTTGGGGTAGAAATTCCTGCTCAGGAAGTTCCGCTTATCCAGAAACAACTAGTTCTTATCGCTAAAAAAGCACGAATTCCTGTTATTATTGCGACTCAAATGATGGAAACCATGATCACGAGTCTTACTCCAACCAGAGCAGAGGTAAACGATGTGGCAAATTCTGTAATGGATGGGGCAGATGCTGTAATGTTAAGTGGAGAAACCTCAGTTGGAAATTATCCGGTACAGGTGATAGAAAAAATGACGCAAATCATAAAAAGTGTAGAAAATTCTCCACTAATTAAAGTGCCTCATGATCCTCCACATGTAAGAACCAATAGATATATCACAAAATCTGTATGTTTTCATGCAGCCATTATGGCTAATGAAATAAAAGCAAAAGCAATATGTACGCTAACAAATAGTGGATATACTGCATTTCAAATTTCAGCATGGCGCCCGGAAGCTACAATTTTGGTCTTTACTTCTAATCATAGAATTTTATCTCAATTAAGCTTGCTTTGGGGGGTAAAGGCTTTCTACTATGATAAATTTTCGAGCACAGATGAAACTATAGAGGACATTAATAATATAGCTCGAGATAATGGATATGCCGAAGTTGGGGATTTCATGATCAATTTGGCGTCTATGCCAATTGCAAACCGAGGAATGGTTAATACCTTAAGAATTTCTGAAATAGAATAAACATTTATAAAATTATTTAAAGCCACTAGTTTGCGAATTAATGCGGACTAGTGGCTTTTTTATTGAATTGAATCAGAAGTCAAATTTTAATTGCACCGCGATCACTTTCTCCTTTTCATGAGTTTCTTTTTTTCCGGTATTTAAATTGGAAAGCGTGATTCCCAAAAGGCGAACAGAATTCTTCATCTTTTCCTGAAACAATAATTCTTTCGCAGTATCTAAAATAACAGCTTTAGAAGCAATATAATATGGCAGAGTCTTGCTTCTGGTTTGAAGTGTGAAATCGCTGTATTTTATTTTTAGAGTAACAGTTTTACCCGCCACTTTGCTTCCTTTTAATCTTCGTTCGATCTCTTCGGCGATATTTTCAAGGCGTTCCATCATGAAGATCTCTGAAGCGATATTCTCACTGAAAGTCCTTTCTGCTCCAAGCGATTTCCTTATTCTATCGGCTTTTACTTCACTATTATGGATCCCTCGTACCACATTATAATAGTACTTACCGCTCTTCCCGAAATTTTCGGTTAGGAATTCCTCGGATTTATCCTTTAGTTGAATTCCTTTAAAAATTCCCAAGCGATACATCTTTTCTGCAGTCACTTTTCCAACCCCGTAGAATTTCCTGATCTGCAATTGCTCTAAAAACTCCTCTACTTCTTCAGGATTTACTGTTTTTTGGCCGTTGGGTTTATTGATATCACTGGCGACTTTTGCTATAAACTTATTGATGGAAATTCCTGCGGAAGCGTTCAACCCCGTTTTCTCCTTTATCTTCTCCCGAATTTCTTGGGCAATTAAGGTAGCACTAGGAATCCCTTTTTTATTCTCGGTCACATCCAAATAGGCTTCATCTAACGAAAGCGGCTCCACCAAATCTGTATATTCCAAAAATATCGCTCGAATCTGACTTGATATTTCTTTGTATCTATCGAATCTGGCTTTAACAAAGATTAGATTTGGACAATTTCGCTTTGCGATTACACTACTCATGGCACTTTTCACTCCAAATTTTCGAGCTTCGTAACTCGCAGCTGAAACTACACCCCTTTCTGAACTTCCTCCAACGGCGACCGGCTTATTTCGTAAATCGGGATTATCCAATTGCTCTACAGATGCGTAAAATGCATCCATATCTATATGAATAATCTTTCGAATTGGGACCTGGGTTTTCACATTGTAAATTTAAGGAAACTTGTATTACTCCAGTGCTTGGTGATCTCTTTAACTAAGATTTTTGGATCGCTTAGAATCAGCTATCTTTGAAGAGTATTATGTAGAAAACTTATGAAATCAGCGATACTTTTAGGAGCAACAGGATTAACAGGAGGGTATTTATTGAAAATTTTATTGAACGACCCAACTTATGAGACCGTGAAGGTTTTTTCCAGATCTAGTGTGGGTTTCGAGCACGAAAAATTAGAAGAGCATCTGGTAGATTTATTGAAACTAGAAGACTATAAAGACAGCTTTCAGGCAGACGAAGTATATTGCTGTATTGGTACCATTAAAAGTAAAACTCCGGATAAGGAAACCTATAAAAAGATTGATTTCGGAATTCCGGTTTCCGCAGCAAAATTATGTAGAGATAATAAAACTTCTACTTTTTTAGTGGTTTCTGCCCTTGGAGCAGATGCTAATAGCAGCGTTTTTTATAACAAAGTGAAAGGGGAAATGCAACACGAAGTCTTGGAGCAGGGGATAGAAAACACCTATATTTTTCAACCTTCTTTAATTGCAGGAGACAGGGAAGAAAAGCGATTTTTTGAAAGGCTTGCCGTTAAGGGTTTTAAAATCTTCAATCCATTATTGGTTGGTTCGTTGAAGAAATATAGATCTATACATCCTGAAACGATTGCAAAAGCAATGCATATTTGTGCTAATTCCGGATATCCTAAAATATTGATAGAATCTGATGAAATTCAGAAATTAGCTTCAGAATAACGCCCGATTTTTATGATAGAAATAGAACGAAAATTTTTAGTGACTTCAAATAAATTCAAAGCTGAAGCCTTTAAAAGTTCAGAAATAAAACAAGGTTATCTAAATTCTCATCCGGAAAGAACAACCAGAATTCGGATACAAGATAAAATGGCATTTATCACCATTAAAGGCAAATCTTCTAAAAGTGGTTTATCAAGATATGAATGGGAAAAAGAGATTCCTGTAGACGAAGCCTTGGAACTTTTGAAACTTTGCGAACCGGGAGTTATTGAAAAAATCCGTTATTTTGTGAAATCTGAAGAATTCACCTTCGAAATTGACGAGTTTTTTGGAGACAACAAAGGGCTTACAATGGCTGAGATCGAATTAAAATCTGAAGAAGACACTTTTGAAAAACCAGATTGGCTTGGCGATGAGGTAACAGGAGATTCACAATATTATAATTCTCAATTAAGTAAAAATCCATTTAAAAACTGGACAAAACAGTAAATCATGAAAAAAGTAATTTTTGTTTTAGGAGTAGTTGGTTTATTAATAGCCTGTAATGAGAAAAAAGAAGAGAAAACTATAGAAACTCAAGAAGTAGTTAAAAAGACGGACGAACCAAGTCTAGAAGAAAAAGCAGAGTTGTTAAAAGAGGAAGGATATCAAGTATTTTCTTATCAAGAGGGTGATAGTACTTATTTAATGCAACAATACTATATGGTATTTTTAAAAAGCGGAGAAAATAGAACTCAGGATTCTACAGAAACCGCAAAATTACAGCAGCAGCATTTAGCACATTTGGAACGCATGGCGGTTGAAGGTTATGCAAGTTTAATTGGCCCATTTGGAGATGACGGTGATATACGCGGAATCGCAGTATACAATACCAAAACGCAAAAAGAGGCGGATAGCCTTGCAAATCTAGATCCTATGGTAAAAGCCGGAAGATTAAAGATTGAGGTACATCCTTGGTGGACCGAAAAAGGAGGAAAATTGAATTAACCTATTTGGATTTTAAAATATCCAGATCTGTAGATTTAATTACATACCCAATTCGCACCATGCTGGAGTATTTATTATAGTCTATTAAACTTTCTGCATACCCGGCAAACCATTCTAACATCACATACTGATTCCCTGAGTTATTAAAAAGCTTATATAAAACCCTTGCAGAGGCAGCTCCTTTTAAGCCTTTAAGCCCTTTTCGCACCGTTAAATCTGCAATCAATCTATTATTAATAATGGTTTGTTCTACTTTAACTTCCCCAAGACCTACGTAATCCAGAATATCCGGATGATTTTCAGTATAGGCGATGGGTAGCCATGCTTTCACACTTAAAATTGTGCGTCTACCAATTGGAGTATGAAAAGCTCCGGTAATTCTATTCCAACTCCTGCTATCTAAACTGTCTCTTCCATTAGATTCGTGCTCAAATTTTAATTCTGTAAGGCCAAATATGTTCCCTTCCTTATTAAAAACAGGTTTCCCCAAACCAATTGCGGGATTAAAGTTAATCTCTTCAAAAGGACTAGACTTGCTATATACGTTCCAAAAAGCTTTCTGGGAATAGGTTAAAAATAAGTAACTATTTAATGGTAGCGTAGCTCTGGAGATTAATTGCTTAAAACTGATTTGGTATTTGATATCAGAATTATTTTTAGTAATTGCCCTGTTCGTTGGCACCCCGCTTATAAAATAATTATCCTGATAACTAGAAAATGAAGGCATTTCCTTAATAGTATCATACACTTGTTCTCTGGTTAAGCGCTGCCCGTAGGTGTTGGTTTGATGAAATAATGCAGTAAGCAAAAGACAAGTGAAAACGATTCTATTCATAGCTAGGGTATTAAATGCACAAAATTTTAAGTCGGCAAAGATACTTTTAACTTTCCAAGTACCCTAGAAAGTTGTCGCGCCTATTCGTTAATTATAGCATAAAAAAAAAGCCCCAAATTATTGGGGCTTAAATTGTTATATGAAATTGTGATTACTCGTTTTCTTCTTCAACTTTCTCATTTTCTTTATAGATCCCAATAGTAAGTTCTCCTTTTTTGTTCATTGCGGCACGATACATTCCGGCAGAATTAAATTCCATTGCGATATTTCCTTTATTATCTATGGCTACTATTCCGCCTTCTCCACCAAGTTCTGTTAACTTATTTTGGATCACTTTTTTAGCGGCTTCTTCCAGACTCATTTTCTTGTATTCCATCATTGCTGAAATATCGTAAGCTACAACGCCTCTCATAAAATATTCTCCCCATCCGGTTCCAGAAACTGCACATGTGGCATTATTTGCATAAGTTCCTGCCCCAATAATTGGCACATCTCCAATTCTATTCCATTTTTTATTGGTCATTCCCCCTGTAGAAGTCCCTGCGGCAATATTTCCATTTTTATCTAAAGCCACACAACCTACGGTTCCAAATTTGGATTCCTTGATATATGGATCGTAAAAAGCAGTTCTATTGTCGGTAGTATCGGCTTTCATTTTCTCGGCTTCTTTTACTTTTTGAAGCGATTGGAATCTGTTTTCTGTATAAAAATAGGAAGGTTCCACGATTTCTAGTTCGCGTTCTTTTGCAAACAGCTCGGCTCCATTACCGGAAAGCAACACATGTGGAGAGTTTTCCATTACCTGAAATGCTAAATTTATTGGATTTTTCACGGTGGTCACTCCTGCAACTGCCCCTGCATTTAAGGTTTCTCCATCCATAATGGCAGCATCCATTTCATTGGTTCCTTCATTGGTAAATACCGCTCCTTTTCCTGCATTAAATAGTGGAGAATCTTCTAAGATATTTATAGTAGATTGGATGGCATCTATAGCCGTTCCTCCATTAGCAAGGATTTCATGCCCTACGCGAATCGCTTCTTCTAGTTTTTCTTTATAAGCGATTTCCATAGAGTCGGTCATATTTTCTTTTAAAATAGTTCCGGCGCCTCCGTGAATTACAATTCCAAAATTGTCGGTTTCTACTTTATCTGAAGTTGTTTTCTTCTGGGGTTTATCTATTGGTTTTTTTTCTTCGGTCGCATAATTACAAGCAACCAATAAGGCTAAGCAAAGAAGAAGTAATAGTTTTTTCATGAATTTAGATATTGAAATGTTTTAATTAAAAGTACTGAAATTAATAATAGCTCTAATAAATGCATTTCAAAATTATAAAAAATGACTTTTTGCGTAAGCGATAGCAGTGGAAAGCCCGCAGACTCGATCGCGACATTTATCGCGATCGGGACGAGGACTTGCAACGAATAGCGCGGTGCCCGCTAAGGGCATACGCCCAAAACATTTAGATAAGCTTCACTACTTTGTGTGACAGATTGATTAATTTTAAACAACTTTTTTAAACTGAGAGATTATGCCAATAAATAAGCCTTTTAACCTTACCAAATGGGTAGCGCAAAACCGGGATTTGCTGAAGCCGCCGGTGGGAAATAAGAATTTATATAGGGAAAGTGACGATTATATTGTGATGATTGTTGCGGGCCCAAATGCCCGGAAAGACTATCATTACAATGAAACAGAGGAGCTGTTTTATCAGTTAGAAGGAACAATAGAGATACATGTACAGGATGAGGGAGAGAAAAAAACCATGGAACTGGGTCCCGGAGATATGTATTTACACCCCGGAAAAGTACCGCATTCCCCAGTAAGGCATGAGGCTCTATCGGCCTTGTGGTAGAGCGTAAACGCTTGGGAGAAGAAGGAAAAGATGGATTGTTATGGTTTTGCGATAACTGCAATAATAAACTGCACGAAGTCTATTTTCCTTTGCATGATATAGAAAAGGATTTCTTGGGCCATTTTAAAAATTTCTATGGAAGCAAAGAATTGCGGACCTGTGATAAATGTGGCACGGTGATGCCTGTAGACGAGCGTTTTATTAAATCGTAGAGAATGAAAGTGTATTAAGGATGGGTTTCCTGTAATATTTATTATTTTCGCGACAATTAGATTTTATAATAGACAAAAACACGATAAATGAGTGATATAGCAGAAAAGTTTGGTATTAAACAAGCCTTAAAAGACCTTGGAATTACAGATGTAAATGAAGGAACTTCTACCGGAACAGAATTTTTTGGAAGTGGGGAAATTATTGAATCTTACTCTCCCGTTGATGGTTCTTTAATAGGAAAAGTTAAAACTACCACGAAAGAGGATTACGAAAAAGTGATGACTGCGGCTACCGAAGGATTTAAATCCTGGAGAACCATGCCGGCACCATTGCGTGGAGAAGTAGTTAGAAAATTTAATGAAGAACTTCGAAGATTAAAAGAACCTTTAGGAAAATTGGTTTCCTACGAAATGGGAAAATCTTACCAAGAAGGTTTAGGAGAAGTTCAGGAAATGATAGATATCTGTGATTTTGCGGTTGGATTATCTCGCCAGCTACACGGCTTGACAATGCACTCTGAGCGTCCTGGACATAGAATGTATGAGCAATACCACCCACTTGGAGTAGTAGGAATTATTTCTGCTTTTAACTTCCCGGTGGCTGTTTGGGCTTGGAATACAGCTTTGGCTTGGGTTTGTGGAGATTCTTGTGTTTGGAAAGGATCTGAAAAAACACCAATTACTTCTGTAGCTTGTCAGAAAATAGCAGCTAGAGTATTTGAAGAAAACAATGTGCCGGCAGGAATTTCTTGTTTAGTGACAGGAGATTATAAAGTAGGAGAAATGATGACTACAGATAAGCGAATTCCGCTTATTTCTGCTACCGGTTCTACTAGAATGGGGAAAATAGTTGCTTCTAAAGTAGGAGAACGTCTTGGAAAATCATTATTAGAATTAGGTGGAAACAATGCGATTATTGTAACTCCGGATGCCGATATTAAAATGACGGTTATTGGAGCTGTATTTGGTGCTGTAGGAACTGCAGGACAGCGTTGTACTTCTACCAGAAGACTTATTATTCACGATTCTATTTACGATAAGGTGAAAGAGGCGGTCGTTTTTGCTTATAAGCAATTGCGTATTGGGAATCCTTTAGATGAAAATAATCACGTAGGGCCACTAATTGATAAAGATGCTGTGAAAAATTACCAAAACGCTTTAACCAAAGTTGTTGAAGAAGGCGGGAAGATCATTGTTGAAGGTGGTGTATTAGAAGGTGAAGGTTTTGAAAGCGGTTGTTATGTAAAACCGGCAATTGCTGAAGCACAGAACTCATACGAGATCGTACAGCATGAAACATTTGCTCCTGTTTTATATATGATGAAGTATTCCGGAAGTGTTGAAGATGCTTTGGAAGTACAAAACGGAGTAAACCAAGGACTTTCTTCTGCAATTATGACCAATAATTTAAGAGAGGCAGAGCATTTCTTATCTGTTAACGGATCTGACTGTGGTATTGCCAATGTGAATATTGGAACCAGTGGAGCTGAAATTGGTGGAGCCTTTGGAGGTGAAAAAGAAACCGGTGGCGGACGTGAGTCTGGATCTGATGCTTGGAAAATATATATGAGAAGGCAAACAAATACTATTAATTACACTACAGAATTGCCTTTAGCGCAAGGAATCAAGTTTGATTTGTAGAGATAATTAATTTATATAATTCTGAGAAAACCGTCCTGAAAAGGGCGGTTTTTTTTTGTATTGGAATGTTATTGATACGTAATACTCTGAACTTGCGCGTGATGTATATTTGATGTAAATTTACACCAAACACAAATATCATGGTACGACAAAGCATCTCATTTACAAAACCAAATGATGAATGGCTAAAAGATCAATTAGACACTCAAGAATATTCCAGCAAGAGCGAATTAGTCAATGATCTAATAAGGCAAGCTAGAAAACAACAAGTAGAGATTGATTGGGTAAGGGCTAAATTAGAAAAAGCTGAAAATAGTGGATTTACCAAGGATAGTAAAGATCAGATTTTAAATCAGTCAAAGTCTTTACTCAAAAATGCCTAAATATATACTAAGCAATGAAGCTAAAGATGATCTAATACGAATTCATCAATATGGAGTGAAAAAATTCGGAATGGCTCAGGCTGATAAATATTTCTACACCTTTTTTGAATATTTTGAGATTATTGCAGAAAGACCTTTTTCATTTGAAGCAGTCGATTTTTTGAAAGAAGGATATAGGCGTTGTGTTTGCGGCTCCGATAGTATTTATTACAGGTTAAATGAAAACACGGTTGAAATAATGGCAATTATTGGAAAACAAGATTTAAGAAATCTCTTTTAATTTCTAATAATGAGAATAAAAAAACTACTTTTTTGTAAGCCTATAGAATCATAGATTTAAACCGAAATGATTTCAGCATCTTCTAAAAGTTTTTCTTGCCTGAATTTTAAGATAACTTGTGCGATTGCAATTACATCTTTTTCGCAGTAGGTAACAATCCTATCGATGTTTCCTTCTTCATAAAAAACATCCCGAACCTCGGAGCCATCGATATCATCTTTTGGAGTTTGAATTCCCAAGACATTGGTGAGTAGTTTTAAAGAAGTGTAGTGTTTATAATCGCCAAATTTCCATAATTCTAACGTATCTAAATGTGGCACTTCCCATGGTTTTTTTCCGAAGAGATCTAATTTAGAAGGTAGTGTCAAACCATGAATGATCATTCTTCTGGCTAGAAATGGAAAATCGAATTCCTTCCCATTATGGGCGCAAAGCACATGTTGTGGTTTATAGAAATGAGTGGTCAAAAGTTGCGAGAAATCTTGTAGTAACTGTAATTCTTCTCCCTTATAAGAAGTAATTCTAAAAGCCCTTTTTTCATCCTTAAAAGTGAAAAAACCCACCGAAATACAGGCGATTTTTCCGAATTCGGCCCAAATACCTGCACGATCATAAAATTCTTCTGCAGTAAAATCCTCTTTCCGCTGATATTTGGATTTATCATCCCAAAGCTTCTGTTTAACATTCTCGAGATCCTTAAAATTCTTTTCTTCAGGAACCGTTTCTATATCCAGAAACAGAATGTTTTCAAGATGTAGTTTTTGAATCATTAGCTAGCATTTTATAGGCCTCATCTATATAAATAAAGAAATCTTTTGCGTGTTTTTCTCCTTCTTCCCTGCGAATTAATTGATGTCCTAACCTCACGATTATAAGATCGTCTTCAGGAATTACAATTACATATTGGCCTAAGATCCCCCGCATACAGAAGATCTCTTTCCCGTTATAATCACTTAGCCAAAACCCGTAGCCATATTGTGGAGAATCCTCAAACCGCTGTTTGGTTGCAGTTGCTACAAATTCAGAATCCAATAATTGTTCTCCGTTCCATTTTCCATGATCCTTAAATAATTTTCCAAATCGGGCAAAATCACGGGCATTAGACGCTATGCAACAATAGGCTTTTTCCATGCCGCTTTCTTCACTATCTAATTGCCAAAAAGCATCCTCCTTCATCCCCAAAGGCTTCCAAAAACTATCACTTAAATAGGTGGATAATTCTTGTCCTGTAGCTTTTTCTATTACCATTCCTAGTAAAATGGTATTCCCACTTAAATATTTAAAGGATTTTCCTGGTTCGTCAACCACTTTTAAGCTTAATGCTTCTTTTCTAATATCATCGCCAAAATATGCTTTTGCGGTTTGAGAGAAAGGATTGTAATAATCTTCATCCCAATTAAGGCCAGAAGACATAGCTGCAAGATCCCCAACTGTTAAATCTGCCTGCTTTTTCTTGTTAAATTTTGGCAGAAAATCTCCCACCGGCTGATCTAAGCTTTTAATATATCCATCTTTAATTGCTTTACCTAACAGTGCTACCGTAATGGATTTTGCCATAGAAAAAGAATTGGTTTTGGAATCTACGCCATAACCTGGCGTATAATTCTCATACCAGATACTGTCATTTTTTATGATTAAAAAAGCGACGGTTTCCAATTCTTCATTTATTTCCTGAAGGCGCTCTGTTGCTGTTGCGGTATTATAATCTTTGCTTAAAGGCCATTCCTCAAAATTTTCTCCAGACTCAATTACTCTATTTTCAAATTCTGTATAATCGTCTATATAAGCTGTTTTATGGCCCTGGAAATAGACCACCTGTATTCCTTTAAGTATATAATCGTAATCAAATATAAATAGTAGAACCACCACTAAAAGAATAGAAGCCAGAAACCCGCCGATAATTTTTAAGAGTAACTTCATAGTTATTAAAATTAGGGCTTTTTGTTTGAAGATAAAACTTTAAAAAAGTTCTTGTTGCAATGGAGGATTTTCAAAATCCAACAACCACTTTTTACGCCATAGTCCGCCGGCATAACCGGTTAAAGAACCATCACTTCCTATCACGCGATGACAAGGGGTTACAATCCATAAAGGATTTTTTCCATTTGCTGCAGCAACAGCACGAATAGCTTTCACATTACCAAGTTCTTTGGAAAGTTCTAAATAGGATCGAGTTTCCCCGTAAGGAATCCTATTTAAGGCCTGCCAGACTTGTTTTTGAAATTCTGTTCCAGATGGATTCATTTTAATAGTAAAATCCTTTAATTCTCCGGAAAAATATCTTTTTAATTGTTCTACAGCAACTTCCAATTCTTTTGGGATCTCTTCTTGCTGAAAATCTTCCTGCTCTAAAATTTCAATTTTACTTATCCCAAGTGCATCACCTGTAATTTTACAGATTCCTAAAGGGGTTTTAATTGAGGTCGTCATTTTTAGGAGAATTTGTTTCAGAATCATTTTGCTGAATAAGACCGAGTTTTTTAGCGCGCTTTTCCCAGTTTTGCCTTGCCATGAGTTGCATATCTTCAATATGATCGCTTTCATCCATAATCTCAAGTCCTAGAAGCGTTTCAATTATATCTTCCATGGTTACCAAACCTATGGTATTTCCAAATTCATCGGCTACTATTGAAATATGGGCTTTTCGTTTAATAAAGATCTCAAAAAGTTCCGGAATCGGGGTGTTTCGATCGGTGATAAAAACATCTCTTTTTAAGATACTTAAAGGTTGCTGGCCTTTTTCATCGATTATTTCCTCAAGAATATCATCTTTAAGTACAAAGCCGGAGATATTATTGGGCTTGTCCTTATAAACTGGAATTCTGGAAAACTTTAGATTTTTATTAGCGCTATGAAATTCTTCAATGGTGGTAGATTCATTCTCGATGGTAGCAACAGTAAACGGTGTCATTACATCTTTTGCCAACACCGACTTAAACACTAATAGGTTTTTAATAACGGTCGTTTCATTTTCTTCAAAAAAGCCTTCTTCTTCAGCAGCATCGGTAATTGCCAAAAATTCCTCCCGGCTCATGGTACTTACATGTGCCGATTTCCCGATTAATTTAGTAGTGAGCAACATTAACCAAAGGATTCCGGTGTATTTCAACGGAAATATTAAAATCTGTAAAATTACAGCAGTAAATTTCCCTAGCGATTGCCAATAGGTTGCTCCAATTGTTTTCGGAATTATTTCTGAAAGAATTAAGATAGCCAAAGTCATAATAGCAGAAACGATCCCTACCGAGTTTCCGCCGCCACCAAAAACTTTCTCGGCTTGAACTCCTACAAGAATAGCTCCTACGGTATGAGCAACCGTATTTAGAGTTAAAATGGCAATTAAAGGGGTGTCTATATTACTCTTAAAATGCTTTAATGTAGTGGCATAAGCTTTTCCTTCTCTTTTTTTAACCCGAATGTAGGTAGGCGTGATGCTTAGTAAAACTGCTTCTAAAACAGAGCATAGAAATGAGAAAAAAATAGCCAAAACAGCATAAAGAATAAGTAATTCCATGGTTAAATTTCATTTTAGAACTCTAAATTAAGGATTCTTTCATATAATTTGGTAGCGCGGGCGTGGAGATAATAAAAATAATGCTGCCAAAAGAAATCTTTCAGCAGCATTCATATAAAAATCAACAATATAAACTTAAGCAGACAAATTTTTACGGATCAAATTATCCCATTTATTTGCGATAAAAAGCTGCGCATCGGCATCCAGACTATCATTATCGTCTTCGTCATAAAAGACCACTTCTTTTATTTTTTCTGCGGAATTATTTCTAAGCAATTCTAAGCCTATATGGGTTAAAGCTAATTTGCTTTTATTTCCGATTTTTTGCTGATGACCGGATTTAGATACCAAACTCTTACTCACATTTTTTAGATCGATCACCTCATATTTTG
The DNA here is from genome assembly GCF_000258765.1 of Gillisia marina. Taxonomy (GTDB): domain Bacteria; phylum Bacteroidota; class Bacteroidia; order Flavobacteriales; family Flavobacteriaceae; genus Gillisia; species Gillisia marina. The sequence goes on from NZ_AJLT01000003.1 coordinate 31,548, forward strand.
AGTGATCTTTTGGATCTATAACTAAAAACTTTTTGGTGTTACTATCTAGACCCAATAATAACGAATTTGTAACTTCAATTTGATCTAATTTCATTTGATGTTGTGAGGCTAGATTATTTAATAATTTTAAAATTCTTTTTTCTTTGGTAGCGTGCGCTACGATTATGTAAAGTATTGGACCTACAAATAGAATCAGTAAACCGATGCCATAAGGACAGATGAATTTTCCATTTTTATATAATATTAAGTTGCGATTATGAAGCTCCTTGAATAAAACTTAAGGACCTTCAAAATTTAATTGATTGTAATCTTCGAATTAGCTGAATGCGTAGAATTTGTTCTCGATTTTAAAATAGAATAATTTTCTACTTATAATTCAGCAAAAATTATGATCACCAAAAAAATTGAAATGGAAATATTTGTTGTGAAAGTAATTGTCTTGAATTCGGTGTATAGGACCAATAATTAATCCCCCCTGAAAGTTTGCTTAAAATAAATTGTGAAAATTGAAGTTCGGGTATAGTACCAGAAGCTGACAATTCATTGGAAGTCTCTTGTTCATAAGAAGTCGAAATATTTGCTTCTTCAAAGAGGATCGCTCTTTTATTCTGATCTCCTTGCAGGTAATCGAAATTTCTCGAATCGAGATCCAAGTCTTCTGAAGGATATGAAAATGCAACAGCACTAAAGGCATTCAGAAATGCAATCAGCAACAATAAAGAAACAGTATGTAGTTTATTGATTTTCACTTAACAAATGTACATTAAAAGTAAATTCGCGAATATTTTTTTGGCAATAATTTATAGCGTCTTAAGAAAGTAACTTTACAGCATCTTTTGCAAAATAACTGGCGATCATATTCGCGCCGGCACGCTTAATCGCAGTTAACTGCTCCATCATCACCGCATCATGATCTAACCATCCTTTTTCTGAAGCTGCTTTTATCATAGCATATTCTCCCGAGACTTGATAAACTGCAACCGGAACATGTACCGCCTCCTTGATGTCTCTCACAATATCCAAATAACACAATCCCGGTTTTACCATTACAATATCGGCTCCTTCCTCTATATCCATCAGGGTTTCCCGAATGGCTTCTTCTCTATTCGCAGGATCCATCTGATAGGTTTTTTTATCTCCAAAGCCCGGAGCAGAATCTAAAGCATCTCGAAAAGGGCCATAAAATGCGGAAGCATATTTTGCAGAATAACTCATAATTCCAGTGTCATGGAAACCTTCATCCTCCAACAAACTTCTAATTTCGAAGATCCTTCCATCCATCATATCGCTTGGCGCAAGAAAGTCGGCACCGGCTTTGGCATGAGAAAGCGACATTTCAGCTAGGATCGCAGTTGTATCGTCGTTAATGATCTTTCCGTCTGCAACCACACCATCATGACCAAAGGAAGAATAAGGATCTAAGGCAACATCTGTCATTACCAACATCTCCGGCGTTGCATTCTTCACCGTTTTAATTGCTCGTTGCATTAAGCCTTCTGCATTTAAAGCTTCAGTCCCGGAATTATCCTTTAGATTATCAGGCACTTTTACGAAAAGCAAAACCGATTTAAGCCCCATTTTCCAAAGCTCTTTCACTTCCTTTTCTAAAAGATCTAAGCTGAACCTATAATAATTAGGCATAGAAGCAATTTCTTCCTTTACGCCTTTCCCTTCAACCACAAATAATGGCACTAAAAAATCGTTTGGGCTCATAATGGTTTCGCGCACCAAGCTTCTTACAACTTCAGAGGTGCGTAATCTTCTATTTCTTCTTAATGGATACATGCTCATTCAATTAAAGATTATTAATAAGTCTTGTCCAAATCTAATATTTGGAAGGTAATAGGGTGACTATGTTTTAGGCTGGAAAAAACTCCATGGTATAATCGGCATATTCTGGTTGAGATATACCTATAGCATATTTTAATTTTTCTGGACGGGTATATTTTAAAAGATAGGCCTGATCTATTAGCTTATTAAAAGGATCTTGTTTTTCAAGTTTTTTCCCTTTAACATTAATTATATCGCTACCATATTTTATCTCGCCAACACCAGTCTTTTGAAATTCTGTAAACCAGCTTCTAGCACTTTTATTCCAAGACCTGGCGAAAATTCTGCCTTCCACTTCTACCATCCAGATATTTAAAAAGCTGTCTCTTTCGGTTCCTCCTTTTATCTGAATTAAGGGGTGACTCTCTAAGTAGTTATAAAATTCTGATGGAAAACTCATTTGTTATAATTTAAATTATGCCATCCAATCTTTCGGCTTTGCCAATACTTCTAAAAGTCGTTCTTCTTCACTTCCAAGCTCTGGATGATGATCATAAACCCATTGCACATGTGGTGGTAAGCTCATCAAGATGCTCTCTATTCTTCCGTTGGTTTTTAAACCGAACAAAGTGCCTTTATCATGTACTAGGTTGAATTCTACATAGCGACCCCTTCTTATTTCTTGCCAAGTTCTTTGCGCTTCGGAATATGCTAAATTTTTTCGTTTTTCGGCTATAGGAACATAAGATGCTAAAAAGCTATTTCCCACTTCGGTCACGAATGAGTACCAGTCTTCCATGCTCATTTCTTCTGAAGCTTTGCAATAATCGAAGAATAAACCTCCAATTCCACGAGCTTCGTCTCTATGTGCATTCCAGAAATATTCATCACATTTCTGCTTGTATTCAGCATAAAAGTCTGGATTATGGGCATCACAGGCTTTTTTACAGATCTCATGAAAATGTTTAGCATCTTCATCAAATAAATAATAAGGAGTAAGATCTTGTCCTCCACCAAACCAGCTATCTATTATTTTTCCGCTCTTGTCATACATCTCAAAATAGCGCCAGTTTGCATGAACCGTAGGAACCATCGGATTTTTTGGATGAAGCACCAAACTTAAGCCACAAGCGAAAAAATCTACCTCTCCCACCTTAAAATAGTGTTGCATTGCAGGTGGAAGCGGGCCATGAACCTGAGAGATATTTACGCCACCCTTTTCGAAAACAGCTCCGTTTTCTATAACTCTAGTTCTTCCACCACCACCTTCCGGACGCTCCCAAAGATCTTCTTTGAATTTCCCGGAACCATCAACTTCTTCTAATTTAGAGGTAATAGTATCTTGAAGTTGCTGAATGTATTGGAAGAATTTATTTTTCATGCTGAATTTATTCTAATGCTTTTGCTTGATTTATTTTTTGAATAATACTAAATGAGAAAGTTTTACTCTCTTTCTGAATATATTCGAAAATAGCTACTGCCGATGCTGCCAAATGCGACGCATGTTGCTCGTCTTCAAAAGGAATAATATTTAAGAGAAAATCTCCAAACTGCTCCAGATTTGAAAAGTCGAAATTCAGCTCTTTTAATTTTACTAGCAATTCTTCAGAATACCAAGTTTCAAGATCTGAGATTTTAAAACCTAGCTGGTCAAATAGGAGTCCGTTTACCTTAGAGCGTTGTTCGCTCTCATAAAACTCAGGAACAAATTCCAAGTCGATTAATCTCCCAACAAGCTCGTTGATCTTTTGGTTCTCTTCGTCTCTTAAACCTTTGCTAAGCATGTTCGCCTATTTTGAATATTCTTTAACCGCATCAATAAACGCACGGGCATTTTCAACAGGAATATCTGGTAAAATTCCGTGACCTAAATTCACGATATATCTATCTTTTCCGAATTCATCGATCATCTGATGAACCATTTTCTTAATCTCTGCAGGTGGCGAATACAATCTTGAGGGATCAAAATTTCCCTGAAGTGTTATTTTTCCTCCAGATAAGTAACGTGCATTTCTTGCAGAACAAGTCCAATCTACGCCTAAAGCTGAAGCTCCGGACTTAGACATTTCATCTAGCGCAAACCAGCATCCTTTTCCAAATGCGATCACAGGCACTTCATCTTTTAAAGCATCTATAATTTGTTGCATATATCGCCATGAAAAAATTTGATAATCTGTTGGAGACAACATTCCTCCCCAAGAATCGAATATTTGTACGGCATCTACTCCGGCTGCAACCTTCGCTTTTAAATAAGCAATAGTAGTATCGGTAATTTTTTGAAGCAAAGTATGTGCAGCAGCAGGATTGGTAAAACAGAATTTTTTGGCGATATCAAAATTCTTAGAACCTTGTCCTTGTACAGTATAACAGAGAATCGTCCATGGAGAACCTGCGAAACCTATTAATGGCACTTCATCATTTAAAGCTTGTTTGGTCATTTTTATGGCATCCATTACATAACCTAACTCTTCATGTACATTAGGTACATACACCTTTTCTACATCTTTACTGGTGCGAACAGGATTCGGCAACCATGGCCCAACGCCCAGTTTCATTTCTACCTCGATATTCATCGCTTGAGGAATTACCAAAATATCACTAAATAAAATAGCAGCATCCGGGCCAACTTGATTTATGGGCATCACGGTGATTTCTGTAGCCAATTCCGGAGTTCTACAACGGGTGAAGAAATCATACTTTTCTTTCAATTTCATGAAATCCGGCAAGTATCTTCCTGCCTGTCGCATCATCCAAACCGGCGGTCTGTCTACTGTCTCCCCTTTTAATGCTCTTAAAAATAAGTCGTTCTTGATCATTTCTTATATTTTTTAATCGCCTGTACAATTACATTTTCAATACTAGGCTTATTCGCGATAATTATATGTTGTGTATATTTCTTAGCTTCGGCTGCAGTGGTTTCCCCAATACAAAAAGCGGTACTCGAATTTAAGTCATTTTTCTGGCAATAGCTTTTAACTCCGCTGGGACTAAAAAACAAAACCCCATCAAAAGTGCTATTAAACTTTTTGGGATTCAGAGAAGTGTTATAAACCTCTAATTCTTTAATAGAAACATTTTCTTTTTTAAGAATCTCAGGCAATTCTTCTCTCCGCATAGAACCACAGATGTAAAGAAATTCTTTTTCTCTGAATTCATTCACGATTAAATTCGCCAATTCTTTACTGGAATTTGCTGAAGCATTAACTTCATATCCATTTTTTAAGATCTCTGCCTTGGTTTTTTCACCCACACAAAAAATGTTGAGCTCTCTGGTCTGAAATTCCGGGTATTGAGTAAAAAATCCTTTTACGCCATTCTGGCTTGTAAAGATGAGGTTTCTAGGGATAGGTGCGTCTAAAGAAGAATGATCGAACTCAATACTAATAGCATCATATTCAACCAATCCAATTCCTGAATTCAAAAGAAGTTGCTTCTGATTTTCAGCAAGTATTTTAGTAGAGAGGATGCTAGCATGATATTTAGTTCAAGACTTTTTTTTATTTCTTCCATCAAAACGCTGCCTCCATTATTTAGTACTTTTAAAGCGCAATTTTTTCCGAAGTTTGGTGCATCTTCTAAGGCAATCTTTCTTTCTATGGAAACTTGCTTTTTTCCATCTAAACTGAATAAAGCTCCTTTAAAACTTATTTCATTCCCTTTAATAGTTGCCAAAGCACCAATAGGAGCAGTACAACCGCCTTCGAGTACTTTTAAAAACTCACGTTCTATGTGAACACAAATCTCAGATTCTCTATGATTTAAGGCTTTTAAAATGTCTCTTGTTTCATTATCCTTTTCCATGGCAACAACCAGCATCGCACCTTGAGCGGGAGCGGGAAGCATCCAGTCTAGGTCTAATGAATTCTCCGATGTCAAATTGATGCGCTCTAGCCCGGCAGCGGCGAAAATCGCCCCGTTCCAATCGCTATCTTTTAGCTTTTGCATTCTGGTATTTACATTTCCGCGGAGATCTACGCAGGTATGTGATGGATATTTATTTAGCCATTGTGCTTTTCTTCTTAAGCTTCCGGTTGCAATAATTCCTTCAGCATTTAAAAATTCCAAGCCTTTATGGATAAGAATGTCTTTGGAATTGGCTCTTTTCAGAACGGCTGCCTCTACAATCCCTTGCGGAAGAGCTGTTGGCACGTCCTTCATAGAATGTACAGCAATATCTATTTTGCCGGTAAGCATGGCGACATCCAGAGTTTTGGTGAAAATACCTGTGATACCCATTTCGTATAAAGGTTGATCTAAATTTAAATCGCCGGTGGACTTAACGGGAAGTAATTCGGTTTTATGACCGAGTTTTTCGAGTGCAGTTTGAACTGTTTTGGCTTGCCAAAGTGCAAGTTCACTATCGCGGGTACCAATTCTAATAACTTTGCTCATTATATGGAATCTTCCAGCTGAAATACTTTTTGGATAAGCTCCAAACTTTCATCTGAGGTGTTAGAATCATCTTTTAAGTGATTGGCAAAATGATTCATTATTTTTTGAATAATTCTATTGCTTACAATCTCTGCTTGTTCGCTATTGAAATCGGTGATTTTTTTACTTTGAAAATCCAACTCGGCATCTTTCATCGTTTTCAGCTTCTTCTTTAAAGCTTTAATGGTAGGTGCAAATTTTCGCATTTCCAACCATTTATTAAAATCGCCTTCAACTTCTTTTATAATTTCTTGAGCATGCGGAATAAATTCTTTTCTCTTTTCCAAAGTAGCATCGGTCATTTGAGAAAGCTGATCTAAATGAATTAGGGTCACATTCTCCATTCCTACTACATCATCTGCTACATTTTTAGGAATAGAAAGATCAAGAATCAACAATTGCTTTTTCGCATAGATCAATTCCTTAGAAATTGTAGGATTCTGAGCTCCGGTGGCTACTACCAAAATATCTGCATCTCGAATTTCCGATTGTAGATCGGCATAATCTTTTACTCTTAAATTGAACTTTCCGGCAATTTTTTCAGCCTTGAGCTTAGTTCTATTTATAAGTGTAATATGACTGTTTTTGGTATGCTTTACCAAGTTCTCACAGGTGTTCCTTCCTATTTTCCCGGTTCCGAATAAAAGAATATTCTTATCGGTAACATTTTCAACTTCATTTAAAATATACTGAACAGATGCAAAACTTACCGAAGTTGCTCCCGATGAAAGCTGAGTTTCGTTCTTAATGCGCTTGCTGGCCTGGATTACAGAATTAATCAATCGTTCCAAAAAAGGATTGGCAACTCCAACTTTCTTAGAGGCGATAAATGCAAGTTTAAGCTGACTTATAATTTCGAAATCTCCGAGAATCTGGCTATCTAAACCGGTTCCCACTCTAAACATATGGGAAATAGCTTCCCGATTTTTATATACAAAAGCTACTTTTTCGAATTCTTCAACAGTTCCATGCGTGTGTTCGCAAAGCAATTTAATTAGCTGATATGGGTGTTGGGCGAAACCGTAAATTTCTGTACGATTACAGGTAGAAGTGACTATTAGGCCATCTATTCCTTCAATTTTTGCCTGCTTAAGTAAATTTGTTTTTCCTTCTTCGGTAAGGCTAAAGTGGCCTCTAATGTCGGCGTCAGCTTTTTTGTAGCTTAATCCTATGGTATAAAAATGTTTCCCTCTGGAGATATGATACTTTTCCATGAACCTGTTTAGGTATTCTGGGACAAAGGTAAATGATAGGTATTTCAAAAAGTAACGCTCAAAGTACTAAATGTGTCGTTTGATGGGATTTGTAGATGGAACTATCTTTAATTTGCTGAAATAGCTTAAATTTGCAGTGATTTCAAATGTTTAGAAGCTATTAGTTTAGATTCATTCTAAATAAAAAAGTAAAAATTACAATGAATTCTGAAGAAAAAAACGTCGCTGAAGGGTTTGTAGATGAAACTAAAATTGAAGATGGATTCTTCATATTAAAGTTTCAAAATGAAGAAAATACGCCTCAGAAAATTACTAGAGAAATAGATAGTACCTACATTCAATTTCACTTTTGTGTAAAGGGGGACGGAAAATTTCTCTTTAATAATAGCAGCTACGAGTTGCCGTTAAAAGAAGAATATTCACTGCTTTTATACAATCCGCAAAGAGATTTGCCCTTAAATTTAGATTTGCACCCAAAGTCTTGGCTTATCTCTATGGTGATCTCTATTAAGAAGTTTCATTCTATGTTTTCTCAGGAAGCTAATTATATTCCTTTTTTGAGTTCAGAAAACAGCGATAAGAAATATTACAAGGATGGCGATATTACTCCTTCGATGGCAATTGTATTAAATCAGTTGATGAATTTTAATTTGATGCCATCAATTAAATCCTTGTATTTTAAGGCCAAAGCCTATGAATTACTGAGTTTGTATTTTAATAGGTCTGGAGATAACAATGTGGAGCAATGTCCATTTTTAGTAGATGAAGATAATGTGATGAAAATTAGAAAGGCAAAGGACATTGTAATTGCCCATATGGCTGAGCCACCTTCGCTTCAGGAGCTCTCTACAGAGATCGGTTTGAGTTTAAAAAAGTTAAAGGAAGGCTTTAAACAGATCTATGGAGATTCTGTTTATAGTTTTCTATTTGACTATAAAATGGAATTTGCCCGTAAGCTATTGGATTCGGGTGAGTTTAATGTGAATGAAGTTGGCCTGAAAGTAGGATATAGCACGGCAAGTCATTTTATCGCGGCTTTTAAAAAGAAATTTGGAACCACTCCAAAGAAATACGTGATGTCCCTGGCATTGCCAAACAATTCTTAATGCATTGATTTTATTAATAATCCAATTGAGCTAATCTTAGTTTAAACGCATTTTAAAAATATTTATAATCGTATTTTTAAATTCTGAAAATAGCTGAAAAAGAAAAGAGAATGAGTAAAGGTGTACTCTTGGTAAATCTGGGTTCTCCGGATAGTACCGACCCAAAAGATGTAAAGAAATATTTAGGAGAGTTTTTAATGGACGAACGCGTGATCGATGTTCCTCTTTGGGCGCGAACAATTTTGGTGAAAGGAATTGTTTTAAATACAAGGCCAAAACAATCTGCCGCAGCCTACAAAAAGATCTGGTGGGATGAGGGTTCTCCTCTTATCGTTTTATCTGAAAGGTTAAAAGATAGGATAGATGAAAACACCTCTGTACCAATTGTTTTAGCAATGCGTTATGGAACTCCAAATATAAAATCCGGACTTCAGGAACTGCATGATCAGGGAGTAGATGAGGTGCTTATTTTTCCTCTCTATCCCCAGTTTGCCATGGCAACCACCGAAACTATTTTAGTTTTAGCAGAAGAGTTAAGACAAGAATTTTTTCCAAAAATGCGATTTACCTCTATTCCGGCTTTTTACAACCATCCAGATTACATTAGGGTATTGGCGAATAGTATTCAAGAGAAATTAAAAGATGTGGAATATCAACATATTTTATTTTCATATCACGGGGTACCGGAAAGACACATTCGTAAAAGTGATATTACTAAGTCTCATTGCCAGATAGATGGAAGTTGTTGTAATACACCATCTAAAGCACATCAATTTTGTTACAGGCATCAGTGTTTTGAAACTACACGTTTGGTAGCAGAATACCTTCAGTTAAAAGAAAATTCCTATAGCGTTACCTTTCAATCCAGACTTGGTTTCGATCCATGGTTGCAACCTTATACAGATAGAACTATCGAACGTTTCGGTAAACAAGGCATGAAAAATCTAGCTATTGTAACACCTGCATTTGTGAGTGATTGTTTAGAAACTTTAGAGGAGATCGCGATGGAAGGGGAAGAGATCTTTCATGAAGTTGGCGGAAAAGAATTTACTGTTGTTCCTTGTTTAAATACTCGAGAAGATTGGGTGAAAGTACTTTCTAGATGGGTAGACGAATGGGCTTTCGCTAACGAAGTAGAAGCTTAATGGCTCATGTAAATTCAGCGGCTTTAGGTAAGGATCCAATCTGGAAACTGTTAATAAAACAGGCAGCTCCAGCATCTATAGGAATTCTAGTAATGTCCCTGAATATTTTAGTGGACACTATATTTGTAGGAAATTGGATAGGTTCTATCGCAATTGCCGCGATAAATGTAGTTTTACCGGTTTCTTTCTTTATTGCTGCTTTGGGGATGGCAATAGGAATTGGAGGTTCCTCGATTATTTCAAGAGCTCTGGGTTCTGGAGATAAACCGAAAGCGCTAAAAACCTTCGGAAACCAAATTACCCTTACCCTTATTTTATCTGTATTTTTAGTATTGATAGGCTTAACGTTTGTCGATTCTATTATCCCTGCTTTTGGAGGGAAAGGAGATATTTTCGATCCGGCCAAGATCTATTATATCGTGGTTTTATATGGAGTGCCATTCTTAGCGCTTTGTATGATGGGGAACAATGTAATACGGGCAGAAGGCAAACCAAAATTTGCTATGATTGCATGATAATTCCCTCAGTATCTAACCTTTTATTAGATTATATCCTCATCAACGTTTTGGATATGGGAATGTTGGGAGCAGCAATCGCATCGAGTGTTTCTTACTTCTTTTGTTTCTCTTATGTCTTATGGTTTTTCCTTTCCAGTAATTCAGAATTAAAGATAAATTGGGCTCATTTCGGGTTTGATTTCCCAATTTTAAAGGAGATCTCTTCTCTTGGTTTTGTCACGTTAGCCAGACAGGCAGTAGTGAGTATCACCTACTTATTAATGAATAATATTTTATTCGAACTCGGTGGAGAAGATTCGGTTACTGTATATGCAATTATAGGTAGAATGCTGATGTTTGCACTTTTCCCGGTATTAGGAGTAACACAAGGATTTTTGCCAATCGCCGGATATAATTACGGAGCGGCACAATGGGAACGTGTGAGAAAAAGTATCAATACCGCCATTTTGTATGCTTGTGGTTTGGGATTGTTAGTTTTTGCCGGCATCATGTTCTTTTCAGAAGATATTGTTAGAGTTTTTACAGATAATCCTGCGGTAGTTCGAGATACGCCAAGTGCCATGCGATGGGTTTTTGCTGCCACGCCAATTATCGCTTTACAGTTAATTGGTTCGGCCTATTTTCAAGCTATTGGAAAAGCAGTTCCTGCATTGTTACTCACCCTATCACGACAAGGATTTTTCTTTATTCCTTTAGTGCTGATATTACCTATATATTATGGTGAAATTGGAGTTTGGATATCTTTCCCAATTGCCGATGTGCTCTCAACCCTTGTAACTGCCTATTTTTTAAATCGTGAAATTCGCTTGAGGTTAAAACCATCCCTATCTGAAACGGTTTCATAGAAATTGGTATATTTAACTTCCATTCAATTTATGGTTGAATTGAGTTTAATATCAACAGAATTACACACTACACTCTATGAGAACATTTTTACCTAAACTTCTTCTTGTATTCTTTTTCTTCGGAATTTATACAGAAACCAACGCACAACGTAACAAAAAATCTACTGAAACAACAATCGACTCAAGCGCTTTCGGAGCTTTAAAATACCGATTAATAGGACCTTTCGTGGAGGGCGTTCTGCAGCTGTAGTTGGAGTTTCCGGCGAACCAAATTTGTTTTACTTTGGATCTACCGGAGGAGGAATTTGGAGAACTACTGATGGTGCCCGTACTTGGGAGAATATCTCTGATGGATTTTTTGGAGGAAGTATCGGGGCGATAAGTATTGCTAACAGCGATCATAATATATTATTTGCCGGAGGTGGAGAAAAAACCTTAAGAGGAAATGTTTCTTCCGGATCCGGAATATGGAAATCTGTAGATGCAGGGAAAACCTGGAAATCTATGGGCTTGGAGAAAAGCAGGCATATTCCAAGAATCTCCATTCATCCTACCAATCCAGAGATCGTTTATGCAGCGGTTTTGGGAAATATTTATAAGCCAACTCAGGAACGTGGGATTTATAAAAGTACCGATGGAGGACTTACCTGGAAAAGAAAACTTTTCGTGAATGAGCAGGCAGGGGCAGTAGATCTTATAATGGATCCTAACAACCCTCGAATTTTATATGCTTCTACATGGAGAGTGCAACGTACGCCTTATAGTTTGAGCAGTGGTGGAGAAGGATCTGCTCTTTGGAAAAGTACAGATAGTGGTGAAACCTGGAAAGAGATCTCCAATAATAAAGGCTTTCCTGAGGACACCTTGGGGATTATGGGAATTACCGTTTCTCCGGTAAACTCCAATAGAGTTTGGGCAATTGTAGAGAATAAGGAAAAGGGCGGCGTTTATAGAAGCGAAGATGGTGGTGCGAGTTGGAAAAATATAAATAGCGACCGTAGTTTACGCCAAAGAGCTTGGTATTATACTAGAATTTACGCCGATCCTAAAGATGAAGACGTTGTTTACGTAGTGAATGTTTCTTATCATAAATCTAAAGACGGAGGAGAGAATTTTACTTCAGCAAGAGCACCTCATGGAGATCACCACGATATGTGGATCGCTCCTGAAAACCCAAATAGAATTATTATGGGTGACGACGGTGGTGCGCAGGTAACTTACGATGGTGGAGAAACTTGGAGTACTTATCACAATCAGCCAACTGCACAATTTTACAGAGTGACTACAGATAATCACTTTCCTTATAGGATTTATGCCGCCCAACAGGATAATTCAACTATTAGAATAGACCATAGAAGTACAGATTATACAATTTCTGAAGATAATTGGGAGGAAACTGCCGGAGGAGAATCTGCTCATATTGCAGTAGATCCAGAGAATGATGAAATTGTTTATGGAGGAAGTTACGGTGGATTTCTAACTCGTGTAAATCACGAAAAGAATACGCAACGGGCAATTAATGTTTGGCCTGATAATCCGATGGGACACGGAGCTGAAGATATGAAATACAGATTCCAATGGAATTTCCCAATCATTTTTTCTAAGCATAATTCTAATAAATTATATACGTTTTCCAACCATGTGCATGTAACTACGAATGAAGGCCAATCTTGGGAAACTATTAGTGAAGATCTTACGAGAAACGACCCTACTAAACTTGGTTCCAGTGGTGGACCTATAACTCAGGATAATACCGGGGTAGAGTATTACGCAACTATTTTTGCTGCTGAAGAATCTGCTTTGCAAGAAGGCTTGATCTGGGTGGGAAGCGATGATGGCTTAGTACATGTAACCAAAGACGGAGGCAAGAACTGGGAAAATGTAACTCCAAACGGATTGCCGAAATGGGCACAGATAAATTCATTAGAAACCAGCGATCATGATGCTGGAACAGCTTATATCGCTGCCACAAGTTATAAGTCGGGGGATTTTGCACCTTACCTTTATAAGACAACCGATTTCGGGAAATCATGGACAAAAATTACCAATGGGATAGGAAATGAACATTTTACCCGAGTAATTCGTGAAGATCCAACCGATAAAAACTTGTTATATGCAGGAACCGAAAACGGTATCTATATTTCTTTTGATCAAGGAAAACAATGGCAAGAATTTCAGTTAAATCTGCCAATAGTTCCCATTACAGATCTGGCAATAAAAGAAGGAAATTTAATCGTGGCAACCCAAGGGAGAAGTATATGGATTTTAGACGATCTAAGCGTGTTGCATCAATATGATTCTGAAAACGCTAAAAAAGATTCATTTTTATTTCAACCTAAAGACACGTATAGAATTGGTGGAGGATCTAGACCAAATTCTAAGACAGATGGAACGAATCTTCCGAATGGTGTGGTGACTTATTTCAACATTAAAGATCTGGATGAAAAGAAAGACACGATTCATCTTACATATTTTAATCAGGCAAATGATACCTTGAAATCTTTCGGGAACCAATCTAAAGAAGATAAGTTAAAAGTTAAAAAGGGTTCCAATATGTTTGTTTGGGATATGTACGAGAAAGGTGCCGAAAAGTTAGATGGGATGATTTTATGGTGGGCAGATCTTGAAGGTCCAAGAATTCTTCCCGGAGAATATGCGGTAGAATTGAATGTAAACGGGAAAAAAGAGCGTAAAAATTTTAAAGTTCTGGCGAATCCAAATGCTGAAACCGATAAAGTAGGTTTGCAAAAGCAATACGATTTTATTGCAGATGTGAATGCAACTGTAGACGAAGCTCATAAATCCATCAAAAAAATCAGAAAGATCAACGAGCAATTAAAATCTTTTCAAACTCAATATAAGGGGAATGAAAAAGTTAAAGATCTGGTTGAAAAAGCGAAGCAAATGGAAGAGGAATTTGGGGAGATCGAAAAAGCACTTTATCAAACCCAAAATAAGAGCGGGCAAGACCCTTTAAATTTTCCAATAAAACTCACCAATAAATTGGCGCATTTAAACTCGTTAGTTGGAATGGGAGATTTCCCACCGACAGATCAGGATATAGCTGTGAAAAACGAGTTAACTTCAGCAATAAAAACGCAACTGACTGCTTTTGATACGTTGATAGATAAAGAAATTAAGGAATTCAACAGACAATTCAACGCGAAGAATCTTAATTATTTATTTTTGGACGCTCAATAAGATCCATGGAATATTACAATTACATTAAAGCCCTGCATTTAATCTTTATTATCACTTGGTTTGCGGGGCTTTTTTATATCCCTCGTCTATTTGTGTATCATATAGAAGCTTCAGCTAAAGCCGAGCCCGAGAAATCTATCTTGACGACACAATTAAAATTGATGACTAAAAGGCTTTGGTATATCATTACTTGGCCTTCAGCAATTTTAGCAAGTATTTTTGCATTTTGGATGCTATACCTCATGCCTATTTGGGTAGAACAGGATTGGATGCAAGTAAAATTAGGATTTGTAGTTTTATTATATGCTTATCACTTTAAATGTCATTTGATCTTTAAAGAAATGCAAAACGATATTATAAAATGGAGCTCCAATCACATGCGACTTTGGAATGAAGGCTCTACCTTGATCCTGTTTTCGGTCATATTTTTGGTAATTGTACGCGATGCAATTAACTGGATCTATGGCGTGCTTGGGATATTTTTATTGGCCGCCATGTTGATGCTTGGAATTAAAATATATAAACGCATTCGTTCTAAAAACCCCAATGCCTAATATGGTGTGATAATTGATTATTTCAGCATAATTACTCGAAATTTTTTATGAAGCTTTTAAAATTATCTTTAAGAAACCGGATTTTCATTTCCATGATGTTGCTGGTTCTTGTAGCTTCTATACTTATTGCCGGGGTTACGGTTTTTCAATATAAACAGGAATCTGAAGATTATCATCGCGAACGTCTGGAACGTAAAGAGCAGGCAATTCGGGAGAATATAAAATTTGTTTTAGAGGGCACTACACATGTAGTGAGCACAGAGAATATGCCTGTAATTCTTCAGCAAAACAATAAAATTTATGAGATTTCGCAGGTTCATGATATGCAGCTTAATGTGTACGATCTCAATGGGAAGTTACTTATAAAATCTAATGAGTCTTTCTTTAGGGACACTACAAATGTGCAAATTCCCAAACACATAGTTAGGGAATTGGAGAAATCCCGAGAAAAACGATATTTAAAACGGTCTCAGGTAAATGGACAGAAATTTCAATCTTCTTATACGTATATCACCGACAATAAATTTAAACCTCTGGCAATCTTGTACCTGCCATATCTCCAGGATGACGATTTGCTTCAAAAGGATTTGAATGATTTTTTAGTGAAGTTAGGCGAGGTTTATCTTTTTATGTTTTTGATCGCTATTTTGATGTCTTACTTCCTTTCTAAATACATTACAAAATCGCTGAAGATCGTCTCGCAAAAGATTATTGATACTCGCTTGGATAAACGACTCCAAAAGATACAACTAGACAATGCCACAGAAGAGATTTACGCCTTAGTCTCGGCATATAACAGTATGATAGACGAGTTGGAGGAAAGTGCTGTAAAACTTGCTACAGGAGAGCGGGAACAAGCATGGCGAGAAATGGCAAAACAGGTGGCACATGAAATCAAGAACCCTCTGACACCAATGCGCTTAACCGTGCAAAGTTTTCAACGAAAATTTGATCCTCAAGATCCAAATGTACACCAAAAATTAGATGAATATACCAACACGCTGATTCATCAAATAGATACGATGAGTGCAATTGCGTCTGCATTTTCAAATTTTGCAAAGATGCCGGCACAACAAAATGAGATTCTTAATGTTCCAAAGATCGTTAAACTGGCGCTGGATATTTTTAATGAAAATTATATCGAATTTCAAACAGAAAAAGAAGAAATACTCGCAAAGTTCGATAGAACTCAGTTGATAAGAGTGGTGACTAACCTTGTTAAAAATGCAACTCAAGCTTTAAACGAAGAAGCAGCACCTAAAATATTGGTTGAGGTGAAGGAAGAAATGGAAATGGTTACGATTCAGGTTTCAGATAACGGAGTGGGAGTTCTGGAGGAGGATAAAGAAAAGGTATTCGAGCCAAAATTTACCACTAAATCTAGCGGAATGGGATTGGGACTAGCGATGGTTAAAAATATTGTAGAGACGTATCAAGGGGAGATCACTTTTGTTTCTGAAAAAAATAAAGGCACTATCTTTACCGTAAGGTTTCCGAAGCAAAATACTTAAATAATTAGCGTATCAATTCGCTTTTTGTCCGAGATGCTGAACGGATTCCGATAGCTATCAGAACAGCAGGACGATATTTTTAGAAAATAACACCGTCACCCTGAACTTGTTTCAGGGTCTAAAATTATAACACCAGTTCTCAATTTGATATTTAGTATCAAAGCAGGTAAAAACAAATTATAAAAATCTAAAAAATCCATATAAATGAATTTTGAAAATATTTTAGTTGAAAACAATGAAGGAATTCTTCAAATTAGTATTAATAGGCCTTCTAAATTGAATGCATTAAACAGAGCTACTATTGAAGAATTGCATGATGCTTTTAGCGATGCACAAGAAGACACGGATGTTAAAGTGATTATTTTAACAGGAAGTGGAGAAAAGGCCTTTGTTGCAGGCGCAGATATCAGTGAGTTTTCAGATTTTTCTTCGGAAGAGGGGAAAATGTTGGCTGCTGAAGGTCAGGCAAAACTATTCGACTTTGTAGCTAATTTATCCAAACCGGTAATAGCTGCCATAAATGGTTTTGCACTTGGTGGCGGATTGGAGCTTGCCATGGCTGCTCATTTTAGAATTGCCAGTGATAATGCAAAAATGGGACTTCCGGAAGTTTCTCTTGGAGTAATTCCGGGTTATGGCGGTACACAAAGACTGCCTCAATTGGTTGGAAAAGGTCGCGCTATGGAAATGATCATGACTGCCGGAATGATAGACGCCAATCAGGCCTTGCAATACAATCTCGTAAATCATGTTGTTGCACAAGAAGAGTTGCTTGATTTTGCTGAAAAACTTGCTGGAAAGATCATGCGTAATTCTTTAGTTGCGATAAGCTCTGCGATTAAAGCGGTAAACGCTAACTACGAAACCGGAGTGAATGGTTTTGAAACCGAAATAGCTGAATTTGGCTGGTGTTTTGGTACGGAAGATTTTAAAGAAGGAACTTCAGCATTTTTAAATAAACGCAAGGCAGATTTTCCGGGGAAGTAGAGTGAATGATATTTTGTCTGTTCGAGCGGAGTCGAGAACTTTTTAATCGAAAAGGGAAATCAGATTATAGCCTGTATTGAGCTATGTCGAAATGCTCAACCTGAGATATCCACTTAAAAATTAAAACAAAAATATGGAATAATTCCCTTTAAATGGAATTATTCCATATTTTTGTTTTATGTTAAATGAAGGAGAATATATAAAAGGAAGAGGAGCTCAATTAAATGTTTCAAATAAATTTGATGCGCATACCCATGAATTGCGCTCGGATTTTCTGAATTATTGTGCGGTTGAAGGTGATGAGGCTACGAATTCTAAAACGGTTCTTATAGATACTTTTCCCAAAACCATTGTGAATAAAGTGATGAGTCCGGATGTGGGGATGGGGTATTCTTTGAATCCGTATCAGGGCTGTGAACATGGCTGTATATATTGTTATGCAAGAAATTCTCACGAATATTGGGGATATAGTGCCGGATTGGATTTTGAACAGAAAATTTTTGTTAAGCGAAATTCAGCAGAACTTCTCGAAAAAAAACTTCAAAGTCACCGTTGGAAGGCCGTACCCATTGTATTATCTGGAAATACAGATTGCTACCAGCCAATCGAAAAGAAATTGGAGATCACCAGGCAACTGCTCAAAACATTTTTAAAATTCAAACACCCGGTTGGGATCATTACGAAAAACTCTCTGGTACTTCGTGATTTAGATGTTTTGAAAGAACTAGCAAAAAACAATTTAGTTCAGGTTCACCTTTCAATAACTTCTTTAAATGAAGAAACCAGAAGGATCCTTGAACCGAGAACAGCAACTATTAAAAAACGCTTGGAAACCCTAAATCTATTAGCTTCCAATAATATCCCAGTAAGTGTGATGATGGCTCCAATAATTCCCGGAATCAATAGTCATGAAATTCTACAGCTTGTAAAAGCAATTTCAGAAAACGGTGCTCTAGGAGTTGGATATACTATGGTAAGGTTGAATGGAGCTATAGGCGGAATATTTACCGATTGGATAAAAAAAAACAATGCCGGATAGAGCAGATAAAGTATTACATCAAATAGCCGAATGTCATGGCGGAAATTTGAACGATAGCGAATTTGGCCGACGCATGAAAAGATCGGGAAATATTGCTGAACAGGTTTCACAACAATTTAAGATTGCACGAAAAAAGTATTTATCGGGTAAGGAGATGCCCAGACTAAACTGTGAATTACATGAGCAATATAAGGATGGACAGATGAGATTATTTTAAAGAAATTTATTAAAATCTGTATCTAGTTTTAAATTGCCATATGGACCTAATGTGGCGGCGATCGCAGGTCCAACATCTACTCCTAGATTAAATCCATTTTTCCCAAAGTAGCTAATCCCGACTGGGAGATAGCCTATAAAAACGCCTTTTTCCTCCTTTTGTTCAGTAGTTTTAAACGCGTCAAAACCTTGAGTATCTATATAAGTTCCAGAAAGTCCAATATGAAATAGAATCTTGGACTCTTCTATGCTCCATGGGAAATATTTTATTCCAGCACCTACACTTGGAATACCCACGCCTATTTCCAAACTCACATTTTCAGAAACCAAACGTTCATATGTAATTCCAATAAATGGGGATGATCCTAAAACATTGAAGGAAATGGCATTTTTGCGCATTCCGTTAATACTGGTGGTGGTTTCTTGTGCTATGCTAGTAAACGAAACAAATAATACAGTAAAAATTAGAAGAACATTAATTTTGGTCATAATACTTAAGAATTCCTATATGGAAATTCTATAGCAAGGTAGACTTTAAAATAGCTGTTTTAAAAAATATTTTAACATCTGTTTTCTAACCAATAAGATTGAAGTCATTGCTGTGAAACTAAATACACAAAAACCGGGAAATGATCTGAAAATCCTCCTGTATATCCGCTATAATCATAACTCCTAAAAGGATACCCTCGAAATTGCCCATTTAGCGTGATAAGGTAATGGGAGTTAAATATTCCCGCTTGGTAGAATTGGAGTCCGCTGCGGCTGCCCAGTAAAGATTCCGATACTAAAATTTGATCGAATAGATTCCAACTATCTCTATAGGCTAACGAACCTTTTCCTTGCTTGGCTAGATTCTCCATAGGATTAAAGAGCTCTTGAGCCAAAATTGTTTCCCTATTATTGCTGGTTTTCAAAACCTTTTTAAAACTTTTATTTGTTGGATCATCATTAAAATCGCCCATGCTAAGTATTTTAGCAAAAGGATCTTTTTGATAAATCGAATCGATTATCTGCTTATTTAGATCAGCAGCTTTTTCTCTTCTGTAATTTGTTTTTGCCTCGCCCCCACTTCTTGAAGGCCAATGATTTACAATTATATTAATGGCCTCGCCATTTAGCTTACCGGAAACTACTAATTGATCTCTGGTAAATATCCTTTTTGTTGGTTCATCCAAATCATATAACATTAATCTCCTAGACTGGGAATCGTCCGGAATAAATAATGATTTTTGATATAATAACGCCACATCGATACCGCGCATGTCCGGTGAATCGTAATGAACTATTTGATAATTGAATTTTTCTAAAAGAGGATGATTTACGAGGTCTTCCAGAACTCGTAGGTTTTCAATTTCACATAAACCTATAATCGCAGGGGCAGTTTTGGAATTATCAAGCCCAATCTCTGAAATTACTCTGGCGATATTCTTTATTTTATCCTCATATTTTTCCTGAGTCCACATATCTTTCCCTAGCGGAGTCCTATCATCATCAAAAGTTAGTGGATCATCTTCGGTATCGAAAAGATTTTCAACATTATAAAAAGCAACGGTATAAATATTATAATCTTTTCTTTCTTGTCCCAAGGAGTATGTGCTAAACAGTAAGCTTGTAACTAAAATAATCACAAGTTTCTTCAAATTTATACAATTACAGGGAGTATATATCATGAATAGTTAAAAGTTAAATTATTAGTGAATTTACATTTTTTATTAGTTGGATTTAATAAAAATAGTATCTTAATTGCTGAAATTGAGTGTTTTATAATGAAAGGCAGAAAACTTTTATTATTTCTGATGCTTCTTGGCATCCTCAAGATTTCTGCTCAAAACACTGCCCTATCAGGTTCCGTAGTGGACGCCTTGTCTAATCAACCAATCGTAGGGGCACGCCTAAAATTGGAGGGTACCACCTATATAAAAATCTCAGCACCCGATGGCAGTTTTCAATTTCAGGATATAGACCTAGTTCCAGGAAATTACATTTTGGAAATTACCAAACCAGCATATCAAATTGTACGAATCCCTATAAATTTAAATGTTGAACAACCTAAACCCTTGGGTGAAATTCCTTTACAACAAGTTCTGTTGAAGGAACAAATTCAGTTGGCGACCATAAGTTTAAGCGAATCTGAATTGAATGAAGATCAAGGTGGTACAGATAATATAACAGGATTACTTCAAGCTTCCCGGGATGTTTTTCTAAATGCTGCTGCCTTTGATTTCAGTAGTACATTTTTTAAACCTCGAGGTTTGGGAAGCGAATATGGCATTGTCTCCATAAATGGGATTGAAATGAATAAATTCTTTGATGGCAGACCACAATGGAGTAATTGGGGCGGACTAAATGACCTTCAGCGAAATCAGGTTTTTGCCAATGGCTTGGTTCCGGGAGAAACCACATTTGGTTCTCTGGCTGGAAATACTAATATCCTTATGAGGGCGTCCCAATACAGCAGAAATACTAAGGTGTCTTATGCTGCTGCTAACAGGAGTTATGCCGGGAGAGTTATGGCAACCTATAGTTCCGGGGAAAAGCCCGGAGGTTGGTGGTATGCATTAGGGTTAGCAAGAAGATTTGCAACTGAGGCTTACATTGATGGGACATTATACGATGCAAACTCTTTTTTTATTTCAGTAGAGAAAAAGTTGAATTATGCACATAGCTTAAATTTCACGGGCTTCTACACACCCAATATTCGGGGGAAATCTTCGGCAAACACTCAGGAAGTTTTCGATCTTAAGGGTAGAAAATATAATTCCTTTTGGGGTATTCAGGATGGGGAGATCAGGAATAGCAGAATTAAAGAGGTTAAAGAGCCCATTTTAATGCTGAATCACTTCTGGAAACTTTCAGAAAAAATCAAAATAAATAATAATGTCGGCTATCAATTTGGTTCTACTGGAAATACTCATTTGGATTTTGGTGGTACACGGCTGGTAACTCAAAGCGATGCGCAACAAAGTTTTATAGGAGGCGGGAGCAATCCAGACCCTTCCTATTATCAAAAACTGCCTAGTTATTTTCTAAGATTTTCTGACAATCTGAATTTTGAAGCGGCGTATCGTTCTCAAAAAGATTTTCAAGAAAATGGACAAATCAATTGGCAAGATTTATATGAAGCCAACAAGGTTTCCTTAAGTAGTGGTGGAAATGCTATTTATGTAATTGCTGAAGACAAAGTGGAAGACAAACTTCTAAATCTAAATTCAATTTTAACTGCAAATATTAATTCTTCATTGATGCTAACCGCCAAGCTGAAATTTTCCAATCTAAACAGCGAAAATTATGCTGAGGTAAATGACCTTTTAGGCGGAATAGGGTATCTAGATGTAGATTTTTTTTCGGAAGGAAATAGGGCACAGAATGATTTATTGAATCCAAATAGGATTGCCGGTTTAGAAGAAAGATTAAAATATAATTTTAAATGGAAAGCAGCTTCAGCTGAAGCTTTTGTGAATATGATAATGAGAACCGAAAAATTAGATTCTTATGTAGCGCTCAATGTATCTCAAACCAATTATCAGCGAGAAGGATTTTATAAAAACGGAAATTTTCCGGAAACGTCTTTCGGCAAGAGTAAAAAGCTAGAATTTACAGATTACGGAGCAAAGGCTGGGTCTGTTTGGAAAATTACGGGAAAGCATTTATTGGAATTTAATGCAGCCTATTTCACGAATGCTCCTGCAATTAAAAATTCCTTTTCTAATTCCAGACAAAATAACAACGTAGTAGTCGGGATTAAGAGCGAACAAATCTACTCGGGGGATGCCAGTTACATTTTTAGAAGTTCTTTTTTTGAAAGCTAGGCTCACCGGCTATTTCACTCAGATAAATAATGCAACCGAAATCTCCTTTTACTATGCCGATGGACTTTCCGGATTGGGAAGAAATAGCACGACAGCTTTTGTTCAGGAGATTTTAACCGGTATCGATAAGCAGCATCTTGGACTCGAATTAGGAGCTGAAGCACAGTTAACTTCCACCTTAAAGCTAAAGACGGCAGTTGCATCAGGGCAATTCATTTATAACAATAATCCGGATTTAAAACTCACCTCCGACGATTTTATTGAAGCTCAAGATTATGGAGAATCGAATTTGAAAAATTATAGGATTGCAGGTGGGCCGCAACGAGCCGCTCAAATAGGCTTTGAATATCGCGATCCCGATTACTGGTGGTTTGGAACAACGCTCAATTATTTTTCTCATGCTTTTGCAGATGTTAGTCCGCTGGCAAGAACCAGCAATTTTGCAACAGATTCCGATGGTTTGCCACTTTTAGGCTATGATGAGAATATTGCCCTGGACCTTTTAAAACAAGAGCAATTTGATGATTATTTTTTGTTAAATGCTGTGGGCGGAAAATCCTGGAGAGTAAAAAATTATTACATCGGATTTTTTGTGAGCGTTAATAATATTTTAGATGAATTGTACAAATCAGGTGGCTTTGAACAATCTCGGAATGCAAATTTTAGAACTCTAAAAGCAGACAGAGATCGAGAACAACCAGTATTTGGCTCTAAATATTGGTATGGAACAGGAACTTCCTATTATGGGAATGTATATATCAGATTTTGAAAAATATAAAAAGAAAGAAGATGAAGAGATTTAAATTATTTAACTGGATCGGATTGCTATTTATAGTCTTGCTAATTGATGCGTGTGTGAAAACCGATGATTTTGAGGTGCCAACAACTAATGAGGTTGAAGATGACTTCGATGGAAATTTCACAAGTATTTCAGCTATTAAAGGTAATTATAATCCAACTACAGCTACGATTTACACATTTCAAAACACAGACACTTTTGTTGAAGGCTTTGTGATTTCAAATGATGAAGCTGGGAATTTTTATAAAAAACTAATACTTCAGGACAAAGCTTCAAATCCGATTTCTGGAATTCAGATTTTAATAGATGGTACTTCCTTATTCGAAACCTACGAATTTGGGAGAAAGGTGTACATAAAATTAGACGGACTCAGCTTGTGGTTTAATAATGGCGTTTTTCAGCTTGGTATTCAAAACAGAGGAGATGTGGTTGCAATCCCTCAGTCCTTAATAGATGAACATATAATAAGATCTTCTACGACTGCTGAAATTGAACCCATTAATCTGGATATTATAGATTTCAATGAGAACTATCGCAATTTATATATTCGCTTAGAAAACGTTCAGTTCAATAGAAATCTGGTAAGAGAAGAGAAGCGATTTACATTTGCAGCTGAGGTAACCGATAGATTCGATGGAGAACGACAAATAGAGAGTTGTGTATCGGGAAGTACAAGTTTTTTAAGCACTAGTACCTTTTCAAATTTTAAGTCGCTTCTATTGCCTCAATTTTCTGGAAGTTTGGAAGGGGTGTTGAGTAGAAATTTCTTCGATGACCATTTTGTTATCATTCTTAATTCTCCGGAGAATCTTCAATTTAAAAATGACACTAGATGCGACCCTGAGTTTCTGAAATGTGGCGAAAATGAAACAGCCGGTTCAAAAGTGTTATTTGAAGAAAACTTTGTTGGCGTGAGCAATGAGAATATCCTGGATGGTAGAGGATGGACCAATGTGAATGTAAATGGAGGAAACGAGCGTTTTGAAGACGGGATTTTAAACAGCGATCGATATATTAGAATTTCTGCCTTTAATACTCAGGAAAACCCATTGGAAGCTTGGCTAATTACTCCGGGAATTAGTTTGAACAACTCAAATAATGAAGTTTTGAGCTTCGATATTAAAGCTTCTTACGATAATGGAGTGATATTATCTGTGCTTATTACAACAGATTTCACAGGAAATCCAAGTACAACCGAATGGCAATTGTTAGATGCCAATATCCCAATAGGTCCAACCAGCCAATTCGGTAAAAGTTTTATAAATTCTAAAATCGATATTTCTTGCTTGGAAGGAACATTGAACGTAGCATTTAAATATCTTGGTGCAGCACCAGATAAAACCACCACTTATGACATCGATAATATCCGGGTGACAGGAAATTAACCCTCATTGAGGGCTTTATTTATTAAATTTTTTCGTTAAAGTATCGCCTAAGCCACCACATTTGTTAATAGCTTTAAAACATGCTTGTAGCGGTCTATTTTAAAGGGATTACCAACATAAATTTAATATTTAGCTAACAATCATGACAAAACAACAAATACCTGATAATCATTAATTTAATATACCTATTTAGCGCAATATTAAGAGCATTAATAATACTCTCTGTTTAAAACTTTGTTGAAAACGTTTGTCTTAATTCCCCTGTTATGAGGGCATAACAAACTAAATTTATAAAATGTTTTGAGACATTAAAAAAACCGAAGCTGGAACTTCGGTTTATAATTTCTGAATTTCAACTAAATCTTAAAAAAATGGAGACTACCATTGGTTTATTATTGATCTATATGATTATCAGAGAATTGTAAAATTCTTATTAGAACCCGTTTATTAAAATAAACGGGTTTTTTATTATTTATAAAAACAAATATATATAATATGAAATTTGTTTTTCAAATCTTTGCTTGAAATAAAATCCAATTTGTAAACACTTTGTGTTAATAAACAGATTTCTAATTCTATTTATTAGGTTGAAAACCTTATTCCTTCTCCTCGATCTCTTCGTATTCCGGGTAAAGAAGGTTGTTATAAGGGAATCTGGAAAGATGTATTTTTCGAACGGTATTATATACTTTTTTCTTAAAGTCTTCAATATTATCTTTATTCAAAGCTGAAATGAATAATACGTTATCTCCCATTCTATTCATCCATGTGCGTTTCCATTCTTCCAGAGAATAATTGGCCTTTGTATGTTCGGTGATTAAATCATCCTCTTCAATTTTTTTCTTCGACGAACGCATCAATTTTGTTGAAAACCATTATAGTGGGCTTGTTATTGCTCTTTATATCTGCCAAGGTTTGGTTCACAGATTCTATGTGATCTTCAAAATTTGGATGGGAAATATCTACTACATGTAATAATAAATCGGCTTCCCGAACTTCGTCTAATGTAGATTTAAAAGATTCTACCAATTGTGTAGGAAGTTTTCTAATGAATCCAACTGTATCGGTTAATAAGAAAGGTAAATTTCTAATTACCACCTTTCTTACCGTGGTGTCTAATGTTGCAAATAACTTATTTTCAGCAAAGACTTCACTCTTGCTTATTACATTCATCAAAGTAGATTTCCCAACATTCGTATAACCTACAAGTGCTACACGAACCATCGATCCTCGGTTTCCACGTTGTACGCCCATTTGCTTATCTATGGTCTCCAATTTCTTTTTAAGTAAAGAAATTTTATCACGTACAATACGTCTATCTGTTTCTATCTCTGTTTCCCCGGGACCACGCATTCCAATACCCCCACGCTGACGTTCCAAGTGAGTCCACATTCCGGCAAGTCTAGGCAATAGGTATTGATATTGTGCCAACTCTACCTGAGTTCGTGAATTACTTGTTTGAGCTCTTTGCGCAAAAATATCTAAAATCAAATTTGTTCTATCCAAGATTTTACAATCCAAGATCTTTTCTATATTCTTTTGCTGTGCAGGAGAAAGTTCATCATCAAAAATGGCGGTCTTTACATCGTTAGCCTGAATAAAAGCTCTTACATCTTCGATCTTTCCGGTTCCAATAAAAGTCTTTGGATTCGGCTTTTCCATTTTCTGAGTAAACCGCTTTAAAACCTCACCACCGGCCGTATATGTTAAAAACTCAAGTTCGTCTAAATATTCATTTAGTTTATCTTCACTCTGCTGTTGAGTCACAACCCCAATAAGCACAGCTTTTTCGTATGTTAAATCAGTCTTATCTATCATAATCACAAAGTTACACAATAGATCTCAACTGAAATCCTAGAGTGCTTTATTCAACAAAAAATTAACTATTTGAAGATTATTTTAAAAAGAATTGTTGCTTCATTTAATGTCATCCCGACCTAAGGAGGGATCTCTAATACCAAAGTTTCTGCTACATTGAGATCCTTCAGTTCGCTATGCTTCCTTCAGGATGGCATTCTAAATAAAAATTGAATTCCAGAATCGTATTAAATCAAAAAATCCGGAGCAATAAATGCTCCGGATCTTAATTATATAACATCACATTTCGACAGGCTCAATGTGACAAGCTCAATGTGACAGAATTTTTAAAACTTATGGTTGATTCCTAGTCCGAATACTTCTCTAATTTGAAAAGCGCCAACAGTGTTGTCGTCGTAAATTGCTTGGAAAATCACATTAGCTGAAAGGTATTTATTAATGCTCATTTCTACATTTAGCAAATAATCGATATCTACATTCCCAGGTTTATCCAAATAATTAGAGTATAAATTCAACGTATGTTCTGCAGTTACATTTTCCAATAAAAACATTTTAGCATATACTCCTACAGATGCTCCAAACTCGAATCTGGTAGCTTTTCCTTCATCTACGCCAAAATAATCTCCATCCACATAACCAGGAACACTAGTGAACTTATCATCTACAAAGATAAGTCTGGCTGTAGCCGGAGCGATATTCACGCTTAAATGTTCGTTATATTTCCAAAGCAAACCTGGACCCGTTTGTAAATATCCGGGAGATAAAAAGTGAGTAGTTTCTGTTCTAATGGTTTCACCTGTTTCAGCATCCTCGCTAAATTCATAGCCTTTGGTCATTTGAGATCTGAAATTCAAAAAATAAGAATAATACCATTTTGATTCTTGGATCTGTTTTCCTGCAATAGAATTCAATTCTATTCTATCACTCGTTTTTCTCGCAAATTCGTCGTCCTTCAATTTAGTAAGACCATAATTTGCCAGGATTCTATTATCCCAAGTAAAGTCATTCATTCTATAATTGAAATCGTAATTCAGGGTTAAATTCCCTGCAATACTTGAAGTTCCCCCACCGGTCCACTCTTTGTTGAAAGCAGACTGATTCAATAACAATTGAATTGTTCCATTTTTAGACCACCCATTTGGCGGTGTGTCTTGTTCTTTTTTGTCTTGAGCATTTACAGTTGAAGCAGTAACAAACACTGCTAAAGCAAGTAATAATTTCTTCATTCTATCTAAGCGTTTTTGTTTTTGAATAATGGTACAGAAGAGCAAGCTTCCCCATATAAGATACTTTTTGCAACAGGTTGCAATTTTTCAATCAATAATAAATAAGCGTTTTTTGGCACTGGTTTATGAGCGCAACCTTTTACAATAACTGGTTTTCCTTTTAAATTTGAAACATCTAAATCTTTAATGATTTCAGTATAAAGAATAGATTCCAAGGTTTCTAAATCTCCGGTTACTACTTTTTTCGCGATAGGATTTAAATATGTGGAAAGCAGCATATAAGCCCAGGCAGGGATTATAGCATCGGTAGAGCAGGTTAGAGCTACAAATTTATCTTGATACTGGCTCCAATCGTGTGCTAGTGCCTTTTCTCTAAAGACAGTTTCTCTTAATACTAAACCTTCCAATAACCAATCTTTAATGTCAAATAACACGCGCTCTCCCTGCGGATAGAAATCTTCCAGATCAAAGGTTACTAACTTGCTATTCGCAACTCTATTTATAATTTCTGTAGACATGGTCTTTATTATGAAATTCTATATTTAAAATAAATGAAAAATGAGCTATCGGTAAAAACCTGAAAATAAATTTCCCCAAGATTAGCGTGAGGTAATATTTTTAAAATTCAGGCTTGGTGATGCGCCTAATTAATGTTAGAGCATCCCTAATTCTAGCTTTGCCTCTTCACTCATTAGATCTTGTGTCCAAGGTGGATCGAAAGTAATTTCAACCTCACAGTCATTCACAGAATCTATAGACTTTACTTTATCTTCTACTTCTTTAGGTAAGGTTTCTGCAACAGGGCAGTTAGGCGTAGTAAGGGTCATTAGGATTTTTACATCGTAATCTGTATTTACCATCACATCGTAGATAAGTCCCAACTCGTAAATATCTACAGGAATTTCCGGATCGTAAATTGTTTTTATAACTCGTACTATTTTTTCACCCAATTCCTGAGTGTTTATTTCTGTTTCCATCTTAATCTAATTGCGTTTGGTATGCGATTGCATACATTTTTAATTGCTTGATCATACTAACCAAACCATTTGCTCTGGTAGGCGAAAGGTGTTCTTTCAGCCCTATTTCATCTATAAACTTAGTGTCGGCATCTAAAATATCTGTAGGATGCTGATTGGAATATGCGCGGATAAGAATTGCTACAATTCCTTTGGTAATAATAGCATCACTATCTGCTGTAAAAGCAAGTTTATCTCCTTCTAATACGGCATGAACCCAAACTTTACTTTGACAACCTTTTATTAAATTCTCGTCAACTTTATATTTTTCGTCTATTAAAGGCAACGACTTTCCTAGCTCGATCATATATTCATAACGTTGCATCCAGTCGTCGAACATAGAAAATTCATCTACGATCTCCTCTTGTATTTCCTTTATTGTCATTCCTGTAATTTTATGCAAAAGTACAATAACAAGTTTTGCTATTCAACTGTTTCTCCCAATCTTAGTATAGCTTTAACCAATGGTTTTAAAGCTGAAGGAGGATTGCCATGATCGAAAGAATTAGACTTATAAACTTCGTCTCCAACCTTAATAGTTAGAATTGCATGAGCAGCTCCATCAAAAGTCCTTTTATCACTTGGTGGTTTTAATTTATGGATGTTAGGAACATCTACTTCTTTCATTTTATCCATTAAATTCTCCCAATCTTTAGACGTCATTTTTTCTGAAGTCTTAGTCTCTGTGCCCATATTTTTAACCACCTTGATGTCTTCCTTATTAAGTGTGTAATTCGCTCTGGAACCACGAGTGATCATTTCGTAGGTGAAGCTGATATCTTTATCCTGATCCTTATTTTGAGAACAGGTTTCAGCCATTAGTATGGGGAATAGAAGTACGAGTATAAATTTCATAGTATTAGATTTTGAGTAGAATCGGTTTAAATTGAAAAGGTAAAATACGAAAACTTAAGACGTTTGATTAACGCTATTTAAATATTTTAGAACAGATGATTTTAAACTCTTAGCAGAGGTAGGGAAATATACTTCCGAATTTGAATGTAATCAGTACTATTGAAGCATCATTTTCGCCTTTTTGATAGCAGCAATAAAAAGATCTACTTCTTCAAAAGTGTTATAAAAAGAGAAGCTTGCACGAACAGTTCCTGGAATATTATAGAAGTCCATGATCGGCTGCGCACAGTGATGACCGGTTCTAACAGCAATTCCTAATTTATCTACGATAGTACCGATATCGTAAGGATGAAGTCCTTCAATATTGAAGGAAATTACAGCAGTTTTTTCTTCTGAGGTCCCATAGATTTTTACTCCTTCAATCTCTAGTAAGCACTTGGTTGCATATGCTAACAATTGCTCCTCGTAAGTTGCAATATTTTTGAAGCCAACTTCATTCATGTAATCCAAAGCAGCACCAAAAGCAATTCCTCCACAAATGTTGGGAGTTCCTGCTTCAAATTTATGTGGAAGTTCTGCATAGGTGGTTTTTTCAAAAGAAACCGTCGCTATCATTTCGCCGCCACCTTGATAAGGAGGCAATTTATTTAACCACTTTTCCTTTCCGAATAATATTCCGACTCCTGTTGGACCGCACATTTTATGTGCAGACACCACGTAGAAATCTACATCTAAAGCTTGCAAATCTGCTTTAATGTGCGGGGCTGCTTGAGCGCCATCTACTAGAACAGCAGCACCAACTTTGTGAGCAGCTTCAATTATTTCTTCAATAGGGTTCACGGTTCCAAGTGCATTGGAAACATGATTTACAAATACCATTTTCGTATTAGGAGAAAGCAAATCCTGATAAGCTTCCATATCTAATTCTCCTTCGTGATTCATAGGAATCACTTTTAAAGAAGCGCCTGTTTTTTCACAAAGCATTTGCCAAGGCACAATATTAGAATGATGTTCTAATGCAGAAACTACTACTTCATCTCCTTTTTGTAACTCTTGAGCAAAACCATTTGCTATTAAATTAATTCCATGCGTAGTCCCGGAAGTAAAGATAATCTCGTGAGAATTAGCAACATTAAAATGCTGCTGAATCTTTTTTCTTGCAGTTTCGTATTTATCTGTAGCTTCTTGAGAAAGGCTATGCACTCCTCTATGAATATTCGCGTTATAACTGGAATAATAATCCACAATTACATCTATTACCTGTTGTGGTGTTTGAGAAGTAGCTGCATTATCCAAATACACCAAAGGGTAGCCGTTCACTTTCCTTTTTAAAATAGGGAAGTCCAAACGGATCTTTTCGATGTCTAAGGGTATTTTATTTGCAACAACTTTCATACAGAGTACAATTTAGCTTGAGAAATAATTATTTGAAGGGTTTAAGAACTAAAGGTCATATCCTAAATTCACACCTAATTTAAGTGCTATTTGATGTGTAATTCTCTTTTTGATCTCAGGAATTTTCACACTTTCCATTACGTTATTTGCAAAGGCATACATTAAAAGGGCACGAGCTTCTTTTAACGGAATTCCTCTAGAACGCAAGTAGAACAAAGATTCTTCATCTAATTGTCCAATAGTACAACCATGACTACATTTAACATCATCTGCAAAAATCTCCAGCTGAGGTTTAGAGTTGATAGTTGCTTTATCGTCCATTAAAATATTATTGTTGGACTGAAATGCGTTAATTTTTTGTGCTTCTTTATCTACCATAACCCTTCCGTTGAAAACTCCAACTGAATTATCGGCAAAGATGCCTTTATAATCCTGATGACTTTCACAATTAGGGGAAGTATGGTGTACAAGCGTGTTGTGATCTACATGCTGTTTTCCTTCAATAATCGTGATTCCTTTTAAAGTAGATTCAGATCGCTCTCCTTTTTGATAGAAATTTAAATTATTTCGAGTCAATTTTCCGCCGAAAGAAAAGGTATGTAAAAAGCAATAACTCTCTTCTTTCTGCTCCACAAAGGTATTGTCTATTAAAGAAGCAGAATCTCTGTCATTCTGAATCTTATAATAATCTACAATAGCTCTTTTTTCAGCAAAAACTTCGGTAACAGAATTCGTGAAAACAGGATGATCTGTTAAACTCTGATGTCTTTCAATAATTTGTACCTGAGAATTTTCCCCAACTACAATAAGATTTCTAGGCTGAACCAATAAAGCCGACTCATTCCCTGTTGAAAAATTGATTATTTGAATAGCTTATCTGCCGATTTGTTCTTGTGAATATGGATAAACGCACCTTCTTTAGAAAAAGCAGTATTCAAAGCATTTAATCCGCTATTTTTTGGAACTATTTTGTTGAAATAATTCTCTATGATTGGCTTATACTTAGATTTTGATAAAGCAGAAGACATCAAACAAACATCTATTTTATCGTGAGTGGTCTCCGATAAATGAGAGGAGTAGATCCCATCTATAAAAATCAATTTATAAGAATCTATATCATGAATTAGATATTTCTTGATATCCTTATAATCTATAGCATCTTCCTTTTTTGGGAATACGCTATAATCATATTTTAATACCGAATTTAGGGAAGTGTATTTCCAGGCTTCATCTTTTTTAGATGGAAAGCCAAGGGTTTCAAATTCCTTGATGGCATCGCTTCTTAATTGATGTATATCTGTATCCACATCGAAAGCTTCTTCAAAAGCCATAAAAGAGGACAGTAATTTATCTTTTAATTCCATTTTTCGTTTCTTTAACTTGGTTAATAATCAGGCAACTTAAAAAAAGGTTTAAACCGATTTTTCTTGCTTCACCCAGTCATAACCTCTTTCTTCCAATTCGTAAGCCAATTCTTTTGTACCAGACTTTACAATTTTTCCATCTACCATAACATGAACAAAATCTGGAACTATATAGTCCAATAAACGTTGGTAATGCGTAATTAACAACACAGCATTATCCTCGCTTCTTAATTTATTTACACCGTTCGCAACCACTTTAAGCGCATCGATATCTAATCCTGAATCTGTTTCATCCAAAATTGCCAACTTAGGATTCAACATAGCCATCTGGAAAATTTCATTTCTCTTTTTCTCTCCTCCGGAAAATCCTTGATTTAGAGAGCGAGATAAAAATTTGCGATCTATTTCTAACAATTCAGATTTATCACGAATCATTTTCAACATATCTTTCGCCGGCATATCTTCTAAACCTTGCGCTTTTCTATGTGCATTAATAGAAGCCTTCATAAAGTTTGTTACAGAAACTCCAGGAATCTCTATAGGATACTGAAAAGACAAGAAGATACCTTTGTGAGCTCTTTCTTCCGGATCTAATTCTGAAAGATCTTCTCCTTCAAACATAATCTCTCCACCTGTCATCGTGTATTCTTCCTTACCAGCAATTACAGAAGAAAGTGTACTCTTACCAGAACCATTCGGTCCCATAATAGCATGAACTTCTCCCGGATTAATTTCTAAATTAATTCCTTTAAGGATTTCTTTATCCTCTATGTTGGCCTGTAAATTCTTTATTTTAAGCATGTGTTTATTATATTTTTCCGGAAAACCGGATAAATTATTTATTCGTTTTCTGTAATGGGTTTCGCCATTATATCCACCACTTCGGTTATTTCAATCAATTTTGAATAGCCTGTGGCTTGTATGTTATCTTTAATTTGTCCCTTAACTTTAATTGGAATAATGCTGTTTTCATCTTTTTTTAAAAGCACTCAAGCTATCTGTAAGTTGTAATGCAATCGAATCCATTTTTACTTGATACACAAATTTATCACCTTTTAAAACTGCCGATTTTCCAACAGAAATAAAATTGCCCTGATACACCTGAATACTGTCCATTACTTTTTCAGCAACTTCCATCTCTGGCTGCTTTTCAGGCTCATTATCGCATGCTACTGCAAATAAAATAACGCTTATTAAAAGTAGAAATTTCTTCATTTTTAAGTTTATCCAACAGATCCCTCAAGAGAGATTTCCAATAATTTTTGAGCTTCTACAGCAAATTCCATTGGCAATTTGTTCAATACTTCCTTGCTGAAGCCATTTACGATAAGTGCAATTGCTTTCTCTGTATCTATCCCACGCTGATTACAGTAAAAAATTTGGTCTTCCCCAATTTTACTGGTAGTTGCCTCATGCTCTACTTGAGCAGTTTTGTTTTTTACTTCGATATATGGGAAGGTATGCGCTCCACAAAGATTCCCCATTAAAAGAGAATCACATTGTGAGAAATTTCGAGCATTGTTTGCTCTACTGTTTATTTGAACCAATCCACGATAAGAATTCTGAGATTTCCCTGCAGAGATCCCTTTAGAGATAATAGTACTTTTAGTATTCTTCCCTAAGTGGATCATTTTAGTTCCGGTATCTGCTTGCTGATAATTGTTAGTTACAGCAATAGAGTAGAACTCACCAATAGAGTTATCTCCTTTTAAGATACAAGAAGGATATTTCCAGGTAACCGCAGATCCTGTTTCTACTTGTGTCCAAGAGATCTTCGCATTCTTCTCGCAAATTCCACGTTTGGTCACAAAGTTATAAACTCCACCTTTTCCTTCTTTATTTCCAGGATACCAGTTTTGAACCGTAGAATATTTTATTTCTGCATCATCTAATGCGATAAGCTCTACAACGGCAGCGTGTAACTGATTTTCGTCTCTGGATGGAGCAGTACAACCTTCAAGGTAACTCACATAACTACCTTCATCTGCTATCAAAAGTGTTCTTTCAAACTGCCCTGTTCCTGCTTGATTTATTCTGAAATAGGTAGAAAGTTCCATCGGACATTTCACGCCTTTTGGAATGTAGCAGAAAGAACCATCACTAAATACAGCTGAATTTAATGCTGCATAAAAATTATCTTTTTTAGGAACTACAGTCCCAATATATTTTTTCACAAGTTCTGGATGCTCTTTAATAGCTTCAGAAATACTCATAAAAATAATTCCTTTTTCACCTAAGGTTTTCTTGAACGTAGTTGCAACCGAAACGGAATCTACCACTACATCCATAGCAACATTATTCATCTTCTTTTGCTCATCTACAGAAATCCCTAGTTTCTTGTACATCGCTAGTAAATCTGGATCTACATCGTCTAATGTTTTATTTGGATCTACAGTTTGTGGTGCAGAATAATAAGAGATTGCTTGAAAATCTGGTTTAGCGTAATGAACATTCGCCCATTCCGGCTCAATCATTTTTTCCCATTCGCGAAAAGCTTCTAATCTCCAATTGGTCATCCATTCCGGCTCCTCTTTTTTCTTAGAAATCGCTCGAACGATATCTTCATTTAAGCCAATCGGGAAAGTCTCCGATTTTAAATCGGTATAAAAGCCATACTCATACTCTTTGGTTTCAAGCTCCTTCTTTAAATCGTCTTCAGTATATGCCATATTTTTAATTTCAGTTAATAAGTTAAAAAGGGAAAAAGTTAAAATTAACTTGCTCTCTTTCTAATAAATTGAATGTAATTGGATAATTGTTTTGAAATTTCAATTATTAATCTTCTTAATTCGAAATAAATTTTTTCATCAAGTAGATTAATTTCCATCATCACATTTAAAATATTCCTAACTTCTCCTGCTGAGGCTTTAGAAAAATATAGAAATCTGATATATTCTTTATCGGTATCTCTTTCAAATCCTTCAGCAATATTATTTGTTATAGAAAGAGTTGCTCTTTTAAGCTGATCGTTTAAAGAAAACTCTTTACTTAATTTGTCACTTTTTAATATTTCGTAAATCTGAACAGTAAAGGAGATGGACTTTTTATATACTTCTAAGTCTTCAAAAGTTTTAAACCTCTCCATTACCTATTATCTCTTTATCTTTTTAACTCTTTTGCTTTTATAATGAAAAACTTTCACCACAGCCGCAAGTACGTTGTGCGTTCGGGTTATTGAACACAAAACCCTTGCCGTTAAGTCCGCCGGAATATTCTAAAATTGTTCCTGCCAGATATAACACACTTTTTTTATCGACAACAATTTTTACATCGTTATCTGTAAAAAGTCTATCGGTTTCCTGTTGGGATTTATCAAACTTCAATTCGTAAGATAATCCTGAGCAACCTCCACTTTTCACACCAACGCGCACAAAGTCTGTAATAGCATTATAACCTTCATCGGTCATAAGCATTGCTATCCTTTTTTTTTGCGTCTTCGCTTACCTTTATCATACTTAAAAGATTAGTCCTAATTTGCTGCAAATATACTACAAAACAAGCGGTTTACCATAGCTGTAAGATTTGTTTTAAGAATGGAGATATAGGCAAGTCTAATGAGCTATTTCAGTAATTTTCACTGAATTATTCCACATTAATTAAGGTTGATTCA
Organism: Gillisia marina; assembly: GCF_000258765.1. Lineage (GTDB taxonomy): Bacteria > Bacteroidota > Bacteroidia > Flavobacteriales > Flavobacteriaceae > Gillisia > Gillisia marina. The sequence continues at coordinate 67,362 of NZ_AJLT01000003.1, forward strand.
GCCCATCTTAAAATCACAAATGCTATTAAAACCATGATTTTTGAGAGAATATTCAGTTATTTTGCACTTTCAAAATTGAAATATCATGCTAGAAGATAGTCAACAAAGTAGAACAAAACTTTCAGAATTAGGAGAATTTGGTTTAATAGACCTTTTAACCAAAAATTTGGGAAGTAAATTACCATCCACTATTAAAGGAATTGGAGATGATGCTGCTGTTCTAAATTTTGAAGGAAAACAAGCTATCCTTACTACAGATTTGTTGGTAGAAGGAGTGCATTTCGATCTATCTTACATGCCTTTAAAACATTTGGGTTATAAAGCGGTAATGGTAAATCTATCTGATGTTTATGCTATGAATGGTGTTGCAACCCAAATAACCGTTGGGATTGCATGTTCTAATAGGTTTCCGGTGGAAGCTTTGGAGGAATTATATGCAGGTATAGAATTGGCTGCAAAGCTATATAATATAGATGTTGTTGGGGGAGATACCACTTCTTCTACTAAAGGACTTTTAATTAGCATTACCGCAGTTGGGGCTGTGGCTAAGGAAGATGTGGTTTATAGAAGTGGCGCCAAACCAAACGATTTGTTGGTAGTTACCGGAGATCTTGGTGCAGCTTATATGGGCTTACAAATTTTAGAACGTGAAAAAGAGGTTTTTAAAGTGAATCCAAATTCACAGCCAGACCTTGATTCCTACACCTATTTAATTGAAAGACAATTGAAGCCGGAAGCTAGAAAAGATATTTCCGGATTATTGAAATCTTTAGAGGTAAAACCTACTTCTATGATCGATATAAGTGACGGATTATCTTCAGAAATTATGCATTTATGTAAGAACTCTAAGACTGGTGTCAATTTGTTTGAAAATAAAATTCCGTTGGATCCATCTGTAATTGCAGTATGTGAGGAATTTAATATAGATAGCACCACAATAGCATTAAGCGGGGGTGAAGATTATGAATTGCTTTTCACGGTTTCTCAAACCGACTTTGAAAAAATCAAGGCGAATCCTAATTTTTCAATTATAGGTCACATGACTGAAGAAAATGAAGGAATGCATTTAATTACTAGAAGCAATACCAAGATTCCTTTAATTGCGAAAGGCTGGAATGCTATGGAAAATGAAGAAGAGGACTAAGATGCGTTTGCAAAGTGGCGCTGTCTGCTTCTGCGTCTTCTTTTGTAAAAATTGGCTAAATACTTATTGGTTTCTTTAAATTTTGGGGTTAACTGCGCCAAAATACCATTGGCGGTATCCGTCATTTCCATGCCGCACTTAGCACATTGATATTCATGGATGTGCTCTGTTACATTTTTTGAAACCTTTAGTTGGTGTCCAAAGATGCTGCAAAACGCTTCGGCGAACGAAAATGTTTTTGGGGTTTGTGACTTCATTTAGGTTAATTTTCTTGGTTGTAAATTTAAATGTATTAAAAAAAAGTTAATTAATCGACATAATGTGTTAATTAATCGATAAAGTGCATGATCGATAATAGTTCTTTTTTATTTTCTATAAAGGATAGATGTCCTCCATCTAGAGTAAATAGATTGCAATTGCACCTATCTGCAATACTTTCAATATCAATAATTTCAAGGATTGGATCTTGAGTTCCGGAGATCAAAAATTTAGCACCCTTAAAACGGGCTAATACCTCTTTATTGTCTGTACGAATTTTCATACCTTCTAAAGAAGCAATAATTCCATCTTCAGAAAAGGTCATCGCTTCATTTTTTAAATTTTCAATCTGCTCTAAATAGCGTTTACTATTTTTTTTACTCAATAAATTAGAGATAGCCATACTTATATAGGACGATTTATTCTTTCTAATAATTTTTATCGATCGGTCTCTGTTTTTCTTCCTTTCTTCAGAATCGGCTTCCGGCGTAGAATTCAATAAAACAAGGCCTTGGGTCATGATAGGAAATTTTCTACAAAATTCCAAACTCACATATCCTCCCATTGAATGCCCCAGAAAGGTTGCTTTATTAATCTGAAGATGAACTAATATTTCATGAACCGCATCTGCCATGAGTTCCATGCTGTGAATCTCTCCTACATTTCCAGATTTTCCATGCCCGGGAAGATCTATGCTTATCACCTGTCTTTTTTCTGAAAGCTCATCAATAAAAGGATCCCAAATAGAACTGCTTTCTAAAAAACCATGCAAAAGCACCAGTGGATTCCCAATTCCTGCAGAACGGTAAAAGAGTGGGGTATTTTTATACATTTGTATCATTTCCACAATATATTATAAAAATTCAGTCGGGCGTATGAAATTCACAAAAGAAGGTTTAATAGTGGGCTTCGCTCTGTTTGCTTTATTCTTTGGAGCCGGAAATTTAATATTGCCTCCTTTTTTAGGATTTCTAGCAGGATCACAATGGTATTTAGTGGCCTTAGGATTTGTACTCTCTGCCGTAGGATTGCCTTTACTTGGAATCTTTGCCCATGCTCGATTACAGGGAAGCATGTTCAGTTTTGCTGAAAAGATCTCACCCATCTTTAGTTTGATATTCTGTGTGTTTATCTATTTAATAAGTGTGGCGCTACCCGGACCCAGAACCGCAGCAGTTACTCATGAGATAGCAATAGCACCTTTCTTCGATATTTCGCCACTTACAACAAGTGTTATTTATTTTTTGTTGGTTTTTGTTTTTGTGATTAAACGCTCTACAGTAATCAATAATATTGGGAAATTCCTCACTCCTGCTATACTATTACTCTTGCTTGCGATTATTTTTTCCGGATTTTTTACTGAATATAAACCCATGGGATCCAATCTAACAGAGCTCCCTATTTTGTCTGGATTCTTTGAAGGCTATCAAACTTTTGATGCGATTGCCGCATTGTTGGTGGGAGGAGTAATTATTATTTCGGTAAAATTGAAGGGATATGATTCTCCTTTAGAAATTAAGCAGATAATAAGCCTCGCAGCAGTATTGGCCGGATTAGGGTTGTTGTTGGTTTATGGCGGACTTATTTATAATGGCGCTATGGTAAATTCTGAATTCCCGCAGGACGTTACCAGAACCGATTTATTATCCGGAATTAGTTTCTTGAATTTAGGAGGTGTGGCTCAAATGAGCTTAGCATTTTTGGTAGCCTTAGCTTGCTTTACAACCGCTGTGGGAATTGTAACCGGAACAGCAGATTTCATGGCGGAGCGTATAAATAAACCTTATGCATATCCAGTAACGGTATTTATAGCATGCTTATTAGGGGTCGTTATAGGTGCATTGTCAGTAAATGCGATCATCGAAATTGCTTTACCTGTTTTGCTCCTTATTTATCCTCTCACCATTGTTCTAATCTTGCTGAATGTGATGCCACCCGACTTTATAACTAAATTGATAATGACTTCTGTAGTGATCGCGACATCGATTTTTAGTCTTCCCGATGCTTTGAAGTATGTGGTTTCTGAAGAACTGTTCTCTAAGCTTCAACTTTACATCCCTTTATCTGAATATGGGTTAGGATGGTTAATCCCTTCCACATTGGCGTTTTTCGGGAGTTATTTTTATGAGCGCAAAACTAGTATGGTTAAAGCCTCTAGCTGAAGTGGTTTTGGAATCAATTTTCATTTTTATAAGCTTGTCATATTGAGCTTGTCGAAATATGATGGGTAGAAACCCGGTTTCGACAGGCTCAACCTGACATCATTTCTAAAAAAACATCTCGATCCCGATAGATATCGGGACGCTCGATGTGACATTTGTTTTGTCTCCCTGAGCGGAGTCGAAGGGTCTTTCAAAATCCTAGAACACATCCTTAAAAATAAGCCTGTCAAAATTAATTTCAACAGGCTCCACTTTATAATAATATAAGACTCTAAGAGTTCATCAAATCTTCGATCTCATCTGCTTCAATAGGAATATTGCGCATCAAGTTGAAAGGCTCTCCTTTTTCCTGAATCACTAAATCATCTTCCAGTCTAATTCCAAAGCCTTCCGCAGGGATATAAATTCCAGGCTCTACCGTAAATACCTGATTTGCCTGCATAGGCTCAGTTAAAATTCCATAATCATGCGTGTCTAAACCTATGTGGTGAGAAGTCCCATGCATAAAATACTTCTTGTAAGCAGGCCAATCCGGATCCTCATTCTTTACATCGGCTTTATCCAATAATCCAAGCCCTAAAAGCTCAGAAGTCATTAATTTTCCAACTTCCACATGGTAATCTGCCCAAATGGTTCCGGGAACCAACATTTTTTGTGCATCGTTCTTCACTCTATTCACAGCATTGTAAACTTCCTTTTGTCTTGCTGTAAACTTTCCTGAAACTGGAATAGTTCTAGACATATCGCTGGAATAATTGGCATATTCTGCTCCTGTATCCAGCAAAATAAGATCTCCAGCCTTACATTGTTGATTGTTCTCTACATAATGCAACACATTTGCACTGTTCCCGCTTGCGATAATTGGGGTATATGCAAATCCTTGAGAGCGATTGTTCAAGAATTCATGCATCATTTCTGCTTCAATATTATATTCCCAAACTCCCGGCTTTACAAATCCTAAAGTTCTTCGGAAAGCTTTTTCTGTAATATCACAAGCTTTTTGCATTAGATCCAATTCAATTGGGTCTTTTACAGAACGCAATCGCTGAAGGATTGGATTACTCTTAGCTACCTGATGCGCAGGATATTTTTGTTTACACCACTCTATAAATCTAGCTTCTCTGGTTTGAGTTTCCACATTAGCGCGGTAATGCTCGTTGGTATTAAAATATATAGTTTCAGATTGGGTCATGATCTCGAAAAACACCTTTTCGAATTCTTTAAGCCAATACACGGTTTTAATTCCGCTGGTTTCAAAGGCTTTCTCCTTAGTTAATTTTTCACCTTCCCAAACTGCTATGTGGTCATTGGTTTCAGTTAGAAAAAGAATTTCTCGATGCTTTTTATTGGGAGCATCCGGAAACAATACTAAAATGCTCTTATCTTGGTCTACACCACTTAAATAAAAAATATCTCGCGCTTGTTGAAACGGCATCGTGCTATCTGCACTTATTGGGTAAATATCGTTAGAGTTGAACACCGCCAGACTATTAGGCTTCATTTTAGACATGAAGTTTTTGCGGTTTTTAGTATAAAGTGAGTTGTCTATTAAATCGTATTTCATAAAAATATTGAGATTTTGGTGAATTCAGAAATTATATGAATTCTAATTTTAATGAGAAAACACAAAGCTAAAAAAGATAAAATCAAAAGCTGTTAAACTAAGCGTAAAAGACTTTTGTTTTCTTTAACAATTGACTACTCGTAAATTTCCAATCTATTTCGAAGCGCTAAATTTTCCTTCTTTAAATCGTTTAATTTTTCTAATAAATGTTTAATTGCTTCTAAGCCCTCAAGATTGATTTCAAGGTCATAGTGCAGTCGCAACATTTTCTCAAAATCTGCCATTTTATCACAGTGTACATATTCCCTTTTTTCTACGGTGATTACTTCCAGAAGGCCACTGTTATTTAAAGATCTAATAAAAGTATGCTCAACACTATAGCGTTCACAAAGCTCTTCGGTTGCAATTAATTTATCTAAGTTCATGAGCGTAGTTTTTGTAATTCGGTATACAATTCCTTTTCTTTTGAAGATAGATTCTTAGGGATTTTGATGTTGTAGGTGATAAATAAATCTCCAAATTGTCCTTCTTTCTTATATTTTGGAAAACCTTTTCCTTTTAATTTAACACGAGTGCCATTTTGGGTTTCCGGTTTAACAGTGAGTTTAGCTTTTCCATTAAAAGTATCTACAGTAACCTCTCCACCAAGTAGGGCTGTATAAAAATCTAGATCTACATTGCTATATAGATTCTCTTTTTCTCTCTTAAACTTAGTGTCGTTAACAATCTTAAAAGTAATTAATAGATCTCCTTTTGGACCTCCTTGTACTCCTGGACCACCATGCCCTGTTATCTTTATGGTTTGACCATTCTCCACTCCCGCAGGAATTGTAATTCGTATATTCTTTCCGTTTACGGTAAGTGTTTGCTTATGGCTGGTATAAACATCAGACAGTTTTAATTGAAGCTCTGCATTAAAATCCTGCCCTTTAAATTGTGGGGATCTTCCTGTTCCCCGAGTTCTGGCACCACCACCAAACATTTGTTCGAAAAAATCAGAGAACATATCATTGTCAAAACTACCGGAATAGGATTGTCCTTGTCCGCCACCAAAACCTCCAAATCCACCTTGCGTATGTCTTCTTTGCTGTTTTTGTTGCTCAAAATGCTCGGCATGTTGCCAATCTTTCCCGTATTCATCATATTTCTTTCGCTTTTCGGGATCGCTTAATACTTCATTCGCTTCATTTATTTGTTGGAACCGTTTTTTGGCACTATCGTCGCCGGGATTAAGATCCGGGTGGTATTTTCGAGCAAGTCTTCTATATGCTTTTTTAACATCTGCTTTTGTTGCAGATTTATCTAATTCTAAGATTTTATAATAGTCTATAAACTCCATAGGAAAATTGAATATATGCTGAGGTTGATTATGAAGTACTGAAATTACTAAAAATGAAACTTAGAAGCAGTTAAGTTTTTCTAAAAAGCAAATGAAACATGTTTATTCTGAGGTTTTATTGTACTGCTTAAATTTTTAAGGCTAGTGGACAAGCGTATATTTAAATTCTTTAATCAACTAAGTTCAACAAAAGCTAAAGTACTTTGAATTAGTTCTAAATTGGCATTGAAATACCTTGGAAAGTTTGTGGGAAACTATTTTCAAGTGTATTTTTGCTGTTAAAATTTTATAAAATAACCAAACCAATGGGTGGATTACTAAAATCTTCAGTAGCAAAAAAGTTTGCTATGGCCTTATCAGGACTTTTCTTAGTTCTATTCTTAGCACAACATTTCACTATTAATTTTACTTCGGTAATAAGTCCCGATGTTTTTAATGAGATTTCTCACTTTATGGGAACCAATTTCTTGGTGCAAGCGATTTTACAGCCAATACTTATTTTTGGTGTTGTATTTCATTTTGTAATGGGTTTCGTATTGGAAATTCAGAATAGAAATGCTAGAACTAAAAGTTATGTGAGATACAACGGAAGCGCTAATTCTAGTTGGATGTCTAGAAATATGATTTATTCGGGAGCTGTGGTTTTAGCTTTCTTAGGGCTTCACTTTTATGATTTCTGGGTGCCGGAATTGGTTCATAAATATATAGAGTCTCACCCGGAAGATCCTACAAGATACTATGGAGAGTTAGTTGCTAAATTTGTGAGCCCGGTGAGAACCGGATTATATGTGATCTCATTTGTATTCTTAATGCTTCACTTATTACACGGCTTTTCATCTTCATTTCAATCTATGGGTGTTAACAATAAGTACTCTGAGGGAATAAGAAAATTCACAGTTGGTTACGCTATTATTATTCCGTTAGGATTCATTTTTATAGCGCTATTTCATTATATTAATAACCTTTAATAGGTAAGATTTATGTCAATTTTAGATTCAAAGATACCAAAGGGGCCACTTGAAGATAAGTGGAGTAATTATAAGAATAATATCAACTTAGTTAACCCTGCGAATAAGCGTAATATTGATGTTATTATGATAGGTACCGGTTTAGCCGGAGGTAGCGCAGCAGCTACTTTAGCTGAACTTGGATATAATGTAAAAACATTTTGTTATCAGGATTCTCCAAGACGAGCACACTCTATTGCTGCTCAAGGGGGAATTAATGCTGCAAAAAATTATCAAGGAGATGGAGATTCTAATTTTAGGTTGTTTTACGACACTATAAAAGGAGGAGATTACCGTTCTCGGGAAGCGAATGTGTATCGCCTTGCGGAAGTTTCAGGAAATATTATAGATCAATGTGTTGCTCAAGGAGTTCCTTTTGCGCGTGAGTATGGTGGAATGCTTGATAACCGTTCTTTTGGAGGGGTTTTGGTTTCACGTACTTTTTATGCTAAAGGACAAACAGGGCAGCAGTTATTGTTAGGGGCATATTCAGCAATGAATCGCCAGATAAATAGAGGAAAAATTACAGCTTATAACCGTCATGAGATGATGGATGTGGTTCTTGTAGATGGAAAAGCTAGAGGAATTATTGCAAGAGATATGGTAACCGGAGCAATCGAGCGCCATTCTGCTCATGCAGTAGTATTGGCTTCAGGTGGATACGGAAACGTATTCTTCTTATCTACAAATGCTATGGGAAGTAATGTGATGGCTGCTTGGAGAGCGCACCGTAGAGGGGCATATTTTGCAAACCCATGTTATACACAAATTCACCCAACTTGTATTCCGGTTTCTGGAGATCATCAATCTAAATTAACTTTGATGTCTGAATCTCTTCGAAATGATGGAAGAATCTGGGTTCCGAAGAAAATAGAAGATGCTGAAGCGATTCGTGCTGGTAAGAAAAAGCCAACAGATCTTTCAGAAGAAGAAAGAGATTATTATTTAGAGAGAAGATATCCTGCTTTTGGAAATTTGGTGCCACGTGATGTTGCTTCGAGAGCTGCAAAAGAGCGTTGTGATGCTGGTTTTGGAGTGAATAAAACAGGGGAAGCTGTGTATTTGGATTTCGCTAGTGCTATTGAGCGCTACGGAAAAGAGAAAGCATTTACTTCCGGACATAAAAATCCTTCAAAAGAAGAAGTATATAACTTAGGGAAAGAAGTTGTGGAGTCTAAATACGGGAATTTATTTCAGATGTACGAGAAGATCGTAGATCAGAATCCATATAAAACTCCTATGATGATTTATCCTGCGGTGCACTATACAATGGGTGGTCTTTGGGTAGATTATAACTTACAAACTACGATCCCTGGATGTTATTCTACAGGAGAGGCAAACTTCTCCGATCACGGAGCAAATAGATTAGGTGCTTCTGCATTAATGCAAGGTCTTGCAGACGGGTATTTCGTATTGCCTTACACTATTGGGGATTATCTTTCTAATGATATTAGAACAGGAAAAATCCCTACGGATTCTGTGGAATTTGACACTGCTGAAAAGGAAGTGACCGATAGAATCAACAAATTAATGAATGCCTCTGGACAACATTCTGTAGATTTTTACCATAAGAAATTAGGTAAGATCATGTGGAACAAATGTGGAATGTCCAGGAATGCAAAAGAACTAAACGAAGCAATTCATGAAATTGCAGAATTGCGTGAGGATTTCTGGAAAAATGTTAAAATTCCTGGAACTGCAAACACTAAAAATGCGGAGTTAGAAAAGGCAGGAAGAGTGGCAGATTTCCTTGAATTGGGAGAGCTTTTCGCAAAAGATGCATTACATAGAGAGGAATCTTGTGGAGGGCATTTTAGAGAAGAATATCAAACCCCAGACGGAGAAGCGCTTAGAGATGATGAAAACTTTAAGTATGTAGCTGCTTGGGAATATACAGGAAAACCAAGTGATGCAGTCCTTCATAAAGAAGAATTGATATTTGAAAACATTGAATTGAAAACAAGAAGTTATAAATAGTACAGAGCTCATGGTATTGAGAAATTAGAACTCAATACTCATATCTCCATACTCAATACTTTATAAGATTATGAAGCTTACATTAAAAATATGGCGTCAAGAAAATGCCGAGACTAAAGGGAAAATGGTAGATTATATCATTGATGGAATAGACGGCGATATGTCTTTTCTTGAAATGTTAGATGTGCTAAATGAAGATTTAGTTAATAAAGGTGAGCAACCGGTAGAATTCGATCACGATTGTCGTGAAGGTATTTGTGGATCTTGTTCATTGCAAATTAATGGTGAACCACATGGGCCGGATAAGTTGATTACAACCTGCCAGTTACACATGCGTACCTTTAAGGATGGAGACACGATTGTAATTGAGCCTTTTAGAGCAAAAGCATTTCCTGTAATAAAGGATTTAATTGTAGACCGTACGGCTTTCGATAGAATTCAGCAGGCTTATGGGTATATTTCTGTAAATACTTCAGGAAACACCATCGATGCGAATTCTATTCCTATTGAAAAAGAAAATGCCGATGACTCCTTTAATGCAGCAACTTGTATTGGTTGTGGAGCTTGTGTTGCAGCGTGTAAGAATGCGAGTGCAATGTTATTCACTTCAGCAAAAGTAAGTCAGTTTGCGCTGTTACCTCAAGGGGAAGTGGAAGCAGATAGACGAGTTCTTGCAATGGTGGAGCAAATGGATAAAGAAGGTTTTGGAAACTGTTCCAATACCGGAGCTTGCGAGATTGAATGTCCTAAGGGAATTTCTTTAGAGAACATCGCAAGAATGAATAGAGAATATTTAAAAGCAAGTGTGAAGTAAATTCATACACTTTATATAAAAAATCCCAAAGTTTTACTTCGGGATTTTTTTGTTTAATTCATTTTACGCTGTGAGCGTTTCATTCGCTCATTAATAAAACTTCGCACAAATTCTGTAGTAATCCCAAAGGCTACATGTGCAAAAAGCTCATTTGCCTGCATTTTAATAGGAATATCTGTGGGTTTAGATTCTAACCCAACCAATGGTAAAGATGTTTCGTGAGTGGAAACCCAAGTAGTGGCTCCAAAGATAACTCCATCGGCTAGATTCATTATATCTTTATCTTTTTTTCCATACCCGTAGGCAGCTCCAATACTTGCTCCAAAAGGAAAATTTACAAGTTGCTCCGCTAATGCTTCATTTTCCACACTTACAGGAGTTCCTGTGATTTTGGTAGATAATTCATCCACGATTTTTAATTGTGCAGATTTCTGCTCGATCTTCCTTACAGGAAGAAAATGTTCTATTAACGATTTTACGGCTGTTCCAGCTAATCCTCCAACAAATCCCGAAATAAGTCCACGGGAAGTGTTAGACATATATGTATCTTTCTGCAAAAAAGAATCTAGGTTCATAAGTATTTCAATTTGGGAATAAAGCTATTTATATTCTCATTTCCTTCCAACCTTTTAACACGTATTTAATAGCCGTCTTTTTATTTTTTATAATTTTACTAGACATGGAAAATTTAAATATAGCCTTACTACAAGCAGACCTTGCTTGGGAGAATATCAAAAAAAATCTGAAGCAATTCGAGGAGAAAATAGAAGCGGTGAATGCTGAGGTAGATCTGTTTATTCTTCCTGAAATGTTTAGCACGGGCTTTTCCATGAACGCTGAAAAGTTAGCCGAATCTAAAAATGGACCTACTTTAAAATGGATGCAGCGTATGGCAAACGAAAAAAAATGCCGCTGTTACAGGGAGTGTCATCGTTAAAGAAAACAACAAATATTTCAACAGACTTTATTTTGTATTCCCGGATAAAACCTTCGAAAAGTATGATAAACACCACACCTTTACGTTAGCTAAAGAGCATGAGACGTATACTGCGGGCACAGAGCGTTTGATTGTAGAATATAAAGGATGGAAGATATGCCCGCTTGTGTGTTACGATCTTAGATTTCCGGTGTGGGCAAGGAACACAGTAGATTATGATCTTTTAATTTATGTAGCCAATTGGCCAAAGACTAGAATTCATGCGTGGGATGTGCTATTGCAAGCCAGAGCTATAGAAAACATGGCTTTTTGTGTAGGTGTTAATAGAACTGGTTTGGATGGTAACAAATATGAATATACAGGACATTCTGCAGTATATGATAGTCTTGGTAAGGCTTTGTTCGATCAAGAAACTGAAGCAGAATTCACCAAAGTTGTTACACTAGATAAAAAGCATCTTATAGAAACGCGTAAAAAGCTAAAATTCTTACAGGATCGCGATAAATTTACTTTAGAATAAACGTCTGGTTGATATCCCAATTTGGTCTTACCTCTAATAAATCTGGGAAATAAATAATCTCTTCCGGATTACTTTTCAATAAAAAATTACCCGTATCCCATTTGCCATTAGCATTGGAATCATAGATTACTCTAATAAGATATTCGCCGGGAGGAATCAATTCAAAAGCGATATTACTTTGGTCTTCAGATTTTTTTTCTGCCTTAATAACCCCTTTCTCATCTGTTAGTTGAACGATAATCGGGTAGCTTCTTACATTTTGTAAACTCAAACGAATATTCCCGTAATCTGACAATGTTTTTGTCTTCAGAGTTTTAGAAATTGTATCGTTTGTCGCATTAAAGAAATCTGTAATAGCACCTGGAAGAATTTTTATGCGATAGGTATCATTCTCATATTTATTGAAATTAAGCTGAAGGCGGTTTTCCAAAAGTTTTAATTCTGAAGTAAACGGAACATCAACAGAATCTTTGTCCAAGATCTTTATTAATGAATCATCCTTTGAAACAAGTGGAGTAGATCCCTTAATGATGAAATTTTTATTGAACTCGATATTTCCGGAAGGCTCCGTGGTAATTACCAGAGAATCCGCTTTCATGTCTGAAATTCTCGCAATTAAACTAGTGGTATCATTTTTAGAATTAAACTTAAAGCGCAGGCTATCTGTCGCTACCGTAGGCTTGTACCATAAATGTAAACTGTCTTTATCTACGACCTTTGTAAAGCGATATTCAAAATCTGATGGAACTGTTGTTAAGGGTTCAATAGAAATACTATCTAAATCTGTTTTTCCTTTATATCCAACTAGGATTTTTTGCTTAGCAACTTGCTTAGGCCTTTCAGTCTTAAAAGCCAGTTCCTCTTTAAATAATTGTAAATTATACGAGGTATCTGCAGGAACTGTAATGGTCTCCTTTAAAAACGCTATTTTTTCTTTCCCGGGAGTATATATATAATCGTTGTTTAGATCTCTAACGGCAATTAAATGATAAGTTCCTTCTTGTATGTTGCTAAGCTCAAAAGTTCTTAAACTGTCCAAGGTGTTGGTTATGTATCTTGGCGCAGAAGTAAAAACTAAAGAATCATTATACGTTTCATCGGCATCATAGAGCATTACGGATATAAATGGGTCTGCTTCTTTTAATAGCGCATCGCTAACCGTCCCGGAAACCGATAGGGAATCTATAAAATCTCCAGTAGAAAACACATATTTAAAATAAGGCAAAGGATTTCCTTCATTATTGTCTACAACACTTTTTCCAAAATTAATAGCATACGTGGTGTTTTTCCTTAAAGTATCGTTTAGCTTAATCTTTATGTATTTGCTTGGAGAGCCTAAAGGTGTAATTGTAGGCTTATTTGGCATTGGAGGGGAAATAATAATTTGTTTTTGGGCATCATCCAGCTTTATAAACTCATCAAAATAGATCCTGATTTCCTCTTTGTTGAATTGGGTTGAATAATTTTCCGGTGTTGCTCTTAAAAACTTTGGAGGTTCGGTATCCAATTCTCCGCCTTGTGGTGTTCCTTTTTTTGCACATTGTATAAATATGAGCGAAAGAAGCATCAGCAATAATCCTGAAAAATATTTTTTCATCTAAACCGAAATTTTAAACAAAGAAACAATTATTTTTTGTTTTTGTCACGCGGTAAACGCCATAGTAGCGATGCTTATTTTTACATTTTCAGCTTCTAAGATCGCATCGGCACAAGCTTCTAGTGTAGCGCCGGTAGTAATTAGATCGTCTACAAGTAAGATGTGCTTGTTTTTAATTTTTTCGGGATTAACCAAGACAAAGCTCTCCTCGATATTTCCCCATCTAGCAATTCTGGTTTTTAGGGTTTGAGTGGAAGAGAAGGATTTTTTCAGAAGAACATCATCTACATACTGGATATTCATTGCCTTTGCGATCTCCTTCCCAAACTCCTCTACCTGATTAAAACCTCTGGAGCGAAGTTTCTTTTTATGAAGCGGCACTGGAATTACAAGGTCTATATCTTTATAAGAATCTGTAAAAGCAAGTTCTGCACCCAGCCATGCCCCTAAATAAGTGCCAATTTCCCGGTGTCCTCTATATTTTAAGCGATGAATTAATTTTTGTACACTGCCTTTCTTTTTGAAAATTAGAAGCGAAGTTGCATTATGTATGGGAAGTCTCCCGTAAAATACTTTTTTAACAGGATTCTCGTTATCAAGATGAAAATTGGTAACGGGAAGTTCATTTACACAATTAGTGCAGATAATATTTTGATTTTTATGCAATTCGGTATCGCATATCTGGCAGATATTCGGATAAAATAAATTGATTAAATCTTGAAACATTAGTTAATGTATTGTAATTTCGCTAATTAAACCAATAATTTACGAACTAAATCACATTTATGATGACCGAAACAAAAAGCAATACCGCCCTAAAGATTTTAACCGGTATTTTGGCCGTTGCTCTAGTGGCACTAGGTATTTATACGGTTAAATTTTATAATGAAGAAAAGGAAAATAAGGCGATACTTCTAAAAGAAAAAAGTGTTATTGAAGATGAGCTTAATGACCTGATTGTAAAATACGATGAGGCTATCGAGACCAACGAAGTAATGGATCAAGATATGGTAAATGCGAGAGAGCGTATTTCCAGATTATTAGATTCGGTTAAAGATTCTGAAGCTAACCTAGTTTTGATTTCTAGATACAGAAGAGAAATTGGAGCTTTAAAAAGTGAGAAAGACAGACTTTTTAGAGTTGTAGATAGTTTAAGCAATCAAAATAGAATGATGGCAATGACTATAGATAGTACAAATACAGTACTAGCTCAAAAAGTTCGTCTATCAGATTCTTTACAAGTGAACAATCAGAGTCTTTCCACAAAAGTAGATAAGGCTTCGCAATTAAAAATCACATCTCTTAAAGGGGAAGGTGTTATCGTTCGAAATAGTGGGAAACTGGTGGAGAACGATAAAACTCGTAGAATAGATCAAATTAGAACTTGCTTCACAATTAGTTCTAATGAGCTTGCTCCATCCGGAGAAAAAACAATGTATGTGCAGGTGTACAACCCGGAAAACGAATTGGTAGGAGATCAAATTGCGGTAAAACACGATGGTGGAGTTATGATGTACAGCGCAACTTCAACAGTGTTCTATGAAAATGAAGAATTGGACGTATGTATCCTTTCTAAAACTCAAGGAGATAAATTGCTGGAAGGCGCTTATAAAGTATATGTGTATGAAGGCCCACAACTTATTGGAACTTCAACTTTCAACCTAAATTAATAAAATAACAAAATTCATAAACCGCCTTGAGCTTTATCAAGGCGGTTTTTTTATTTTTGCGCTATGGCAAAACAAGAAGATTTATTTAAAAATGTGATTTCCCATGCTAAAGAGTATGGATATATATTCGCATCTAGTGAGATATACGATGGCTTGAGTGCAGTTTATGACTACGGTCAGAATGGAGCTGAACTTAAAAAAAATATTAAAGAATACTGGTGGAAAAGTATGGTGCAGTTGCATCAGAACATCGTTGGAATAGACTCTGCGATCTTGATGCATCCAAAAACATGGAAAGCTTCCGGTCACGTAGATGCCTTTACAGATCCTTTAATAGATAATAAAGACTCTAAAAAAAGATACCGTGCAGATGTTCTGGTGGAAGATTATGCCGAAAAATTGAATATAAAAGCGCTGAAAGAAATTACTAAGGCTAAAAAACGTTTTGGAGACGCTTTTAATGAGGAAGAGTTTATAACTACAAATCCTAGGGTTGTTAGATATTTATCTGATAAAAAACAGATTTTAGAGCGTTTGGCTAGTTCGCTTACAAAAGAAGATCTTGAAGATGTAAAAGCTTTAATTGAAGAGTTAGAAATTGCCGATCCGGATACCGGTTCTAGAAATTGGACAGAAGTGCGTCAATTCAATTTGATGTTTGGAACCAAGATGGGTGCTTCAGCAGATTCCTCTACAGATCTTTATTTGAGGCCGGAAACTGCCCAAGGGATTTTTGTGAATTTCGCGAATGTTCAAAAAACAGGAAGGATGAAAATTCCTTTTGGAATTGCTCAAATAGGAAAAGCTTTCAGAAATGAGATCGTTGCGCGACAATTCATCTTTAGAATGCGTGAATTTGAACAAATGGAAATGCAATTTTTTGTGCGCCCTGGAGATGAGATGAAATGGTATGAGCACTGGAAAGAGCAGCGTATAAAATGGCATCATTCTTTAAACTTAGGAGAAGAAAATTATAGATTTCACGATCATGAGAAATTGGCACATTACGCCAATGCCGCCGCCGATATTGAATTTGATTTTCCATTCGGATTTAAAGAATTAGAAGGAATTCACTCCAGAACAGATTTCGATTTAAAAGCACATGAAGAATTTTCTGGTAAAAAGCTTAGGTTTTTCGATCCGGAAATTAATGAGAATTATGTGCCTTACGTAATAGAAACCTCAATAGGATTAGACAGAATGTTCTTAGCGGTTCTTTCTTCATCTTTAAAAGATGAAACTTTAGAGGATGGTTCTTCCAGAACAGTCTTGAAATTACCGGCAATTTTAGCGCCCACAAAAGCGGCTATTTTACCTCTAGTTAAGAAAGATGGTCTACCGGAATTGGCTCAAAAAATCATCGATGATCTAAAATGGGATTTTAAAGTTCAATACGACGAAAAAGACGCAATTGGAAGAAGGTATAGAAGGCAAGATGCAGCAGGAACTCCTTTATGTATTACTGTAGATCATGATTCTTTACAGGATAATTCTGTAACTATAAGATACAGGGATAGTATGGAACAAAAGCGGGTTGCGATCTCTGAATTACCGAAACTTATAAAAAAAGAAATAGATTTTAAGCATTGGATGGGAGCATAATCTGAGGCTAATTTTCACATATAATTAAGAGGCAATTAATATATTTAATTGCCTCTTTTATTTTATAATTGATTATTTTTAAGGCTTTAATAAAATAGATGCTCTCCTTGAACTATAATATGATCAAAAATATACTATACTTAGCACTGTTCTTCCTTTTCTTTTCTATACAAATTACTGCACAAACAAGAGAAACATCGGGACCTGTGTATATAGATTCTTCTGTTGCAATTCCGGTTACTGCGATTTCCACCAGAAAAATGAAAGCACCTTCTACAGAATATAAGTTGGTGAATCCTAGAAATAGAGGGATTAATAAAGTGGTACCCGGTAAGGGTTTGCCAAAAACCCAAGATGCTGCGTTGCAGTCTAAAATGGGAGAATTACCGGGAAAAGCACCCCTTTTCACTTTTGATGCGGCAGTAACAAGATCTACACCATCAGATCCCACAGGTGCTGCGGGTCCAAATCACTATGTAAATGGATGGAACTCTGCTTTTTCGATATTCGACAAAAGCGGAAATCAAATTGTTCCTCCGGCTTCACTTTCCAGTATTGGAGGGGAATTTACCAACGAAAATTTAGGAGATCCCATCATTTTATACGATGAATTTGCAGATCGTTTTTTGATCACTCAGTTTAGTGATACTCCAGAGGGATTTTTAGTAGCGGTTTCGCAAACATCAGATCCAGTTAATGGAGGCTGGAATACGTATAGATTTTCAACAAATGGAGCTTTACCAGATTATCCGAAAATTTCTGTTTGGAGTGATGGATATTATGTGACAACGAATAAGAATTCAAATACCGCAAGTACAAGTCAAGTGGTTTACGTTTTTGAACGTGATAAAATGTTGGTTGGGGAAAGTGCTAAAGTGGTTTCATTTCCTTTACCGGGTGTAAGAACAAATGGTTTTTACAGTCCGGCAGGTTTTCATGCAATGGGAGGAGAACTTCCGCCGAGAGGGAATTCTCCGATCATATTCTTACAAGATGATGCTTGGGCCGGAGTTTCGGAGGATCATTTAAAATTCTGGAATATCAATATAGATTGGAATTCACCGGGAAGCTCAACTATTGCTGAGTCTCAGGAATTGGGAACAGGCAATGGAGTAACTCCATTTATCGCGACTTTCGATGGAGGTGCATTTTCTAATTTGGCACAACCTGGAGAGACGCCAGATTTGGATGCCTTACAGGCGACAATGATGTACATGACGCAGTATAGGCGCTTCCCTACCTATAATGCAGCGGTGCTCAATTTTGTTGTAGATATAGACGCAACGGCAGCCGAGCATGCAGGAATTAGATGGTACGAGCTAAGGCAGCCTACCAACGGTGGTCTTTGGACAGTTTTTCAGGAAGGAACATATGCACCAGATAAAAGCGATCGATATTCCGGTAGTATAGGTATGGATGCTCAAGGTAATATAGGCTTAGGTTTTACAGTGTTAGACGACAGCCCTGAAACTCCTATTTTTCCTTCGATTAGATACACAGGAAGGTATAACAATGATCCCAAAGGCATAATGACCTTAAAGGAAGAAGTTATTGTGAATGGAATTAGTGCCGATCCATCTTCCAGATATGGAGATTACGCGCATCTTACAGTAGATCCGGCAGACGACTTAACTTTCTGGCATAACGGAGAATATTTTGACAGTCCCGATAGAAAAAACAGAGTAGGTGTTTTTAAGCTTGCTCCGGATTTCACCAACGATGTTGGAATTGTGGCTTTGGTAAGGCCTACAAATGCCACCTTAACTTCTTCAGAAATTGTTACCGTTACCATTAGGAATTATGGACTTACTTCTCAATCAAATATTCCAGTTAGTTATTCTGTAGACGGTGGGCCGGTAGTCACTGAAACTTTTACCGGTACGATTCCGGGAACTAGCTCTGTAGATTTTACATTTTCAACAAACGCTAACCTTGGGATTATTGGACAAACATATACGTTTGTTGTGACTACCAATTTAGATATCGATGAGAATGAAAATAACGATTCGTTTACCATAAATGTTAAGAATTTATTTGCAAAAGATGTAGGAGTTACTTCTATTGATTCTCCGGTAACCGGTTTAAATTTAACTGCATCGGAAGATGTTACAATTACTATTGAAAATTTTGGAGGAGAACCACAATCAAATATACCTGTTGCTTACAGAATAGAGAATAATCAAAAAATAAATGAAGTTTTTCCCGGAACAATTCCTGTTGGAGAAAATGCTGTTTATACCTTTTCGCAAACTGCAAATCTTTCGGCATCTGGTCGTTATAGGCTATTCGCAGAAACTAATTTGGTAGGAGATCAAGACAATACTAATAATTCCAAAACAAAGTCTGTAGCCAATTTAAATTGTATTCCGGTGGGATCAGACTGTGCGAGTTTCGGAGACGGATTATCTTATTTTGAACTTGGCGATATTTTAAATGAACGTATTCCTTGTACAAATGGATATGCCGATTTTATTGGGTTCTCTACAGATTTAGATCGTTCCGTTGGCACTTATACAGTTACAGTAAAAACACTTTTCGACAATCCTCAGGATGAGAAATTTTCTATGTGGATAGACCTTAATGATAACGGAACTTTCGATGATTCTGAAATTGTAATTTCTGCTCAAAATATTCCTGCAGCCAATACTGCTTTTTCATATGAGTTTATCTTGCCAAATGATGCTCCATTAGGCCAGCATTTGTTAAGGGTTCGAGCGGGTGATACTTCTTTTGGTGGGGATCTAAATAACCCGTGTAGTGTGATGGATTTTGGAACTACACACGATTATACTGTTAGAATTACAGATTCAACTTTAAATATCGATGATTTTTTATTGAATGAAGCAAATCTTCAGATCGTGGAACAAAATCCAGATGCGAATGAAGGTATTTACAGAGTGTTCTTAGAAACTCCATTCGATCAGCCATTGCGAATAACGGTTCATAATTTATTAGGACAAAAAATGATCGAAAATCAAGTGGACAATGTAAATGGTCAAGGCTATTTATATGAAATCGATATGTCTTACGCTGCGTCCGGTGCTTATTTATTAAGAATAGGAACTCGGGATGTAGGAGTTGTGAAAAGATTCTTGGTTAAATAATTCGCGGATTAATCAACATTAAAATAAGATGAAATCTATCTTCAAAATAATTGATGGCATTTGCTATTGATTGTTTTTTAAGAAATATTAAAAATTATGAAAATTATATCCTACAATGTAAATGGAATTAGAGCAGCTATCAGAAAAGGGGTTATAGAATGGCTGTCTGCAGCTAATCCAGATGTTGTTTGTTTGCAGGAAATAAAAGCTTCTCCAGATCAATTAGACCTTAGCATTTTTGAAGATACTGGTTATAAATACAATTATTGGTATCCCGCTCAAAAAAAAGGCTATAGTGGTGTAGCAATTTTGAGCAAGCATGAGCCTAAACATATAGAATATGGAACCGGGATAGATTATATGGATTTTGAAGGCCGGAATATTCGTGTAGACTTTGAGAATTTCTCTGTGATGAGTCTTTATCTCCCTTCAGGAACAAACATAAATAGATTAGAGTTCAAACTTCAATTCATGGCAGATTTTCAGCGTTATGTGGATATTCTGAAGACTCAAATTCCTAATTTAATTATTTGCGGCGATTATAATATTTGTCACGAAGCTATCGATATTCACGATCCCGTTAGATTGAAAAATACTTCCGGATTTCTGCCTGTAGAAAGGAAGTGGATAGATGGGTTTATGAAAAGCGGTTTTATAGATACTTTTCGCTACTTTAATAAAGAAGCAACAGATCAATATTCATGGTGGAGTTATAGAGCAGGAGCGCGTGGAAATAATAAAGGCTGGCGTATAGATTACAATTTGGTTTCTAACTCTATGGAGACAAAGCTTAAAAGGGCAGTAATCCTTCCGGACGCAATGCATAGTGACCATTGCCCGGTGTTGTTGGAAATTGAATCTATCTACGCAAACTAAAATTTTAATCTTCTTCTAAAAATTTTATACACTTATAATGAAATACACTACGCTTCCAAATTCCGATATTAAAGTAAGTAAAATCTGTTTAGGTTCTATGACGTGGGGACAACAGAACACAGAAGCTGAAGGCCATGCTCAACTGGACTATGCATTAGATCAAGGAGTTAATTTTATAGATACGGCCGAAATGTATTCGGTTCCTGCAAATAAGGACACTCAGGGAAGTACGGAGAAAATTATAGGAAGTTGGTTTAAAAAAACTGGAAATAGAGATAAGGTAGTTTTAGCAACTAAGATAGCTGGTCCGGGGAGGGCGATGGCTCATATTAGACCTAATTTAGGCTTTTCTAAGGCTGCATTGAATGATGCACTCACAAAAAGTTTTAAAAGATTACAGACAGATTATATAGACCTCTACCAATTGCATTGGCCGGAACGAAATTCTAATTTCTTCGGAAAGCGTGGATTTGAGAACGATCCATCTGAAGAATGGGAGGATAATTTCAAGGAAATTCTTTTCAGTTTAAATGAATTCATTAAGGAAGGGAAAATTAGAAAAATTGGACTGTCAAATGAATCTCCATATGGAGTGATGCGTTGCTTGGAAGAAGCTCGAAACGGTACTCCTAAAATAAGTACGGTTCAAAATCCATATAGTTTGCTAAATAGAAAAGATGAAATAGGTCTTACTGAAATTTATCATCGAGAAGATGTTGGTTTGTTTCCTTATTCTCCTTTAGGGATGGGCTCGCTTAGCGGGAAATATTTAAAAGATAAGAATGCAAACGGAAGGTTGAATTTATTTCCTCAATATAACCGATATGGAAACCCTCAAGCGGTGAAAGCGATTGAAAAGTATGTAAGTATTGCTAATGATCATCAAATGAAACCGGCACAAATGGCATTGGCATTTGTGAATATGCAGCCGTTTGTAACCAGTAATATTATTGGTGCTACATCGCTAGAGCAATTAAAAGAAAATATTGGAAGTGTAGATATAGCGCTTTCAGACAAAATAGTTCAGGAGATCAATGCCGTTCATGAGGCAATTCCTAATCCTGCTCCTTAATCTAAAGGTGTTGCTAAAGAGGAATGAAGAAATGATGACATCTTGGAATTGGAGGCTTTAATATGGTACCAATCATCTGTTTTTCCCAAAACCTGAACTGTATCTCCTGCAGAAAGTTTTTGTGTAATTTCAGAATTTTTTACCGAATTATTGTTGCGTAAGTTTGCTGTAGTTTTAATTATTGCCAATTGATTCACAGGAAAGAAAGAATTTTTTCCGGCGGGTTTGAAATCGCTCTTTTTAATAAAATGATATGGATTAATCGCTCCACGATATCCCCGATATATACCAAAATGTAAGTGCGGCGCAGTAGTTCTGGCATTTCCCGTATTTCCCACAAAACCTATTGTATCCCCGGAGTTCACTTGATATTTGTTAATAGGTGCAATACTGTCTAAATGTGCATAATATAGGGACTGTCCTCGCTTGGGATCGCGTAACCATACTTGTTTTCCTCCCAAACCTTTTTCGCCACTGGAGGTAATTCTTCCATCTACGCTAGCAATAACAGGAGTACCGCGTTTCGCGAAAATATCTATGCCTTCGTGCGATCTTTTTCCGCCATCTCGCTGTGCCCCCCAAAAGCTTTGAGTATCCGAATTTCTGCCCCCTGCAACCGGGAAAAGATATAAGGGGGACCTTTTTATTTCGATATTAAAAAATGAACTAGCGTCAATTTCAGGTTGAACCACAATTTTGTAAAGATTGTCTTCTTCGATTTCCAATTTAAGGGATTGCTCTCCAAAACCAGAACTTTTCATATTTTGATAGCCTGAACTCTCCATGGAGAAAACATCTATAAAAGTAAGGGAGGAAGTTGAATCCTGTTGAATTTTCACTGAAAGTAAATCTCCCCGATGAAGTTCTACTAAGTAGGAATAAACCGAAAAACTTTTAGGGAAAAATTTACCAGATTCTCGGTAAGGCAAATTGATGAAAATGCTATCATTTGTTATCGATTTGTCTTTTTCTGTTTTCCAAAGGGCAAATAATTTATCATTAACCTGCAAATCTCTTTTATATACTTCTCGCGCAGTAGGTTTGGTAATTAAATCTTTAGCTTTATTGATATTAGAGCAGCTTTCTAGAATTAAAATGAGAAATAAAAACCATAAAATTCTACTGTGCATCGCCTTGATTTTTTTAGTTGTGAAACACAGTAATTATGCCAGTTTACCCAAACAAAAAACTCACTACATCTTCAATTTTAGCAACTTTCTGAATTTTAATCATATAATTTGATTTTGGAAGCTTGGTTTGTGAGGAGATCATGATTGTTGAAAAACCTAATTTTTCAGCTTCAGTAATTCGTTGTTCAGCTCTGGTAACCGGTCTAATCTCTCCTGCCAGTCCAATTTCGGCTGCAAAACAAATGTCTTTAGAAATTGCAATATCTTCGTTAGAAGAAAGGATTGCGGCAATAACAGCTAGATCTATTGCGGGGTCATCAACACTAATTCCTCCGGTTACATTTAAGAAGACATCTTTTGCTCCCAACCTAAATCCGGCACGTTTTTCTAGGACAGCCAAAAGCATATTTAATCTCTTGGCATTATAGCCGGTTGTAGAGCGCTGTGGTGTTCCATAAACCGCAGAGCTTACCAAGGCTTGAATTTCGATCATCAAAGGCCGTGCGCCTTCTAAAGTTGAAGAAATTGCGGTACCGCTTAAGCCTTCATCATTCTTAGAGATCAATATTTCAGAGGGGTTGGAGACTTCTCTTAATCCGCTTCCCAACATTTCGTAGATTCCTAGCTCGTGCGTAGATCCAAACCTGTTCTTATTGGCTCTTAAAATCCGGTATACATGATTTCTATCGCCTTCAAACTGTAAAACGGTATCCACCATGTGCTCTAAAACTTTTGGGCCAGCGATGCTTCCCTCCTTAGTTATGTGTCCAATTAAAATTACAGGAACACCGGTTTCTTTTGCAAACTTTATTAGCTCTGCAGTACATTCTCTAACCTGAGAAATGCTTCCGGGCGAGCTTTCAATATAATCGCTATGTAAGGTTTGGATGGAATCTACAATTACAATTTCTGGCTTTAAAGCTTCAATTTGTTTAAAAATATTCTGGGTTTTAGTTTCCGTAAGAATATAGCAATTTGCAGGATTAGAATTTATGCGTGATGCCCGCATTTTAATTTGCTGCTGACTTTCTTCTCCGGAAACATATAAGGTTTTATGGCTTAAATGAAGTGAAATTTGCAACAATAAAGTGCTTTTTCCAATCCCAGGTTCTCCCCCTAACAGGATTAGCGATCCCGGCACAATTCCGCCTCCTAGAACTCTGTTTAGTTCTGCATTATTGGTATCCAATCTTGTTTCTAAAGAAACTTCGATCTCTGCAATTTTTAAAGGTTTTGAAACCCTTTTTGCTTCCCTAACAGTAGGTGATTTCCAACCTTTTTTATCGGGGGTTTGAATTACTTCTTCTACAAGCGTATTCCACTCTTTACAGGCAGAACATTGTCCCTGCCATTTGGAATGTTGAGTGCCACAATTTTGACAATAAAAAGTGGTTTTTATCTTTGCCATAATTCAATCCAGATATAAATTTAATTTTTGTTTTAAAGCGGTTAATATCCGAAATCCTGCTTGATTTTGTCTGCTTTCCCAAGCATAAAATCCGTATTTAAAAAAGAAATAGGTTCCAAGCCGTAACCCTTTTGGTAACTGCGCATTGCTTTTTTAGGGCTTCCCGTTTCTTCTTCGAATCTAGCTTCAAAATAAGGTGCAAGCATGGTTTTTGGATAGTGCTTTTCTGCAAGTTTGGAAAGATCATGTAATTCTTCCCATTTTTCGGTCTTTTCAATCGCATTGTATACCGCCATAAAATCGTTTAATCTTATTTGCTTATTAACATGAAATAAGGTTTGGATAGACTCATATTTTTCAACTAAATAGTCATAAGATGAAACCGAAGTTTGTAAAAGAGTTCGGTTATAATCGAAAATAGAAATAGGCCTATATACTTCGAAGATTTGCTCTATGGCTTTTGGAATGGCATTTCCAGCCAAAGTATAGTGAGATCCTTGTGGGAAATTGTCGAAATTATACTTTAGATTTTCATTTTTGATATTCTTCAATTGATTATCGAAGCTTATAATATCCTCTTTTAAGGATGGAATATCCTCTTCTGCAGTTGCGAGATAATACCAGATCTTACTTTCAGATTTAGTGAGTGCAGCTGCAATCCTATCGGCCATTTCTGGAGCCAAATCTGGACTTATGTTTATATAACCTTGAAAAAGCGGATTTTCTTTAAGCAAATAATAGTTGATGAAATTTGAAGTATAATCATGCCCAACAATTACTCTAAAAGGAGCAGTGCGATATTGAGAATCTAAATAGGTCATTAATTCCATGCCTATAAATTCAAAGAATTTAGCTCCTGTTTCTGAAGGTAGAAATCGCTGATCGTCGTAAAAAGCATCTGAATCTCGAGTGCTATTTTGATTAATTCCAACAACGATCATTTCTGGAATATCCTCCCAATAAGAGTAAAAATCTACGTTCCCTGCAACAGGTTCAAATAAATAATCTCCGTCTAGAACGATAAGTACGGGATAAGATTTCTCTTTGTTATTGTCGTAATTTCTAGGAAGCTGAATTTTTAACTGTCTTTCTTCGCCTAGTTTTGAAGACTTTAAAGATTTGTAAACGGTTTGTGCTGTAAATAGGTTAGGGGCAATAAACAGACAAATTAAAAGTAATTTTTTGTACATAGGTCAAGTTTTAATTGTCCCGCACAAGATAGCTTTTTATTTTTTACGGTTATAAATTGGAAGGAATAAGAAGGAGAGTCCGCCAACGATAATTATGAGTAATGTCTGGGTTCCCCACGTGATCCAGCCAAAGGCTTCCCCGCCCTGTTTGCTAATTCCAAAAAGCATAAGACTTGCTCCAATTGCTATAGGATACACGCCAATTCCGCCATTTGTTGCCGAAATAGCAAAAGAACCAACTACAAAAGCTAATAATACTACCCCGAATGGAAGACCGGAAGTTTCTGGAACCGTAAATATTAAAGCATAGAACATGCAAATATACATGAGCCAAATAAAGAGGGTGTGAAATAGGAAAGCTCCTTTTTGCTTCATTTTCAAAATACTTCGCATTCCTTCCAAAAGACCCTTCGCGAATTTTTTTATTTTTTTGAAGATTTTAATTTTAGAATTTCTAATTAAATTTAAAACAAAAACGCCTACGGCTAAGAGCCCCAAGAGAATCGCAATCGTAATAAATGGATTGATATTGCTTTCTTCAAAATAAGCCAGAAGATATTCTGTTTGAAGAATCATGCTGCAGTGATTACTAAAAGCAGCATTATGAAATCGGCAATTCTTTCAGAAATAATAGTTCCGAATGCCTTTTCAAAAGGGATATTCTCATAGCTAGAAATTGTGACCCCTCTAAGCACCTCACCGGATCTGGGAACTCCAAAATTTGCAAGATAGGCTACCATTACAGCCATAAAGCTGTTTGCGAATTGGGGTTTATATCCTAAGGGTTCGAGAAGAAATTTCCATCTATAAGCTCTAGAAAGATGAGAGAGTAATCCGCAAATGAGAGAGATAAGTATAAAAATGGGATTTGCAGATTTAATATTTTCTAAGAGTTCTTCCCTCTCTAAAGGAGTTGAATTTCTAATTGAAAACCAGATCAAAAAAACTCCCAACAAAAGCGGGAGTATGATTTTTAAAATTTTGATGGTGGTTTTCTTCAAGAATTAATTTAAGAGATTATTTTCTTCATTTGGAAAAACCAATGCAGGTTTAAAAGACTTAGCTTCCTCTAGCTCCATAATGGCATAGGTAATAAGAATAAGAATATCCCCTTTTGCAACTCTTCTTGCGGCAGCACCGTTAAGAGTGATTTCACCAGAATTTCTTGGACCTGGGATGGCATAGGTTTCTATACGCTCTCCATTATTATTGTTTACAATTTGGACTTTCTCACCTTCAATAATATTAGCAGCATCCATAAGATCTTGATCTATGGTAATACTTCCAATATAATTAAGATCGGCGCCGGTGCATTTTACGCGATGAATTTTAGATTTTACTACGTGAATTAACATACAATTTGTTTAATAATTTAAGGCTATGTTGTCTATGAGCCTAACGTTTTCAGAATATACAGCGATAAATGCACGAAAAGTCCTGCTTGCAATAGTATTTGTTGCCGGTTTTAATGTTTCACTATCTGCAATCTCAAAATACTCCAATTTAAAATATGGGTGAGCCTTAAATTCTTTTTCTACCCACTGTGATATCTGATTTGCACTTTCTGTGCCAAATTTATCTTTAACTTTTAAAAGCGTTTCGTGAATAAACGATGCTTCAAGTCGGGTTTTGGGGCTTAGTCGTTCATTTCGGGAACTCCTTGCTAATCCGTTGTTTTCTCGATAAATGGGGCATCCTATAACTTCTACAGGAATTTTGTGTTGCGCAACAAGTTTTTTTATTATTTGTAACTGCTGGTAATCTTTTTCCCCAAAAAATGCTTTGTCGGGCTCTACGATCTCAAAAAGTTTTTTTACAACTGTCCCAACTCCGTCAAAATGTCCGTTTCTATATTTCCCTTCCATTTCATATTCCAAACCGTCAAATTGAAAATGTTCAGATTCTATTTTATTATTGTAGAGTTCGGTAGCTGTTGGAGCGAATATAATTAGGTTTAGGTTTAATTCTGCTAGCTTTTGCGTGTCAGAATCTAGTGTTCTAGGGTAATTATCTAGATCTGTTGTGTTGTCGAACTGTGTAGGATTAATAAAAATACTAACCACCACCACATCACAAATTGTAGCGGCTTGTCTAACTAAAGATAAGTGCCCTTCATGCAACGCGCCCATTGTAGGCACGAATCCTATGCTAGAATTTTTGGATTTTAATTTAGAAATTACCTCTGTTAAGGCGGCTTTCTCTTTAATAATCTGCATTTTATTATAAAATTAACAGCGTGCAAACTTAATATATTACGGGCAAACTGCATAAAATTTTGTAATTTTGCGTGTTTTTTATTCGCAAAAGCAAAATATTTATGAAAGATAAGAGGATATTATACGTATCATCTGAAGTTATACCTTACTTGCCCGAAACCGATATATCATCTATGTCTTTTGAAGCTGCCAGAATGGTCAATGGTTTAGGGGGACAAATCAGGATTTTTATGCCACGTTACGGCAACATCAATGAAAGAAGGCATCAATTGCATGAAGTGATTCGATTGTCTGGGATGAATTTGGTGATAGATGATTTAGATATGCCATTAATTATTAAGGTTGCATCTATCCCGAAAGAGCGGATGCAGGTTTATTTTATAGATAACGAAGATTATTTTAAAAGGAAAGCAACACTTACAGACGAGGACGGAAATTTATTTCCGGACAATGATGAACGTGCAATTTTCTTCGCGAAAGGAGTAATAGAAACTGTTAAGAAATTAAATTGGTCTCCAGATATTATACATGTTCATGGGTGGCTATCTTCATTATTGCCATTATATCTAAGAAACTACTACGGAAACGAGCCATTATTTTCTGGCGCAAAAATTGTTACATCTGTATACAATCAAAGTTTTGATGAGTCGTTAGATACGAACATGCACAAGAAAATTCTTTTTGATGGGTTGGAAAATGATAATGTTAAGCATTTGAAAAAACCAACCTATGTTAATTTGATGAAGACTGCAATAGATAATTCTGATGCAGTAATAATTGGTGGAGATAATATCCCTGCCGAATTATCAAAATACTTAAAGAAGCAAGAAAAACCGGTTTTAGATTACAAGACACCGGAGGAATTTTCTACAGCGTACCAAGATTTTTACGACACTCAAGTATTATCACAATAAGTAATTTATACCGAATGATTTTTTTGAAAAGAGCACGCTTAGCACCAATAGCATTGCTATTGGTTTTGGCATTTATCTCATGTGATGACGATTTTAATACCATTGGTGGTAGACTAGTTGGTCAATTTGATTCCATTCCATTGTATGAGGCCGGTGTAACTGGGTATAGTAAGAAGATTGGTCCAGTTCAAACCAATGGACTGCCTGCAAATTTATTAGGGGTTTATAATGATCCTGTTTATGGGCAGCAAGTAGCAAATGTTTTAACTCAATTATCTTTAAGTACAATAAATCCGCAATTCGGGACAGATCCTGTGGTAGATAGCGTTGTGATTACACTTCCATATTTTAGCACTGCATTAGAAGCAGGTGAAGATGGAAATACAATTTATGAATTGGATTCTATTTTTGGTAATTCTCCATATAAATTGACGGTTAGCAGATCTAATTTTTTCCTTAATAACTTTGATCCGGAAGCAGATTTCGCATCGGTTCAAAAATATTATTCAGATCAAGGGCCTGCTTTTGAAAATAACTTAATTGGAGCTCCTTTGTATACGAATGAGAGTTTTTCGCCATCAGAAGAAGAGGTGATTTACGCTGAATTCAATGAGCAAAATGAGCTGGATACAGTACGCGCTACTCCAAGACTTAGAGCGAATTTACCGGTACAATTTTTTCAAGACAATATTATCAATAAGCAAGGTTCCTTAGAACTTTCAAATAATAATAATTTTAATAATTTTATTAGAGGACTTTATTTTAAAGCTGAACCTATTAATTCCAATGGTAATATGTTGTTGCTAAATTTTGCTAATTCAGAGGCGGGGATTACTATATACTATAACTCTCAAATTGTGGATGCTTCAGATTCTGACGGAGATGGAGACACTACTGAAATGATAGGACAGCCTGCTTCCTATAAGTTAAATTTTGGACCAAATACTGTAAATGCATTTTCTCAAGATTTTCCATCGGGAATGGCTTCAGAAATTACTGAAACAAATGCTGAAGCAGGAGCTGAAAAATTGTTTTTAAAAGGAGGTGAAGGTGTGGTTTCTCTAATCGAATTGTTCGAAGATGAAGTAGAACTGGCAGAATTAAGAGCTAATAACTGGTTGATCAACGAGGCAAACTTGACTTTCTTTGTAGATCAAGACAGAGTGCAAAGTGGGGAATCTGAACCGGAAAGGATTTACTTATACAATTTAAAAACCAACGAGCAATTGTTCGATTATTTAATAGATCCTACCTTAAATAATGAAAACCCTTTAAATTCCATTACATCACATTCAAGTAGATTGGAAAGAGATGAAAATGGAGCGGGCGTTAGCTATAAAATTAGAATTACCGAGCATGTGAAGAATATTTTAAATAACGATTCAACCAATGTAAGATTGGGATTGGTGGTTACTCAAAATATTAATTTAGTTAGAAGTTCAGCTTTAAAAACTGCAGTAGATAGTATTACTAGAGTTCCAAGAGCATCGGTTATATCTCCGGAAGGAACCGTGTTGCACGGGAACTTATCTTCTGATGTAGATAAAAGATTAAAATTCAATATTTATTATACAGAATCAAACAATTAGAATATGTGTGGAATTGTAGGTTATATAGGGCATAGAGAAGCTTATCCTATAGTATTAAAAGGGTTACATAGATTAGAATATAGAGGTTACGACAGTGCTGGAATCGCTCTATTTGATGGAAATGAACTTAATCTTTGTAAGACAAAGGGGAAAGTAGCAGATCTTGAAACTAAATTTAATTCTACGACTTCTACCAAAGGAAATATTGGAATTGGTCATACAAGATGGGCTACCCACGGTGTTCCAAATGACGTGAATTCACACCCGCATTACTCTAATTCTGGAAATTTGGTGATAATCCATAATGGGATTATAGAAAATTATTCTTCTCTAAAAAAGGAGTTGATAAAAAGAGGTTATACATTTCAAACTGACACCGATACAGAAGTATTGGTAAACCTTATTGAAGATGTAATGATCAATGAAGATGTGATGTTAGGGAAAGCTGTTCAAATAGCCCTTAACCAGACAATCGGTGCTTACGCAATTACTGTTTTTGATAAAAGAAAAGAAAATGAGCTTGTGGTTGCCCGTTTAGGGAGTCCATTGGCAATCGGAATTGGAGAAAATGAATTTTTTATAGCATCCGATGCTTCTCCATTTATTGAGTTTACAAATAATGCTATTTATCTGGAAGATGGAGAAATGGCTGTGGTAAGACTTGGTAAAGAAATTAAAGTAAGGAAAATACATGATGACTCTTTAGTAGATCCATATATTCAGGAATTGCAACTGAATTTAGAGCAAATCGAAAAAGGAGGATACGAGCATTTTATGCTGAAGGAGATCTATGAGCAGCCTAACGCTATTACGGACACCTACAGAGGTCGAATGTTAGTAGATGAAGGCATTATTAGAATGGCTGGGGTCGATGATAATATTGAGCGTATTTCTAAAGCCAAAAGAATTCTTATTGTTGCTTGTGGAACTTCATGGCATGCAGGTCTAGTGGCGGAATATATTTTTGAGGATCTTGCTAGAATCCCTGTAGAGGTTGAATATGCTTCAGAATTTAGATATAGAAACCCTGTTATATATGAAAATGATGTGGTAATTGCTATTTCTCAAAGTGGAGAAACGGCAGATACTATGGCCGCTATAAAGCTTGCTAAAGAAAAGGGCGCCTTTGTATTTGGAGTTTGTAATGTTGTAGGTTCTTCAATTTCTCGAGAAACTCATGCAGGAGCTTATACTCATGCAGGTCCGGAAATCGGAGTTGCTTCCACCAAGGCTTTTACTACGCAAATTACGGTGCTTACTTTAATGGCGTTAAAATTAGCGAAACATAGAGGAACAATTTCTGATACCGACTTTAGACATCATCTACAGCAATTAGAAGCAATTCCGGCTAAAATTGCTAAAGTTTTAGAAACCACAAACGAGCACACAAAAGAAATTGCTTTTAAATATAAAGAAGCTACAAACTGCCTTTATTTAGGTAGAGGATATAATTTTCCTGTTGCTTTAGAAGGAGCTTTGAAGCTAAAGGAAATATCTTATATCCACGCGGAAGGATATCCTGCTGCAGAAATGAAGCATGGACCTATTGCCTTGATAGATGAACAGATGCCGGTTGTGGTAATTGCTACCAAGATGGGGCATTACGAAAAAGTGGTGAGTAATATTCAGGAGATAAAATCTAGGAAAGGAAAGATTATTGGGATTGTTACTGAAGGGGATGAAGCTGTAAAAGAACTTGCAGATTACGTAATTGAAGTACCAGACACCATAGAGTCCTTAACTCCATTATTAACTACTATCCCAATGCAATTGCTTTCTTACCATATTGCAGTGATGCTTGGTAAAAATGTAGATCAGCCAAGAAACTTGGCTAAATCTGTGACTGTAGAATAGTTAACAATCCTGTTAATAGATTATTATAGTATCCTGATTTTAAGGTGTTTTATTGACTAAATTGTTAATATAATCACCTTAAAATCAGAATATGAAAAAATCATTCACTGTTATCTTTTTTTTTGTGTTGTATTGCTACTTACGCCCAAACCACGGTGACGGGACGTATTGTAGATAACAATAACTCACCGGTTTTAGGTGCTAATATCCTAGTACCCGAACTCTCTGAAGGAACCGTTTCAGATTTAGATGGAAACTTTAGTCTTACCGTTTCTCAGGATCCTCCATTTACCCTCCAAATTAGTAGTGTTGGTTTCGAAACCGTTCGGGTTCCAATAACTTCTTCAAACCAGATTGTAGATGTCACTTTGTTGGAAGGAAATGATTTAGATGAAATAGTGGTTTCTGCATCCAGAACTCCAGAAAGAATTTTTGAATCTCCGGTTACTGTAGAGCGTTTTGGGATTAAGGAAATCAAAAACACTACAGCTGCTACTTTTTATGCGGGATTAGAAAACCTTAAGGGAGTAGATATTAACACGAGCAGTTTAACTTTTCAATCTGTGAATACCCGTGGTTTTGCAACTTTTGCAAATACCAGATTCGTGCAATTGGTAGACGGAATGGATAATTCTTCTCCAGCTCTTAATTTTGTTCTTGGAAATTTATTGGGTATGACTGAACTGGATGTAAATAGTGTCGAACTTCTTCCAGGAGCTTCTTCAGCACTATACGGTGCGAATGCCTTTAATGGAATTTTATTCATGACCAGTAAAAGCCCATTCGATTTTCCGGGAATAAGCGCTTATTATAAGCAAGGTGTTACATCTCAGGATGCCGCAGGAACAAACCCGGTTTACGATCTTGGTGTTCGTGTTGCCCACAAATTTTCAGATAAATTTGCAGCCAAAGCAAACTTCTCTTATTTAAAAGGAACAGATTGGTATGCCGATAGTGAGGTAGATGTGTTAGATCCCGGAAACACAAGAGCAGATCCTAACTATGATGGATTAAATACTTACGGGGATGATTTTTTTGTAAATATTAGAGGTGTAGCTCAATCTTTAGCTGCTGCAGGCCAGATTCCTGCTGAGGCGGTAAGTTTAATTCCTAATCAAAATGTAACAAGAACAGGTTATGCCGAAACTAGTCTTACCGATTATAAGGCAGAAAGTATAAAATTTGATGCAGCGCTTCATTACAGGCCTTTTGCAGATGATTTTGAAATAAGTTATTTAGGAAAAGTCGGAATTGGTTCTACCATCTACCAAGGAGCTAGTAGATATGCTTTAAAAGATTTCTTTTTACAGCAGCATAAAATAGAAGTAAGTAATGATAACTTCTTTGTGAGAGGATATATAACCGATGAAGATGCAGGTGATTCCTATGACACGCGATTTACGGCTGTCAATATAAACAGGTTCTGGAAATCAGATCAGCAATGGTTTGGGCAATATACAGGAGCTTTCTTGCAAGGAACCCTTGGGGGGCTTTCTGAAGCTGAGGCGCATGCCTTGGCCAGACAAACAGCTGATACAGGAAGATTTATTCCCGGGACAGCGGAATTTCAAAATGCTTTTGATCAAGTAATCAAGGATCCAGATCTTCTAACAGGATCTAAATTCCAGGATGCAACTCAATTAAGGCATGTAGATGCCAATTATAACTTTTCTCATATTACTCAAGATTTTGCCGATATCCAGGTTGGAGGATCTTATAGACAATATAAGCTGAATTCCTTCGGAACAATTTTTACTGATATAGATGGTCCGATAAAATATTCTGAATATGGTATCTATACCCAAATTCAGAAAAAATTAATGGAAGAAAGATTGAAGTTGACAGGTTCTATTAGATATGATAAATCTGAATTATTTGATGGGAACTTCTCTCCAAGACTTTCTGTAGGCTATACTGCAGGAGCCGAAAGATCTCATAATTTAAGAGCCTCTGTACAAACAGGATTTAGATATCCAACAACTCAGGATCTATTTATTGGTTTAGATGCCGGAAGAGCTATTTTAGTAGGATCGGCTGAATCTAATTTAGATAGAGATGTTAGAACCTTTACGTTAAGTGGGGTTGGCGCTGGAGTTACGGGTAGTCAAAC
Source organism: Gillisia marina (assembly GCF_000258765.1). Lineage (GTDB taxonomy): Bacteria > Bacteroidota > Bacteroidia > Flavobacteriales > Flavobacteriaceae > Gillisia > Gillisia marina. Next base: position 101,416 of record NZ_AJLT01000003.1, read on the forward strand.
TGTTGACATTCTTGGTAGAGCAGCTTATGAAAATTCTTTTTCATTAAATTCAGTGTTAACTGGAGCTCCTGCTAAATCTGATGTAGAGATCGTTAAGCCGGAAAAAGTAACTGCTCTTGAAGTTGGGTATCGTGGGAGAACTGGAAAAGTAATTATTGATGTAAACGCATATTATAATATTTACAAGGATTTCATTTCCAATGAAACGGTATTGGTGCCTTTTTATGGGGAAGTTGGAGATAATTCTCTTTCCTTATTGGCCTTACGGCAAAATGATTTCAAGGCTTATCAAACCTATACCAATTCTTCAGCAGATGTGAAATCTTATGGAGCAACTTTTGGCTTGGGAACTAAGGTGTTTGGAAATTACGATTTGGATGGAAATTACACCTATTCCGAAGAAGATTTTGACCAGTCCTCTGCGCCGGACTTTAGAACCAGCTTTAATACACCAAAACATAAGGTGAAAATTTCCTTTGGGAATACAGAGGTATTTACCAATTTTGGTTTCAATGTAAACTATAGATGGAGTGATACTTATCTATGGCAAGGTACGTTTGGAGACGGTAAAGTTCCTGCGTATTCTGTAGTAGATGCCCAAGTGAATTATAAAGTGCCTTCTATTAAATCTGTTTTCAAGTTGGGAGCAACTAATATTGGCGGGAATGAATATTTTACCGCTTTTGGAACAGGGCATATTGGTCAGCAATATTACGCATCAATTACCTTTAATAACTAAGGATGTAATCCTTCAGAAAAATCAATTCTCTAAAAAAGCTCTTTATCATAAATTGGTAAAGAGCTTTTTTTATTAACTGAAAAAATTATTGGTTTCCAGTAAATTATGCATTTTTGAAGGCCTTTCTTGGAAATAAGATTACCCAATTTCAATAAAATTAGATTCAGCAAAAAAAAGTTGTGTATAAGGCTATATGATTTTATAAAGAAAAAACTATATTTGCAGCCTGAAAATAGGTTTAGATAAATTCTATTTATCGAACATTTTTTGAAGATTTCAATATTAAACATAAAGAATTAGATAATGTCTAAAATCACAGGTAAAGTTGCACAAATTATAGGCCCTGTAGTTGATGTAGTTTTCAACACAGATAACGCTGATTTGCCAAATATTTACGATTCCCTAGAAATTACCAAAAAAGATGGTACTCTTTTGGTTCTTGAAGTACAATCACATATTGGTGAAAATACGGTAAGAACTGTATCTATGGATTCTACAGATGGATTAAGTAGAGGTGTAGAAGTTGTTGCAACTGGAGCGCCAATACAAATGCCAATAGGAAAAGATGTTTACGGACGTTTATTCAACGTTATTGGTGATCCTATTGATGGATTGGATGTATTGCCAAAAGCAGGTGAAGCTGGTTTGCCAATTCACCGTGATTCTCCAAAATTTGAAGACTTATCTGTATCTACAGAAGTATTATATACAGGAATTAAAGTAATAGATCTAATCGAGCCTTACGCAAAAGGTGGTAAAATTGGTTTATTTGGTGGAGCCGGAGTTGGTAAAACCGTATTAATTCAAGAATTAATTAACAATATTGCAAAAGGTCACGGTGGACTTTCAGTATTTGCTGGAGTTGGAGAAAGAACTCGTGAAGGAAATGACCTTTTAAGAGAGATGTTGGAGTCTGGTATTATTAAATATGGAGACGAATTCATGCACTCTATGGAAGAAGGTGGATGGGATCTGTCTAAAGTAGATAAAGCTGCTTTGAAAGATTCTAAAGCAACTTTCGTATTTGGACAAATGAATGAGCCACCAGGAGCACGTGCACGTGTTGCGCTTTCTGGACTTACTATTGCTGAATTTTTCCGTGATGGAGCAGGAGATGGACAAGGAAAAGATGTACTTTTCTTCGTAGATAACATCTTCCGTTTTACACAAGCAGGATCTGAAGTTTCTGCACTTCTTGGACGTATGCCATCTGCGGTAGGATACCAACCTACGTTAGCAACAGAGATGGGAGCGATGCAAGAGCGTATTACTTCAACTAAAAACGGATCTATTACATCTGTACAGGCGGTTTACGTTCCTGCAGATGATTTAACAGATCCAGCACCGGCAACAACGTTTGCTCACTTAGATGCAACAACGGTACTTTCTCGTAAGATTGCTGAGCTAGGTATTTATCCTGCGGTAGATCCTTTGGATTCTACTTCAAGAATTCTAACTGCTGCTGTTTTAGGTGATGAGCATTACAATTGTGCACAAAGAGTAAAAGAGTTATTACAGCGTTATAAAGAATTACAAGATATTATTGCTATTCTTGGGATGGAAGAACTTTCTGAAGAAGATAAGCAAGCAGTATATAGAGCTAGACGTGTACAGCGTTTCTTATCTCAACCTTTCCACGTAGCTGAACAGTTTACAGGATTAAAAGGAGTATTGGTAGATATTAAGGAAACCATCAAAGGATTTAACATGATCATGGATGGAGAATTAGATAAATACCCGGAAGCTGCATTTAACCTTAAAGGTTCTATTGAAGAAGCTATTGAGGCTGGAGAAAAAATGTTGGCTGAATCGTAAAATAGTCTTGAGAAGTGAGCTATTAGTAGTGAGAATTAACTCCAAAGCTAATTACTCAATACTCAATACTCAATACTAAAAAGAATATGTATTTAGAAATAGTTACTCCGGAAGCAGTTGTATTTGGTGCAGAAGTAGTGTCAGTTAGAGTTCCTGGAATGGATGGTGAATTTCAGATGTTAAATCATCATGCTGCAATTGTTTCACTTTTGGTAGAAGGAGAAGTAAAGATAGATCTAGCTTCGGCAACTCCTGAAATGCTTAAGAAACTTCCTTCAGCTTTTAGAAAAGAAGCTAATAATGTACTTTTCTACCCTATTAAAGGTGGTGTATTGGAAATGAAAGATAACAAAGCGATCTTATTAGCTGATTAATCCCTATTTGAGGATTAAATTTCTGAAGAGATTTAATTATTTATAAAATTATATTTAAAAAGCCTGTTGAATTTCAACAGGCTTTTTTTTTGTTCCATATAATTTAAAGTATCCAGAAGGCCACATTTCGACAGGCTCAATGTGACAGCCTAATGTCATCCTGAGCCTGTCGAAGGATCTTAATGAAACAGGATCATATTAATTGGAGAGCCCTGCTTTCGTCGAGATGACAGATAAACCGAAATGTCTAGTTGAAAAGCACTTTGTAATTTTCTTCACATTTCGATAAGCTCAATGTGACAATTCAATGTCATCCTGAGCCTGTCGAAGGATCTCTCCAGATTTAACTATTCGAAATACGGCGGCAGATTATAATCTAGTCACAATAACTGTCAGGATTGTCGAGGGATTTTACCTTTCTACTTCGTTGCCAACCATGCTTCTCTTGCTTTTTGAGCTTTTTTATCGGCATTTTCATCAATACTAATGGTGTATGCAGGATCTTTAGAAAGTGTCACTTTTGTGTTTTCCTCTTTGGCGTGTCTTATAAAAGAAAGTTCTAGTGCTGTTCCCGGTTTACTTTCATTCATTATGGTTTCCCATCCTTTTGTAGAGGATATAGGTTTTCCATTTACGGAAGTGATGATATCTCCGCTGTTTAAATTCGCATTATAAGCTGGGCTTCCAATTTTTGGATTGCTGCTTATTTGAACTTTATTTTCATTTGCTTTCAGTGATGCTCCAAAATATCCTTTTTCATCATCTTGGCTTAATTTTAATCCTACAGTTTTAAAAAGCTCAGTATACTTTGGCATGTCGCTTTCATAAATATAGTTTCCGAAGAAATTATTTGCAATCTCTGCACCTGCATAGTTTTTCAGGCTTTCATGCAGATCTTCGATAGTATATGAAACCTCTGTTTTTCCGAAGGTATTCCAAACCTGCTTCATAAAATCGTCTAGGTTTAATCCGTTGTTTCTTAATTCCAGATCTAAAGCCAATCCAAGAACGCTTCCGTAGGAATAATAGGAGATAAAGGTGTTTTCTCTATTCACTGGATCTACAGAAGTTGCAGCATCTACAAAAGGAGCTTGATAGCTCATCTCTATTGGGTTGAAAAATTGATGTGCAGGTGAATTCCAAACATAGTTAAACGTACCATTTAAACTCTTCACGTATTCTTCTGCAGTCAAAATATTTGCTCTGTGAAGGATAAGGTTGGTATAATAACTCGTAAATCCTTCAGCGAACCAAAGAGAACCAGACATGTTTGCTTTAGAAAAATTGAAAGGTTCTAAATCGAATGGTCTAATTCGCTCTACATTCCATGCGTGAAAAAACTCATGAGAAACCGTCCCTATATTCCCCTTCATTCCGCCATCGGCTAAGGCATCAGTATCCGTTAAGATTGTGCTATTTCTGTGTTCCATCCCATCTCCGGATACATTTGGAAGATAACAGGCGATAAAAGTGTACGTTCCATAGTCGAATTCCGGTAGTTCGCCAAACACTTGCCTTTCCTGTTCTACAATACGTTTTACCTGATCGAAGTAGGTGTCAAATTCGGCATCTGTTCCATTATGATGTAATGCAAAACGAATATTTTCCCCATCCATTTTAAACTCTATTAAGCTGAAATTACTTAATTCGGTTGGGCTATCCATGAAATAATAAAGATCTGGAGCCATAAAAGTGTTTTCCTTTATCGGTTTGAGTTGGGTTGCAACTTTCCAGTTGGAATTCTCGGGAGCGTTGAAAGTTATTTCTATAGGCCTATGTTCCAATTCTTCGGCATACATAAAAGTAGCCGGCATATTTAAATGCGCGTGGGTGTTGTCTATTTGAGAATAGGTGCCATCTGCGCGATTTGCAAAAAGAAGGTATTCTATATTCACAGTGCCATCATGCCCTGAAACATTCCAGGAATAAGGATCTTTTCTGGTCACCATCAATTTCTCTCCTTTGCTATTTGTAGCATGAAAGCCATATACATTTTTTGCAAATTCATGGATGGCATATCTTCCCGGTGACGACCTGCTCATAGAAACTACAAGTTCATGTGATTTTACATTTGGAAAACTGATTTTTACTTTTGCTTCGTGATGAATCGCATTCTCGAAAGAAATTTCGTAGCTATTAATTTGTGCAAAAGAGAAAGCTGTAATTAGAAAGAAAAAAAATGAATTTTGGCATAGCGGATTGTTGATTTAGCCCCTAAAATAGGGAAAATAAAAATCTAAGTAATTAATTATTAAACTAAATTCCTCGCTCCTATTCCTCGATAATAACTATTATATTTGCATTAAATTGAATTTTAAAGTTATCTATGCTTTCAGCCATACTTTTAGGGTTTGTATTTTCTTTATTCCTGGTTCTTACCGGGAAATTTTTTAAAGGGAAATTTTCTATTCTGGCGGCAGGGGTGCCATTGGCGCTATTTTTATATTTTACTCAGTTTATAGGGCAAATCTCCAATGGAGAAGTAATCTCTGAATTCCATTCTTGGATTCCGGCTTTCGGAGTAAACCTTGGGTTTACCTTGGACGGACTCTCCCTTCTGTTTTCATTAATGATTACCGGAATTGGTTTTCTGGTGTTTGTATATACTTCAGCATATTTAAAGAATCATAAATATTTAGATCGGTTTTATGGGTATCTAAGTATGTTCATGGCTGCAATGCTTGGTCTTGTGCTTTCAGATAATCTCATTTCTCTTTTTGTTTTTTGGGAATTAACAAGCATCACCTCTTTTTTCTTAATTGGATTTAATAACACCAACCCAGAATCCAGAAAATCGGCCTTAATAGCTTTAGCGATAACCGGAATTGGCGGCCTTTCTTTATTGGTTGGAGCCTTGTTTTTGGGTTCTATTACCGGAACTTATAGCATTGCTGAAATGCTAACAATGAATCCGGAGATCGCGTCGAATCCCTACTATATTTTAATCGTACTCCTTGTTTTCGGAGCAGCATTTACAAAGTCGGCACAATTCCCATTTCACTTCTGGTTACCGGGAGCGATGAAAGCCCCAACTCCTGTTTCTACCTATTTGCACTCTGCAACGATGGTAAAGGCTGGAATCTATCTTCTAATGAGGATGACTCCTGTGTTGGGAGATCATGAATTTTGGAATACCAGCTTAATTATTGTTGGAGCAATCACAATGGTTTATTCGGCAATTCATACCCTTTTTAGAACAGATCTAAAAGGAATTTTAGCTTATTCAACAATTTCAGCATTAGGAATTTTGGTGTTTTTAATAGGCCAAGGTACTTCTGAAGCACTAACAGCAGCAGCGGTTTTTATCATCGTTCATGCGCTATATAAGGCTACTTTATTCCTCGTTACCGGAATTATAGACCACCAAGCCGGCACTAGAAATACTACCATTTTGCGCGGATTAAGAAAAGTGTTATTTCCGGTGGCAATTGCAGGATTTTTAGCGGCACTTTCCAGTGCGGGTATTCCTCCTACAATTGGATTTATAGGAAAAGAACTCACATATGAATCTACTTTCCATTTTGAGAATATGGCGATCTTATTGATGGGATTAATTGTGATCACAAAAATATTGTTGCTTTATGCTGGCTTTGTTGCTGGAATAAAACCGTTTACGGGAGCTTTACCCGAGAGATTTCAAAACACTAAAATGCCTAGTTTTTTAATGTGGCTGCCGCCGCTGTTATTGGCTCTCGCTTGTGTTGTTTTTGGAATTTTCCCTGGGCTAATTGAAGGTCCCTAGTTAAACCGATGGTTAGTTCTATGGGCTTAAATAGTGGTGAGATTCATTTAAAATTATTTCACGGCTTCAATATCATTTTATTACTAAGTGTGATAACAATTGCTTTAGGTACAGTTTTATATTTTACGCTTCAGCCATCAAACAAGCTTAAAATTTGGATTCAAAAATTTGAAAAGTTTTCTCCACAAACTATAATCACCAACTCATGGTCTTTCTTCTATAGGTTTTCTAACGATTGGACCAATCTTTTTCAGAATGGATATTTAAGAAACTATGTTTCTACAATAATGGTGTTCACAATCGTGCTGATAGGTTATGCATTGTTTAGAACAGCCACATATTCTGTAGATTTCAACTCTTTTTCACCCATTACAGTGTATGAAGCATCTACTTCTCTTGTAATGCTCATTGCTATTGGATATACGGTGTTTACACGATCTAGATTGGCTGCGGTTGCTGCAATGGGTATTATTGGATATGCAATTTGTATCTTATTTGTAATTTATAGTGCACCAGATCTTGCAATGACTCAGTTTTCTATAGACACGCTTACGGTGATACTTTTTGTACTGGTACTTTATAAATTACCAAAGTATTTAAAGTTGTCAGACTATAGAATGAGGATTCGGGACGGAGTTCTTTCTTTAACTTTTGGTACGATAATCACATTACTGATTTTGGAGGTTCTGGCAGAACCAATAAGTAGTGAGGTAAGCGATTATTACGCTCAGAATGCTTATTTGACGGCACATGGGAAGAATGTGGTGAACGTTATTTTAGTTGATTTTAGAGGGGCAGATACAATGATAGAAATTTCTGTATTGGCAATTGCGGCAATTGGAGTTTTTGCTTTGCTGAAGTTAAGATTGAAAAAATCTGATCAGCGATAATTGCTTCTGAAATAGATAAAAACGAATAGTCATGAAAACAATAATTTTAAGAACAGCATCCACATACCTTTTGCCGGTATTGCTGTTGTTTTCAATATTTATACTGCTAAGAGGGCATTACTCTCCAGGAGGAGGCTTTGTAGGTGGTTTGATAGCATCTATCGCCTTTGTGCTGCATTCCTTTGCTCGAGGATTAGATAACACCAAAGAACTGCTTAGAATGCATCCGGCTTTTTAATGCCGATAGGTTTAGCTTTAGCGTTTTTAGCCGGTGTTACACCAGTGATTCTTTTTGATCTGCCATTTATGACAGGCTTATGGTACCCAGATCATTTACCGGTTTTAGGTTCCTTGGGTTCCGCCTTGTTTTTTGATTTAGGCGTTTACTTAGTGGTTGTAGGGGTAACCTTAACTATAATATTTACAATTTCAGAATCTGCTTAAACTATGGAAGTACTTTTAGCGATAATGATCGGAATTTTATATGCTGCAGGAATTTACATGATTTTACGTAGAAGTCTTGTTAAGCTAATTCTCGGAATTATTATTTTAGGGAATGGGGCAAATTTGCTCATATTTCTACTCGGAAGAGTGGTAAAAGGAAGCCCACCGATTATTCCGGCAGATTCAGATGTTTTTCAATCTGTTTACGCTGATCCTGTTCCGCAAGCACTTATATTAACCGCAATTGTAATTAGTTTTGGATTGCAGTCTTTTGCAATTATTTTGGTGAAAAGAGCTTACAAGGTGGTTAAAACAGACGATTTAGATGAAATGAACGCAATAGATAAAGATTCATGACACAACAGCTAGTACTATACCCCCTATTGCTTCAAATGTTTTTAAGCATCGTTTTGATGTTTTGTTGGACAAAAATTTCATGGCAGCGTGTAATCAGTATCATTGGAAGCCTTATTAATGTTGGAGTTTCTATTTGGTTATTCAGCTATATCTGGGAAAATGGAACTCAAATTGTTCAGGCTGGAAATTGGAAACCACCCTTTGGGATCATCTTTGTAGCCGATACTTTTTCGGCCACGATGGTTCTGTTAACCGCAATTTCGGGACTAGCTGTGTCTAGTTTTTCATCTGCTTCAGTAGTAGCAGCGAGATTAAAATTTGGCTATTTCCCGATCTTTCATTTTCTATTATTAGGGCTGAATGGAGCATTTTTAACAGGTGATATTTTTAATTTATATGTTTGGTTTGAAATTATTATAATCTCCTCTTTTGTACTTATTACCCTTGGAGGTGAAAAAGCACAATTAGAAGGTTCAGTAAAATATTTTACCCTTAATATTTTGGCTTCCATGATTTTTCTTACCGCCATTGCAGTACTATACGGTCTTACAGGATCGCTTAATATGGCAGACCTTGCCATAAAGATTGCGGCAATAGATAATCGTGGATTGGTAGAAATCACCGCGATTTTATTTCTGGTCGCCTTCGGAATTAAAGCAGCGGTTTTTCCGCTGTATTTTTGGTTGCCGGATTCCTATCATACTCCACCTTCTGCAATAGCAGCAATATTTGGAGGCTTATTGACTAAAGTTGGGGTTTATGCACTTATCCGGGTATTCACTTTGATATTTGTGGACGATCTGTTTTTAGAGAACATTATTTTAATTGTTGCTGTACTTACTTTATTTAGTGGTGCCTTAGGTGCATTGGTTCAGAATAATATTAGAAAAGTATTCTCTTACCTCATTATTTGTCATATTGGATATATGATAGCCGGGTTGGGTCTTTTTACTGAAGTCGCCATCGCAGGAACTATATTTTATCTAATCCATGATATTATTGTAAAAACGAATCTTTTTATGGTTGGGGGTTTAATATTTAGAATCCGTGGAACAAATAGTATTAGGGATCTAGGAGGATTGTATGCAGATTATCCAAAATTAAGTCTATTGATAGCAATTCCCTTATTCTCACTAGTTGGGATTCCTCCATTATCTGGTTTTTGGCCAAAAATTTCATTGGTAATTGCTGGTTTCGAAGCTGAACAATGGTGGGTTGTAGGAGCTATTATCTTTGCAAGTTTAATGACACTTATAGTTGTAGCAAAGGTTTGGGCTGCAGTTATTTGGAAGGACAAGAAGGAATTACCGGTACGACTGAATTTTAGGTATTTCGATAAATTAAAAACAATTAGAAAGCTCAGATGATAACGCCTATGATATTTTTATCATTGGTATCTTTGTATATTGGATTTGGTGCAGAGCATATTCAGCAAGTATCAACCAGAGTAGCAAGCGAGCTGATAGATAATAACCAGTACATTGAATCGGTTTTGGGAAAAGAGCAAATTATAGGTCATGAAGAATAGATTTTTATCCAACATAATTTTAATGGGTATTTGGGTGGCTCTTACAGGAGAGTTCACACTTGCCAATTATTTGTTTGGATTCGCTTTTAGTTTCTTCACGATGAGAATGATTACTACAGGCTCAGGAAATGCAAAGTATTTTAAGATCTTGCCAAAAGTGATCGCTTTTATATTTTTCTTCCTATATGAACTTGTTAAGGCAAATGTACAGGTAGCTTACGAGGTAATGACACCTCATTATAACATGAGCCCCGGAATTGTGAAAATTCCGCTTTCAGCCAAAACGAATGTGGAGATTACACTTCTTGCAAATATGATAACCCTTACTCCTGGTACGTTAAGTTTAGATGTTTCAGACGATCGTAAGGTGTTATATGTGCATTCTATGTACATAACTTCTAAAGAGAAATTCATACATAGTATCAAGAACGGATTCGAAAAACGTATACTAGAAATATTAAGATGACATTACACGAGTTTATTTTTTACATCGTAGTTCCTATCTTATCGATTTCGGTACTGCTAATTCTATGGAGGTTTTTAATAGGTCCAAGTATAGTAGATAGAATTATAGCTTTAGATCTTATTGTTACTACAGGAATTGGATTTATTGCCGGATATAGCATTCTAACCAATAGGCCATCTTTTTTAGATGTCGCAATGATTTTGGCGCTTATTGCATTTTTGGGGACAGTCGCATTTTCGTATTATATTCAAAAAAGAAATAAAAAATGACAGATATTCTTGTTGCAATATTCTCACTTTCTGGAGCTATCTTTATTTTGTTAGCGAGTATTGGCCTTTTAAGAATGCCGGATGCTTACTTAAGAATATCGGTTACTACAAAAGCTGCTACTTTGGGGATTGGATTGTTGCTTATTGCCGCTGCCATTCATTTTCAGGATTTTTCGATCGCTACTAGAATATTAGCAATTATCCTTTTTATTCTACTTACAGCACCTATTAGCGGCCATTTAATAGGAAGGGCTAGTTATTTTTCCGGAGTAAAATTGTGGAAGGATTCTATTATGGACGATATGGATGGTAAATACAATAAAGCCACTCAGGAATTAAAAAGTGAAGATGTAGAGGAATTAAAGAAACGCGAGAAAAAGGAAAGGAAACTCATCAAGAAAAACCCGGCAAAATAATTTCTTTGCTAATTTTTATTTTTCTTCTGAAGTAATTTTCGCTCCAAAACTCCGAAAGTATAGTTTATAGAGATTATAATCACACAGATTACCGCTAACTCTTTATACATTTCTAAAGCTGCGAGACAACCTGCACCGGCGCTACACCAAATTGTTGCGGCTGTGGTTAAGCCTTTTATACTTCCTTTTTGCTGAAGGATCGTACCCGCGCCAATAAACCCTATCCCACTTACTACTTGCCCTAGAACTCGAGTGATGTCTACAAATTCCTCCCCTTTAAAAGTTAAAGAAGCCAATACAAATACACTGGCGCCCAACGCTACTAAGGCGTTTGTTTTAAGTCCGGCACTTTTACCTCTTATTTCCCGCTCCGCACCAATCAATAATCCTGCAAGTGCTGCTAAACCAACCCGAATACTAAATTCTAGCAATTCCATATTTTTTAGATTTATGAATGTTGTAATTTAGCGCGATGCATAAATTTCCATTAAAATTAGAGAAAAAACTCCTCGAAAGAAAGCACCAAAATGCCTTTAGAGAATTGGGTTCTTCCAATAATTTAATAGATTTTGCTTCTAACGATTATTTGGGATTAGCAGGCAATTCAGAAATATTCTCTAGAACCCAAAAAATTCTAGAAAAGCATGGAATGCTATTAAATGGAGCAACCGGTTCGAGATTACTTTCAGGAAATCATAAATTATATTCCCTTGCAGAAAAGCAAATCGCCGATTTTCATAATGCTGAAAAAGCGCTGATCTTTAATTCGGGTTACGACGCCAATATTGGTTTTTTCTCTGCCATTCCCCAAAAAGGAGATTTCATTTTTTATGATGAATTGGTACATGCTTCCATTCGGGATGGAATTAGGATGAGCAATGCAAAAGCTTATAAATTCAAGCACAATGATGTTGAGGATCTTCAGAAAAAGCTGAGCTTAATTATTAAGGAATCAAATTCTGAAGTTTACATTATTACCGAATCAGTGTTTTCTATGGATGGCGATAGTCCAGACATAAAGGCTTTTGTGAATTTTACTGAAAAGGGGAATTATCATTTAGTGATAGATGAAGCGCATGCGGTTGGAGTCTTTGGTGAGAACGGCAGAGGATTGGTTCAGGATTTAGGATTGGAGAAAAGAATATTCGCTAGAATTGTCACTTTTGGAAAAGCACTTGGAGTTCATGGGGCGGTAATTTTAGGAAGCGATTTGCTTGTGCAGTATTTAGTGAATTTCTGCAGAAGTTTTATTTACACCACGGCACTTTCGCCACATTCCATAGCTGCTATTATTGCTTCTTATGAAGCTTTGGAGATGCTGGAAGCCTCAAAAATTTCAAAATTAAAACAACTTCAAGAGAACATAGAGTTTTTTATGACAGAAATACAAAGATTTAAACTTCAGCAGTATTTTATAAATAGCAATTCTGCGATACATTGTTGTATAGTTTCCGGAAATGATGAGGTTAAAAATATAGCAGATAAAATTCAGAATAAAGGTGTTAATGTAAAGCCTATTTTAAGTCCTACAGTGCCAAAAGGAGCAGAAAGACTTCGATTTTGCTTGCATAGTTTTAATTCAAAAGAGGAGATAAGGGATGTTCTAGAACTATTGGCTACTTTTATAAAATGAAAGAGACCTTCTCTAAAATAGCCGTTTTTCAATACTCTTCAGAAGCACAAATAATCAAATCGAGATTAGAGGCAGAAGGGATCGAAGTTTTTTTTATACGATCAGTTCACAGTAGATACAGATCCTTTAGTAAGCCATGCGATTGGAGGAGTAAAACTGAAGGTTTGGCGGGAAGACGAGGATAAGGCTTTGGAGATCTTAAACAGCATTAGCGAATATTCTTTAGATGATAATGGGCAAGAAATTGAGTGCCCAATATGTGGTAGATCAAAAGTGGAACTTTTCACTAATGTTAGAGGTTTTAAATCAATGTTCTTTTTTCTGTTTTCTTTTTTAACTTCTGCTTTACCAATTTACACACGCTACGAATACAGGTGTGAAACCTGTAAACAAAAATTTAATTTAAATGAATAACACTTATTTTATAACGGGGATAGGGACAGATGTTGGAAAATCTATCGCATCGGCAATCATTACAGAATCCTTAAAAGCAGATTACTGGAAACCTATCCAGGCAGGAGATTTAGAAAATAGCGATTCAAAAAAGGTCGAAAACCTGATTTCTAACGAAGAAAGTTTTTTCTATCCGGAAGCTATTAAGCTGAATACACCCATGAGTCCGCATGCAGCAGCAGAAATAGACGGAGTGAAGCTTAACAGCAAACAAATAAAACGTCCGGAAACTTCTAAAGATCTTGTTATTGAAGGAGCAGGTGGTTTGTTGGTGCCAATGAATTTAAAAGAAACTATAGCAGATCTTATTTTGCCTACAGATAAAATTATTCTGGTCTCTAGACATTATTTGGGCAGTATTAATCATACGTTGCTAACTATTGAAGTGCTAAAAAATAAAGGCTTCGAAGTTGCAGGAATTATTTTTAACGGAGATGAAAATGAAAGTACCGAAAAAGTGATTTTGGAAATGACAGGTGTCAAATTTATAGGGAGAATCGACAATGAGCCATATTTTGATCGAAATGTGATCAAGGAATATGCAGATATTTTTCGAGATAAACTTCAGTCCCTTAAATAATAAGGTTCACAGAGGTCTCGACTCCGCTCGATCAGACAACGTACTGTCCCCTCGAGCGTCTCGATAATTATCGGGAGAGAGGTGTAGGTTTTCGATAAGCACTCTTGAAAATCATGTAATAAAAAGCTATTACGGCTGTATTTTAAAATCAAGTTACAGAGGAAGGATCGGTACATTCAGCAAAAAATCTCTATAAAAAACATATCCAAAACATTAAAGAATGACATTATCTGAAAGAGACAAAAAACACCTTTGGCATCCCTTAACTCAGCATAAAACTTCTCCAGAGACCCTTGCAATAGCAAAGGCAAAAGGCGTAAAATTATGGGATGAGCATGGGAAGGAATACATAGACGGAATTTCCAGTTGGTACACATCTATGTATGGGCATTGCAATTCGTTTATAACAGATAAAGTTGCTAAACAAATGCAACAATTGGATCAAGTGGTTTTTAGCGGATTTACACACGAACCTGCAATAAAGCTTTCTGAGGCTTTGATAAAAATTTTACCGGCGAATCAGGAAAAATTATTTTTCAGCGATAATGGTTCTACCGCTACTGAAATTGGGATCAAAATGGCCTTGCAATATCATTTTAATCTGGGGAACAACAGGAAAGTGATGCTAGCTTTCGAAGAAGGCTTTCATGGAGATACTTTTGGTGCCATGTCGGTTTCAGGACTTTCGGTTTACAATGGTGCTTTCGAAGATCATTTTTTGGAAGTGGTTCGAATCCCAACTCCGAATGGAGAGAATAATAATGAAGTTTTTCAGCAATTAAGGAATTTAATAAAAGAGCAAGCCATAGCAGGTTTCATTTATGAGCCTTTAGTACAAGGAGCTGCAGCGATGAAAATGCATGATGCAACCGGTTTAAACACAATTTTAAAAATTTGCCGAGAAAATGAGATTATTACCGTGGCAGATGAGGTGATGACAGGCTTTGGAAAAACCGGAAAGAATTTTGCCTCAGAATATATGGAAGAGCAACCCGATATTATTTGCATGTCTAAGGCTTTAACGGCAGGACTACTTCCCATGGCCATTACGTCTTGTTCCATGAAAATATATGATGCTTTTTATTCTGAAGACATTTCAAAAGGCTTATTTCATGGCCATACATATACTGCAAATCCATTGGCTTGTACAGCTGCTTTGGCAGGAATAGAATTATTAAATTCAGAAGAGATTCAGCAAAATATTCAGGAAGTGATTCAATCGCACGCTGGATTTTTGAAAGAAATCAAAGATCATCCAAAAGTTACAAACCCACGACAATTGGGCGTAATCCTCGCTGTTGAACTGAATGTGGAAATGGAGCGATATGGCAACCTAAGAAATAAACTCTTTCAGCATTTTATGGAAAATGGAGTGTTTTTGAGACCTCTAGGAAATACCATCTATATTCTTGCGCCTTATGTAATCTCGCAAGAAGAGCTCCAAAAAGTATATAATTCCATCCGTTCTGCCTTAGAAATATTTTAACTAATTTTTGAAATCTTTCAGTGCTTATTATACTTAAATTCGTTTAGTTATAATCGCTATATGATACATCCAGACACAGAGGTTAGATTTATAAGTGAAGAAATTGGTTACGGAATCGTGGCTACCAAATTAATTCCTGAGGGAACTATTACCTGGGTGCAGGATGAATTAGATCAGGTTTATACTCCAGCGCAAGTAGCTAAAATGTTACCATTTACTCAGGAGATGATAGATAAATTCACATTTCGGAACAATAAAGGGAATTATGTGATGTGTTGGGATACGGCAAAATATGTAAATCACAGTTTTAATTCTAATTGCGTTTCTACGGCCTACGATTTTGAAATTGCTGTTAGGGACATACTGCCGGGAGAAGAATTAACCGATGATTATGGCTATTTAAATGTGAGCGAAGCCTTTAAAGCTAAAAATGAAGGGACTTTACGAACAACAGTATATCCCGATGATCTTCTAAATTTTCATAAAGAATGGGATTCTAAATTGGCTAAATCTTTTAAAAACTTAAAAAACGTTCCGCAGCCTTTGGAATCTTTGTTGCCAAATAACATTAAAACTACTGTGCAGCAAGTGTTAAAGGGCGAAAAGAAATTAGACTCTATTTTAAAACTTTATTATTCTGAAAAAGTGAAGTAGGATTTTTGCTTAATTTTTCCTTCAACTTTAAGACAATAAACTTATAGAAATCTATTCAAGACCTTATTTTTGCTGAAAATTCTAAGTATTGAAAAATCCTGTTTATATAAATTCCATCGCTTCCATATCTCCGTTAGGAACTACAAGGGAAGAGATCTGGAATAATTATAAAACCGATAAACATTTTATTAAATCACAAAATTTTTCCAGTACTGATGCATTCGCCGCATTTTTATCTTCCAAGCAAAAGGTGGAGGTAGAAAATTTAAGAAACTCTGAATCCAGATTTAAAGCTCTAGATAACTCTGTGCTATACGCTATTGTATCGGCCAGAGCTGCATTTCAAGAAGCAAAATGGAAAAAGGAGGATACTATTGGGATAAATATAGGAAGTTCTCGGGGCGCAACTCAACTTTTCGAAAAACATCATAAAGAATTTATAGAAAATGGGAAAGTGGAGGTTTTGGCTTCTCCAAGTACAACTCTAGGAAATATATCTTCTTGGGTGGCACAAGACCTTAGAACTTCCGGGCCGGAAATTTCGCACAGTGTAACATGTTCCACAGGTTTACATGCAATTTTAAATGGTGTAGTTTGGCTTCAATCTGGTTTTGCCGATAAGTTTATAGTTGGGGGAAGCGAGGCTGCTTTAACCCCATTTACGATCGCTCAGATGAAAGCGATGAAAATTTATGCTTCACAAGATCTAGATTTTCCTTGCCAAGCTTTAAATATGGACAAGAAATATAATTCTATGGTTCTGGGAGAAGCAGCCGGCGTTGCTTGTATTTCTAACAATACTGAAAATAGTATCGCAAAGATCACAGGTATTGGTTTTGCTACAGAAGAGCTGAAGCATTCGGTTTCTATTTCAGCAAATGGAAGCTGTTTCCAAAAATCGATGAAAATGGCGATTGGAGATAAAGCATTAAACGATATTGATGCTGTTGTAATGCATGCTCCGGGAACAGTTAAAGGTGATGAAGCAGAAATAAATGCGATAAAAGCCATTTTTGGAGCTAAACTTCCGGCATTAACTTCTAATAAATGGAAAATAGGTCACACGTTTGGTGCTTCTGGCATTTTGAGTATGGAATTAGCCATCTTAATGTTACAAAACGACGATTTTATCCCGGTTCCATTTTCAACAATAAGTAAGACGCCTAATAAATTGGAAAATATCCTTATAAATGCCGTTGGTTTTGGGGGGAATGCAGTTTCTATTTTAATAAGTAAAAATTAATATATTCTGGCTTTTGGCTAGTAGTAAGGCAAAACTTTTATAAGTAAATATCCAAGAAAGCTTAGTTTTAGCTATTTTTGGAATTCAAATACAATTTCATGACAATTAAACACGACTGGACCAAGGAAGAAATTCTTGAAATATATAACAAACCCTTTATGGATCTGCTTTACGAAGCAGCCTCTGTTCATAGAGAAAATCACGATCCAAATGTAGTTCAGGTTTCTACCTTACTTTCAATAAAAACAGGAGGATGTCCGGAAGATTGCGGGTATTGCCCACAAGCAGCAAGATATCATACAGATATTGAAGGCAACGATCTTATGAGTGTAAACCAAGTGAAAGCACAAGCCTTACGGGCAAAAGCGTCTGGAAGTTCCAGAGTTTGTATGGGTGCAGCTTGGAGAAATGTAAAGGATGGGGAAGAATTTGATTCGGTTTTAGAAATGGTAAGAACCATCAATAAACTGGATATGGAAGTATGTTGTACTTTAGGTATGATTACCGAAAACCAGGCGCAGCGTCTTGCTGAAGCCGGTTTATATGCATATAACCACAACTTGGACTCTTCAGAAGAATATTATAAAGAGGTGATTTCTACAAGAGGTTACCAAGATAGACTAGATACTATTGGAAATGTTAGAAAAACCAATGTTACAGTTTGTAGTGGTGGAATTATAGGAATGGGTGAATCTAACGACGATCGCGCCGGGATGTTAGTTGCTTTGGCAACTTTGAGTCCGCAGCCGGAATCTGTGCCGATTAATGCCCTTGTTCCTGTTGAAGGAACGCCATTAGAAGAGCAACAACCGGTTTCTATCTGGGATATGGTTAGAATGGTAGCAACGACCCGAATTGTAATGCCGGAAACTCAGGTAAGACTTTCTGCAGGAAGAACTCAAATGAGTAGAGAGGGACAAGCTATGTGTTTCTTTGCAGGTGCTAACTCAATTTTTGCAGGAGATAAATTATTGACTACTCCAAACCCGGATGTGGGAGAAGATATGGAAATGTTTAAAGCACTAGGCTTCAGCCACAAAAACCATTTGTGAAGAAATCTCAGCCGGAAAGTATAGATGCTGCAGAATCTAAATTTCAAAATTTAGGTGAGAAACCAAAATGGTCTAGACCAGGACACAAAATTGAAAGAAATTTAGAGGCACAAAATCAGAAAAAAGCAAAAACTACCTTATAATTATCTTTTAGAATGTGCCACTTAATTTAAAATCCATACCGCGCGTTACAGCGATAGATAAAGAAACTTTTTTGAAGGAGTATTTTATTCCGCAGCGACCTGTGGTAATGGAAAATTTAAGCGAAGACTGGCCAGCTAGAGATAAATGGGGTTTTGAATATTTCCGAAGCAAAGCCGGTGAAATTGAAGTGCCATTATACGATGGGCAGCCTGCTAAAGGAAACCAAAAGAGCCATATTGTAGCCCAAAAAATGAAAATGTCCGCTTATATAGACATTTTAAAAAGTGGCCCTACAGATTTAAGAATGTTCTTTTTTAATCTGCTTCAGAATTGTCCAGATTTATTAAAAGATTTCAAGTATCCCGAGCTTGGAGTGAAATTCTTCAAAAAACTTCCGGTGCTATTTGTAGGAGGAGAAGGGGCAAAAGTGCTGATGCATTACGATATGGATTTAGCGAACAATTTTCATTTCAACTTTGCTGGGACTAAGAAGTTTATTTTGTATCCACCTTCAGAAACTAAATATCTATATAAAGTACCATATTCTATAGTGAGTATGGAGACTTTAGATATGGATAATCCGGATTTTGAGAAATACCCGGCCTTGGCAAAGGCAAAAGGTTTTGAGGTTGCTTTAAAGAACGGTGATGCTTTATTTATTCCAAGTAAATGGTGGCATTTTGTAAAATATGAAACTCCTTGCTTATCTTTAACTCTGCGTTCGCTGCCTACAAAACCAACGAAAATTTTGGAGGTATTGAAAAATGTAATTTTAGTTAGAAATTACGACAATCTTATGCGGAAACTTAAAGGCCAGAAATGGATAGATTATAAGAATACACGTGCTGTAATAGACACACATAAAAATGCAGGAATTTGATGATGGGCGAAAGACTTCAATTAGCTGAAATACCAAGAGTAAAAAATATCTCTAAAGCAGATTTTGTAGAGAGATATGTAAAACCACAAAAACCTGTGGTGATTGAGCATTTAATTGAAGACTGGCCGGCATATAAAAAATGGAGCTTAGAATATATAGAGGAAGTTGCCGGTGAAAAAATAGTGCCTTTGTATGACGATAGGCCCATAAGTTCTAAATTTAAATTCAACGAACCGCACTTAAAGATGAAGATGAGCGAGTATATCGAGCTCCTAAAATCTAAGCCTACCAACTATCGGATTTTTTTATATCATTTAATGAAGGAAGTTCCTTTGCTTCAGAAAGATTTTAAATTTCCGGATATGGGATTGCGATTTTTAAAGCAATTGCCAATGCTATTTTTTGGAGGTGAGAATTCTAAGGTGTTTATGCATTACGATATAGATTTTGCGAATATCCTTCATTTTCATTTCCACGGAAAAAAGCAATGTATTCTGTATCCTCCGTCGCAAAGCAAATATCTTTATAAAGTGCCGCACGCATTAATCTCCAGGGAGGACATCGATTTTTCGAATCCTGATTTCGAAAAATTTCCGGCTTTGAAACAAGCGGAAGGTTATGTTACGCAACTTAATCACGGGGAAACTTTATATATGCCGGAAGGTTATTGGCACCAAATGACTTATTTGACTCCGGGATTTTCAATGAGTTTACGGGCGACTTCCAGAAACATTACCAATTTTTCTAAAGCAGTTTACAATTTGGCTTTTATGCGGTATTTCGATAATTATATGCGCAAATGGAGAGGTCAGAAGTGGATTGATTATAAAAACGAGCAGGCTGTTTTGAAGACTCATAAAAAGAACAATATTAAAATTTAAGTGATTCTATCACCTCCATGATTATTGGGAATTCGTAACCTTTTTGATGTAGAAATGAAATCAGTTTTTGTTTCTTTTTATAGGAGTTTGGCTCTTTAATAAGTGGTAATTTCTTCTCTGCCAGCTCATGTAAAGTCTTAAAATATTCTGATTCCTCTATTTCAGAAAATGATATTTTAATTAGCGGACTTGATATATCCCTCGCTTTTAATTCTTGCTTGATCTTTATTTTGCCCCATTTTTTAATTCTGAATTTTCCACGAACAAAACTTCTAGCAAAACGTTCCTCATTCAAGAAATTCTCTCTCATTAATTGAATGGTAATTTGCTCGCAAGCATCCGGAATCATTCTCATCTCACGCAGCTTTTCCTGAACTTCCTTTTGAGAACGATCGCGATAAGCACAAAACTGCATCAGCTTTATTGTGGCTTCTTTAATAGTATAAGATTTCTCTGAGGCGTTTGGCTTCATATAAAGTCCCTAGTTAATTCGTGATGCTTTTAAATCAAGCTTATTTAGCTGATCTACCCAATCTGGGCCATCTAAATTATTTGCTTTTAAGTCCAGAAGATATTTTTCGGTCTTAGTCTGAATAGGTTGGTAGCCTTTAAGGAGTAATGTATTTACGTCCATAATAGTTCCATGCTGTAAACTTCCATCGGCAAATATTCTATACGTAACACCTTCGTATTTATTGGCCGGCTTTGTACTAATTAATTTCTTAATATTTGGGCCAATCTGATCTTTTTGAGTCAGCATTTCTTCAATATAAATATTTTTATTTACATCTATTAAAACATTTACAATAAGAGATTTGGGGGAGTTCGTTTTATTTTGTGCAACTATTGAAAAAGATGTGAGAACTAGAAAAAGAAGTAAGTATTTATAATTTTTCATAAAGACTAATAGTTTTAAATGTAAGAGTACAAAAATATAAAGAAGTTGAAGCTGTATTTTTAAAACAGGACATAAAAAAACCGCCTATCATTTATTTGATAGGCGGTTTTCAAAATTTTAGTCTAAAACTTCCCCGTTTTTATCGTGAAAGTGATATTCCATGTACGTGTAAGCGTCTCTTGGTAAAATTTTTACCCAGCGCTTATGGTCAAAAAACCATTGGGAGCGGGGTGATGGAAAGCCTCTTGTTAAAAAGGCTGCAATAAATGGGTGCGCACTTAAGGTGATCTTTTTATGATTCTTCTTGATCAGCCTTTCGAGGTCGGTTTTTATTTTATCAATAACAATAATAGGAGCCTCAATCTCTCCTGTTCCGTTCGGGTTTTCCTCACGGGTTTTGATATTTGTTTCCGGCCTAACGCGTTGTCTTGTAATTTGTATTAACCCAAATTTACTTGGGGGTAATATTTTGTGTTTTGCACGATCATCGCTCATTTCTTCGCGTAAATGATCAAATAGTGCTTTTCTGTTTTCTGCCTTGTTCATGTCTATAAAGTCGACCACAATAATTCCACCCATATCACGTAATCGTAATTGTCGGGCTATTTCTGTGGCGCTTATAAGGTTCACTTCTAAGGCGGTCTCTTCCTGGTTTTTAGCTTTATTGGAACGGTTTCCACTATTCACGTCTATAACGTGCATGGCTTCTGTGTGCTCAATAATCAGGTAAGCTCCTTTGCTCATCGATACGGTGCGACCAAAGGAAGTTTTTATTTGTCTTTCGATACCGAATTTTTCAAAAATTGGAACATTAGACTGGTACAACTTAACTATAGATTCTTTATTTGGAGCAATTTCTGCCACATAATCTTTTAGCTGTGTATAAAGCTCTTCTTCATCTACCACAATAGATGAGAAAGTGTCGTTAAAGATATCCCTCAAAATGGAGGATCCTCTATTTAACTCTCCCAATACTTTGGATGGATGAGGTGCTTTATATAATTTTTTACACATTGCTGTCCAGCGACTCATTAAATTCTGAAGATCTCTGTCTAGCTCTGCTACTTTTTTGCCTTCTGCTACGGTTCTTACAATTACACCAAACCCTTTAGGTTTTATGCTTTTCACCAATCTTTTAAGGCGGTCTTTTTCTTCTTTGCTTTCAATTTTTTGAGAAACTGAAACTCTATTGGAAAAAGGCACCAATACAATATAACGGCCGGGTAGAGAAAGCTCGGAGCTTATTCTAGGGCCTTTTGTGGAGATTGGTTCTTTCATTACTTGAACCAGTAACGACTGATTTGATTTTAAGACTTCAGCTACGCTTCCGTCTTTATCAATATCTTTTTCAAAAGTTAAATTCTGTAAAGAATAATCTTTTAATTTACCTGTGCTTACACGTTTTACGAATTTCAACAAAGTTTGGACTTGAGGGCCAAGATCATGATAGTGTAAAAAACCATCTTTTGTGTAGCCAACATTTACAAATGCGGCATTTAATCCTGGAACAGCTTTCCTGATTTTAGCGATAAAAATATCACCAACAGCAAAGTTGCTATCGTCTTCTTCTTTGTTTAATTCGACTAGTTTTCCATCTTTAATTAAGGCAAAATCTATAGCAGAGGAACCTGATCTAATAATCAATTCTTTGTCCACTCTTTTAGATTTTTATCCCGGAAATCGGGATGGATTAAACAATAAATTTTCACAGGGTTTTTAAGCCTGAAGAAACCGGAATTTTAATTTAGAATTAAACTCGGTTTCAATTTCAAAGAACGTCTTTTACTAAAAAAAAGTAGTGAGAACACTACTTTTTCTTATGGCGGTTAGCTCTACTTCTCTTTTTACGCTTGTGAGTAGCTACCTTATGTCTTTTTTCTTTTTTTACCACTTGGCATAGTGTTACTTTTTTTAAATTAATATTATACTTTCAAATTCCTTGTTACGGGAATTATTCTCTTACTTCAACGTTAGTCTTAACACCATCTACAAAAACACGAGCAGGTTTAAATGCAGGGATATTGTGTGCAGGGATTTTTATTGTAGTATTCTTTGAGATGTTTCTTCCTGTTTTTTCTGCTCTTGTTTTAACTACAAAGCTTCCAAAACCTCTTAAGTAAACATTATCTCCACTTTCCAAAGAAGATTTAACTTCTTCCATAAATGTTTCAACAGTAGCTTGAACATCACCTTTTTCCATTCCTAACTTTTCTGAAATCTTCGCTACGATATCTGCTTTCGTCATTTTCGTCCTATTTAATATTATAATTGGGGTTCTTAATTTTCAAGGGGGCAAATATAAGAATTAAATCTCCAATATTTCAATCCTAATTCATTAAATAGTAACCAAATAAAGAATTATTATTGCAAGCAAACAATGCTATTCATGATTTTTCATAAAATATTGATTAATTGGTACTTAGGTAATAAAAGAGATTTACCATGGAGAGAAACCAGTGATCCTTATCATATTTGGTTAAGTGAAATTATGCTTCAGCAAACCAGAATAGAGCAAGGTTTACCTTATTATTTGGCATTTACAGAAGCTTTTCCATCTGTTTTTGATCTTGCAAATGCCTCTCAGGAAAAAGTACTGAAGCTTTGGCAGGGTCTGGGTTATTATTCCAGAGCCAGAAATTTACATGAAACTGCAAAATATGTTGCAGAAGAATTAAACGGGAAGTTTCCAGATAACTATAAAGACTTAATAAAGCTAAAGGGAATTGGAGATTACACAGCAAGTGCGATTGCTTCCATTTGCTATAATGAGGCTACTCCGGTGTAGATGGAAATGTATATAGAGTGTTGGCCAGGTACTTTGATATAGATACTCCTATTAATAGTACTGCAGGTATAAAGGAATTTAAAGCGTTGGCTGTAGAATTGATAGATGAAGAAAATTCTGCAACTTATAATCAAGCGATCATGGAGTTTGGTGCTTTGCAATGTAAGCCACAAAATCCATTATGTGAAACTTGCCCACTTTCCAATAGCTGCTTGGCATTAAAAAACAATAGAATTTCATTGCTTCCTGTTAAATTGAAGAAGGCTAAAATCAAAAAAAGATATTTTAACTATTTGGTATTTCTATCAGAAGATAATGAAACCGTATTAGAACAGCGACTTGGGAAAGGAATTTGGGAAGGCTTATATCAATTCCCTTTATTGGAATCTAAATCCTTAATTGATGCTGAAGCGGTGTTGGCAGAATCTAACTTAGTAGCTGAAGAAATAGATGATCTTCCAAAAATCAGTTTATTTAATGACACTCCTATTATACATAAACTCTCACATCAGCATATCTATACCCGTTTTTGGATCTTGGAGAATACTGAATTTAATAGAAAACCAATTCCATTGTCTAAAATTCAAGAATATCCAGTGCCGGTTTTAATCTCCAATTTTATTAATGAATTTCAGCTGAGCGAATATTAGCTTCAACTTTAAAAATTTTAATGGCATGTAATATTGACATTAATTAGGAGGTGATACTGAATAAATTTCTTTATTTTTAAATTATTATAACGAGCTAAATTTTAAATAAAAAGTAATGACGGGTACACTTAATAAGGTAATGTTGATAGGGCACACAGGAGACGATGTAAAAATGCATTATTTTGAAGGAGGCGGAGCAATAGGTCGCTTTCCATTAGCTACCAATGAAGTTTATACAAATAAATCTACGGGACAGCGAGTAGAAAATACCGAGTGGCACAATATTGTTGTGCGAAATAAGGCTGCAGAAATTTGCGAGAAATACCTTAAAAAAGGTGATAAGGTTTATGTGGAAGGAAGGTTGAAAAGCAGAAAATGGACAGATGATAAAGGGATCGAGCGTTATTCGGTTGAAATTCAATGTACAGATTTTACATTTTTGACACCTAAAACTGAAAGCACTCAGAATCCGGCACAAAATTCGGCTTCAGCAAAACCGGTTTCCAATACTAAAAATGATACTTTTGCCAATCATAATAAAGGCAATGAGGAAGAAGATGATTTGCCTTTCTAAGTCTAACTAAAATATAAGCATTTGGATCCAGATCCTCCCAGTTTAATTTTATTGTTTATCTCACCGGAATTTTCACAAGTATTCAGTCTTATAATGCTTGTTGCATTATTAATTTGTTCTGCATTAATCTCTGGTGCAGAGGTTGCATTTTTCTCTCTAACACCTTCAGATTTTCTCGGAGATAATGGTAAGAGAACAAATGCTCAAAAAATTGTTACCAAATTATTAGAAAAACCTAAGAAACTATTAGCGACTATTCTAGTGGCTAACAATACTATAAACATAGCTATTGTATTGCTTTTTGATTCAGTTACCGATGAGTTTTTCGGAAATATGAATGCTGTTTTTCTAGGGATAAATTTTAAATTTTTAATTGAAGTTGGAATTGTAACATTTTTAATATTGCTTTTTGGAGAGATTCTTCCTAAAGTCTATGCAAGTAGGAACAATGTGAAATTCAGTAATTTCATGGCGTATCCCCTGAATGTTTTAGACTTTTTAATTTCACCACTTAGTACTCCTATGAGGGCCGTCACCATTTATATTCATGACAAGTTAGGAAAGCAAAAAGGGTTTTTAAGTGTAGATCATCTTTCTCAAGCTTTGGAAATGACTAGAGAAGAGGATACTACGCATGAAGAACAGAAGATATTGAGAGGGATAGTTTCCTTTGGGAACACAGATACAAAACAGGTAATGCGTCCTAGAATGGATATTTTTGCCTTGAATGAAAATCAGACTTATAAAGAGATAATACCGGAGATTGTAAATAATGGATTTTCTAGAATTCCGGTGTACAAAGAAAATATAGATCAGGTAAGAGGAATACTCTATGTAAAAGATCTTTTGCCTTTTCTTGATAAGAAAGATTTTGAATGGACGTCTCTTTTGCGAGAGCCATACTTTATCCCTGAAAACAAGAAACTGGATGATCTTTTAAATGAATTTAAGGATAAGAAAATTCACTTAGCAATTGTTGTGGATGAATATGGAGGAACCAGTGGGCTGGTATCATTAGAAGACATTATTGAAGAAATTGTAGGAGATATAAGCGATGAATTTGATGATGAGGATTTAGTGTTCTCGAAGTTAGATGAGTCTAATTTTATATTCGAAGGTAAAACTCCTCTGAAGGATTTTTATAAAATAATAAAACTCGAAGATTCTTCAATTTTTGAAGAAAACAAAGGAGAATCCGATACCCTAGCAGGTTTTTTGCTTGAGATATCAGGTGGTTTTCCCAAAAGAAATGAAAAGATCTCTTTTCAGAAATATCATTTCACGATAGAGGTTATAGATGATAAAAGAATAAAGCAGATCAAATTAAGTATTGAACAGGAAATACCTTCAGAAGAATAATCTCTTTTCAGTACCTTAAATTAGTTTTCACCATTTTTCAAGATGAAAAAAATAAGTATCATTTTATTAATATTTTCGATTTTTATATCGTGTAAAGATGAGGTGCTTCCTAAACCAAAAGCCTTTTTAGATTTAGAATTTCCTGCTGCAGAATATGTGGAAACAAACCTAGATTGCCCTTATAGTTTTGAGTATAATGCTATCGCAAAAATTGTAAAACCTAAAGGTGCTGTGCCTTGTTGGATCAATCTTAACTACCCGAAACTAAACGCCTCTATTTTTATTACATATCAGGAAGTAGATAACAATTTGGATTCTCTCTTGATGGATTCTCAAAAATTACCTTTGCAGCATACTATAAAAGCCGATTTTATCGAAGGAGACGTTTATGTAAATCCGGAGCATAAATCCTACGGAATGTTTTATGAGATCGATGGAAATGCTGCCTCCCAAGCACAATTCTATATTACAGATAGCGTCAACCACTTCGTGACGGGATCTCTCTATTTTAATCAGAAGCCTAATTTTGATTCCATTATGCCTGCTGCATCTTACATAAAATCAGACATTAAGAGGCTTATGGAATCTTTAAAGTGGAGGTAATTCCTACAAATACTTATTTAGTTGGTAAACTATTAACATTTTTTCGGTTATTTTAAACAATAATTAACTTTTAATAGAAGCCTTTGTATTTTTTGCCTATTTTGGTATTTGCTAATTGAAAAAACCAAAATTATGAGGCACATCCAATTAAATGGCATTAAAATAATGCTTTTACTTATTATTTTTCCTGCGGTGGTATTCGCCCAAGAAACTTTAACAGGTAAAACTATTAATCAGTCGACAGGGGAAGCTGTTCCTTTTGTTAATGTAATCCAGAAGGGAACTTCCAATGGAACCACGAGTGATTTAGACGGTAATTTTTCTTTAACCGTAGATTCATTACCGGTAACCTTAGTGTTTTCTTACTTGGGTTTTGAAACACAAGAAAGACTTGTTGATCAAAATTCTCCAATTAATATTCAATTTGTTGAAACTGCTGCAGCATTAGATGAAGTTGTAGTTACTGGATTAGCATCTTCTACCAAACGTTCAAATCTGGCCAATGCCGTTGCCTCGGTTTCCGCAGAGGAATTAACAGGGGTTACGGTGCAATCTGGATTGGATGGAGCACTTTCTGGAAAATTTACCGGAGCAGAAATTAAATCAAGTTCTGGAGCTCCCGGAGGTGGTATTTCTATGCGCTTACGTGGTGTGACTTCGATATTTGGAAATCAACAACCTCTATTTATTGTAGATGGGGTTTATGTAGATAACTCATCCATTGGATTAGGGAATAATATTGTTAGTCAGGCAGCAGGTGGTGGTAACGCATCAACTAATCAAGATGATGCATCCAATCGTATTGCAGATATAGATCCTCAGGATATTGAAAGTGTTGAGATTCTTAAAGGAGCATCTGCAGCAGCTATTTATGGATCGGCCGCAGCGGGAGGAGTTGTAATTATTACAACTAAAAGAGGGAAACAAGGAAAACCTCAAGTTGCTTTTTCACAAGTAATTGGATTTAGAAGTCCTACTCAACTTTTAGGTTTAAGAGATTATACACAAGAACAAATAACTGCTTTGGGAGGGCCAAACGACCCAACTTTAAGAGATTATGAAGCAGAGCTTTTTGATAATACTGTGGTATCTACGACCACTCGTTTTTCTACCTCTGGGGCTAAAGAAAATACAGATTATTTTCTTGGAGCAACACATAGAGATGAACCTGGATTGGTGGATAATACAGGATATACTAAAAGTTCTATTAGGCTAAATGTTGGGCAGCGTTTCAATGATTGGTTAGATTTATATGTAACTAGTAATTATATTAATTCTCAATCTGATAGGGGATTTTTCAATAATGGGAATGCCAATAGAACAGTAGGTTACGCCTTAGCATTTACATATCCTTGGGAGGATTTATCTCCAGTAGACGGAGTGTACCCTCAAGGTGGTGCCGGGTCTAATGTTCTTGAAACAGTTGCTCTTACGACAAACAGAGAAGAAGTGAATCGTTTTATAGGTAGTGCTAAAACAAATATTAAGCTGTTAACTACAGATATCCAAAGGCTAAAATTAGTTTTAGAAGGCGGTTACGATCAATATACATTAAGGACTACAAGTATATTCCCTAGTGGACTTACTTATTTTAGAAGTCCTACATCTTTAGGGGGTGTTGCTATTTCTGGAACCACAGTAAACACTAATTATAATATTTCTGCATTCTTGGTTCATAATCTTGATTTGGAAAGTGGGTTGTCATTTACCACACAAGCTGGTAGTTTTTTGCAAGATTTTGATAGAAATACAGTTATAACAATCGCAACTGGTTTAAATGGTTCGCAAACGAATTTAGGTCAGTCTACAAATGTATCGACTCAGCAAACTATCCAACCACAAAAGGATAAAGGGTTCTTCGTACAGGAAGAAATCAATTTTAGAGATCAGATAATTGGTACTATCGGGATTAGAGGGGATAAGTCTACGAACAATGGGGACGCTAATGAAATGAACTATTATCCAAAAGCAAATTTAGCTATTAACTTAAGTAATTTCGATTTCTGGTCTTTCGATAATGTAAATTTATTCAAACCAAGAATAGCTTATGGTGAGGCTGGACGTTTTCCAAATTTCAATGATCGATTCTCCTTAATGAATGGCCAGTTTATAGATGGTACTTCGGGAGTAAGTCCTGCTAACTTAAGAGGAAACCCAAATATTGGACCGGAAAGACAGACGGAATTAGAATTTGGTGTTGATCTTGGATTATTTGAAAATAGACTGAATTTTGAGGCTTCATATTATAATAAAACAATTAAAGACTTGCTTATTCAATCGCAATTTCCAACATCTTCTGGATTTACTACGGAAGTGGTTAATGGAGGTGAACTTGAGAATAGGGGTATTGAGTTAGGCCTGAATGCAACTGTTTTGGAGAAAGAAGATTTTTCTTGGGATGCAAATTTAAAATGGTGGAAGAATGAATCTGAAGTTACTAGTTTAGATGTTCCGGCGTTTACAAATGGTGGATTTGCAGCTTCTTTAGGAACATTTTTAATTCAGGAAGGGAAAAGTGTTACACAGATTGTTGGAACTTACGATGCAACAGCCTTTACTGCTGAAGAAATAGCTAGAAGAGATCCGGAAGGAGATGGCTTCTTTGTGTATGGTAATGCAGAACCAGATTTTCAGATGTCTTGGTACAATGAAATTAGTTATAAGAACTTTGATTTTACTTTCTTATGGCATTGGAAACAAGGTGGAGATAATATAAATTTAACTACCTTATTATACGATCTTGCGGGTACAACTTGGGACTATAATGATACTGGGCTAGATCCTAGTGGTCAATTGTCTAATGGAGATTATAGAGCAAGTCAAGCCTTTGTAAATCCAGATCCAGTAATAGAGGATGCAGGATATGTGAAATTAAGAGAAGTTGGTTTATTTTATACGTTACCTGAAGGCTTGATTAAATATACTAAGAACATTAAGATTGGTGTTTCGGGTAGAAATCTAATAAACATCTTTGATTATAATAGTTACGATCCTGAGGTTTCAAACTTTGGGAATAATGTATTGGCCAACAATGTAGAGGTAACACCCTACCCAACTTCAAAGTTTGTTAATTTTCATTTAAACGTTAACTTCTAAAAAAAAAACAATCATGAAAAAAATATCAATTACAATCGTCTTCATGTTTGCATTCATGCTTTTTCCAAGTTGTGAATTAGATGAGATAGAAAATCCAAATGCACCTACAGTAACTAGTTTTGCTGATGGTGCTAGTGCGGCCGATATTCAATTATTAACCACCGGTTTAGAGGCTGTTATGAGAAACGACTTGGCCTTTCACTATGATACTGTAAGTATATTAGGAAGAGAATATTATGACCTTTCGGGTGTTGACCCGCGATATACAGGAGAAATTTTGAAAGGTCCTTTAGATAATAATGGTTTCTTAACAACTCGGGCGTATGCTGCTTGGTACAAAGTTGTAAAATCTGCAAATATCTTAATTGAAGCTGTAGAAAATTCTACAGCAGGATTAAGTGATCAGGAAAAGAATAATTATTACGGATATGCTAAGACTTTAAAAGCTTATGCTTTACTAATGGTGGCCAACCGTCAGTTCGATAACGGGATTAGACTTGAGGTTGCCGATCCAGATAACCTTGGCCCAAATGTAGGCTATGACGAGGCACTTGCAGGAATTATGAGCTTACTTAACGAAGCAGACTCAGACTTGGCTAGTGGTTCTTCAAACTTTGTTAGTTTAAGCTCTGGGTTTGATGGTTTTGATACACCAGAAACATTTAGTGAGTTTAATAGAGCTTTAGCTGCAAGGGTAGCATTATATCAAGGCAATAATCAATTATCTTTAAGTTTATTAAATGAATCATTTTTTGATATTGATGGAGATCTCTATAATGGGCCTGCTCATGTCTTTGGTTTAACTGGTAACGATATTCTTAACACTCAATTCCACGTGCCATTACAATCTGGACAAGAATTTATGGTTCATGATTCATTTATAGAGGATGCTGAGGCTGGAGATACTCGAGTGACTGAAAAGACTATTGAGTTGCCTGGAGGTACTTCATTTGATGGATTATCTGCAGATTACCAGATTGCGGTATATGATAGTAATGTAGATCCAGTTTATTTAATAAGAAACGAGGAACTTATTCTTATTTATGCTGAAGTAAATATAGGTGTAGACAATGATGAAACTATTAAAGCTATTAATAGAGTAAGGAATGAAGCAGGTTTACCTGATTATTCCGGGTCGACAGATGATAGTAGCTTACTTGCTGAGGTTTTAAAGCAAAGAAGATATTCTCTTTTAGCTGAAGGCCATCGTTGGATAGATCTAAGAAGATTAAATATGCTAAATGAGGATAATATACCATTAGATCGTGCAGGGGATAATATAATAGATGCGTTCCCAACACCATTTACAGAGCAATTGAATTAATTCATTTTGTAAATAAAATTAAAAACCTCAACTAATTAGTTGGGGTTTTTTGATATAAGTTTTTTTTGAAAAAGAATACTATGGCTGCTGCAGGATACTGTATAATGAAAATTTTAAAGATGAGAGAGAATTATATTAAAACCATTTCTAAAATATATCTTCGCATTTCATAATTAAGTAGTCTCGTATTGAAAAATCTCAAATGGATCTATTTGATCTTACTTTCTTTAGTATGGGGAAGTTCCTTTATACTTATCAAAAAGGGCTTAATTGGTCTTAGTGCTTTGCAATTAGGATCGTTCAGGATAATTTTTGCTGCTTTGTTTTTGGTTTTGGTGGGTTTTAAAAGTATTTCTAAACTCACTATCGCACAATGGAAATGGATCTCCATATCTGCATTTATAGGTTCCTTCTTTCCAGTTTATCTCTTTGCTTTTGCGGAAACTGAGATTGATAGTGCCGTGGCTTCCATTCTAAATGCAACGACGCCTTTACTGACTTTAATTTTTGGAGTGCTATTCTTTAAAATGGCCTTTACTCAGAATAAGACTCTTGGAGTTATAATTGGACTAATCGGAACTTTAGGTTTGATATTTAGTGGGGGACAGGTAAATCCAGATCAAAATTACCTTTATTCATGTTTAGTGATTATTGCGGCTGCATGTTATGCTGTTAATGTAAATATTATAAAAAAGTATATGCATGGTATTACTGCATTGGGAATTACCGCGGGGAATTTTTTAGTCTTGCTAATTCCATCTTTTGTGGTTTTATTACTTACAGGTTTTTCTTTTGAAAGTGTTTTGAATGAAGAAATCGTATCAACCTCCATTATTTATGTGCTAATTTTAGGAGTAATAGGAACCGGAATTGCAATGATAATTTTCAACCGATTGATACAAATCTCCGACCCTGTGTTTTCGACTTCCGTAACTTATACCATTCCATTAGTGGCCTTAGGGTGGGGTTTTTTAGATGGAGAAGTGTTTAGTGTGTTTCAGCTAATTTCGATGTTAATTATTTTATTGGGTGTTTTTCTAGTTAATAGATCCAAGAACTTATATACTAAAAACAAAAAAGCCGACCACTAAGGGCCGGCTCTTTCAACATTAATAAAAAGATTATTCCATAAAATCTTCATCAGATACTCCTTCATTCACCTTTAGGTCTGAAACCTTAAATTCGAATGTTTGAGGTCCCATTGATTGAGATACTGTAAATGGAAATTTAATTCCGTTTACTTCTTGGTAATCACTGTACGTAATAGGGATTTCCATTGTTTGATCCCCTTGAGATACTTTGCTTACCGCCTTAACTTTTAATCCGCTTTCTACATCGTAGTAAGCCGTTTTATCTTCACTAAGGGCTACAACATAAGCATCTTTACCATCTACCGGCTCGATACCCATTACTTTTGCATCTTTAGTATTTAATTCTGGAAAAGGATTAGCATCGGCTTTAGCAGCTTCTAATTGCTTATCTGTAAAAGCCATTTTTTGACCTTGAGCCATTGTAAATCCAGTTTCCCCGTTGTAAACCTGCTTGCTTAAAACGTTTCCGCCCATCGCGATTTTTTGAGAGGACTTTCCGTTGGCAGTTTTTACTTCAAGATCTAATTTCTGACCTTGAATCTCTGCTTGCGCAACCATCATTACACTTTCTGCTTTAGTCACTGCTTCTTTTCCACCAATTGCCTTGATATAATTGTTGAAAACACTTTCAGCAGTTACAGAGGCATCAACAGTTTTATTAAATTCTGGTTTGTCTACTTTATTACCTTCTTTATCAAAATAAACAACCGGAATTTTCTTCCCGTTATAGTTTATCTTTTCAAGATTTTCTACCACATCACTTCCTTTACCAACAACTACAATTCTAGAATTATCTGCAAGGAAATATTTCTTAGCAACTCTTTGTACATCTTCAGCTGTTACGGCATTAATGTTTTCTAAATAATCTTCGTAAAAGTCATCATCAAGATCTTCAGTTTCTACATCTAAAGCCAATCTGGCAATTGTAGCAGGCTGCTCTAAAGACAAAACGAAATCTCCAGTATATTTTGCTTTTGCGTTAGCAAGCTCACTGTCAGAAACTTTTTCATTTCTAATTCTATAAATTTCATCTAAAAAAGCAACTACAGAACTATCTGTTACTGCATTTCTAACACTTGCGCTTGCAACAAAGGTAGCTGCACTATACTTATCGTTACCGGTTCTGGAATATGCTCCATAGGTATACCCTTTGTCTTCTCTCAAGTTTAAGAACAAACGAGCTTCTCCCCCGCCTCCAAGTATTTTATTAGCAACTAAAACAGCAAAATAATCTTCATCTTTTTGCTTCAAATTAATCGTATTCACTAAAGCAATTTCACTTTGTACTGCATTTGGCATATCTACAAACTGAATTTCAGTTTGAGCTAGGTTAGAAACCGTTGGCATTTTGTATGCTGGTAAATCTTTTTTCTTCCAGTTAGAAAAATTTTCTTTTACTAATTTTTTTACTTCATCCTCATCTACATCTCCAACAATTACCAAATAGGCATTTTGTGGAACGAAATAAGTATCGTAAAAAGATTGAGCATCTGCAAGCGTTAATTTCCCAACAGTTGCTTCAGTAGCAAATTCTCCATAAGGATGATTTTTTCCATATGCTAAAGCAGATCTTACTCTACCTGCATTATATGCTACATTTTTCTCGTTAGACTTTAAACCTTCGATCTCACGATCTTTTACTTTAGAAAATTCCTCTTCAGTAAATTTTGGGTTTATTGCGCCATCTGCCATAAGTTTTAAAACTTCCGGAAAATACTTAGATAATGTATTCGCATTTGCCCCACTTGAATAAAAATTAAGTCTGGCTCCTAAGAAATCTACACGTTCATTAAAATCGTCTTTAGACATGTTTTGAGTGCCAGTTCCAAGCAATTGCCCGGTTAAACTAGAAACTCCTGCTTTTCCATCTTCAAAAATAGGTGGATTGTCTAATCTTAAAGACATAGAAACTCTTGGAAGTTTGTGATTCTCAACCACCATCACTGTAAGGCCATTGTCTAACTTAAAACTTTCAGGTTCGTCTATGTTAATTTTTGGGGCTGGCCCCGCTTTTGGTTGCTTACTTCTATCTATTTGCGCATGCACACTAAAAGAAAGAAACAATAAGGCTGCAAAAGCTATTATATTATTTTTCATATTAATCGTTTTATAATTTTTTATTGTTTTGCCTCTTCAGCTTTCGGTAAATATTCTACAACAACTCGCTGATTTGGTTTTAAATATTCGTTTGCAACTCTTTTAATATCCTCTCTAGTAATAGATCTGTAGATATTAATTTCTTCGTTTATTAAATTGGTATCACCATATAATAAATAGCTAGAAGCTAAAGAGTTTGCAATCCCAGCTACACTAGAATTTGAATTTACATATCCATTTTCAGCTTTATTCTGAAGTTTTTGAAAATCTTTTTCTGAAATAAGATCAGTTCTGATTTTAGCTATTTCCTCTTCCATTTCAGTATTTAACGTCTCAAGAGTAGTTTCACCTTGTGGAATTGCAAATACTAAATACATCCCATAATCTTCTTGTTCTAAATTGAAGGCTTGAACTGCAAGTGCTTGTTTCTGCTCGTCTACCAATTTTTTGTAAAGTTTAGAACTATTACCATCACTTAAATAATCTGAAATCATATTCAAAACGTATGAATCTTTTTCAGTAAAAGCAGGGGTTCTGTATCCTAAAACAGTAGCAGGCAATTGAATATTCGCATCGTAAGCCGTAGCATTAATCTGCTTCGTGATAGGCTCTTCTTTCGCATAGTCTCTAGTTACAGCTGCTCCTTTTGGGATTGGACCAAAATAATCTTTGATCATTTTCTTTGTCTTGGAAATATCTATATCTCCGGCAACTACTAAAACAGCATTGTTTGGAACATAATATTTGTCAAAATATTGCTTAAACTCTTCTAAGGTAGAAGCGTCTAAATCCTCCATGTATCCAATATTTGGATCCTTGTATGGGTGATTCACAAACATATTTGATGATACTGCCTGTAATAAGTTTCCGTAAGGCGCATTATCTACGCGCAATCTTCTTTCTTCTTTTACAACTTCATTTTGAGTGTCTACTCCTTTTTGTTTGATGATAGGATGCATCATTCTTTCAGATTCCATCCAAAGTCCTAACTCTAAATTATTCGATGGAAAAACTTCGTAATAATAAGTTCTGTCATTAGAAGTATTTGCATTGTTGCTTCCTCCATTGCTACTTACAATTTCGAACCATTTTCCGTTTGGAATATTTTCGGTGCCTTCAAATAAAAGATGCTCAAAGAAATGTGCAAATCCTGTTTTTCCATTTTGTTGGTCTTTTCCACCCACATGATACATTACCGAAGTTGTAACAACAGGTGCGGTATTGTCTTGATGCAAGACAACGTGCAGGCCGTTATCCAGATCGTATTCTGTAAATTCAACTTCTTGTGCAAATCCGGTTACCCCCAGAAACAGCGCACATGCTGATAATTTAATTTTGTTGATCATTTTTTTAATGGTTTTATTAATGTGTTCTATAAGTATTACAATTTGCATTTTTGTTACGGAAAAACCCATAAATCACTAAATGTTGTATTAAGTTTAATAGAAACACCTAAATAATTGTTAAAATTAACAGCACATTAGGGAGAATACTGCTTGTTTTTTTGGAACTTTACTATAATCACAAAAGAATAAAATGATGAAAAAGTTTAGTATTCCAATTAAATACGGGATTGCAATAGCTGCAGGATTAATTGCCTATTTTTTAGTGCTGTCTCTTTTTGGGGCACATAAGAATCCTGTTTTCAGTTTATTTAATGGAGTTATTATGGCGTTTGGAATGTATGAGGCTATTAAGAACTACCGATTAGAAAGCGGCACTAAATTTAAATATCAAAAAGGTTTCATGACCGGACTTCTTACCGGCTTTAATGCAACCATAATTTTTACACTTTTTTTCGGAATTTATTCTACAGAATTGAATCCGGACTTTCTT
Source organism: Gillisia marina (assembly GCF_000258765.1). Taxonomy (GTDB): domain Bacteria; phylum Bacteroidota; class Bacteroidia; order Flavobacteriales; family Flavobacteriaceae; genus Gillisia; species Gillisia marina. The sequence continues at coordinate 137,775 of NZ_AJLT01000003.1, forward strand.
AATGAATTGCTTACCATGTGGCGTAGCGACTACAATACAAGTGTTGGCATTATTTTATTTGTGGTAGCAGTAATGGGATTTGCCACTAGCTTTGTACTTACTTTAGCTTTTATGCAGCTTTTTAAAGATTCCTGGAACACAAAAGAAGCTAAAAAGCACACCTTAGGAAATTAATCAAAGACTTTGTGAATTAATTATTTAGAAGTATATTTGCACCCGCTTGAGGAAAATTTTCAAGTGATTTATTTTAGAATAATTAACTAATAAATACGCTATGTACGCAATTGTAGAGATAGCAGGGCAGCAATTTAAAGTTGCAAAAGACCAAAAAGTATTTGTAAACCGTTTAGCGGGAGAAGAAGGAGACAAAGTTTCTTTTGATAAAGTTCTTCTTTCAGGCGATGGTGACAATATTACTTTAGGCGCCCCAGCTATAGACGGAGCTTTGGTAGATGCTAAAATCACCAGACACGTTAAAGGAGACAAAGTTATTGTCTTTAAAAAGAAAAGAAGAAAAGGATACCGTGTGAAGAACGGTCACCGTCAATCCTTGACTGAAATTTCGATTGTAGGAATTACACTTCCTGGTGGAAAGAAATCTTCTTCTGCTAAAGCTGAACCTAAGAAAGAAGCTCCAAAAGCTGCTCCAAAGGCAAAAGCAAAAAAAGAAGTGGAAGTAAGTGAGAACTTAGTAACTCGTGCCGAACACAGAACTGAAGGAATGGAGATTAATATCGACAAACTTCTTCATAGTGTAGGAACTGCTGCTAAAGCTGATGCTGATGACTTGAAGGAGATCAACGGAATTGGACCTGCTTACGAAACTAAATTAAACGAAATAGGTATTTATACTTATGAGCAAATTAGTAAGCTTAAAGCTGCCGATAGAGAAGAACTTTCTGCTATCGATGGTATTACTCGTGAAAAGATCGAATCTGATGAATGGGTAAAGCAAGCTAAAGAATTGCTTAAGAATAAATAAAATACTAATTAGAAAAACTATAAGCCATGGCTCACAAAAAAGGTGTTGGTAGTTCCAAGAATGGTAGAGAATCCGAATCAAAACGTTTAGGCGTTAAGATTTTTGGAGGTCAAGCCGCAATCGCTGGAAATATCATCGTTAGACAAAGAGGCTATACACACAATCCAGGTGATAATGTGTATGGTGGAAAAGATCATACTTTACATGCTAAAGTGGATGGTCTTGTAAAATTCACAAAAAAGAGAGATAACAAATCTTACGTTTCTATCGAACCGTTTGAAGCATAGTTGATCATTTTGTACATATTAAAAAGCCCTTTCTAGAAACAGAAAGGGCTTTTTTGTATCTTCATTTTTAAACCTTTTAAAAAAATGAACTTTATCACTGTTTTTAATAGCAATCAATCTTTTCAAATTTCTATTGTCAAGAATTTATTCGATAGAGAAAAAATAAATTATAGGATTCCAGATGAATTTATGGACAGTGCTGCCGGAATTGGAGGCTTAGGAATTAATGGGATGCATGTTCAAGTTCTGGAGGAAGATGTAATGAGGGCAAAAGTGATATTAAAAGACGCAGGTTTTAATTAGCGAATAATATAAAATATAAAAGCCCCTTTCTAGCGATAGAAAGGGGCTTTTTAATTAATGTGTTTTATGGATTAGTATCTGTAATACTCAGGCTTAAATGGCCCCTCAACAGTTACACCAATATATTCTGCCTGTTCAGTAGAAAGTTCCGTTAGCTCCACTCCAATTTTTTCTAAGTGAAGTTTAGCCACTTTTTCATCTAAATGCTTCGGAAGCATATAAACTTCATTTTCGTACTTATCGGCATTTTTCCAAAGCTCAATTTGTGCTAGGGTTTGGTTTGTAAATGAGTTACTCATTACAAAACTAGGATGTCCGGTTGCACAACCAAGATTTACCAATCTACCTTCAGCAAGTAAGATAATATCTTTTCCGTTGATAGTATATTTGTCTACTTGTGGCTTAATGGTGTCCTTAGTCTTGCCATGATTTTCATTCAACCAAGCAACAGCTATTTCATTATCGAAGTGTCCAATGTTACAAACGATAGTTTTATCCTTCATCGCTTCAAAATGTTCACCTCTTACAATATCTTTATTTCCAGTAGTGGTGATTACGATATCGGCTTTTGGAAGTACTGTTTCTAATTTCTTAACCTCAAATCCGTCCATTGCAGCTTGTAAAGCACAAATAGGATCAATTTCTGTAACAGTTACAATAGATCCGGCGCCTTTAAATGAAGCAGCAGTTCCTTTTCCAACATCACCATATCCACAAACAACTACTCTTTTTCCTGCAAGCATGATATCTGTAGCTCTTCTAACAGCATCTACAGCACTTTCTCTACATCCGTATTTATTATCGAATTTAGATTTGGTAACCGAATCATTAATATTGATGGCCGGCATTGGAAGAGATCCATTTTTAACTCGCTCATACAATCTATGTACTCCGGTTGTAGTTTCTTCAGAAATTCCTCTTACCCCTTCAGCTAATTCCGGATATTTATCCAAAACCATGTTGGTAAGATCTCCACCATCATCTAAAATCATATTAAGTGGCTTACGGTCTTCCCCAAAAAATAAGGTTTGCTCGATACACCAGTTAAATTCTTCTTCATTCATCCCTTTCCATGCATACACAGGAACTCCTGTAGCCGCAATTGCTGCCGCTGCCTGATCTTGGGTAGAAAATATATTACAAGAACTCCAAGTAACTTCTGCGCCTAAAGCGGTTAGAGTTTCAATTAAAACTGCAGTCTGGATGGTCATGTGCAAACATCCTGCAATACGAGCGCCTTTTAAAGGTTGTTCTGCTCCAAATTCTTCACGAAGGGACATTAAACCTGGCATTTCTGCTTCAGCCAATTCTATTTCTTTTCTTCCCCAATCTGCAAGGGAAATATCTTTAACTTTATAGGCCGTATAAGGCACTGTTTTAGTTGACATATTATTATATTTGATTTTTAGCAATTTTTCAGTCGCAAAAGTACATAATATCTAACAGAATTTCATGCCACTTTACAAAACAATAACAGTTGATGAAGGCACTAAAGTGCTCATTTGGAAGATCGAAGAAACTCTGGATTGGCTTGTAGATGATATTCAATTAACTGCTCATTGCCAGGAACGAGTGAACGGAATGAAATCTATACTTCATAAACGTGGGTTCATGAGTATTAGGCATTTATTTGCTGAAATGGGGTATACAGACCACGATCTTTATTACGACGAAAATGGAAAACCGCATCTTAAAGACGGGAAATGTATTTCTATTACTCATTCCTTTAATTTCACCGCAATCATTATTTCTGAAGATGAAGTTGGAATAGATATAGAGAAACAACGAGATAAGATCTTGAAGATCGCAGAAAAGTTTACGCCGCTCAAAGAGTATCATACGTTGGCTAACGAAGAAGCACTTATTAGAAAACTTACGATCGTTTGGGGTGCCAAAGAATCTATCTACAAATTATATGCAAAGCCAGGTTTAGGGTTTTTGCAGCATATTAATATTGCCGATTTCGATTTCGACGATAAAAAAACTACCGGAAAAGTTTATTTTAAAGGTGAAAAATCTGATTATAACCTAGAGTTTTTAGAATTTGAAGGTTTTACATGCGTATATGCAAAGCCGGTTAAAGTTGCAGTTAAAAAATAAGCTATGCTCACAGCAACTATTTATGAAAATCTATCGCTTTTAAAAGATCTCGGTCAGAAGCAGCTTACAGTTCTTATAGATCCCGATAAATTTGATGAATCTAAAGCTGAAGAGTTTTTAAAGAATCTTTCCGAAGATGTAACCTACCTTTTTGTGGGAGGAAGTACTGTTGAGGCTACTAAGACAGAGAGAACAGTAGCTGCCATAAAGCGCAATTCTGAATTACCTATAATTATTTTTCCGGGAGACTATACTCAAATAACCGAAAAAGCTGATGGTTTACTCTTTTTGAGTTTGCTGTCCGGAAGAAACCCGGAGTATTTAATAGAACAGCAAGTGAAATCTGTTTCCAGACTTAAAAATTCCAATCTGGAAATTATCCCTACGGGTTATATTCTAATAGATGGAGGTAACGAAAGTGCAGTGCAAAGAATAAGCAACACGAAACCGATGCCGCAAAATAATATAGAAGCTATTGTAAATACAGCTTTGGCAGGGCAATTCTCTGGCAAACAATTAATTTATCTGGAAACAGGAAGTGGTGCGATTAATCATGTTTCGTTGGAAATTATAAGTGAAGTTAATAAGGCACTTTCAATTCCTTTAATCGTTGGTGGAGGAATTAAAAATTCAACTCAACTTGATGCAATTTATAAGGCCGGGGCAGATATGGCTGTAATAGGAACAGCATTCGAAAAAGGGACTTTTCAATATTGATTTCTTTTATAATTCAAGTACTTCCCAAATAATCTTCAATTTATCTCTAAATTTGATAGTTATAAAAATGAATTCATGAACATTTCCGTAGAACTTACACTTACACCTTTGCAAGATAATTATGAACCTGCAATTATAGATTTTATAAAGAAATTGAGGGCCTCAGGGCTTAATGTATTGGAAAATCCGTTAAGTACTCAGGTATATGGGGAGTATGATAAGGTGATGGAAGTTTTGAATAAAGAAATGAAGACTGCTTTAGAATCTGTAGAGCAAGGACTGCTCTATATTAAAATTGTAAAATCTGACCGTAGCGAGTATGCAGCCGATTTTTGATTTCTTCTTCGGGCAATACTATGGGTACCCAAGCCTATTTATATATCTGGAAGTTATTGCCGTAATTTTTGGATTTCTATCTGTTTGGTATTCTAAGCAGGAAAATATTTTGGTGTATCCAACAGGAATCATAAGTACTTTGATTTTTGTGTATCTCTTGTGGCAATGGGAGCTGTTAGGGGATATGATGATAAATGCCTATTATTTTTCTATGAGCATATATGGCTGGTATATTTGGACTAGAAAAGTGGATGCAACTCATTTTACTCCGGTAACAAAAATGACTAAAAAGGAGCATATTTGGGCAATTTTTATATTTGTTGCCACTTTATTATTTGTTTTTGGAGTTTATGAATATTTTGAGAAATGGAATAATTGGACCGCATATATAGACACCATTACCACCGCGATATTTTTTGTTGGAATGTGGTTAATGGCAAGAAAGAAAATTGAGAATTGGATCTTTTGGATCATCGGCGATATCATATCTGTACCGCTATATTTTTATAAAGGCTTAACCCTAACAAGCTTTCAGTATTTATTATTTACAATCATAGCCATTTTCGGTTATTTCGCATGGAAGAAAAGCTTAAACAAAAATCTTCAACCCGTATTAAAGTAGTGTTGTTTGGACCGGAATCTACCGGAAAGACTACTATGGCTAAAAAACTTGCGGCTCATTTTGAAACTGAATGGGTGGAGGAGTATATGAGGGAGTATCTTCAAAAAAAATGGGATTCCAAAAAAGAAGTGTGTAAGCCGGAAGATCTCATTACAATTGCCGAAGGACAAATTGAAAGAGAAAACCAAAAAACGAAAACAGCTAATAAAATTTTGATTTGTGATACAGACTTATTGGAATTAAGCGTTTATTCGAAAGCCTATTATAATGAGTTTTGTGAGCCGGCCATTCTTAAACATGCGTTAAACAATTGGTACGACCTTTACTTTTTAACTAATATTGATGTCCCTTGGGTTGCAGACGACCTTAGAGATAAGCCCGAAGATAGGGTGGAAATGTTCACGAAATTCAAAAATGCGCTGCAGTTTTATGAGAAACCTTTTATTGAGTTAAAAGGAGATGAAAACGAACGATTTGAAACTGCGGTTTCAGCAATTAATGAATTATTAAAGTCAAAAAATTGAAATTTAGTCAGAAAGATATCACCCAGATACAAGAAAAGGGACTCAGTTTAAAACAGGTAGAAGATCAAATTGCCATCTTTAAGCGAGGCAATAAAGCTGTTAAGATTTTAGCTGCAGCTACTGTGGAAAATGGAATTAGCCAAGTGGACAGCAAACAGGCTGAAAAATTCATTTGCATATTCGAAGACTTAAAGCACAATGTTAAGCTCGTCAATTTTATTCCGGCATCTGGGGCAGCGACAAGAATGTTTAAAGAGATCTATGTCTTTATTGAAAATTTCCAGCCCGAAGAAGATACTATAGAGGAATATTTCAGAAGAAGTGAAAACAAGAAACTTCAGCAATTTTTAACCGAACTCAATAAGTTGCCTTTCTATGAAGAAGCTCTTTCTTCAGCAGAGAAAAATTATCCCGATTTTAAAAGCAGTTCACCAGATACACAAAAATACTATTTAGTGAAAGCTATGTTGTTTGCGCCGGGATTAGAACTTGGGAATTTCCCAAAGGGATTGGTGCCTTTTCATACATATAAAGAATATACCGCTACTGCTTTTGAAGAGCATCTTTATGAGGCTGGGACATATGCAGATAAAAACGATAGAGTCAATATTCATTTTACTATCTCTAAAGAGCATTTAGATAAATTTAAAAAGGAATACGATGCGATAAGAACTCGTGTAGAAGCACAAACAGGAATGAGCTTTCAAATAGGTTTTTCTTTTCAGGATTCTAAAACAGATACCATTGCTGTAGATACTTCCAACGAAGTTTTTAGATCTCCGGGCGACGATCTATTTTTTAGACCGGGAGGACACGGAGCACTTATTGAAAACCTTAATAACTTGGATGCCGATCTTGTTTTTATAAAGAATATAGATAATCTTGTTACAGCTAAAAATAGAAAGGAAGTTGCCTTTTATAAAAAAAATGCTCGCCGGTAATTTAATGAAGGTACAGCAAGAGTGTTTCTATTATTTGGAAATCTTGGATGGCAAAGATTTTTCTGAGATCAGCCTTCAGCAAATTATCCAATTCTCTAAGGACCAACTATCCTTAAATTTTTCAAGAGAATTTGAATCATTTTCTGAAGCTGAAAAAATTCAAAAATTAAAGCATTTATTAAATAGACCCTTACGTGTTTGCGGAATGGTTAAAAATGAAGGAGAACCAGGAGGTGGCCCATTTTTAGTCGAATTTGAAAACGGGGAGGCTTCTCTACAAATCATCGAGAGTGCACAAATAGATACAACGAATCCTCAGCAAAAGGAGATCGCGCAAAATGCTACTCATTTTAACCCCGTGGATTTAGTATGTGGACTTAAAGATTATAAAGGTGAAAAATTTGATCTTAATGAATTTGTAGATCCTGAAATGAGTTTTATTTCATCTAAAACTAAAGATGGGAAAGAGCTTAAAGCTTTGGAACTTCCAGGTTTGTGGAATGGTGCAATGGCCAAATGGAATACTATTTTTGTGGAAGTTCCTGTTGCAACATTTAATCCGGTAAAAACAGTTGCCGATCTTCTAAAACCGAGTCATCAGGCTAAATAAATCATGCCTAATCTAACTCAATTATTTAACGAGGTTTCGTTTAAAGCTGTCCGCAGTTCTGGCGCCGGTGGACAGCATGTAAATAAAACTGCCTCTAAAGTAATTCTCACTTTTAATGTTGAGCAATCTTCCGGGCTTTCCGAAGAAGAAAAGCATTTACTGAGTAAAAAATTGCTAAGTAGGCTGACACTTAATAATGAATTGATTCTGGAGTGTAGTGAAACTCGAAGTCAGCATAAAAATAAGGAACTAGTTCTTGAGCGATTCAAGGAACTTATTTTGAAAGGACTCATTAAGCCTAAAAAGAGAAAAAAGACAAAGCCTAGTAGAGCTTCAAAGTTTAAACGACTTCGCGAAAAGAAAATGCATTCAGAGAAAAAAAGTAATCGCCGCAAGCCAGAACTTTAAATATTTCCCACTAGGCTTGGGGAAAATATCCCCAATAATGAAATAATTTTCTACACTTTTTTGAAAATCTAAAATTGAACACCAATCCTAAGAGCAAGATTTAAAGCCTGTTGCGTTAATTTTTACTTAAATGGTATAATTATTCGTTAAGGTTAATCAGTAAAACTTAATATTAACTTTAAATGTAGATTATTATGAAAAAGTTAGGATTAACATTGGCAGCAATAGGATTGTTTTTTACAGCTGCACAGGCGCAAGTAGAAGGTGAAGTGCAGGCTGAGGTAGAAGTAGAAAAAGAAGTAGTAGTTGCAGGAGATGAATTTCAAAAAATAGAAGTTTCGGCGCTACCTGAAGCTGTAAATGCAGCAATTTTAACTGAATTTCCGGGAGCTATTACGTCGTATGCTTTTGTGAAGCAAGATGATGAGGAAGTGATTTATAAAGTTAAATTGGATATAAATGGACAAATGAAAAAGGTCTATTTAGATGCTGAAGGCAACTGGATTAAGAAAGAAGATAAGAAAGAGGAGTCTAACTAACCAACCAATCTTTCTAAACAAGAAGAGCTGACATTGCGGTCGGCTCTTTTTTTTTGTTTTAATAAGTACCACGTTAAAAGAAGCATAATTCGTAAATTTGCGAGATATTAAATCCAAAGCCGAATTATGGTATCCATGCTTATAGTAGAAGACGATGTGGCATTTGCAACAATGTTAAAGACCTTTTTTGAAAAAAGGGATTATAAGGTGGACACTTCCTTTTCTGCTGCAGAAGCCTTCAAAAAAATGAAGGCAAGTCCATTTGAAGTAATCTTAACAGATGTTAGATTGCCTGATAGTGATGGTTTAGAAGTGCTTCTAGAAGTTAAATCTAATTATCCTACAGCGCAGGTTATCGTAATGACCAACTATGCTGAAATTAATATGGCGGTAAAAGCATGAAAAATGGAGCTTTCGATTATGTTTCAAAACCTTTTAGACCGGAGGCAATTCTTCAGACCATCGAAAATGCTTTAGATCAGAAAAATTTAAATGGAAATAAGATCGCTCAGGATGAAATTCTTCCGAAGAAAAAGCAAAAGATAAAAGTATCCGAGTCTATTTCAGAATTTGTGAAAGGAGTAAGTGATGCCGCAATTAAATTAAACGATTATATAGAGCTGGTAGCACCAACCAACATGTCGGTCTTAATTATGGGCGAGAGTGGTACTGGAAAAGAACAAGTTGCAAAAAGCATCCATGATAAAAGCAAGAGAAAAGGTGCACCTTTTATAGCTGTAGATTGTGGAGCAATTCCTAAAGAAATTGCATCGAGTGAGTTTTTTGGGCATGTAAAAGGATCTTTTACGGGTGCCATACAGGATAAAACAGGGCATTTTGAAGCTGCTAACGGAGGAACTTTGTTTTTGGATGAAATAGGTAATCTAAGTTATGGTTTGCAAGTACAATTGTTAAGAGCATTACAGGAACGTAAAATTAAACCTGTAGGGAGCAACCATGAAATTAAAGTAGATATTCGAGTGGTAACGGCCACCAATGAAGACTTGACAAAAGCGGTAAAAGAGGGTAATTTTAGAGAAGATCTTTATCACAGGTTAAATGAATTTTCTATTAAAGTTCCCGCATTGCGAGAACGAAGGGAAGATTTAATGCTTTTTGCCGATTATTTTTTAGACCAGGCAAATGAAGATCTGGAAAAAGAGGTTGTTGGATTTAGTGACGAAGCTACCGAAGCTTTTAAAAATTATAGCTGGCCGGGAAATTTAAGAGAACTTAAAAATATGGTGAAAAGAGCGGTGTTACTTGCTCAAAACAACATAATCCCTCTTAAAGTTTTACCGCATGAGATCTCTGTGGCTAAAAGTAGCGAGGAATCGTATGGTTTGTTTAAAAATAAAAACGAAGAAGCTTTAATCCTAGATGCTTTGGAAAAAGCACAGGGCAATAAAAGTAAAGCTGCAAGGCTTCTTAATATAGACAGAAAGACACTTTACAATAAGCTGAAGCAGTATAATATTAAACTATAATTTCTCTCTCTAACTTCGCTAAAAGAGTTTCAATTTCGGATATCAAACTTTGGATTTTTTGTTCTTCAAAATAGCTAGGAACTTCCTTTTCTAACTGTTCTAGCTGAAATACGATATTTCTAGTATTTAATTGCTTATACATTGGCAGCATTTTGTGTGCAATCGTAGCAATTTTACTAGTGTTTTTCTTCTCGGTCGCTTTCTTTATTTCTAATAGGTTTTTTCTACTGGCATCTACAAAAACTTTCAAAATAGTGTTAAGTGCAGCTTTATCCTCGCCAGCAAATAATAAAATTTCCTTTAAAGAAAATTCATCTGAACTATCCTCGGTTTGGATTTTTATACCCGAGTTAGTCTCTAATTCCAGATGAAGAACATCTCCAATTTTTTGTAATAATTCCTGTGGCTTATAGGGCTTTAATAAATTCCCAGAGAATCCGGCAGCTAAATAATCGTTGTTGCTAAGGGTTGTTCTACCGGAAGCTGCAATTACAGGGATGTGTTTAAGGTTATTTTTAGATTGAATTTTATTAAGTAACTCAAAACCATCCATCGTTGGCATTTGAATATCTGTAAGGACAAGATCGTATTTGTTCTTTTCTAATTTTTCCAGAGCCTCTTTTCCATTCTGAGCGATGTCACAATTCATCCCAATAGATTTTATGAGTTCTCTAGAAAGTGCCAGTTGAGAGGATTCATCATCTACTGCAAGAATATTTTTTCCGTTTAAATGTGTGTTGTTAATTTGTGCCTCGGGAATAACCTCTGTGGCATCTTTTAGTTTTATAACCGGAATTCTAACAATAAATTCGCTTCCTTGTCCAGGCTCACTTTTTAAGGAGAGTTCCCCGTTTAGTAAATTTGTAATGCGCTTAGAAATGGCTAAACCAAGACCTGTTCCTCCATATTTTTTTTCAATTTGACGATGTTCCTGGGAAAACTCTTCAAAGATCTCTTCCTGCTTATCTTTCGAAATTCCCAGGCCAGTATCTTTTATTTTATAGGTTAGAATGTAGCTGTCTTCAATTTGTTTTTGAAGACTAACAGCTACTGTTAAGCTCCCTTCTTCGGTAAATTTATAGGAATTATTAATTAGGTTAGAGAGTATTTGTTTAATCCTAAATGGATCACTTAAGACATTTGTATTTGCACTTTCATCCGCATCGACGATCAATTTCAAATTCTTAGGATCGTCTTCGGGAATAATATTATAGAACGTTTCTTCCAGTAAATTTTTTGCATTAAAAGGGAGCTTTTCTATTTGCATTTTACCCGCATCTAATTTCGAGAGATCTAAAAGATCATTTACTAAATGAAGTATATAATCTGAACTTTTTTTTAAGGTGCCCCAAATAGTGTTCTTGTTTTGTGCTTAAGGAAGTCTTGCCAATTAATTCTGTATAACCTAGCACCGTATTGAGAGGAGATCTTAAATCGTGGGTGATCGTTGCCATGAATCGCTCTCGACGACGCATTAGAGACTCTGTAAAAGATTTAGCTTCCTCCAATTGAATTCTATATTGCTGGCTCCTGGAAACATCTCGAATAATAAGAAACAGAAAAAATAGCACGATAAGCACACTCGTTCCCCCAACAAAAAGAAGAATCTGCGAAACTTCATTCAGCATATCTTGAGATCTTTTTGCTCTATTAAGTGTCGTGACTCTTTCTTCTTGCTCTACAGATGCCAATAAATTTCTTAATTGATCATTCAGGATAATATCGTTATCCAGTAATTCATTTTCTTTTTTATTGATTATAGATCGAAATCGTTGATTTTGCCGCTCTAATTCATTCAATACTTTTTTTTACTGAAGTCACTAAAGAATCGGCACTTATACTGGAAAGCTGTTCTTGATTTTCATCTTTGGAGAATTCAAGTAATCTAATTAATACCCTTCGTTGATGGGGTTCTAAATTTGCGAAGCGCTTATCGTAATTATTATCCTTAAAGGATTCGTCTACTTTTTCCAATTCCTGAATTACTTCCGCATAAAAGCTGGTATTTCTATCTCTGGATCGAAGTTTTAATAATTCTTCTAGGTTTTCGCTTTTTCGAGATAATAAGGTAGAAATACTATCCAATTCAATTTTCATTAGCGAATCGGCATAGGTCATTTTAAGAACATTAATACTTTCCTGGACACCATCTATCTGCTCGCTATACCTATTAAGATCTGTAGTGTCCCCAGTTTGAATAAATTGTCGGCCCGTACTTTCTGTTTCGTATAAAGCGGTAGCAATCTCGCTCACCAATACTAATTGCTGATTGTTTAAATCGTTGGACTGGTTTATAGAAGAAAATTTAACTACCTGCGCATAAGTAAACCATACTGCCATGGCAGCAACTGCAGCTACCATTAGATACCCAATAATTACCTTAAAAGTTATGGAGCGCTTCGTGTTTTTCATTAGCGAATTATCACCAAAATTACGCCAATTCTTTTAAATTTTACTATTGGTGTAGGAATTCAAAAAAACCTTATTACATTTGCAGCACATCTCAAAGGGGTGCTGTTTTAAGATTTATTTCTGAAAAATAGCTGAGATTATACCCAACGAACCTGGGCAGGTAATGCTGCCAAGGGATACCGATACTCGAAAGAGCATCAAACGTGTATAGACCCCCTTTATAGATCTTTAAGATAGATTTATTAAGGGTTTTTTTATGCAGTATTTTATAACTAATCAATAATTAAAGAATAATCGCCCCTTTTATTCGTAACAACATTAACGTAACGAATGAAACGTTTACTTCTATTACCTACATTTCTTTTAATAACCATTTTGGGTTATTCGCAACAAGAAAGCGACACGCTAAGAAAACCTGTCGAAAAATTGGACGAAGTCTTAGTGCAAGCTATCCGGGTGGAGGCAGATTCTCCGGTAACCCACTCCGATCTTTCTAAGGAAGATCTTGAAAAACGCAATCTAGGACAGGATATCCCTTTTCTTTTAAATTACTTGCCATCTGTAGTAACCACTTCCGATGCGGGAGCCGGTGTAGGCTACACTTATATTAGAGTTAGGGGAAGTGATGCCTCACGCGTGAATGTAACTCTTAACGGAATTCCATTTAACGATTCTGAAAGTCAGGGTTCTTTCTGGGTGAATTTACCGGATTTTGCCTCTTCAGTTGAAAATTTGCAATTGCAAAGAGGAGTTGGAACTTCTACGAATGGCTCAGGAGCTTTTGGGGCGAGTTTAAATTTGCTTTCGGATGCTGTTTCTGAAGAAGCTTACGGAGAGATTTCGAACTCTATTGGATCTTTTGGGACTAGAAAACATAATGTGAAATTAAGTACCGGTTTACTTCAGGATCATATAGAGATCTCAGGAAGATTGTCTACAATAGTTTCAGACGGGTATATAGATCGCGCTTTTTCCGATCTTAAATCATATTTCTTGCAAGCTTCTTATGTGGATGAAAACACTTTGATAAAAGCCATCACTTTTGGGGGGCATGAGGTTACATATCAATCCTGGTTTGGGATAGATAAGGAAACTTTAGAAACCGACAGAACATTTAATCCTGCAGGAATGTATACAGATGTAGATGGCAATACTCAATTTTATGATAACGAAGTAGATAATTATAAGCAAGATCATTATCAGCTACACTGGAATCAGCGGTTTAACAATAATTGGTCTACAAACCTTGGTTTAAATTATACCTATGGAAGAGGATATTTTGAGCAATATAAGGAGGATGAGGACTTTGAGGATTATAATTTTGCGCCAATAGAAATTGGCGAAGAAACTATTAATTCTACAGATCTTATTAGAAGAAGGTGGTTGGATAACGATTACTATGTTGTAAACGCGAATGCTACCTATAAAAATGCAAATTTAGAGGTAACCTCTGGGACATTTTATAGTCTGTACAAAGGTGATCATTTTGGAGAGGTGATTTGGGCTAGATTTGCCAGTGATTCGGAAATTCGTGACCGCTATTATTTTAGTGATGCTACTAAAAATGAATTTACCGTATTCTCTAAAGCCACGTATAAGTTCAATAATAAATGGCAATTTTTTGTAGATCTTCAAGGAAGATTTTTAGATTATAAAACCGGTGGAATCACTTCAGATCTTGTTGGTATAGATGTGGATAAAAGTTTTGAATTCTTCAATCCAAAAGCTGGGATTACCTACCAATTGAATGCAAGCAACCAGTTTTATGGCTACTACGGTAGAGCAAATAGAGAACCTACCAGAAACGATTTTGAAGAAGGAATAAGCACTGCCGAAAAATTGAATGATTTCGAATTAGGTTGGAGGTATAGTAAATCCAATTTTAAATTGAATTCGAATCTTTACTTTATGGATTATAAAGATCAGCTGGTACTTTCTGGTGCCTTGAACGACGTAGGAGCGCCACTAAGAACTACAAGCGGAAACAGTTATAGATTGGGATTAGAAATAGATGCCGAATGGCAGTTATCCAATAAATGGAGGTTGATGCCTAATCTTGCATTGAGTACCAATAAAAACAAAGATTTTGTAGCTTCTATAGACGGCTCTTTGGTAAATCTTGGCAATACAAATATTTCATATTCCCCGGAAATAGTAGCATCAAACATGCTGGTCTATTCGCCTAAAGAGAATTTACAGATAGGCTTGTTATCTAAATTTGTAGGAGAACAATATATGGGGAATATCGATAGTGAAGCTTCAATACTTGATAGTTTCTTTATAAATGATTTAAATGTGGTGTATGAGCTAAACAATATTCCGGTTTTTAAATCTATTGTTTTTAACGCTTTGGTAAACAATTTTTTCGATGTGAACTATGTCTCAAATGGATATTTCTTTACCTATAATGACGATTTTTCTAATCCGGGAGTAATCACTACTGTGGAAGGGGCTGGTTATTATCCGCAGTCAGGAATCAATTTCTTGGCGGGAGCAACTTTGAAGTTTTAGAACCTCATTGAGGGTTTGAAAAAATAATTTTGTGCGTTAGGGTTCAATTTTCAAGATTGAAGCACAAAAAAAAGTCGCCATTCTTACAATGAGAGTGGCGACTTATATTTTTATTGAGTTAGTATTAATTAAACACTTCTAACATATTTCCATTTTTAGTAATCCTATAGGGTTTCATTGTGTATTGACCACTACCGTTAGTAAGCTCCCCCGTTAGAATATTGTAACTGTTACCATCATTGCAATCACATTTTGCAATAACACCTTCTACTCGCAAGCTGGAACATTCATTTAACGGATGGTTTGGATCACTTAATTCAAAGGCGGTGAACTGGGTATTGTTGATATTATAAATAACTACGCCGTTAATTCCGGTATTATAAGTAGAGTAACTGTTTCCTGGAAAATTTAAGCTATTGTACTCTGGTAGGTTCAAATTAATATTCAGCCTAAAACTTACATTTATTAAATTGGGGTTATCTATTCTATCATTATCATTAGAACTACAGGCGGTTAAAACTATAAGTAGCATTAAAAAACTAATTGCTTTAGATATCATTTTATGTGAATTTTGGGCTTGAGAAATATATTGCTTTCAAAATTTAAATTTATTATATTTGTGTATATAAATCCCGTCTTATGTGGGATTTTTTGTATTTATTAGCAAGATTTTGAAATTTAAACGCATATAAAATAGACCTAAATTAGGTTCTCCAAACCCTGTTACTTTTGGGGTTTGGAATTTATAAAATCACAATACAGTTATAGGTAAGGAGGAGTGTGAGGTTAATTCCTGTAACTATTATTGATAAACGAGAAAATTATGAGTAAAGTATCTTATTATACAGCTGAAGGATTAAAAAAGCTGAAAGATGAACTTAATCAATTAAGAGATGTAGAGCGTCCTAAAGCATCTCAGGCTATCGCTGAAGCCCGCGACAAGGGGGATTTAAGTGAAAATGCTGAATATGATGCTGCAAAGGAAGCACAAGGTTTGTTAGAAATGAGGATTTCCAAAATGGAAGAAGTAGTTTCTAACGCTCGTATTATAGATGAATCTCAGTTGGATACTTCGAAAGCTCTAGTTCATTCCTTGGTGAAAATCAAAAATAAGACCAACGGAATGGAAATGACTTATAAGTTGGTAGCTCAAAGTGAAGCCGATATTAAAACTGGAAAGATTTCAGTAGAATCACCTATTGGAAAAGGATTATTGGGTAAACAGGTGGGAGATACAGCTGAAATTAGTGTTCCTAATGGCACCATGGAATTTGAAGTGCTTGAGATCTGGAGAGAATAACTTTAAATTTTAATAAAGACCATTTTAACCTTTTCTGCGCCTTGAAAAAGATGCCATGAAAAGGTTTTTTAATTATAATTAATACAATAGATATGTCTACAATTTTTTCTAAAATCATCAGTGGAGAACTTCCATCTTATAAGATTGCCGAAACCGATAAATTTCTTGCCTTTTTGGATATAAACCCAAATGCTAAAGGACATACGCTATGTATTCCAAAAGAAGAGGTGAATAAACTTTTTGATCTAGATGAAGAAACCTATTTGGAATTGATGAATTTCTCGAGAAAAGTCGCGATGGCTTTGGAAGAAGCTGTTCCTTGTAAACGAGTAGGAATGGCTGTCATTGGATTGGAAGTGCCTCATGTGCACGTACATTTAATTCCTCTAAACAAAATGAAGGATATGGACTTTAGTAATAAGTTGAATTTTTCGCATGATCAATTTTCGAGATTGGCAGAAGAGATCAAGGAGAATTTATAATGGATTATAAAGATTATAAACTCAGCATTGATCTAAGAATAGATTGGAGTGATCTGGACATGTATAAACATGTAAATAATCTTAGTTTTATAAGATTTATGCAAACGGGAAGAGCGCTTTTTTGGGAAGCCACAGGGCTAACTAAAATTTTTGAAGAAATCAATAAAGGACCAATGGTAGTTTCTACACATTGCGATTTTAAAAAATCTTTATATTACCCGGGAACCGCCATTGTAAAAACCAAACTGGCATTTATCAAAAATAGCAGTTTTGGTCTGGATCATGTTATTTTAAATGAAAATATGGAAGTATGTGCTGAAGGTCGTGATGTTGCTGTATTTTACGATTTCAATACAAATGAAACCTATACAATCCCAGGTGATCTTCGGGAAATAATGAAGAAATATTAAATCTTTTTTAAGGCTATTTGAAATGTTGTTCCCTTATTCAGCTCACTTTCATAAACCTTAATTTTTCCATTGTGATACTCTTCAACAATTCTTTTTGAAAGTGAGAGTCCAAGTCCCCAACCCCTTTTTTTTGTGGTAAAACCCGGATTGAAAATAGTATGATACTTGCTTTTTGGAATTCCTTTTCCACTATCCTTTATATAAATGTATACCCAGTGCAAGTCTTGCTTAATTTCTATTAGAAGATTCCCTTTCCCTTTCATCGCATCAATAGCGTTTCTTACCAAATTTTCGATGGTCCAACTAAATAATGACTCATTTAAATTAACATAAATGGGCTCTTTAGGTGTTGAAAGCTTAAAGTCGATAAGGCGCGAACTTCTTGTAAAAAGATAGTTATAACTCTCCTTAGTAGCAATAATGATGTCTGTTTCAGAAAGAATTGGAGTAGAACCTATTTTCGAGAATCTATCGGTAATAGTTCTCAACCTTTCTATATCTTTTTCAATTTCAGAAATATAAGACTTATTAACATTTTCCTCTTTCAGAATTTCTGTCCAACCAATTAAAGACGATAATGGGGTTCCTATTTGATGAGCAGTTTCTTTTGCCATTCCTGCCCATAATTTATTTTGCTCACTAGACTTCGTGGTGGTATAAAAGAAATAAACCACTCCAATAAATAGAAAAATAATTAGCAGCAAACCTATTGGATAGTATTTGATTTTTGTGAGCAATGGCGAATCTCCATAGTAGATCTTATGAACTTGATTTTTTCCCAAGACCATTTCTATAGGCTCATTTTCCGACTTTAATTTATTGAAATATTCTTCTAATTTTTCCTGATCTCCCCGTGTTTCTATTGGAATATTTAGTCCGTCTACAATTTCCCCTTTTTCATTTATCCAAATGGTGGGAATAGTTGTGTTGGTGTTAAGAATTCTTAGCGTGAGGTCGATATCGGTATCTCCTGTGGCTTTATCTAGAAATGCCTGCGCGGCAGCCCATAATTCCATTTTATCACGCTCATCCTGTTTTAAGCGCTCAAAAAAGATAGAGGTGTTCCATAATATAAGCGCTACAATGAGCAGGGAAGAGATAATAATGAACCAACGTGCAAAGTTTCGTTCGTTTGTAAAATTCATGTAGCCTTATTTAGCAGGATTTAAATATAACCGTTTTCTGTTAATATTATTGTTGAAATACGGTTTTTCATTACTAAGGCTATTCGTTACCTTTGTGAAAAATTGCTGAATGCTATCTATAGATCCAAAGGAAATTAGTACTGGAAAAAGACATCAATATTTACTGGGAGCAATAGGGCCAAGACCCATTGCATTTGCTAGTACTTTAGATGAAAACGACAGACCAAACTTGTCGCCATTTAGTTTTTTTAACGTGTTTAGCGCAAACCCGCCTATCTTGATTTTTTCTCCTGCAAGAAGAGGTCGGGATAATACTGTTAAGCATACATATTTGAATGCTAAGGCAACAAAGGAAGCGGTGATTAATATCGTCGATTTTAAGATCGTACAGCAAATGTCACTTTCTAGCACAGAATATCCGGAAGGGGTGAATGAGTTTGAAAAAGCTGGTTTTACGATGTTGGCTTCAGATAAAGTGAAGCCTTTTCGAGTAGCGGAATCTCCTGCACAATTTGAATGCAAGATCTTAGAGGTGAAAGAGCTGGGTGAAGAAGGCGGAGCGGGAAATTTGGTGATTTGTGAAGTGGTGAAAATGCATTTTGATGAAGCCATCTTGGATGCCGAAGGTTTTATAGATCAATATAAAATAGATCAGGTAGCGAGAATGGGAGGCAATTGGTACACGAGAGCAAATAAGGGGCTTTTTGAAGTGCCTAAACCTTTATCAACTTTAGGGATTGGTGTAGATCAAATTCCGCAGGAAATTAGAAATAGCAAGGTCTTAACTGGGAATGACCTTGGTAGACTTGGGAATGTAGAAGTTTTACCTTCCGCAGAAGAAATAAATGAATTTATAAGCGAGGACAGCAATGCCTCAAGCTTGGTGAAATCTGGAGATATTAAAAAAATCCATACCCAAGCACAAGAATATTTAGAGAAAGAAGATCCGGCGAAAGCCTGGAAAATATTATTAGCAAAATCAAATTAACATGGAAGTAGAAGGAAAAATAAAAATGATTGGTGAAACCCAAACATTTGGAAGTAACGGATTTAGAAAAAGAGAAGTTGTTGTAACAACTGAAGAGCAATATCCACAGCATATTATGGTAGAATTTATACAAGATAAAACAGATCTTTTAAATAACTACCAAGTTGGACAACCAGTAAAAATAGGAATCAATTTAAGAGGTCGTGAATGGGTGAACCCACAAGGAGAAACCAAATATTTTAATTCTATCCAAGGTTGGAGAATAGAGAACTTGCAAGCCGGTAATGCAGCACCGGGGCAAACTCCTCCACCTGCCGATCAATTTGAGCCTGCTCAAGATCTTAAGGATGAAGATTACGATGATTTGCCTTTCTAGGCGGATTGTAAAGTTATTTAAAAGCTGTTTGAAAGTTAATTAATATGAACTTTCAAACAGCTTTTTTTATTTAATATATTAGAGGTTAGTTTATGTTCTCGTCTGAATTTTACTGTTTAGTAGGAATGTCAGGTTGAGCGTAGTCGAAACCTCCTTATTAAGCTAAAAA
>NZ_AJLT01000004.1 GCF_000258765.1 Gillisia marina
AAAAAAAGCAGGATCAAAAGAAAACTCAACAGCCTAAACGATAATTAGGCTAAAATTTTAAATTAAAATTTTGGAAGCCACCTTTTTTAGGTGGCTTTTTGTAGTTAAAAGCATACTAAAAATTTAAGAACTAAGCTTTTGGAAAATCAATTATTCTAATTCTCTTTATAATTTTTTCACTCAAAGCATACAGCCATTTTAATTGAGTTGTAATTAATTGAACTTCTTGTAATTGCTCTATATTACTTATGTCAGTAGCGTCAGATCCCCTTTTTTCAAGTCCAGAATTTTCATTTATATTTTCAAATCGTTGCTCAAAATATTGTTGGGCTTCAGTTGTATTATTAGATTCTATAGGTTCTGTATAATCCTCTTCAGAAATTAGACCATGTGCAATATTTAAATTATTAGCTATCTCATGCATATAATTATTAAAATAATCAGAAGCCTTTGTAGTTGGATGGTTTTGGATATATGTACCCATAGATGCAAGCGAGGACAAAAATGTATGATTTAATACAACCACCTCATAAAATTTGTCCAAATGCATCTGCTTAGACTTTGGCTCTTGAGCCATCCTTTGGAATGCAGCACTTAAATTTCCACTAGCCAAAAAAGCTCTTTTTCTCGCCAATTTATAAGTAGTGGGAACTGCTCCTTTTTTTTGATAATATTTTTGAATAGAAGTTAAGTATTCTTTATTTGCATTTAAACTCTCCCCTATTACCGCATTAATACTAAAATATTCCCATGAGGGCCAAAGCACTGCATTTCCTAAGGCTGCTAAACCAGCCCCAATTATAGTATCTATTATTCTAAACTGAATCACATTAAGCACATCTGGTTTTAAAAGCGCATAAATAAATACCACGCTTAGCGTGATAAAGGTCGCAGAGGTCTTATAATTTCTCTGAACCATGGAAAAAGCAATTATTAAACTTAATATCCCAAGAATAGCATATACTGTTGTGTCCTGAATTAGTAAAACGATACCGGTAGCAAAGGCCCCTCCTATTAACGTACCTAAAATCCGCTGCTTAGATCGTTGCTTTGTAAGTCCATAATTGGGCCTCATTATCACTACAATTGTAAGTAAGATCCAATATGCGTTTTGTAAAGAAAAATATGCACCAATAGTAAACCCAATCATTACAACAAGCGCAAGTCTTAAAGAATGTTTAAAAATTGGTGACTTTAAACTGAAATTTTCACTTAGAATATTAAGGTCGTATACTTGATGCGAGATAAAACGTTGGGCATCTACATTTTTTATAAAGCCTAATTCCTTAAAATCTTTATTACTTAAGATGTGTTCAATCTTTCTAATTTTTTCTACCTGTTTGTATTGATAATCATATAAATTCTTAAGCAGAATAGAACTTTCTAAAGACCCAATTACTTCTGAAGGTTTTTCTTTATCTATGAGGTCTCTTATCTTTTGAAGATATTCATCCAAAATACCCGTGTTTTTTACTTTTTTTTGAATGTAATAAGAGTTCAGAAATATGACTCATCCTAGCAGCCATTTCAAAAGTTAAAGACTGAAAAAGTTGTGTTTTTTCAGGATGATTAGATAGAATCTCATCCATCTTTTCATAATCCACAGGATTAGCCATTGCTAATTCTAAAATATCGACTAGCTGAATAAATATTAATAATCGCCTACGCTCGAAATTTGAATTTCCCGATGATTTACGTGAAGAAATTAAAATATCGCGTAGCGTTTCATGATTTACATTTAAATCTGCCTGAAGCTCTAAGAGTCTTTTTTGTAGTTTTTCCCTGTTAGATTTTGCATCCCATAATTTCCCACGAATTTCCAAATACTGCGCAGTGAGATCTAAGCCTTGAGATAAAAATTGTTCGGTTTCTGCCTTGGGGTTTATCTTATGCCAAGCCATCGTCAAAAATAAATACCAAATTCCACCTAAGCCTATTAAAATAGCGCGTTCATAAAATTCGAGCACGTTAAAAATATTTGCAAAACTAAGCACGAGCGCAAATAACCCTGAAAAACTTATAAGGGAAGCTCTAAATCCATATACTGCGAAATAAGAGAAAGCAAACATAATGACACCTATAATTGGAATAGTAATCCAAGCTAAAGGATTTAAAAGCGCGCCAATTAAACTCGCCAACACTGCTATGAGAGCAGATAATAAAATTCCGAAATTTCTGTTCCGAAAACTTCCTGTCACATCACTTGGGGAACTTAGTAAAGCTCCAAGCGCCAAAGCAAGCCCTATCTCAAAGTAATTCACATAAATTCCGATAATTATAGGAATCGTTATTCCCAAAGCCAAAATGATTGCCTTAGTGAAATCGGTGCTTTTGAGAAACAATATAGATTCCTTGTAGGATTCCCTAAAATTAAACTTCGGGTACTTCAAATTTTAGTATAAATTTTGAAATGTAAAGGTAATGGCAAATGCTGTGAGGAGCGTTAAACTTTTCTGAAAATGCCACGATTTATAGTCTTTAAAACAAGGGAGGACTTAAAATTCAATAATTTTATAAGAAATCAATTAAAGGCATAAAAATTACAAATCGAAAATTATAGATTATGAATAAAACAATTTATCTAAAAAATAGGCCTTCCGGAACTCCTACTCTTAACGACTTTGAATTTAAAGAAGAGCACAAGCCTAGTGCCGGGGATGGCGAATTATTATTGAAAACAAAATATATTTCTGTAGATCCATATTTAAGAGGAAGAATGCGAAGTGGAGAATCCTATATAGCACCTTTTGAAGTTAATAAACCTTTAGAATCTGGAATTATTGCTGAAGTGATCTCTTCTAATAATTCGAATTTTAAAAAAGGGGATTTTGTTAACGGAATGCTGAAATGGAAAGAGTTTCAAGTGAGCGATGGCGCAGGATTAAATAAAGTAGATCCTAACTCGGCACCATTGTCTGCATATCTGGGAGTATTAGGCTTAACTGGAATAACGGCGTATTTAGGATTAGAGAAAATCGGGAAGTTAAAAGAAGGTGAGACTCTACTGGTTTCTGGAGCAGCGGGGGCTGTAGGTAGTATTGTTGGCCAAATAGGAAAGATAAAAGGATGTAAAGTGGTTGGAATTGCCGGAACAGACGAAAAAATCGAAATGCTTCAAAATGATTTTGGGTTTGATAATGCTATCAATTATAAAACCACCTCTAATATGAGCGAAGCTATAAAAAAAAGCATGTCCTAA
This sequence comes from Gillisia marina, assembly GCF_000258765.1. Taxonomy (GTDB): domain Bacteria; phylum Bacteroidota; class Bacteroidia; order Flavobacteriales; family Flavobacteriaceae; genus Gillisia; species Gillisia marina. The sequence goes on from NZ_AJLT01000004.1 coordinate 3,200, forward strand.
CGGAGTTGATGTTTACTTTGATAATGTGGGAGGTGAAATTCTGGATGCTGCTTTAGAACACATCAATAAATTTGGTAGAGTTATTAATTGTGGTGCAATTTCTCTTTATAATGCTACCGAAACGCCTACGGGTCCTAGAAATGAAGGCACTCTCATCAAAAAAAAGTGTTTTAATGCAAGGATTTACTGTTAGAGATTATGTAAAAGAATTTGGACCTGCGATCAAACAATTAGCAACGTGGCTACAGGAGGATAAAATTAAATATTCTGAAACTATAGTTGAAGGCTTTGATAATACTCCACAGGCGTTCCTAGATTTATTTAAGGGTAAAAATAGCGGTAAAATGATTGTGAAGATCTAAATTAAAATTCCTGAACTTTCTTAAAAATGAGTTCAGGAATTCCTTGTTTTATTAATCTCAGATCGAGTTTCCATTCATTTTATTCCAAATAGTTTTATCATCTATCTTTTTTAGCTTGGAATCATTTATAATCTCAAACACAAGGGTTCCTTGTGGCACTTCAGGATTATTTTCAAATCTTAAAATTATATTTTTATTTATTACAGAGTATTCTCCCCTCCAGATAATATCCGTGAGAATAATTTCAGCCAAACCATTTTCAAAGAAACTAATTTCAGAATGACAGTTTATAAAAAAATCTGAATGTTGCGAATCTAAACATTGCTGTTCAGTTTTAAAATGAAGATATACAAAAGTTTCATTTTCAAGATCAATAGTACCTTTTGGATGTTCACTTCTCTCACAAAAACTGGCCATCAAAAAGAATGAGCATAAAAAAAGTAGTTTTATTTTCATAATTAGACATTTAAGGAAAGTTGTATTTAATTTACTAAATATCAGGCAATTATTAAATAAACTTATGCTCTTTAATTATAACCATTTGCTATAAAAAATGCTTCCAAAACATTAGCCTTGGAAGCATTTTTATACCTATTTAATTCTTTCTAAATATTATAAAAATTAAGATTTTGGAGGCATAGAAGGCCGCACTTCTATTTTGCTAGGCAAGGTTCTAGGATTCATTTTTAAAAGATCTACGACTAGTTCTCCTATATCCTCTTTTTGAATTTTCCAAGAATCCTTCTCACTAGGCTCATGATCATTAAAGTGAGTTGCAACAGACCCCGGCATTATGGTACTTACTTTTATTCCATATTCTCTAAGATCGAGCATTGCTGCTTGAGTAAATCCTGTTACTCCAAATTTACTCGCATTATATGCCGTACCTCCGGCAAAGAAATTGGTTCCCGCCAAACTTGAAATGGTAATTACATAACCTTCAGACTTTTTTAAGCTTTCTAAACAAGACTTAATACTATAAAACACACCTGATAAATTAGTATCTATAGTAGCTTGCCAATCTTCTACGCTCAATTCATCTATAGGTGCAAAATGCCCTACTCCGGCATTGGCAATCAAAACATCCAATTGTCCCCAGGTATCTTTAACTTTCTTTACTGCATTTTCCTGGCTTTTATATTGTCTAACATCGGCTTCCAAGGCTAAAACCTCTCCGCTTCCTATATTTTTTAAATCCTTAGCAGCCTTTTCTGCAGAATCTAAGCTTCTACTCGTAATAGCTACCTTCATACCCAATTTCAATAGAGATTCGGCTACACCATATCCTATTCCTTTGCTACCTCCTGTTATAAGAGCTACTTTTCCTTTATAATTTTCCATTTTCTTTATTTTATTGAATTGATTTAAAACTACTAAAGATCTATTGCCACTAAAAATTTTAGAGACTAATTAATTGTTAATTCTTGGTGAGAATATGGCTTGCTTACTATGAATGAAGACTTTAAACAAAGCATTAAAATCTTTTATAAATATTAGCCAAAATGGTTTCAAAAAAACTTTAAAGCAGTAACTTTGCGATCACCCTTAAAAAGCCTATAAAATGAGCTGATATAGGGTTTCACAATTTGACAGTAACATAAAAAATATATAAGTTGAAAAATCCTAAAGCTCAAAAATTAATTGATAAAATACAACGCGATTTAATGCGCAATGGTTTAGTAATCAATACGCTTGTAGATGATCTAAAGCAATTAAGGCCTTTTGCTATTGAAGAAGAAAATCCTCTTTTGGCAAAAGTGATTCGATTAACTTTTGAACATATTGAGTCTACAAATTCTTTCGAAATTGCTATTCCAGATGATGAACCAATTGATGAGAATGAAGAAGAAGCAACTGCTGCTATTGAATCTACTCCTCAGGAAAGTTTAGATTATTTACTATCCTTGATGCATGACACTTCAATAAAAAATAATGTGATCGATCTACGTGAATATAGTCGTGCTTTAACTGAATATGCTGAAGATAATTAATTGTATTTCAATGCTATTATATAAGTTTTAATCGACTTTTATAATAGCATTAATATGTCTATAACTAAATTAATCATGAATGAAAAAGGAAGCGAAATCTAAAAAGAAATCGCGAGCGCGTTTACTTCATCAATATTATAGCTACACAGGCTTTTATAAGTTTGTAGCTAAGAGTGTAAAAAAGGCAATTATTCCGATTATCCTTTTTATCGCAGCCATTTTCGCATTGGATTATTTTGTTCTGGATCTAGATAAATTATTAGTTACAGTTACCGAAACCTATTCTCCTATAGGTATTCTTAGTGTATTTTTTGCTTCAGAATCTTTACTAGGAATTATCCCTCCCGAATTATTTATTGCTTGGGCGGGAAAATCTGAATTCCCTATATTTTATTTATCGCTTTTGGCCGCCGCCTCTTATTTGGGTGGAATTGTTTCTTATTGGATTGGAGTTGGAATCACTAAAATTCCGGCGGTACATAAACAAATTGAAACCAACATGGCAAAGCATATTAAAAACACTCGAAAATGGGGTGGTTTTTTAATTATAGTGGGAGCACTACTTCCCATTCCTTTTGCTATGACTAGTATAGCTGCTGGAATTATAAGATTTCCTTTCATGAGTTATCTTATGTATGGCTTACTTAGGTTTGTTAGGTTTTATGCCTATGCTTTGGTAATATTTGAAATGGTTTAAAACAAGCTTATTTGTGATTTTCAAATTTATATGAACATTATTCCTGATACTTATTAATGGGCGCACTAAGAAATATAGCTCGCACAGGATATATCGCTAAGGGTGTCATTTATACCATAACAGGTGTATTAACATTTATGGCGGCAATAAATATTGGCGGGGAAAAAGCTGGGAAAGAAGAAGTTCTTGATTTTATTAAAAAACAAGACTTAGGTAGCACCTTATTAATTCTTTTGGCTTTGGGACTTTCTTGCTATGCTACTTGGCGTTTTGCACAAGCTTTTGTGGATCCTCAAGGCAAGAAAGGGAAAAGCAAAAATAAAGGGCAACGTTTTGCTTTATTTGTAAGCGGACTTAGTTACCTAGGTTTAGCAGGGCTTGCAATTCTCACAGCCGGCGGAAGATCGGGCTCTTCTAGTCTTAAGCATTCCAGTATTTTAACTACAGAAAAAGGTCTTTGGATTTTAGCAGCAGTAGGTTTAATTTTTGCCGGAAGGGGGATTTACCAGATAACACGACTGTTTAAAACGAATTTTATAAGAAAATTCGATTTTGAATCCATGACAGACGAAAAGAAAAGAAAGATTATTAAAAATAGCGCTTATATGGGAATGACTTCCCGCGCAATAATTTTCTTAATTATCGGTTTTTTTGCCTTAAAAGCAGCTATTACTGCAGATTTAGATGAAATAAAAAACACCTCGGATGTATTTCATTTTATTGAAACCTCCACTTGGGGATCTTTTCAATTAGGAATGATATCCGTCGGGTTTTTGGGATATGCAGTATACATGTTTCTCTCTTCTAAATATAGAAGTTTTTAAGTTTTACAATCCCTTTAAGTTACTTCCATTTCCCTAAATAAGATTTCTTTTTTACTCTTCGTGTAAATCTTGAACTTTTCATAATTTAATTATAAAGGGCATATAAAATTATATGTTTTCTGATATATTGAACATCCAACCAGAAAATTATGAACAAGAAATTAAAAAACATAGCGCGAACGGGGCTAGTTGCCAAAGGAATTATTTATGCGATCATAGGAATACTAACTTTTTTAGCTGCCTTTAATATGGGCGGACAAAAAGCTGGCAAGCTTCAAGTTATAGATTTCCTGGAAAAACAAACATTTGGAAAAATCTTGCTTATTATCGTTGCTCTTGGTTTGTTATGCTATGCATTTTGGAGGCTTACTCAGGCTATCAAAGATCCTGAAAATATTGGAAGTGATAAAAAAGCGAAAGTAAAACGCACGGGCTATTTTGTGAGCGGATTCTTGTATTTAGGTCTCGGAGTTCTTGCATTACTAGACGCCATTGGATCAGCAAATAGCTCTGGAGGATCATCTGGGGAAGATGGAAGCTTTTTAGGTACTAATACAGGTTTGGTACTATTAGGAATTGTAGGAGTTATATTAATAGGATTAGGTATTTATCAATTTACACGAATAAAAAAGGATAAATTCGAAAAGAAATTCAGTTCTAAAGCTCTAAGTGAAGAAAAACGAAAAAAAAACCATCTATAATTCTGCTTATTTTGGCCTTGCTGCAAGAGGAGTTATTTTTTTAATTTTAGGTTTCTTTGCGATTAAAGCTTCCTATACTTCAGATCCCGATAAAATTAAAACCACATCAGATGTATTCTCCTTTTTAGAAGATTCATCCTATGGTTCTTGGTTACTAGGAGTTGTAGCCGCAGGATTAATAGCATATGCCATTTACACGTTTATGCTAGCAAAATATAGACGCTTTAACTAATCGATCTATTTAATCTTAGTAAACTTAATGCTAAGCTCCTTCTCCAATTCATAGATCCTTCTGGTTTCCTTTGGATTGACTAAAACCAAAGAAATTCCAGTTTTTCCGGCTCTGGCAGTACGTCCACTTCTATGAGTATAGTATTCGGTTTGATCTGGTAACTGGTAATGCACCACAAATGCTAAATTATTTACGTCTATTCCTCTGGCGGCAACATCTGTAGAAACTAGTAAACGCAAACTTTTATTTTTAAAGGCTCTCATTACCTTTTCCCTATCTTTTTGAAGCATATCACCTTCTAACAGGCCAACTTCATGATTTTTGGAATGTAATTGCTTAGCCAAAATCTTTGCAGCAGCCTTTGTCTTGGTAAATATTATTCCTCTTTGTTTTCCCTGAGATTTCAGAAAAGAGGCTAAAGTATCTAGCTTATTATTATCGTCCCCGGTTACATAGTGATGAGAAATTCCAGTATTCACAGAATCACTTTTATCTACAGAGATTCTAAGCGCATCTTTAGAAACGTAGTTTTCTATAATTTCATTAAGTTCTTTTGGAATAGTAGCCGAAAACAACCAAACATTCCTGTCCCCTTTTGTTTTTGAAAGTATCTTGGTAAGATCATCCTTAAAACCCATACTCAACATTTCGTCTGCTTCATCCAAAACAAGCGTATGAATTTTAGAAATATCCAATGCCTTCCTATTCAAAAGATCTATTAGTCTTCCAGGGGTAGCAACCACAATTTGGGTTGGTCTTTTCAATCTTGAAATCTGAATATCGATCTTCTCACCTCCGTAAACGGCTTCAGTAAATACATTTTCAGAATATTTTGTGAATTTGAATAACTGTTTAGCAATTTGTTGCCCAAGTTCCCGAGTTGGTGCTAATACTAAGGCTTGAATATAATCTCTACTAGGATCTACTTTGGCCAATATTGGTAATCCAAAGGCCGCAGTTTTACCAGTTCCCGTTTGCGCCTGTCCTACAAAATCTATATTTTCTACAGATAAAACCGGGATGGCAGCCATTTGGATTTTAGTAGGATTTATTATTCCTAATTCTTTTAATCCTTTATCGATTTCTTTAGAAACACCTATTTCAGTAAAGCTCATAATTATATTTTGAATTTGCAAAGATACCTTTTCTAATTCAGTTTAAGTATTCCTAAGAAGAAGTTATAATTAGTTAAAATATAGCTAAACCAAATGCCTGAATTGTAGATTATAGAAGAGAATAGTTAAATTCGGCAAAACCAAAAAAAACATATACTATGTCTTTGATTACTATTATTATAAATATATTATTACCACCATTAGCTGTATTCTTAAAACATGGCCTTGGAGTTACTTTTTTAATTAGTTTATTGCTTACAGCTTTAGGTTGGTTACCCGGTGTAATTCACGCCTTCTATGTGAATGGGAAATAAAAATAAAAAAGCCACTTATCTATAAGTGGCTTTTTTATTTTCAAATTTATAGATGCGATTCCTAATCTTCTTTCTTAAAGACTTTTTTCTCCCATTTCCACGCACTTTCTAAAGCTTCATCCAAGCTATGTTCTGCTCTCCAATTTAATACTGAATTTGCCTTATGTGTATCTGCATAAGCTGCTGTAATATCTCCTTCTCGCCTGTCTACTATCTTATAAGCCAACTTCTTTCCTGTAGAACGCTGAAAAGACTCTATTACCTCTAATACTGAATTTCCTTTCCCTGTTCCTAAATTGAAAACATCGTAATTGCTTTCAGAATTACCATTCATTAATTTCTGCAAAGCGACTACATGAGCTTTAGCCAAGTCCATTACATGAATGTAGTCTCTAATGCAAGTTCCATCACTTGTTGGATAATCATTTCCAAAAACAGATAATTGTTCGCGCTTCCCAATAGCTGTTTGGGTGATAAACGGAACTAAATTTTGAGGAGTTCCTATTGGCAACTCTCCTATTTCTGTACTTGGATGCGCCCCAATAGGATTAAAATACCTCAAAGAAATTGCGCTTAGATTAGGATGCACCTTACAGGTATCTTTAATGATCTCCTCCCCTATTTGCTTGGTGTTACCATAAGGAGACATCGCTTTTTTAATAGGAGCATTTTCATTAATTGGTAAAGAATCTGCTTGCCCATACACTGTACAAGAAGAACTGAATATAAAATTAGCGCTATCCTTCTTACTTAGATGTTGTAATATATAAATTAAAGTAGATAAATTATTTTCATAATAAAGCAACGGATTTTCAACGCTCTCCCCTACTGCTTTGGAAGCTGCAAAATGAATAACTCCATTTACATCATCGTATTTCTCAAAAAACTCATTTACCGCTTCCTTATTTCGAAGATCAATATTTTCAAACTCTGGAGTAATTTGGGTGATTTTTGTGATTCCTGCCAATACATCTATGGAAGAATTTGATAGATTGTCTATAATTACAACTTCAAATCCTTGCTGCTGAAGCGCCACTACCGTATGAGAACCAATAAATCCAAGTCCGCCGGTAACTAATATTTTAGATTTCATTTTTAATTTTTCTAATTGAGTGCAAAATAGTCAAATTGCGAAAAATGAAGCATATTTAAAGACATTTCCATTTAATTTTTGGTATAGTTTTAACAGGCTTGCTCCTTCAACACACATTTTAATAGAAGGAATATTTACCTACTCTAAGTATTAAATTTATCTTTGCGAAAATTTAAATTGATGAATGATCAAATTCAAATTAAGGTTTTTAAATGGGTAAGTATTCTAGAAGGCCTTTCCTTTTTGTTATTGCTCTTTATAGCCATGCCATTAAAGTATTTGTTTAACCTCCCGCAAATGGTTCAAGTGGTTGGAATGGCACACGGAATCCTTTTTATATCCTATCTTGTGGGTGCTATACTTGTTTATAATATTCTGAATTGGAATTTTAAAACCTTACTGATTGCCGTTGCATGTTCAGTAATTCCATTTGGCCCATTCTATATAGAAAAAAAGTATTTATAATATGTTTGAAGACATTCTTAATATAAAACCTACAAGTTGCTTTCTTGAAAATTATTTTATTGAACAAGGAATGAATACTGTTGCCGCAGGTTATCTTAATCTGGCAATAAATCTTCTAGCACTTTTTGGTTTGGTTATTTTGGTGAATTATATCATTAGAAGATTTGTAATTGAATCTTTTAAAGCATTTACCAATAAAACCAAAACTACGTTCGACGATTTCTTGATAAAGAGTAATTTCCCAAAATATGTAGGGAGAATTATTCCAATTCTTTTGATTTACGCTACTATTCCGGTTATTCTAATAGATCATCAGTTCGTTTTAAAGGTTGTTATTTTCTTGACGAATCTGTATATAATAATTTTAGTTGTTTGGATCTTTAGAAGCTTGTTACGCACCAGTAAAAACTATTTAAAAACCAGAGAAGAATTTTATGACAAGCCTTTAGATAGTTACATACAAGTACTTATGATCTTTATTTGGATTGTAGGCATCATGTTTATTTTTTCTGAAATAACCGGGAAATCCGTTCTCAATTTTGCGATATCATTAGGTGCTGCATCTGCAGTTATTTTATTGATATTTAAAGATACAATCATGGGATTTGTAGCATCTATACAAGTTTCAGTGAATGACATTGTGCGTATTGGAGACTGGATTACTTTCAGTAAATATGGAGCAGATGGAGATGTTACTGAAATAAATCTTGCAACTGTTCGGGTTCAGAATTTCGATAATACATTCACTACAATTCCTACCTATAGTTTAATTGCAGATTCTTTTCAAAACTGGCGTGGAATGCTGGAATCACCTGGCAGACGAATTAAACGTGCAATAAATATCAAACAGAATTCAGTGAAATTTGTGACTTTAGAAGATCTGGAAAAACTTAAATCTATAACACTCATAGCTCCTTATTTAGAGCATCGCCAAAAAGAGGTAAATAAATATAATAAGACAAATAATATAGACACCTCACTTCCTATAAATGGTAGAAATCAAACCAATTTAGGAATTTTTAGAAAGTATGCCGATGCTTATTTACATGATCATCCGGCTATTAATAAAGAGCTATACTTAATGGTTAGGCACCTATCACCAACCCCACAGGGAATCCCGTTGGAAATCCTTTGTTTTAGTAGCGATAAGCGTTGGGAGAATTATGAATATATCGCAGCAGATATTTTCGATCATTTAATAGCAGCATTGCCTTATTTTGGGCTTCAACTTTTTGAAGCTCCATCGGGAGATGATCTAAAATATTTAGCAGATAATATGAATCAGAATTCTCAAATAAACAAAAACCAAGCATAACCAACCCATAAAACTAACCCTATGAAATTAAAACCCTTCTTACAAGGTTTCGGACTATTTGCCATCCTGTTAACCTTAATTCCCATAGCTGCAGCAGATTTCTGGTGGATTAGAATGTTCGATTATCCCCATACGCAGTTAACCATTCTTACCTTCGTGGCCTTGGTGGTTTATTTTATGAGATTCGATGTAAAATGGATCAAGGATTATGCATTTGTAACCGTTTTACTTGCGTGTTTTGTTTTTCAGCTATATAAGGTTTATCCTTATATCCCTCATAATTCATATGAAGTTGGAGAAGCTGAAAACACAATAGATAATAAAAATGCATTTAAATTTTATGCGGCCAACGTGCTACAAAAAAAACACCAATCCAAATATTTTAATTGAAGAGATTAATACGATAGATCCAGATATTCTTCTCTTAACTGAAACTGATACTCGTTGGATGAATGATGTTGCTGGAGCGGTTTCTAAGTATAAGTACAAAGTAGAAATCCCAATAGATAATACCTATGGAATGCTTTTGTACTCTAAGCTTCAATTAAAAGATACAGAAAAGAAATTTTTAGTAGACGATAGTATTCCTTCAATTCAAACCATTGTTAAATTAAGATCGGGTAAGGAGATTATGTTGTACGCAATCCACCCTACACCACCTATGCCTCAGGAAAATCCAAGTTCTACAGATAGAGACGGGGAAATGATGATGGTCGCTAAAAAAGCTTTAAATCGAAATATGCCAGTTGTTGTAGCCGGAGATTTCAACGATGTTCCTTGGTCTGGAAGTACCAAATTATTCAAAAAGGTAAGTACGTTATTAGATATTAGGGTTGGTCGAGGTTTTTATAACACATTTGATGCAACCAGTTTTATAATGAAATGGCCCTTAGATCAATTCTATGTTTCTGAAGAGTTTAAAGTAATCAAGCTTGCAAAAGGAAAAGATATAGACTCAGATCACCTTCCATTTTATGTGGAATTAAGTCTTGAACCAAAAGATGCAAAGGAACAAGAATCTGAAGAGCCTACCGAAAGTCAACTAGAAAATGCTGAAGAACAAATTCAGGATGCAAAAGAAGAACAAGTAGAGAAAAAAGCGGAAGGTCAATAAAATTAAAACTAGCTGAAATACAAATCAGTACATCGTTTCATTTCACTTAAGCCTTCATCTATTTAATATTCTAACAAATATTTAATAGAAGAAGGTTTTTTTAATATCTATATTTCAGAAAATTATAATAAATGCAGGATAGTTCTACAGATCAGGTAAGTTTAAATGAATCTTTTAAACATTTCTATGAAAGTTTTATAGATCAGTTACCTGGAATAGGATTGGGCTTACTAATTATAATTTTAGGAGTCCTAATTGGCTCTTGGATTGGCAATTTCGCGAGAAAGCGGATTTCCAATCGTACCAATGACCCGCTAATGAGTCGGTTTTTAGGGAAAACTATTAAAATTATCGCTTTATTAATAGCAATTATGCTCGCCTTGAGAGCTGCTGGTTTAGGCGGAATTGCAACTGCAATTCTAACGGCTGCTGGAGCAAGTGCGGTAGTCCTAGGCTTCGCTTTTAAAGATATTGGAGAGAATTTTATAGCTGGAATCATTCTCGCTTTCAATAGGCCTTTTGATATAAATGACACTGTAGAAATTGGTGATAATTTTGGAAAAGTGAAAGCCTTGGAATTTAGATATACAAAGCTGAAAACATTCGACGGAAAAGATGTTTATATCCCAAATAGTGATGTTTTAACTGAACCTGTGACAAATTATACGGAAGATGGTTTCTTTAGATGGAATTTTGTGATTGGGATTGCATACGAAGATAATATCGAAGGAGCTAAGAAAACAGTTATGGAAGCTTTAAGAAATGAGCCAGACGTAATTGAAGATGAAGAGCATGAAAATTTTGTGATCGAAGATGAATTAGCGACAAGCACCGTTAATTTAAAAGTGTTCTTTTGGGTAGATACTAAAGATTTTAGACGAAAAGCACTTACAACTAAAGGAAGTGTGGTGAGAGCCGTGAAAGAGGCCTTAGAAGACAATGGATATTATATGCCGGCAGATATTCAAGAGATTAAGATCTATGGTGGTAACAAGGACTTAGAGTTACCAGTAAGACTTTCTTCCTTAAAACAAGATGAGAATCCAACGAAAAAGGCTTAATCCTTAAGACGGTCTTTTACATATTCTATTTGAGATTTACCATGAGCCTTGGGTTTCCCATTCTTATCTAAACTAACCATAACAATATTTTCTATAGTTATAATAGTGTCTCTAGTCATCTTATTTCGTACTTCACAACGCAGGGTTAAAGAAGCATTACCAAATTTCACCACATCTATCCCAATTTCAATGATATCCCCTTGAGAAGCTGAGCTTTGAAAATTTATTTCACTCATAAATTTAGTGACCACTTTTGGGTTTTCTAATTGAATAATGGAATACAATGCGCATTCTTCGTCTATCCATTCTAGTAATCTGCCACCAAATAAGGATGCATTAGGATTTAGGTCTTGTGGTTTTACCCATTTTCTGGTATGAAATCTCATATTTACTAATTATAATTTATTACGCTGAAGATACCTTTTTGCATCTTCAATTATTTCTGAATGGTCAAAAGCGAGTTCGGGTAGCTCATCTAAATTAAACCAGACTGCTTCTTTAGCATCATCTCCCGCCTTTATTCTCACTTCCTTATTTACTATTCCAATAAAAGCGATTGAAACTGTTCTACCTCGTGGATCTCGATTTAAATCACCATAGGCTTTCAATTGTATTAAATCTTCTACTTCCACCCCAGTTTCTTCCAATAATTCTCTTTTCGCAGCATCTTCCAAGTTTTCAATAGCTTCAAGGAAACCTCCCGGCAAGGCCCAATTATTTTTATAAGGCTCATTCTTCCGTTTTATTAAAAGAATTTTAGCTGAAGAATTTAAATCTTTAATTATTACAGCATCTACAGTAATTGCTATTTCTTGCCTCATTTAGCTTAAGGTGTTTGGAATTGGAAGCTCCAAATTAAACTTGGCGTTCAGCTTTTTTATAAAATACGCAGATAAGAGTGGGGATGCCTCTTCAACATTTTGATGCACAAAGAAATATAGGTTCTTAAGGCCTAATTCATACCACTCTTCTATCACGTTTAACCAATCATCTAAACGGGTATAATCTGAAGGATGATTTGCGCCATTATACCTAATGAATGCGGTTTCGTTACTAAGCCTCATATGAAGTAAGTCGCGTCTACCAGCACTATCGGTGATAATATTGGTGATATTATGTTTCATTAAAATTTCATTCAACTCATCAGAGATAGATGAATCTTGAAACCATTCTGTGTGTCTTAATTCTAATCCAAGTGGAATTTCCTTCGGCCAATGTTTTAGAAACGGTTCTATTCTATCTAAATTTTTAGGATGAAAATTCTCCGGCATTTGCAAAAAAACCATCCCCAACTTCTCTTTCAAAGGCATTAAATTACTCACATAATCATCTACCAATATTTGTGAATCATTTAGTCTTTTAATATGACTGATAGATCTTGTTACCTTCGGAAAAAATTGAAAATCTCCTTGAGCTTTATCATACCATGTTTGAAATTGTTCTGGAGGGAACATTCTATAAAAGGAAGCATTTAATTCTATAGAATTAAACTGCGATGTATAATATGTTAATTCATCTTTTGTTCCTTTAGGATAAAAGTTTTTGAGATCTTTCTTATTCCATTTAGCACAACCCACTCTCACATTTAAAAATTTAGATGGCTCCTGCTTTTTTAAAACTTTAATTGTTTGCTCGTGTGTTGGTGGCAAAGTAAAATCTATATTGCCGGGATCGTCTACTTTTCCGAAATTCATATATTATAATTAGAAATTTTATTTAATATACACCGTTTTCTTATTTACAAACTCCCGAATACCATGAATAGACAATTCTCTTCCATAACCAGATATTTTTGTTCCTCCAAAGGCTAATCTAGGGTCACTTTTCACCAATTCATTTATAAATACCGCACCATCATCAAAATTAGGAGCTATTTTTTCTGCAAATTCCAAGTCGTCGGTGAATACAGATACTCCCAATCCAAAATCTGAAAAATTTACTAGTTCTACCGCTTCTTTTTCATCTTTAAAAGTTGTTACAGAAATTACAGGGCCAAAAGTTTCTTCTTTAAAAACCGTCATCTCTTTAGTAACGTCTGTTAAAATTGTAGGCTCATAATAAGTGCCATTTCTAATGCCTCCTAAATGAATTTTTGCTCCTTGTTTCACAGATGCTGCAACTTGCTTTTCAAGATCTTCCGCAAGATCTTCGCGTGCCAAAACGCCAATGTAGGTTTCTTCATCCATTGGATTTCCACTTTTAAGCTCTCTAACCTTTTTCGAAAAAAGCTCCAAAAATTCGTCAGCAATGGAATCTTGTAATAAAAGTCTTTTTCCTGCAATACAACTCTGTCCTGTATTCTGAAACCGTGCCTGTACACAGGTATCTACAGAATTTTCAAGATTGGCATCTTCAAAAACTACCAAAGCATTGCTTCCGCCTAACTCTAAAACGGATTTTTTGATCTCCTCTCCAGCCACCGAAGCTACGGCGCTACCTGCAGGTTTACTTCCTGTTAACGTAACTGCTTTAATTCTAGGATCTCTAATAATTTCTTCTACTTTCTTACTACTAATTGGAAGATTTTGAAAACATCCCTTTGGAAAGCCTGCTCTTTCAAATATTTTCTGAATATTATTGGCAGATTCCATCACATTACTAGCGTGTTTTAGAACACCTATATTTCCAGCCATTAATGCCGGAGCAGCAAATCTAAAAACTTGCCAAAAAGGATAATTCCAAGGCATTACGGCCAAAACAACACCAATAGGCTCAAAGGAAGTATAGCTCTTCTTTGCATCTGTTTTAATAATTTCCTTTGCCAGATGCTTTTCTGCATTTTCAGCATAGTACTCACAAACCCACGCACATTTCTCAACTTCGGCAATAGCTGTGTAATTGGTTTACCCATTTCTAACGTAATAGTTTCGGCATATTCCTGTTTATTCTTCTTTAACTCTGCTGCTGCAGACATCATCAATTTTGAACGTTCGCTAAAAGAAGTTTGTCTCCAGCTCTGAAATCTTTTATCGGCAGCCTCTAATGCCTCATCAATCTCTTTCTTATTAAATTCCTTGACACTGGCTACTTCTTCCCCATTATATGGATTACGTGATACAATCATAACTTTTTTCAATTTGATTAAAGGTAAAAAGAACCATGTTAAGGACTAAAGCGATTAAGAGACTTTTAACTGACGAATTTGTTTATAAATCGGTTTAAAAGTTGACTAAGCGTTCTAAAAATCAGCCTTTATTTTATTTAAATTTAATAAACTTCACAACTATGAATCATCGAGATACAGAATTGCTTCGTCTTAGACCAGAAATTCCATCGGCAAGAGTTTCAGAAATAATGAGTCGTGATGAACAATTTCAAAACAAAACCTTACGCCCAGTTATTAAGCTCCAAAATGAACTCTTTGTAGAAGTGTTCAGGAATTACATTAAGAAGCACAAAAATAGTTTTCACACTTATTCTGTAGAAAAGAAATTGAGTTTCATTGAAAATGCTATTCAGCGGGATATAAAATTCAGAAATAGCCTTAAAGGAATTGTTATTGGCCAATTTACTACTGAAGAATATTTGCTTTATATCGAAAATTCTTCAGCTTTAAATAAGCGAATGATGAACATTCTCAAAGAGCGAATGTTTAGCAATATTCAACTATTGGAACAAGAAATGGCGTACTAACAACCCAATAAGGATTGTTATTGTAAAGCTTATTAAAGTTCCAATAAGCACATATTCTGTTTGCTTTCTGGCTCCACTTTCAGATTTATCGCTAAACCTTAAAATAGACTTGGCAGCGATTAAAAACCCAATTGCCGAGAAATTGTTGGTGAGGATAAAGGTTAATACGAGGATACGCTCAAATATACCAATATACCGCCCGGCATCGTCAAGACTGTTCTTTTGGTGGGATTCTTTTATTTCATTTTGCCATTTCTTGGTTGCTTTTCCAATTAAAAAACCTGCTGGGAATATTACAAATAAATATGCGCCAATAACTGCGAGTAAACCTATAGAATTTAAAAGCTCTTTTAAAAATGGGAGGATGTTAGAAAACCCATTTATTAAGTATAGCCATACCGCAACTATAATTATTAAATGAAAGACCTGATCTAAAATGAAATACTTGAGGTTGTCTTTTTTCTGATTTAGTTTCCACCAATCTATTAAGAAATGTGTGACACTTATAACTAATCCAATATACCACCACTCTAATTTCTGAAGAAATACTACTGTCAAAACCCCTGCTATTAAAGCATGGATAATCAAAAAGTGAGATTTTGCTTTATATTTTCTTTTATGCTTTATCCAGCTATTTGGCTGCAGCACAAAATCTGTTAAAAGATGTGCAAGAAGTAATTGTATTAAAATGAGCATCTTATTTCTTGTTTGCTAAATTGTTTATAATCACATCTCTATATCTATCTAATAATACAGAAATAGCATCCCAGCCAGCGGCCTTTTTACGTTGGTTTACGGCAGACTGACTAATGTTGATGGCTGCTGCCACTTCCCGCTCCTTAAGATCTTTTAAAAGATAATATACAACCTCTGCAGAGGCCGTACTCCACTTATCGGTGATGGTATCTAATAGAAATAATGAGGTGTTAAATTCATTATTAATCTCCTCAACATCGGTTTTTAGTTTTGTTTTTCTATGCTCAGACTTCATTTCATCCAAAGTGCGCCCGGAGTATTGAAAAGCGGGACCATTAGATTCTGAAATCGCTTCCCGTTCTAAGTCTTGTTCTCCAATCCCAATAGCGATCTTAAAATCGGCTATTTTAGAATAGGCTTTGCTTTTTACTGTTTCTTTAAAATGAATCCTGTTTATAGCTGTTTTAATTTGAAGCGCTATTTTAAGTGCATTTTCAGGGCTTTTAATAATCCCTTGAAAACTGTCTCCCCTGTAGATTTGAAGACGTACTTCATTTGATTCATATTCATTAGTAATCCCCTTAAATTCTTGCTTAAGAGTATCTAATACTTGTTTCAGAACTTTCTCCTCATAAAGGGAAGAATCTATTAAATCGGCTGTTAAAACTGCTATCATAACTTCAAATATATAAATTTTATTAGTCTAAAGACTTATAAATATAAATTATTAGTCTGTAGACTTATAAAATACCAATATAAGCTTATGGACTTATAATGATGAAATATATGGAATTGGATAATTATTAATTTTTTCCAAATATTTATATAAGATGAAAATCGATACCTACTTTTAATGAAAACTCTAAAGATGGTACCAAATAAAATTCAATTATTTAACAATTGCTTGGATGTAATTAACAAGCAAATATCGCGATACAAGGCAGAAATGGACTCGGTAAAAGAATCTATGGAAGCAAACGATACTCATACAGATTATGATGAAGAGGGAAACCAAGGAGAATTATTAGGAAATTTTGAAAAATATGCCAAATATCTTGATACTGCCCAAACTATGAAACTCACCCTTAACAAAGTAGATAGAGAACATTACAGTGAAACCATAAAATTTGGAAGCGTGATAGAGACCGAAGAAAATTACTATTTTATTGCATGTGGTTTAGGAAAAGTGCAAATGGATGATGGCAGCAGCGTATTCGTTATTTCTACTGAAGCCCCTATTTATGAAAAATTGAAGGGCAAGAAAGCCGGAGAAACGTTTGTATTAAACGAAAAAGAAATTAAAATACTAGAAGTTCATTAACTACTCCGGATATTCTACTCTTAAATGAAAAATATTTTTCAGCTTCTGCTTTAACACCTTCTTAATGAGCTGAATCTCTTTAAAAGTAATGTTAGAATTTAAAAACTGAGCTTCGTCCATTTGTTTATTGATAATTCTTTCTACAAAATCATCAATTTTGGCCGACGTAGGTTCCTTTAGACTCTTACTAGCTGCTTCTACACTATCGCACATCATTAAAATTGCAGTCTCTTTACTAAACGGAATTGGGCCAGGATACCTGAAGTCTAAAGTAGACACCTTTTCGTTCATTTCCTTTTCCTTCATATAAAAGAAATACACTAAAGAAGTACCGTGATGGGTTCTAATAAAATCTATAACCCTATCCGGGATATTATGCTTTCGGGCAATTTCAATTCCATGAATCACGTGATTAATAATAATTTCTGCACTTTCTGCAGGGGATAATTCATCATGAGAATTCACAGAGCTTGTTTGATTCTCAGAGAAATAAGTGGGATTTTCCATTTTTCCAATATCGTGATACAGGGCTCCTACCCTAGCCAGCATGGCATTTGCACCAACTTCATTAGCTGCAGCTTCAGCCAAATTTGCAACATTCAAGGAATGATGAAATGTTCCGGGTGCTTTTTCTGCCAACTCCTTTAATAGTTTCGAATTAGTATCAGATAATTCCAAAAGTGACATATCTGAAACCAATCCGAAGAGTTTTTCATAAATATAAATAAGCGGCTGCACGAACAAGGTTGCCAATCCACCTAGAATAAACGTAAGAAACATTTCAGAATTAAGATCCTGAATATTTCCTTCCTGAATGATGGTAAAAGCAAAATAAACAAGAATGTAAATAAAGGTAATTTGCCCTACTGAAATAAATAAGTTAGCTCTTTTATACAATTCTGAAACCGTTAGAATGGTAACAATCCCGGCAATAATCTGAAGGAACATATATTCATAACTATTTGGAACCACGAACCCCAAAATTAGAACGGTTATAACATGAGAGAACAAACCAAGCCTGGAATCGAAAAATGCTTTTAAAGTTAATGGCAGTATACAAAGCGGTACGATGTAGACATATTTCGCTTCGAACCTTACCACCAAGGTGGTTAGAAAAACCATCAATAGAATATTGAAGAAAATAAACGACACCTTTACATTGTTATCAAAAATATCTCTTCTATTTCTTCTAATAAACAATAGCAACATCAGCAAAGCAAGGCAAACTAAAATACTGTAACCAAATAAAATCCAATTATAACTGGAATCACTCCATACCTGAGATTCATATTCAGATTTAAGAGAGGTTAAAATATCCAAGGTTTCCCCTTCTACAATTTCTCCTTTGGAAATAATGATAGTCCCGCGTTCAATACTTCCCCTAGTATAAGAAATGGATCCTAATTTACTATCTAGTTCCTTCTGGGTAAGTGCTGCATCGAAGGTGACATTTGGCTTAACTACATTATAAAAGAACTCTAACAGCTCCGGTTTTAAAGAAGCTAGATTGCTAAGGTTTATTTGAATATTTAGATAAGGCCTAATTTCATCCTGAAGGAGTAATTTATCGTAGTTCACCTCAAAAGCCTCATTGCCTCGTTTTAGATAAATTAGTTTGTTTGCATCGGCTGGTTTTGCATCGAGTAAAACTCCATATTCGTAAATATCATCTAAGGTTTTATCGATAAAACTAGATAATTGTCTTTCCTTTCTTCTTAAAATACTATCGGTAAAAGTTCTTTCTAATTGTTCCGAAACCTTCGATTTTACTTGTTCAATTACATTTTCATTAACCGTATAATAAGGAATATGATTAGTATTTATCTGAAGCTTTTCTTTAACTATTTCGGCATCGCTTTTTAAGATCGCAAAATCAAACGGAGCATATAAATTTTCGTATTGCCAAGGTTTGCCTTTTGTAATCTCATATTTGAATTTGCCGCCCTTGGGAAGAAGGTAAACAATTAAAATCGCGGTGATTATAAATAGAAAAATCTTGTAAAATAATGCCTGATTTTTGTAAAAGTTGTTTACGAAATTGTTCATGTATTGTAGTACTATTTTTCAAATGTAGTAAAAAAACACGGTGCACCTAGAAGCCTTGGTTTGTTCTTGATAAAATCACTAAATTCGCATCAAGAGAAAAATTAAAATTTTAAGTTATGAATAAGGAAGTAGTAATTGTAAGTGCTGCAAGAACGCCAATAGGGAGTTTCCTAGGTGGATTATCTACAGTACCAGCAACAAAATTAGGTTCTATCGCGATTCAAGGAGCTTTAAATAAAATAGGATTAAAGCCAGAAATGGTGGAAGAAGTATTAATGGGAAATGTGGTACAAGCCGGAGTGGGACAAGCGCCTGCCAGACAAGCTGCATTAGGAGCCGGGATTCCGAATACTGTACCATGTACTACTATAAATAAAGTATGTGCCAGTGGAATGAAGGCAGTTATGCAAGGAGCGCAAGCTATTATGTTAGGCGATGCCAATATTATTGTTGCAGGTGGAATGGAAAACATGAGTTTAATACCTCATTATATGCATTTGAGATCTGGACAAAAATTTGGCCCTGCTACGATGATAGATGGAATGCAAAAAGATGGCCTAGTAGATGCATACGATCATAATGCAATGGGAACCTGTGCCGACCTTTGTGCAACAGAACATAACTTTAGTAGAGAAGATCAGGATGCATTTGCAATTCAATCTTATGAAAGATCTTCTAAGGCATGGAAAGATGGGAAGTTCGATAATGAAGTTGTTCCTGTAGAAGTTTCTCAAAGAAAAGGAGATCCTATAGTAATAAAAGAGGACGAAGAATTCAAGAATGTAAAGATGGATAAAATTGCTTCTTTACGTCCGGCATTCTCTAAAGACGGTACTGTTACTGCTGCAAATGCTTCAACAATTAATGATGGAGCCGGAGCTGTAGTTTTAATGAGCCGTGAAAAAGCAGATGAATTAGGATTAAAAGTATTAGCAAGCATTAAAAGTTTTGCTGATGCTGCTCACGAACCAAAATGGTTTACGACTGCACCTTCTAAGGCACTTCCTAAAGCTCTAGCTAAGGCTGGAATTACAAAAGAAGATGTGGACTTTTTTGAATTTAACGAAGCTTTTGCTGTTGTTGGATTGGCAAATATGAAGTTGTTAGGACTTACAGACAAAAATACAAATGTTAATGGTGGAGCGGTTTCTTTAGGCCATCCGCTAGGATGTTCGGGAGTTAGAATTATAATAACCCTATTGAATGTTTTAGAACAAAATAATGCTAAAACCGGTGCCGCTGCTATTTGCAACGGAGGTGGTGGAGCATCTGCAATTGTAATTCAGAGAGACTAAGTCTAATAAGCAAGTTTTAATTAATGCAATACGGAATATGCAACTTGAGCATTGTGCCGGTTAGAATTCAACCGGCCGATGCTTCTGAAATGGTTACCCAACTCTTGTATGGGGAATATTTTAAGGTTCTTGAAGAACGTGGTAAGTGGAGCCGAATTCGTATTGCATTCGATTCTTATGAAGGTTGGATAGATAACCGCCAATTCGTAAAAATTGAAGAATCTGTATATTTTGAGCTTTCCTCTGAAACCAGAAGATATTCTGCAGACCTCATCGAATTCCTTACAGATGATTCCGAAGGTCTTACCACGATCCCTTTGGGATCTGTTCTTAATAGCAATGCGCCTCTCAAAAGCACTTTTGATGGCAGCAGTGTTTCAGGAATAAAGGAAAAGATCAATTTGGTAAATACAGCACTTTTATATCTTAATGCTCCATATATGTGGGGTGGAAAAACGCCTTTTGGAATAGATTGTAGCGGGCTAACGCAAATGGTCTATATGCTTAATGGATATTCTTTACTTAGAGACGCCTCCCAGCAAGCTACTCAAGGAGAAGCTTTGAGTTTCATTGAAGAAAGTGAACCTGGAGATCTTGCATTTTTCGATAATTCTGAAGGGAAGATTACGCACGTCGGAATTATTATGCATGATAATTATATTATTCATGTAAATGGAAAAGTGAGGATTGATAGAATAGATCACTCCGGTATCTTTAATGCTGAATTAAAAAGGCATACCCACCAATTAAGGGTGATCAAGAAGATTATTTAAATCTGGTATTCTTCGAAAGGCTTAATAACATTGAACTCGTAATTTCTTATTCTGAAAGAGAGAAATAAACCGAAGAATCTCTTTCGTGCAAAATCATTGTAGTTAAAGATTCCTTCTCCGTAGGAATGACAAAAAGCAATGTCTGAATAGATTATAAAGAAATATTAAATTTAAATACAAGAACAAAAAAAAAAGGCTGTCAGAAATGACAGCCTTTTTTAGTAGAATATAAAATTCTTAATTATTTTCTTTTGCAGTTAGTTTTGCTTGTAATGCATCTGCCTTTTCATTATCTCCTAATTGGTAGTAGATATTCATAGACGTTCTAATAGCCTCTAAATTGTCGGCATCATTTTCCATTACTGTTTCTAAATATGGAAGTGCTTTTCTATAAACTTCTTCACGCTTTTCAGCAAGTTCATCATACTTTTTAGTATCAGCTTTACTCATACCTAAAGTATTCATTTCTTCCACAATTTTCGCTTCGTTAGAAAGTATTGCAGCAGCTATATTTAAACGAGCCTCAGTCATTTCTGGCTTATACTCTAGAGCTTTTTCGTAATAAGCGATAGCTCCATCATTATCTCCCATCTCAAAAGCAGTAACTCCTAAATTGTAATATAAAGTTGCATTGGTAGGATCTTGAGCAACAATTTCCTCCATAATCTCTTTATATTTATCCTTATCACCCATTTTGTAATACATATCGGCTTCCGTTTGCATTAAAGTAGAGTCATCTGGATTAGCAGCTTTTGCAGCTTCTAAAGCAGTAATAGCCTCATCTTCTCTACCTTGCTCGATATAGATTAAAGCAATATTCTTAGTGATTTCTCCAGCTTTAGAAGGAGCAACTCTATCTTCCGGCTTAATATATTCACCAGTCTTAACCATTAGGTCACGTTGCACTTTCGGCATAGCCTCTTCCTCACCTGTTGCCTTGTTCACTGCTATATATTCAGTTTCAATACCAGTATATCCAAGATCTTTGAGGTCTTCATAATATTTAAGAGCAGTATCATAGTCCTTTGCGGTTACCGCGTTAGAAGCTGCAAAGTATAAATACAATGTATCCTTAGGATTTAGTTTATAACCTGCATATAACTTTTCTGCAGCCATATCATATTTCTCTGCATTTTGATCGTTAATTGCGCTTTGGATTAAACTATTAGTAACACCAGCTAAACCTTGAGCCGCTGCTTCTGCATTTCCTAATTCTTCAGCTTTTTTGAAAGCCTCTGAAGCAGTCATAAGATCTTTTACAGAAGTTCCTTCTCCTGTTCCCAAATATGCTTGACCTTTAAAAACGTAAAAATCTTCTTTAAGATTATCATTAGCATCACCTAACATAGATTCTGCCTGAGTCAATAAAGTTTTTGCTTCCGCATAACTTCCTTTTTCGATTGCTTTTCCAGCATCGCGAATTTCCTTTTTCTGGGCTATTGCAACTATCGATAGTAAAGATAACCCTATTGATAAAATATTCTTTTTCATTTTGTAATTGGTTTTTTTATTGTTATTCATCTTCGTTGTTGTCTGCAATTGTTGTGCCATCTGAGTTTTCATCACTGATTTCAGTATCTGACAGCTCATCTATCAGATCTTCTACTTCTTCATCATCCTTCATCACTTTGGCAACCGCTGCAATGGCATCGTTACTTTTCAAGTTAATAAGTCGAACTCCTTGCGTAGCTCTTCCCATAACCCTTAAATTCTCGACACTCATTCTAATAGCAAGCCCAGATCTATTTATTATCATAAGGTCATCGTTATCACTAACGTTTTTAATAGCAACCAATTCACCTGTTTTTTCTGTAACAGAAATTGTTTTAACTCCCTTCCCACCACGATTGGTAATTCGGTAATCATCCAGTTGTGAACGTTTTCCATACCCATTGGCAGAAACTACCAAAATGTCAGTATCCATATCGTTTACAGCAATCATTCCAACAACTTCATCATCTTCACTTGCTAAAGTAATACCTCTAACTCCTGAGGCATTTCTCCCCATTGGTCTGGTTTTTTCTTCTTCAAAACGAATTGCCTTCCCACTTTTAATAGCCAACATTACATGACTGTTTCCTGTAGTAAGTTTCGCTTCTAAAAGTTCGTCGTCCTCACGAATGGTAATTGCATTAATACCATTTATTCTAGGTCTAGAGTATTGCTCTAAAGATGTTTTCTTTACCTGACCTTTTTTGGTAGCCATGATTACAAAGTGATTATTTATATACTCTTCATCTTTGAGATCCTGAGTACAGATAAATGCTTTCACTTTATCGTCCGGCTCGATATTTATTAAATTCTGAATTGCTCTTCCCTTTGAAGTTTTGCTTCCTTCAGGAATTTCATAAACCCGCATCCAGAAACATTTTCCTTTTTGAGTAAAGAAAATCATATATTGATGGTTTGTTCCCGAGAATAAATGTTCTAAGAAATCTTCATTTCTAGTAGTAGAGCCTTTTTGACCAACTCCTCCTCTATTCTGAGTTTTATATTCTGTAAGAGATGTCCTTTTAATGTAACCGGCATGAGAAATAGTAATTACTACCTGCTCATCTGGAATCATATCCTCTATACTTAGATCTCCACCTGCATATTCTATAACAGATCTACGCTCATCTCCATATTTATTCTTGATTTCCAATAACTCATCTGTAATAACCTGCATACGACGTTCTTTTCTATCAAGAATGTCCTTCAAGTCTTCGATGGTCTTTTTGATTTCATCGTATTCTGAACGTAATTTATCTTGTTCCAGACCGGTAAGTTGTCTCAATCGCATTTCTACAATTGCCTTTGCCTGAATTTCAGATA
Organism: Gillisia marina; assembly: GCF_000258765.1. Classification (GTDB taxonomy): domain Bacteria; phylum Bacteroidota; class Bacteroidia; order Flavobacteriales; family Flavobacteriaceae; genus Gillisia; species Gillisia marina. The sequence continues at coordinate 27,062 of NZ_AJLT01000004.1, forward strand.
AACTGAAACGTTCAATCAATTTAGATCGAGCTTCATCTCCATTGCTGGAAGCTCTAATTAAAGCAATCACTTCATCTATATTATCTGAAGCTATGATTAATCCTTCTAAAATATGTGCTCTTTCTTCAGCCTTACGTAATTCATACTTGGTACGTCTTACAACAACTTCATGACGATGCTCCACAAAGTAATAGATCATATCCTTCAAATTCAACATTTCAGGTCGTCCTTTTACCAAGGCGATGTTGTTAACACTGAAACTGGTTTGAAGTGCCGTATGCTTGAATAATGTATTTAAAACGATATTTGGAATTGCATCTCGCTTAAGAATATAAACGATTCGCATTCCATTTCTATCTGATTCATCTCTAATAGTAGAAATTCCTTCGATCTTTTTCTCATTAACAAGATCGGCAGTTTTTTTGATCATATCGGCCTTATTCACCTGATATGGAATCTCTGTAACAATTATGGCCTCTCTACCGTTAACTTCCTCTAAAGTAGATTTTGCACGCATCATCACTCTACCTCTTCCTGTTTTAAAGGCTTCACGAACACCATCGTATCCATAAATTACACCTCCTGTTGGGAAATCCGGGGCTTTTATATGAGTAATTAATTCGTCTATCTCTATATCATTGTTTTCAATGTATGCAATAGTTCCGTCAATAACTTCAGATAAATTATGAGGCGGCATATTGGTAGCCATCCCTACTGCAATTCCACTTGCGCCATTTATCAATAAACTTGGAACTCGCGTAGGTAAAACGGTAGGTTCTTCTAGAGTATCATCAAAATTCAATCGGTGGTCTACAGTATCTTTGTCAATATCTGCCAACATATCTTCGGCAATCTTCCGCATTCTGGCTTCAGTATATCGCATTGCTGCGGGACTATCACCATCTATAGATCCAAAGTTACCTTGACCATCTACAAGCATATATCGCAAACTCCATTCCTGGGCCATACGTACCATTGCGTCGTATACAGAAGTATCTCCGTGCGGGTGATACTTACCTAATACTTCCCCTACAATTCTTGCAGATTTTTTATGAGCTCCAGTAGCTCTAATACCTAATTCATGCATCCCGAACAAAACCCTTCTATGAACAGGTTTTAATCCGTCACGAACATCAGGTAGCGCACGTGACACAATGACCGACATCGAATAATCGATGTAAGCCGACTTCATTTCATCTTCAATGTTGATAGGAATTAACTTTTCTCCTTCAGCCATATTAAATATTTTAATTTAGTTTGAAAATATAACGTGCCAATTTACGGATTTTGCAGTTGTTTTTAGTACTATTGGTAAGGCTTTGTATAAATTTTATTAACAAAAAATTAGCGCAGCTTCGTTAATAAGTTAGCTATCTTATATTTTGTTTATTGAAAGTAATTTTGTCAATTAGCTAGCGACACATTACCTAATAGGTATAATTTTTGAACTACCCCCAGTAATGATAATATATAATTTTAGAGAAAGGAAATAAGATGGACGATAATTTTTCTCCCAAAGTAAAGGATGTGATTGCCTATAGCAAAGAAGAAGCTCTTAGGCTAGGTCACGACTTTATTGGTACAGAACATTTAATGCTTGGGCTTTTGCGAGATGGAGACGGCAAAGCTATAAACATATTGAATGCCCTAGATATAGACTTGAGTCACTTAAGACGAAAAGTTGAAATTTTAAGCCCTGCAAACCCGGAATCTTTAGGGATTTCTAATGAAAAAAAGAATTTACACCTTACAAGACAAGCGGAGCGGGCTTTAAAAACGACATTTTTAGAGGCGAAGCTTTTTCAAAGCACCTCTATTAATACTGCACATCTATTACTGTGTATTTTAAGAAATGAAAATGACCCTACAACCAAACTTTTAAATAAACTAAAGATTGATTACGATGGAGTTAAAGATCAATTCAAATATATGATTACAAATGATGACGATTATTTAGAAGCTCCAAGAGCCGAATCATTTTCAGATGAAGATGCGAGTGCCGATGATGCTACTAAGGACAATCCTTTTAGTAATACTGGAAAAACCAATAAAAAATCTAAAACTCCTGTTCTGGATAACTTCGGAAGAGATTTAACTGCAATGGCGGAAGTCGATAAATTAGATCCCGTTGTTGGTAGAGAGAAAGAGATTGAACGAGTTAGTCAGATTCTTAGTAGACGTAAGAAAAATAATCCGCTCTTAATTGGAGAACCAGGTGTTGGTAAATCTGCAATTGCTGAAGGATTAGCACTGAGAATTGTACAACGAAAAGTGTCAAGAATTCTTTTTGATAAACGTGTTGTGACTCTAGATTTAGCCAGTTTAGTTGCTGGAACAAAGTATAGAGGACAGTTTGAAGAACGTATGAAAGCGGTAATGAATGAACTTGAGAAGAATGATGATATTATTCTTTTTATAGATGAAATTCATACAATTGTTGGCGCTGGCGGTGCAACCGGAAGTTTGGATGCAAGCAATATGTTTAAGCCGGCCTTAGCAAGAGGTGAAATACAATGTATTGGCGCTACTACTCTAGACGAGTATAGACAATATATAGAAAAGGACGGTGCCTTAGAAAGAAGATTCCAAAAAGTAATCGTCGAGCCTACAACTGTAGACGAGACATTGGAAATTTTGAACAACATCAAAGGGAAATATGAGGAACATCACAATGTAACTTATACTCCAGAAGCCATTGAAGCATGTGTGAAACTTCCAAATAGATACATTACAGATAGATTTCTTCCAGATAAAGCGATTGATGCTCTAGATGAAGCTGGTGCTCGGGTACATATTACCAATATAGAAGTGCCAAAGCAAATCTTAGATCTTGAACAAAAGCTGGAAGCAGTTCGAGAAGATAAAAACGCTGTTGTTAAAAAGCAGAAGTACGAAGAAGCTGCGAAACTTAGAGACGACGAAAAGAATCTTGAAAAACAACTAGGTTTAGCTCAAGAAAAATGGGAAGAAGAATCTAAAAAGCATAGAGAAACTGTTACAGAAGATCATGTTGCAGATGTGGTGTCTATGATGACTGGAGTTCCGGTAAATAGAATAGCCCAAACAGAAATAACCAAACTTGCAGAATTACCAGACCGTATTAAAGGTAAAGTGATTGGGCAGGATGATGCGGTTAATAAAGTGGTTAAGGCTATCCAGCGAAATAGAGCCGGATTAAAAGACCCAAATAAACCAATTGGTTCCTTTATTTTCTTAGGTCAAACAGGGGTTGGAAAAACACAACTAGCAAAGGTTTTAGCAAGAGAATTATTCGATAATGAAGACACTCTTATCAGAATTGATATGAGTGAGTACATGGAAAAATTCGCTATTTCAAGATTGATTGGTGCGCCTCCAGGTTACATTGGATACGAAGAAGGTGGACAGTTAACAGAAAAAGTAAGACGTAAGCCATATGCTGTAATTCTTTTAGATGAAGTAGAGAAAGCTCATCCAGATGTGTTTAATATGTTACTTCAAGTATTGGATGATGGATATCTTACCGATAGTTTAGGTAGAAAGATCGATTTTAGAAATACCATTATTATAATGACTTCTAATATTGGATCTAGAAAACTTAAAGATTTTGGACAAGGTGTAGGATTTGGAACAGCATCTCAAAAAGCTCAAATGGATGATAACGCGAGAAGTGTTATCCAGAATGCGTTGAAAAAAGCCTTCGCTCCGGAATTCTTGAATAGAATAGATGACGTAGTGATCTTTAATTCTCTAGATAGAGATGATATTCATAAGATTATTGATATCGAATTAGAAAAGCTTTATTCTAGAATTGGTGTGATTGGTTATACTTTAATACTTAGCGACAGTGCTAAGGATTATATCGCAGATAAAGGCTTCGATAAAGATTATGGTGCACGACCTTTAAATAGAGCTATCCAAAAATATATTGAAGATGCGCTTGCTGAGGAAATAATTACATCACATCTTCAAGAAGGAGACAAAATATTCATGGACTTGGATAAAGAAGGTGATAAGCTTACAATTAAAATTGAAAAAGCTAAAGAAGAAAACGAGGTTAAATAACCTAAATTATATTAAAAGAGGGACAGCCATAAATTAATATTTATTGGCTGTTTTTTTTGCCTAATTTCTTCAAAAATTAAAATAATCTAAAATATCAACATTTAAACACGTCACATATAGCTGGATTTCAACCAATTGCATTACGCTGTTTTCCTTTTAAAAATTGATTTGGTTTTCTCACTTAAATTCTTAAATTTGATCACATAATTTCCCCTAACATCTTATGATAAAATCTGCTTTAGAGCTTGAATTTGGATCGGTTACATTTCTTGAAAAGATTCAAATAGCCGAACTGAACGAAGGTATTCTTTTTGACATTCCCCATAATCAAGAATTATTGGAATTAGCACGAAAACGATTTAGTAATATGCCCTACGGCTATATTTCTAATAGAGTGAATTCCTATTCTGTAAATCCAATGATTCATTTAGAGTCGGCGAATGTTCCCAACCTAATTGCCATAGCAATTGTCTCCACAAACCCTGTTGTGAAACAAAATTCTATCATAGAGAAACAATTCTTTAGAAATAGTAGTTCCTTCGAAGTTTTTGAAACTTTAGATGAAGCCGTAAATTGGATGAAACATCAGCTTATTTAGTCAAATAAAACCTGAGGTTCAATTTTAAAATTATCCACAAAGTTTTTGGCTGCTTTTATATGTGTAGACATTATTTGATCTTCCAATAATATCGGCACCACTTTTCTAAATTCCGTTATTACTTCCTGAAGAAACGGTGATGTCTTTTGTGGCTCTCTATAATGTAGTGCTTGCGAAGCGTTGAATAATTCTATTGCCAGAATCGTAGAAATATTGTCTACAACCTTTAAAAGTTTAGTCGCCCCGTTAGATCCCATACTCACATGATCCTCTTGTCCGTTTGAAGAAACTATAGAATCTATACTAGATGGGGTGGCGTATTGTTTATTCTGACTCACGATACTAGCTGCGGTATATTGCGGAATCATAAAACCACTATTCAATCCAGGGTTTTCCACCAAGAATGTAGGAAGCTCTCTTAATCCGGAAACTAATTGATAAATTCTTCTTTCAGAAATATTTCCAATCTCAGCCATTGCGATGGCCATATAATCTAAAGCTAAGGCCAAAGGTTGTCCATGGAAATTCCCTCCGGAAATAATTTTATCTGCTTCGATAAAGATGTTAGGATTATCTGTTACCGAATTGATCTCAGTTTTTATCGTTTTTCTTGTAAATGATAAGGTGTCTTTACTTGCTCCGTGCACCTGCGGAATACATCTAAAAGAATAAGGATCTTGTACACTTGCCTTTTCTTTTATCGCTATTTCGCTTCCATCTAAAAATGCTCTAATTCTTTCAGCAGTTTTTATTTGTCCACGATGAGGACGCACCATATGCACCAACTCATCATAAGGTGACATATTGCAATTAAATGCATCTACAGAAATAGCACCAATCATATCTGCCAAATAACATAACCTATAAGATTCTATCAAAGCATATACTCCATGTGCACTCATAAACTGAGTACCATTTAATAAAGCCAAGCCTTCTTTAGACTGCATTTTAATTGGCTCCCAATCAAACTTATTGAGCACTATGGCAGCATTTAATTTTTCACCTTGATAAAAAACCTCTCCCTTTCCTAAAAGTGGTAACGATAAATGCGCTAATGGCGCAAGATCCCCGGAAGCTCCCAACGAACCTTGTTCGTAAACTACCGGTAAAATATCTTCATTATAAAAATCTATTAATCGTTGTACGGTCTCTAATGCAATTCCGCTATGACCATAGCTTAATGACTGAATTTTCAATAATAACATCAAACGAATTATCGGCTTTGCTACTAACTCACCGGTACCGCATGCGTGAGACATCACTAAATTCTCCTGCAGTTTTGTTAAATGATCGTTGGATATTTTTACATTACACAAAGATCCAAAACCAGTATTAATCCCATAGATAGGAACATCGCTTTGTTTAATCTTTTTGTCTAGATATTTTCTGGATTTTATAATATTTACTCTGGACTCTTCACTTAATTCCAGTTTCAATTTATTTTTAATAATATCCTGAATAATTTGCAAATCAAGGACAGCAGAACTTATATAGTGGTATGAACTCATAAACAATTAGGCATTTTAGGAAGAAAAGAAATCAATAATATTAGGGTTCTTAAGAATTCTTAAAGAATAATTATGGTTTAATTCTGCAGGTTTTAAAACGCTGCAAATGTTAAACAAGTGCTAAAATAACTGAAAATTTTTCAATTCCCCTCAGATTGCATTTCCTTTTTAAACAAATCTAAAAATGATCTTCCAATATTAGTTGCAAGATCCCCTGCAATTAGACCTTCATAACTCATTTCTTTAGCCATGATATCTCCAGTTTTTCCATGCAAATACACGCCAAAAACCGCGGCAATCAAAGGTTCATATTGTTGTGAAATAAGGGAAGTAATTACACCAGAGAGAACATCTCCGCTTCCTGCGGTTGCCATCCCCGGGTTTCCGGTATTATTTATATAAAGATCGTCTTTAAAAACAGTTATAGTATGAGCTCCTTTAATAACTACGATCACCTTATGTTTCTTGCTGAATTTTTTAACCTTATATAATTTATCGAAATCGTCTTTCCATGTTCCCACCAGGCGTTCCAATTCTCCGGGATGCGGAGTTAATATAGAATTCTCTGGCAATTCCTTTAAAAACTGCTTATTTTTTGAAAGAATATTAATACCATCGGCATCTATAACCATCGGTTTTTTGGTCTTAATCAATATCTCTTCAAAAGCTGAAGTTGTTTCTTTAGAAGTCCCTGCTCCCATTCCAAAACAAATTACATCTGGTTCAAGATCAAATTCAATTGAATTCAGCATCATCTCACTTTTATCTGTTAGCACCATAGCTTCCGGCAAAACCGTTTGCAAGATCTGATACCCGCATTTTGGTGAAAAGATAGTTACCAAGCCCGCACCTGTTTTTAGCGCAGCCATTGCTGTTAAAGAGATACTTCCAATTTTCCCATAACTCCCGCCAATAATCAGCGCATGACCATAATCTCCCTTATGAGCAAAATTTGTTCGCTGTCTATACAACAACTGCGCTTCTGGCTTATTAATTAATTGCTTGTTTACAATGGTTTTAGCCAAATATTCCCTATCCAACCCTATATCTATTACTTGCATATCTCCTATATATTCTGCAGCCTGGGGCAGGAAAAATATCAATTTTGGAGATTGAAATGTAATAGTCACATTTGCTTTAATTGCAGGCTGCGTTTCATTCGGAATTTTATCTGCAAACATTCCAGAAGGCATATCTATGGCAGCAATAAAGGCTTTGGATTTATTAATATAATGTATTAGTTTCCCAACCCAATCTTCCAGAGGTCTATTAAGACCAATCCCGAACATGGCATCTATAATAAAATCCTTTTCTGAAAGTTCAGGAAAATCATCTTCACCTTTTATTGTAATTGGCCAATCATTATTTACTTCTTTGATCTTTTCATAATTAATCAAAAAATCTTCCGAACGATTATTGCTATAATTAACTACATAAACAGTAACCTGATACCCGTGCTCTAATAAAAGTCTTCCAATCACTAGACCATCTCCCCCATTATTTCCAATCCCACAAAAAATCTTAATCGGAATTTGAGCGCCATTAAGTTTGGAATGAATATCATTAAAAACCAAGGTTGCGGCTCGTTCCATTAATTCCGTAGAACTAATTTCCTGTTTTTCTATGGTTACTTTATCAGCTTCAGCAAGCTGGGCTATATCAAATATCTTCATACTTAAGTTTCTTTATCTCGTATTTACAAATATAAATTTTATAGGAGTGCAATAATATATAAGCCCGAGATTCTTAAGAATTATGTTTATTTGCACCACTATTAAAATTGAAATAAATAAATTTGCGCAAATTCTAAAAGAAATGAAAAAAATAGCCCTTAACGATATACATCATTCCCTAAATGCTAAAATGGTTCCATTTGCAGGATTCAATATGCCAGTTTCTTATGAAGGAGTAAATATAGAACATGAGACTGTTCGTAAGGACGTGGGAGTATTTGATGTTTCTCACATGGGAGAATTTTTAATCTCTGGAGAACATGCGCTGGAGCTTATCCAAAAAATAAGTTCTAATGACGCTTCTAAATTAATAGATGGAAAAGCGCAGTATTCTTGTATGCCTAACGAGGATGGAGGAATTGTAGATGATCTTATTATCTACAGAATGAACGAAGAAAAATACATCTTGGTTGTAAATGCATCTAATATAGAGAAAGATTGGAACTGGATTGCACAGCATAATACCATGGATGCAACTATGAAAGATCTTTCAGATGAATTTTCTTTATTGGCAATTCAAGGCCCAAAAGCCGCAGATGCCATGCAATCTTTAACCGATGTTAATTTAAAAGAGCTTAAATTTTACACTTTTGAAGTAGCAGAATTTGCAGGAGTGAAAAATGTAATTATTTCGGCAACAGGATATACCGGTAGTGGTGGTTTCGAAATTTATTTTAAAAATGAAGACGCCGAAACTATCTGGAATAAAGTATTTGAGGCAGGAGCAGATTTTGGAATCAAACCAATTGGTTTGGCAGCGAGAGACACCTTAAGATTAGAAATGGGGTATTGCTTATACGGAAACGATATAGACGATACAACTTCTCCTTTAGAAGCAGGATTAGGATGGATTACAAAATTCACCAAAGATTTTGTAAATGCTGATGCATTAGCTAAGCAAAAAGAAGAAGGTCCTAAAAGAAAACTAATCGCTTTCGAATTGGATGAAAGAGGAATCCCAAGACAAGGCTATGATATTGTAGATGCTGAAGGAAATGTAATTGGAAATGTTACTTCGGGTACCATGTCACCTTCTTTAGATAAAGGAATTGGAATGGGTTACATCCCAACCGAAATGGCTAAGGCTAATGATAAGATCTATATTCAAATAAGAAAAAAAGCAGTTCCTGCTACATTAGTGAAATTGCCTTTCTATAAAGGATAAACCCATTGGAAAAAGTACTGATATTAGGAGCAAGTGGCTTTATAGGGAATGCCCTATATAAAGAACTCTGCTCCTATTTTGATACTTATGGCACCTATCACACGAATTCAGATTTCTTTGAAGCAAATCATAAGTTCTATGAATTTGATATGGAGTCTGAAAATATTGAGATTTTACTCGAAAACCTTCGGCCAACGGTAATAGTTTCTGCCTTAAGAGGTGATTTTAACGCCCAGGTAAATACCCACTTTTTAGTCATAGATTATATCTTAAGGAATAACAGCAAATTGCTTTTTATTTCTTCAGCAAATGTATTTGATGCCTTTACCAACTATCCTTCTTACGAGTATGATAAAACCTTGTCGCAAAGTATTTATGGCAGATTCAAAATAAAAATTGAAAATGCGTTGCTTAGACTTCCAAATAATAAATACAATATCTTAAGATTACCGATGGTTTTTGGGGCTAATTCTCCAAGAACAATGGAAATCAAAAATAAAATTGAATTTGGCGAAGCGATTGAGGTTTTCCCGAATGTGGTTGTAAATGCTACCGACATTACAAGAGTCACGCAACAAATTCACTATATCATAAATAGGAAAAAACAAGGGGTTTTTCATTTAGGTAGCGAAGATCTCACACATCAGCATGACCTTATAAAAGATATCGCTGCCGCATTGGGTTATAAAAATCCACTTTTAAAGCAAGTGTACGATTCTAATTACGATCGTTTTTTGGCTGTGCTGCCAAAAGACAATCTCTTACCAAAGAATCTAAGCATCTCCTTACAGCATGTAATTAATTCTTCTGTGGTTATCTAATTTTATTAAGCCTTTCCCAAACTTGGCGACATTTTTTTAAGAGTTCTCTGCTATTTAGTAACTTTAGGAAAAATGAAAATAAATGAACACGCCACAATTTAAAGATCTTAAAGCGGTATTTATAAACTGTACGCTTAAGAAATCTCCAAAGCAAAGTCACACCAAAGGTCTTATAGAAGTTTCAAAAAATATTATGGAAAAAGAAGGTATCTCTGTAGAAGTTATTCGCGCTGCAGATTATACACTACCTAATGGAATCCAGCCAGACATGACCACAGAAGGAGAAGAGAAGGACGATTGGCCGAAACTTTTTAAGAAAATTATAGCTGCAGATATTCTAGTTCTCTGCACTCCCATTTGGTTAGGCGCAAAATCTTCTATATGCACTAAAATAGTTGAACGTTTATATGCCATGAGTGCTCAGCAAAATGAAAAGGGACAATATATTTATTACGGAAAGGCCGGTGGCTGTTTAATTACGGGTAACGAAGATGGTATTAAACATTGCGCTATGAATATGCTTTATTCTCTTCAGCATTTAGGCTATTCCATTCCACCCCAAGCAGATGCCGGTTGGATTGGAGAAGTAGGTCCTGGCCCCAGTTATTTAGATGAAGAATCTAATGCTCAAGAAAGTGATTTCACCAATAGGAATACTACCTTTATGACCTATAATCTTATGCATTTAGCAAGCATGTTAAAGCAATTTGGCGGATATCCTGCCTATGGCAATTTGCCTGAAGAATGGAAAGACGGTAAAAGATGGGCTTTTGAAAATCCTGAATACCGGTAATAATTTAAAATAAAAAAAAATGAAAAAATTATCTGAACAAGAAATAAACGAGAAATTAGGAACATTGGAAGGATGGAGTTATACAGACAACTCTTTGCAAACTTCTTTTGAATTTGAAAACTTCAAGGAAGCTTTTACCTTAATGACCAGAATTGCGTTTGAAGCTGAAGCACAAGACCATCATCCAGATTGGAACAATGTTTACAATCAACTGGAGATTTCTCTGTCTACACATGATGCCGGTGGCGTTACCGAAAAGGATTTTAAATTGGCGAAAGCAATTGAAGGAATTGTAAATGCCGAATAAATTATAATTATTTTGATTGTCGTTCCATTTTTTTAGCTAGAAATGGAACGTTTTTTTATTTTTACACCAGATTAATACTATTTATGGGAAGAGCATTCGAATTTAGAAAAGCGCGTAAGATGAAGCGATGGTCTGCAATGGCTAAAGCATTTACTAGAATTGGAAAGGATATTGTGATGGCTGTTAAAGAAGGTGGCCCAGATCCAGATAGCAATTCCAGGCTTCGTGCGGTAATTCAGAACGCCAAGAGTGTGAATATGCCCAAAGACAATGTTGATCGTGCCATTAAGCGTGCGAGCGATAAAAGTCAAGGGGATTATAAAATAGTCATGTTCGAAGGTTATGCTCCTCACGGGATCGCTGTTCTGGTTGAAACCGCCACAGATAATAACAATAGAACTGTTGCTAATGTGCGTATGCATTTTAGTAAAAGTGATGGAAACTTAGGAACTTCCGGCTCTGTAGAATTCATGTTCGACCATACTTGCAATTTCAGGATAAATGCTGAAGGTCATGATGCTGAAGAATTAGAACTGGAATTAATCGATTTTGGTGCAGAAGAAGTTTTTGAGGATGAGGATGGAATTTTAATCTATGCTCCTTTTGAAAGTTTTGGCGCTATTCAGAAAGAGTTAGAAAATAGAAATATCGAAATTTTATCATCCGGCTTCGAAAGAATTCCACAAGTAACCAAAAAATTATCACCAGAAGAAGCTGCAGATGTAGAAAAATTATTGGAACGTCTAGAAGAAGATGATGATGTGCAGAATGTATATCATACCATGGACGAATCTGAAGACTAGATTTGTCAGACTCTAAAATTGTTCAGGGAATTTCCCTTTCACGCCTTTATAAAAACTTTGAATTTCAGGAAGATCTTTTTCAATATCTCCCGTGGTATAAAAAGGTTCAGAAAATTTAGTTTGCTTTTTACCATAATCAAAAGCTACCATTATAATGGGAACATTAGCTGCTTCAGCAATATAATAGAAGCCCGTTCTCCATCTTTCGGTTTTTTGTCTGGTTCCTTCTGGGGATAAAGCCAGTCTAAAAATTTTCTTAGATTCAAAAATAGCCGCGATTGCAGCTACCTTTTTTTCTTTGGAAACCCGGTCTACCGGCGCTCCACCCATCCATCTAAAATACCAACCAAATGGAGGTTTAAACAATTCCTTTTTTCCGACAAAGTTTATTTCTAGATCTAAAATATTTCGAGTTAAAACTCCTAAGAAAAAATCCCACCAACTAGTGTGAGGAGCAACTACAAAAACACATTTTTTGATATTTGGATCAAAAGTCCCATCTATCGTCCATTTAAAAACTTTGTAGTAAATAAATTTAGAAATGGAACTCATAAGAATTAATTTATTCTCGGTTACCCTTTGTAGGCTCTCCTTTACGGCGCTTTTTCTCTTCAATAAGCAAAGCCAATTCTCTACCGGTTTGCCCTTTTACAGAAGTATTTTCCTGCGCTCTTCTAATTAAATAGGGAACAACTTCCCTAACAGGACCAAAAGGTACTAATTTTGCCGTATTATACCCTTTTTTAGCAAGGTTTAAACTAATATGGTCACTCATTCCATATAACTGACTAAACCAAACCCGGGAGTCGTTTATAGCGATATTCTTATCCTCCATTATTTGTAAAGCCAGATAATTACTCATCTCATTATGGCTACCTACAAATAGGGAAATATCATCTATATAAGCTAAACAATAGGCCAATACTCCATTAAAACTAACATCTGTAGCTTCTTTACTTTCACAAATAGGAGTTGGATATCCCATTTTATGCGCTCGTTCATTCTCCTTCTCCATATAAGCTCCACGCACGATCTTGGCCCCAACCTTATAGCCGGCAGCTTTCGCTTTTAAATGTAAAGCTTGTAAATAATTTAACCTATCCCATCTATAACATTGCAAAGTATTAAACACAATTGCTTTTTCCTGATTGTATTTTTTCATCATCTCCTCCATCAAATCATCTGCCGCATCTTGCATCCAAGATTCCTCACCATCTGCCAAAACACCTATATCATTCTTAAAGGCCGCATTACAAATAAGATCTACTCTATTCTTAACGCGCTCCCACTCTTCTTCTTCCTCTTTTGTTAAAGTATCTTTTGAAGAAACTTTCTCCCAAATCTCAAACCTTCCAATTCCTGTTGGCTTAAAAACTGCATACGGCAGTTCTTTTTTTTCTGAAGCGAATTCAATAATACTGATCTTCTTTTGCATGGCCGCATCAAATTGCGCCTCCTCTACTTTTCCCTCTACGGAGTAATCCAAAATACTATGCAACTTCTTTGTATACATTTTTTCGATCACCTTCATACACTCTTCCATGGTCTCACCACCACTGAATTGTTTAAAAATAGTTTTCTTGATAAGCCCTTCTACCGGTAAGTGTAATTTTAAGGATACTTTAGTAAGATAAGTCCCAATCTTTACTAGGCTTGGCCTGTTAATCATGCCAAAAAGAAACAAAGCTCTATTAAGATCTTCGTTGGATTTTAATTTAAAAGCAGTCTCTGTGTCGTCAAAGATTTTTTGTGTGATCATCTGTAGGATATTGATGCGGCAAATATAATTATTGAGTTAGGATAAATTAATTATTTTCTGCTTATTTTCGATATCTGTTAATTTGAATAAAACCTCTAAAAATATGGCTGTTTTAGCTAGTCAAGCTCCAATTTTTTATGCAGAAAATGGATACTCTGAATTATCAGATTATTTAAAGTATTCCAATCCCTCCCTAATATTTGTTTTGGTAGATAGTAATACACACGATAATTGTCTAAACATTTTTCTTCAGCAACTAGAAACAGAGATTACTATTGAAGTCATTGAAATGGAAGCTGGTGAGGAGCATAAGAATATTGAAACCTGCTCGGGAATCTGGGAAACTCTTTCAGAATTAGGAGCCGATAGAAAAAGCATTATGCTAAATCTTGGTGGTGGTGTTGTTACAGATCTTGGCGGCTTTGTGGCTAGTACCTTTAAAAGAGGGATCCCTTACATTAATATACCCACGAGCCTACTGGCCATGGTAGATGCATCGGTTGGCGGGAAATGTGGGGTAGATCTTGGGAATTTGAAAAATCAGATTGGTGTTATTAATCAGCCGGAAATGGTTTTGATAGATTCCAATTATCTAACAACATTACCTGCAAATGAAATGCGAAGTGGTTTAGCTGAAATTTTGAAACACGGTCTCATCGCTAGTGAAGAATATTGGGATAAAGCAACTAATTTAGAAGCGCTTAGTTTAGAAGATCTTGATAGCCTAATTATTGAATCTATCGAGATAAAATCTAAAATTGTTAAGCAAGATCCCACAGAAGAAAATATTCGAAAAACACTTAATTACGGACATACTTTGGGACATGCTATAGAATCCTATTTCTTAACCAATCCTAATAAAACTACCTTACTTCATGGAGAGGCAATTGCCGCAGGAATGATTATGGCAACGTATCTTTCTAATGAATTATGTGGATTTCCAAAAAACAAACTCAATACTGTTACCCAAAAAATTAATGAATTTTTTCCGAAGATAAATCTTCTGGAAGAAGATTATGAAATAGTCATTAATTTGCTCAAATTCGATAAGAAAAATTCTCACGGAAATATAAATTTTGTGCTTTTGAAGAATTTTGGAGAATCAGAATTAGACGTTATTGTACCAAATAACAAGCTGATAGAGGCTATGAATTACTATTTAAAAAATTAAATTGAAAATTTATTTGACCGCTTGAAAATAATGCTAATTTTACTATAATTGCATCATCAAATCTTAGTTATGAAAAGAGTCATTGTAGATTACAAAAAGTTAACTCCAGAAATTTTAAGCCTATTGGTAGATAAATATCCCGATGGATATGATGATGACCATGTGATTTCCTTTAAAAATGCTAAAAACGAAACTGTCGAGGCGGTAGAAGTTCGAACTGAAGATTCTATTTATTTGGTGAAAGTAAGTACCAAATTAGAGAATACAATGGCGAACTACGATGAAGACGATTACGATGATGAAGATTTTAATGAGCCAATTTCTGAAATTCCCGAAAAGGATGATGAAGATAATGAGGATTAAAACTTAAATACCTAAAATTCAAAAAA
>NZ_AJLT01000005.1 GCF_000258765.1 Gillisia marina
AAAAAGAGAAATGATTACTTATAATATCTCCTATAAATGTCACTTAAGATAGAAGCAATAAAAAAACCGAGAAACTCACAAAGTGTCGTTTCTCGGTTTACTGGCTAATAATAGGGTATTCAATCATCTACAACCTAGTTACTTGCAACTTCAGAATCTCTTAGATCTCTAGGATCTATTTTTACATTCTGCTTTTTATTCCCGTTTTCAAGCTTGATTTTATAAACTTCTCTATCTATTCTTTCGCCTTTACCACTAGCCATGTATTTATTTTGTACCATAGTCCAACCTTTATGGTTTTTATAAAGTGCTCTTCTTACATTAAGTGGTAGAACGATATCTTTAAAACGCTGACTTGTTTTTAGGATAGTACCATCATCGTCGTAGCTGGCTTCCAAATATCCTTTGCTACTTTTAAAGGTCACTAAATACTCATCGTAAGCATCATTATCAATATTTGCTATAAACGCATTGATATCAAAATTCTCCTTCATAAATGCTATTGGATTTTTTATAAATTCTCCTGCGAAATTTTCTTTGACGGTAAAGGTGTAGCTATCTAAATTAGATGAAATTTTAACTGCATTAGGGGCATAGCTTACATTTGCTTCCTCAAGTTCAGTGATCTGTTGCGCTTGGCTTGTGCCTATAAAGCCAACAAGTAGTAGTAAAACAATTAGAGTTCTCATGTTATAAATATTTAAAGGATTAATATGTTTTTTATTCTTCAATTCTAATTCAGTTCGCGAAACCTGTAATAATTAGAGCTATAAAATTTTACATACCTGAAATTACTAGTTTAATTCCCTCTTTTTATTAAAATGATGCAACCCCCTTACTTATAGTCATTAAAATCACTTTCCACGCAACCAATCGCTTTTTCATGCATTAAACACTCATTATTAACCACTTACCCGCATATACATCCTCTTACTTCAGCTAACAATACAACCATATCAAACCAGCTCATAAATTTGTTGATAAACTGATATATATCATTGGTTTACAAATATTAGAAAGATATTTTTACCCTTGTTAACCACTTCAAATCTGCTTCGCTATTTATTAATAGTATTAGCATTTTCTTACTGAAGTTAGTTAAGCATATCGCACCCTATATAAATTTTTGAATGTTTCTCGGCAATGCAAATTGCAGAAAGAATGACGATTTATATAAAACTCTTATGTATGATTTTGTAAAGAAGCATGGTGTTATCCTAGAGGCCACTAATAATAGCTTTGAAAATGAAGGTGTATTTAACCCAGCGGCGATAAAGGAAGGAAATAATGTTCATTTGTTTTATCGCGCTGTTCGAACAGGAAATTTTTCTACTATTGGTTATTGTAAACTAGATGGTCCCTTAAAAGTTATTGAAAGAAGTGAAACGCCTATATTATTTCCTGAAAACAGTCAGGAATTTCAAGGTCTTGAAGATCCAAGAATTACAAAAATCGACAACACTTATTATTTAAGCTATTCGGCATATGATGGGATCAATGTATTTGGTGCATATGCCACTTCCAATGATCTTAAGACTTTCGAACGTAAAGGAATTATCACTCCAAAATTTAGTTTTGAAGAATATGCCAAATTAATTCGGCAAAATCTTAATAAGATCTCCGATAAGCACTTACTATTTTATGATTTATTTGAAAGGCATCATCTCTCAAACATCATGAAAGCCAATGTGTATGTATGGGATAAAAATGTTGTGTTCTTTCCAAAGAAATTCAATGGAAAATTTGCCTTTTTACATCGGCTTTTTCCAACGATACAAATCGTTTTTTTTGAAAATCCGCAGGATCTAACCCGTGATTTCTGGGTAGATTATGTTACTCATCTTTCAGACCATATTGTATTACGAACTTCCCATCATTACGAAAGAAGCCACATTGGTGCAGGCTGCCCTCCTATCGAGACTCCAGACGGTTGGTTATTGATCTATCATGCGGCTGAAATCACTGCAAACGGTACGTTGTATCATGCTGCAGCAGCACTCTTAGATTTAGAAAACCCCAGAAAAATAATTGGACAATTAAATAAACCACTTATATGTCCTACTGAAGATTGGGAAAAAAAAGGAGTGGTTAGCAACGTTGTATTTCCAACAGGAACTGCCCTTTTTGATGATGAATTATACATTTATTATGGAGCTGCCGATTCGCGAATTGCAGTTGCTTCGGTAAATATTGACACACTAATAAAAAATTTAAAAACAGCAGGAGTATGAAAAATGCCGAAAAAAGACCCGAAATTCTATTATTGTCCAGTTTTCCACCTAAAGAATGTGGTATTGCAACCTTCTCTACAGATCTTTCACACCATATAACTCATCAATTTGGAAATGCTTTTAAAATTGTTAAATGCGATTTGGCCAGCAGTTATAATAAGTTACATCCTTCAGAGTATTGTTTAAATCCTGCAATTAAAGAGGATTATTATAATACCGCTTGTCAATTGAATAATAATAAAAACATCCAACTCATTCATATCCAACATGAATTTGGACTGTTTGGAGGAACCTATGGAAATTACCTATTTACTTTCTTAGATGAGGTAAAAGTGCCGGTGGTAATGACTTTTCATACAGTTCTTCCCAACCCAAATCCCGAGTTAAAAACCGTTGTGCTTAAACTGGCATCGAAAAGCCGGTGTATTATTGTAATGACAAAAGAATCTGAAAGAATTCTAATAGAAGATTATAAAATATCCTCCAATAAAATTCAAATTATACCCCACGGAACACATTCTGTAGACTGGGTACATAATTCGATTATAAAGAAAAAATATGGCTTAGAAAATAAGAATATCCTATCCACATTTGGCCTCTTAGGTCCCGGTAAAAATATAGAAACGGCATTAAGGCATTGCCAAAAATCATTAAACAATATCCGAATATCCTGTATCTAATTATTGGTAAAACGCATCCTCACAATGTTAAAAACGGGGTTGATGAATATCGAATTTTACTTCAGCAATCAGTAAAAGAATTAGAGATCAATGATCATGTGCTTTTCTTAGATCACTTTTTGGAACTCCCGGAATTACTGGAAATATTGCAAGGAACAGATATTTATTTATTCACTTCTAAAGACCCCAATCAGGCGGTAAGTGGGACGTTTTCATATGCCATGAGTTGTGGCTGTCCCATAATTGCAAGCTCTATTCCTCATACCAGAGAATTATTATCTTCAAATATTGGGGAGATTATAGAAATTGGAAATTCTACACAGCTAGCAAATTCGGTTTTAAAAATTTTAGGGAATCCAAAATTGAAAAATAGTATGAGCCTTAATGCATATAAAACGAGTAGATCCAGTAGTTGGGAGAATATTGCTATAACACAGGCAGAGTTTTATAAAAAATTAATTCAACCTTCCAAAAATCTTATTTACAATCTTCCAAAAGTGAATCTGGACCATTTAAACAAAATGACTACTGACGTTGGAATAATTCAATTTTCAAATATTGGACATCCGGATATTAATTCTGGTTATACATTAGATGATAATGCTCGGGCATTAATTGTGATTTGTAAACACTATCAATTATATGGTTTTAAGGAAGATTTAAAATCCATAGATCGCTATTTAAGTTTTATTGAAAAGTGCCAGAACAAAGATGGAACCTTCGTAAATTATTTAGATCGCAACGAAAATATCCACATTAAAAATGATTATGTAAATCTGGAAGACTCAAATTCCAGAGCCGTTTGGGCACTGGGAAATGTAATAGCGATCAAGGATTTATTACCGGAGGATTCCTTTTTACTGGCAAGTAAAATGCTTGATAAATGTATGTCTTGGATTCCGGGGGTTTTATCGCCAAGAAGCGAAGCCTTTCTTATTAAAGGATTGTATTTATGCAAAGGAGCAATTCCAGATGCAACTAGAAGGAACTTAATAATCAAACTTTCAGAAAGATTGGTTTCTAAATATGACTTGAATACCGAAAAGGATTGGCAATGGTTTGAAGAATATATGACCTATGCAAATAGTGTATTACCGGAGGCTATGCTTTATGCGTATCTCGTAACCGAAGAGAATGTGTACAAGGATATAGCCATAGATTCCTTTAATTTTTTTACTGAATAAGCTATTTGTAAAAGGAAGGTTTAGACCTATTTCGAATAAGGGCTGGTATTATAAAAATACTGAAGCAAATAAGTTTGGAGAACAACCTATAGATGTTGGATATACCATAGAGGCTTTAGAAAATTTCTACTACACATTTAGGGATCAGCGGTATTTAGATTTAATGCAACTGGCATTTAGTTGGTTTCTTGGGAACAACCACCTGCAACAAATAATTTACAATCCTTTAACCGGGGGCTGTCATGACGGTTTAGAGGAATCTAATGTGAACTTAAATCAAGGAGCAGAATCTACTATTTGTTATTTAATGGCAAGATTATCTATAGAAAGAGTAGTAAATCTAGAAATGAAGAGTCAGGATGTATTCTCTGCCAGATCGCGAATTCTTAAAAACCGTCATATTAAACAGCGGGAATTATAACGAGACTTATTTGCAATAATTAATGATTAAATCTTAAAAAAGAATTTCATCCCAGACTTGTACCCCTCTGGCGGATATTGTATTTTCAAAATTATAAAAAAGGATGTTTTTTCTACATTCAAAATAAATTTATTCCTGAATGAAAATACTTCATACTGCCGACTGGCATATTGGTAAAAAATTGCATAAACATGAGCTCTCTAAAGATTTTGATCTATTTATTGAATGGCTTTGTACATGTATCCAAGAAAAAGGAGTCGACTTATTATTGATTTCAGGGGATGTTTTTGACCTTGCAAATCCTTCTTCTGAAGCTAGAAAACAATATTATAAAGCCTTATTACAGCTGCGGAATTTAAATTGTAAAATCATTTTAACCGGTGGAAATCATGATTCTCCAGCCATGTTAGATGCTCCCGGAGAAATTCTGCGAGAATTGGAAATGCATGTAATTGGTAGTTTGCGTGATACTATTGAAGAATGCATTATTCCCATAAAAGGGAGTTCCGGAAAAATAGAGCTCGTGGTGGTGGCGCTCCCCTATTTACGAGATGCAGATTTGCGCTCAGCGGCAGATGGAAACACTTATGAAGATAGATTAGAGGCAATACGAATGGGAATCCAAAACACCTTTTTAGGTGCTGCTGAAGTCTGTAAAACGCAGTTCCCGGATATTCCTGCTTTGGCAATGGGACATTTATATGCAGCAGGAGTTGAAACTTCAGAAAGTGAACGCGACATTCAAATAGGAAATCAGGCAGCTTTTCAGGCGTCTCAATTTGGAGAATTTTTCGATTATATAGCGCTAGGTCATATACATAAACCCCAAAAAGTGAATGGATTAGTTCCAACTTATTATAGCGGCTCCCCTATTCCGCTTTCTTTTAGTGAACGTAAGGATGAAAAAAGGGTCTTAATATTAGATACTGAAGAATCTTGGATCCCAGAAAGTATACCTGTTCCTGTTTTTAGGAAACTTCTGAAGCTAACCGGAAATTTAAATGAACTTCAAAACAAGCTCTCTGAATTGATAAATAATTCTATGCTGAATAATTTGATAGAATTAGAAATGATAGAAGAACATTATGATGCAACGAAACTATATGAGCTCGATAAGCTGATTCAAAATTTTGATAATCCCGGATTTGAAATTGTAAAAAGCAGGGTGAATTTTAAAAACAAAGTTACCGGTGCTAGTGAGTTATATGCAGGGGCGCCTCAATTGGAAGATTTAAAACCAAAAGAAGTTTTTTTAGAGTTATTAGCAAATCATGAATACGAAACAGATACAAACAGGGAGATTCTCGGTGCTTTCGATGAATTGATGGAAGAGTTACAACAACAAGAAACTGCAAACGAACTCTAAGCCATGAAGATCTTAAAAATAGAATTTCAGAATATAAATTCTCTTCGTGGAGAACATCAAATAGATTTTACCGGTTCGCCATTTACAGAAAGTTCACTTTTTGCAATTACCGGCCCTACCGGAAGTGGAAAATCTACGTTATTGGATGTAATTTCCCTAGCCTTATTTAATCATGTTCCAAGGTTAGGGAAGATCTCCAGATCTGAAATATTAAATAAAGGTGCAATTCTCACGCGCAATCAGAAAGAGGCATACGCGAAAGTTACTTACCAATGTCAACATGGAATTTTTAGATCGCAATGGAGTATTTCTACCAATAGAAATGACAATTTACGAGAATATGAAATGGAAATTTCTTCAGTAGAAAATGGCGCCATTTTAGATCTCAAGAAATCTGATGTGCCCGGTAAAAATGAGGCCTTGATCGGTCTTAATTACAATCAGTTTATTAAATCTGTAGTTTTAGCGCAGGGGGATTTTGCGCAATTCCTTCGAGCAAAAAAAGATGAACGAGGGGAATTATTGGAAAAAATAACAGGAACCGGAATCTACCGAAAACTGGGAATAAAAGCTTTCGAAAAGTTTAGAGCAAGTAATGCAGATATTAAAGAGCAACTTTTTAATATAAAACGGATTGAAGAAGAATTATTAAGTGCTGAAAAGCAAACAGAATTAAAAAAAAGAATTTCAGCATAAAACCAGTGCTTGCGAACCTTTAGCCAAGGATGTAAAACTGAAGGAAGAGCAACTAAAATTAAAAAATGAAATTTTATCTCAATCATCAGAAGTAGAGAAAACAAAGGTTCAGTTAAATCAGGCATCAGAAAAATTAAAATCTTTTGAATCTGCCAAAGGTTTACAATTAGCTCAGCATGAAAAACTGATTTCTGTTTCAGAAGATCTAAGGAATTGGAAAACATGGACTACAGAAATAGCTGCTTTAGATAAAGATCGAGAATCGCTTCAGCAGAAAATAGAAATGAATACCGAGTATCTTTCTAAACAGCTAATCAATATTCAGGATTTTACTAAAAAACCACTTACGCCTAAAGAAGTTACAGTAGGTTTAGAACAATTTAGTACTCGGGTAAGTTCACTTATAGAAGACCGCAATAAAAAAGGAGTAGAATGGAAAAACTTACAACAACTCCTTCGAGTAGCCTTGAAAGACGTGGCTCTGGAAGTTTCTGATGCTCCCGAAAAAGATTTACAGGAGCTTGAACGGTTAAAACAAAAATCTAAACAGCAAATTGACGATCTCAAGTATAAACTGAAAGATTTTCAATTCTTAGATCTCCCAAAAGAAAGAACGCAGCTTAAAAAGAGTTTGGAAGAAACCCGGGAGGCAAAAAGTTTCCAAATAGAGTTAAAACATCTTTTTTCCGCCCATACCGATAAATTAAAAGAAAAAAACTCGACTTCAGCCCGCCATTCAGGAGTTACCAAATAAAATCGCTCAACTAAATTCTCGCTATCTGGATGAAACTAAAAATTTACAGATTTTAGAACTTCAAAAAGAGAATATATTAATGCGCGCAAAACTCGAAGATTATCGAAGTAAATTAATAGACAATGAACCATGCCCCCTATGTGGAGCACTTCATCATCCTTACGCTGAACATCTTCCAAAAGAGGACGATCAACTTCAGCAACAGATCGATAATGCAAAGAGCATTCTTACAGCTTCTACCAAAGAGATCGCATCCTTAACATCTGAATTAAAACTAAACTCGGCCAGCTTAGCCAATTTAGATGCTGAAATCAAAGAATTGGAGAAGAAAATTCATTCTAAAAAAGAGCTCTTTTCCGCCACATTTAAAAATCATCAGGTAGACGAAGAAGTGGATTGGGATAGGAAGATCTCCACATTGGAAGATCAACTTAATAATTTAGAAGCTTATGAGAAAGAGCTTTCATATTTTCAATCGATAGAGAAAGGAATTCCGATTCTTAAGGATATGCAGCGAATTCTAAACGATGGCAGCAAATTAAAACAGCAGTTAAATGAGCTATACACCGGCACAAATATCCATGCAGATTGCAGGGAATTGGAGAATAAATGGCTTCAATTAATTCAGCAAAAAGAGCATTTTTCAGAAAATTTAAAACTAGCCGAGACTAAAATAAGCGAATTAAAAAATAAGGTTTTGGTTTTAGAACCTGAGCTTGCTAAAGAGCTTTCAAAAAAAGGTTTTTCAACGATTCCTGAAGCGATTTCAGCTTTATTAAGTGACCGTTTATATAATGATCTTAGAACAGAACGGGATTCGCTAAGGACAGAAATAGCTTCAGCTACCGCTACCCTAAAAGTGATTTCTTCTCAACTGGATCTTTTAAAAACTAAGGATGTGGAAGAAACTTCCGAACAACTTCAAGAGCAATTAAATTCAAAAAAACAGCAGCTAGAGAGCCTTCAGGAAGAAAATAAGGAATTGGATCGTATTTTAAAGAATCATGAAGACTCTTTATTAAAAATGAAAGCTATTCAACTGGAAATAGCGGAAAAAGAAAAAAAATCTAAACGATGGACGTTACTTAATGAGTTGATTGGTGATGCAACGGGTAAGAAATTTAATGATTTTGCACAAGATCTTACCTTATCTCAATTACTACATTTAGCAAACATCAGATTAAAGGATCTTACAGATAGATACCTTATAGACAAACCTTCGGCCGATGAGGATGATGGTTTGGTAGCGATAGACCAGCATATGGGTGGGCAACGCCGCTCTGTAAAAACGCTTTCCGGGGGAGAAACATTTATTTTAAGTCTTTCGCTAGCTCTGGCATTGAGTGATCTTGCGTCTAAAAATGTGGAAATTAATAGCTTATTTATAGATGAAGGATTTGGTACACTAGATCCAGAAACTTTAGACCAAACACTAGATACTTTAGAAAGATTACAGGCAGAATCTTCCAAGACCATCGGGATAATTAGTCACGTAGATTCTTTAAAAGAACGAATAGCCACCCAGATAAAACTTAGCCGAAACGGACAAGGGTATAGCAGTTTGGAAGTTGTAGGTTAGAAGTTGCGGGTTTCTTATTTCTTGTTTTAGGTTTAGAGTTCAGGATTTCGGATTTAAGATTTGAGATTTGAGATTTAATTCTGAATTCCGAACTTTGAACTTTGAACTTTGAACTTTGAACTTTGAATTTTGAACTTATTAAAAATGGCCAAAAAAGGAGCACAAAAAAACACCCAGAACAAAGCAAAACATACCAAGCTTTTAAACAGGAAGAAGAATAAACTCCGCAAAGAAAAAGAGGCGCATAAGGAACGCTTAAAAGCTATCGTGAATAAAGCAAAAGAACAACAAAAATGATGATGCTAATTGATTATTGTTAATTGCTTATTGTTTATTGTTTATTGTTTATTGTTATTCATAAAGTCTATTATTTCGTGATATCTTTTATTCCATGGCCAAAGAAATTGCGTCATCATTGGAATATGCTTTTTATTTAAAAGTATAGGTTCCAGATTAGGCTGAAAAGGTTGTAATGCTTCCAAAAACCGCTTGTTTGCAACCGTTATCGACGGATAGGTTTTTTCCCCTACATACATCATGATTTTCGGAGTAGCTGCTGAAACATAAAATATTGGAGAAGCTTCTTTCCAGTTTTCAGGATTATTAGTCCATGTAGCTAGATAATCATTAGTAGTTGTTGGAGGGTATGTTTTCAGGTAATTATGCATATCCAGACCGGCACCATCATTTAAAATAATTCCAGAAATTGAAGCCGGGTCTATTCCATATTCCGGATCCATAGTAGCCAAGGCAATTAAGTGCGCACCTGCAGAATGGCCTGTAGGAAATAATTGATTCGGATTTCCTTTATATTTCGATATATTTTGTTGTGTCCATTTAATTGCTTCAGCAACTTGAGTAGTCATTTCTTTGTAATCTGCGTCAGGGCTTAAAGTATAACCAACTATCACCGTAGTAATTCCCTTTTTCGCAAAATTATTTCCGAAGAAATTATATAAATCTTTGTTCCCGCTATTCCAATTCCCGCCATGCACAAAAAGCAGGACTGGGGTATTTTGGTATTTGGACTTCTTCGGACTAAAAATATTTAGGCTAGGCTGCGATTTTATATTTGAAGTGGTTTCTAAATATGAGACATTTTTAATCTTTTGTACACCACAGCTTATAAAAAAATAGACTTATAAATAGAAAAAGGAAGGGTGTTGTAAATCGCATTTTTTAATTAATTATATCAATGAAATATTAGTAGAAAATTCTTCCAATTTTTGATTGAATTTTAATAAATAGGATAATTTTTTGATGCAAAATAGGCAATTTTATAAAATTAAATCAAAATCTATTTATTTGAATTTAAAACCTTTTGGGACTTTTTCTCGTATATAGCATGTACAACTGAAGCAAAAATCTTAAACAGATCACGTGTAGAAACAGTCAGCCGTTTGCAGTTAAAATTCCTAATCATAAGTTTTAAATGGAATTTTTTAGGATAATCTTTTGTTAAAAATCAACTGGATGCCCAAATTATGAATAAAGAATTTGTTTATTTGGAATTCATAACGTTTAATCTTTTGAATAAATAATTAAACAAAAATAGAAAACATGAAAAATATCAAACTCTTTAGCTTACTATTTATGACCACAATTTTATTTGTGAATTGTAGTAGCGATGATGATGCTATGCAAGAAGTAATAATAGAAGGGCCAAGTGCTACAGCAAATACGAAATCCTACAATTTAGCTTCGGTATCAGATCCAAACATTTCAGGGACTGTAACGGTTACAGAACTTACCGACAATTCCATTCAATTAGATTTAAATTTACAAAACACTGCAAGTACAGGCGTTTATCCTGCCCATGTACATTTTAATACTGCTGCTGAGGGTGGAGATATTGCAGTTAGTTTAGAAGCAATAGATGGGAGTTCTGGAAAAAGTTCTACCAATTTTACAGCTTTAGATAATGGTACAGCCATCTCATATACTGAATTTTTAAATTTTGACGGATATGTAAATGTTCATTTAAGTGCAGATCAATTGGGAACCTTAGTTGCGCAAGGCGATATAGGTCAAAATGAATTAACAGGAGACACCAAAGCTTACGAATTAGAAAGCGTTGCTTTTGATGAAATTAATGGAAATGTTACATTTTCAAAGAGAAAAAATGGCGAAGCTTTAGCCGTGGTGACTTTGAATAATACAACAGCAGGTGCGATGTATCCTGGTCATATTCACGAAAATACCGCTGCTGAAGGTGGAGATATTGCAGTTAGTTTGAATCCTGTGAATGGTGATACCGGAGTTGGAAAAACGAATATTGCTGCTTTCGATGATGGAACTGAATTTAACTTTGATGCTATCCTAAATTACGATGGTTATGTAAATATTCACCTTAGTGCAGATGAATTAGGAACTTTGGTCGCTCAAGGGGATATAGGGCAGAATGAATTAACTGGAGATACTAAATCTTACGAATTAGGAAGCGTTGCTTTTGAGGATATTAGCGGAGATGTTACTTTTTCCAAGAGAAAAAAATGGAGAAGCTTTAGCTGTAGTAACCCTAATGAATACAACAGCAGGAGCTATGCATCCTGGACACATCCATATGAATACAGCTGCCGAAGGTGGAGATATTGCTGTTACATTAAATCCTGTAAATGGTGATACCGGAGTTGGAAAAACGAATATTTCTGCTTTTAATGATGGATCTGCATTTAACTATGATGCAATTTTAAATTACGATGGTTATGTAAATATTCACCTTAGTGCAGATGAATTAGGAACTTTAGTTGCACAAGGCGATATAGGTCAAAACGAATTTACTGGAGAAAAAATGTCTTATGATCTAGCAACCGTTGATGAACCAGGTATTTCTGGAACTGCAGAATTTGCAGAACGCGTTAATGGAACCACATTAATAACTTTGGAATTAACGGGTACCCAAAATGGAGGAGAACACCCAGCACACATTCATGCTAATGATATAGCAACCGGGGGAGATATAATTGTTTCCTTAAATCCAGTGAAAGGAGGAACAGGAGTTAGTAAAACTCAAGTCGATAATTTAAACGATGACACTCCGATTACTTATGATGAACTTTTAGTATTAGATGGATATATCAATGTTCACTTAAGCGCTGCCCAATTAGGCGTTTTAATTGCTCAAGGAAATATTGGATCTAACGCCGGAGAAGATGGAGATACTTCGAAAACTACTTACAACGTAACTAATTCTGGAAGTACAGCATATATTTTTAATGGTGGTGACTTTTCGAATTCAAATAATCCTGAACTTACTTTAAAGCGTGGACAAACTTACGAGTTTGTGGTTAATGCTTCAGGACACCCATTCTTTATTAAAACTGTTCAAGGTAATACCAATGGTAATACCTATAACAATGGAGTAAGTAATAATGGAGCAGAGCAAGGAACTGTAACTTTTACAGTGCCTGCAGATGCCCCTGATACTTTGTACTACAACTGTCAATTTCATAGTGTTATGACAGCTAAAATAAATATTGTAGATTAATTAAATTAGCCCGATAATGTAAAACCTCGAAGAATTAAAGTTTCTTCGAGGTTTTTTCTTTATTATAAATTTCAACAGAATAGAATTTACATTACTGCATCTACACTTGCTTCAATAACATTTTCGATATTATCCGGAACCAAATTGAAAAAGTCGTATCCGGTTTTCATTTCAATATCATCTACTGTAGTTTTATACTGTGTCCAATCTGAAGAAACCGACTGGCTATTTGGCATATCTATAGCAATTACACGAGTATTGGTTGTTACACGGTTTACATCGTCATCTCCATCAGCGATGATCATAATTACTTTCCAAGTGTTAGAAGGAACTTGCACATTTCCGTTAGCAATATAACTTGCCACTCCATTAGAACCATCTCCACCAATACCGTAACCTCCTGAGATAATATAAATCTCATAGCCTCCAGCCAACATAGAACGGCAATAGTTTTCTAAACTTGCCCAACCAATTCGGTTATTATTTGGTGCTTGCGGCATCATATTAGTCATAAAAAAGGTATTGGAATTATCGTCTACAAAAAGAGTTCTATCTGCTGATGGGCACAAATGTCCGCGATCGAATCCGCTAAGACTATAATCATTCTGATTTACCTGATACCATCCGGAAGGCAAAGTATTATCTGCTCTAAAGTCATTCTGCCTGGCAGCACTTCCTAACCAAGCTTCATCCAAATGCCAGCTTACCCAGTTCGCTGTTCCTTTATCTCTACTATAAGACATTGTATATTCTTCTTTTTCTAACAAATAATTAGTTGGAAAAGTAATATCTGTAACAGCGTTAGATGGATTTCCCATGGTAAGGTGAACAGCTCCACTTCCGGGAACTCCTCCTCCACCGCCAGTACCGCCACCGGTTCCAGGATCTACTTCTGTACCATCTATTGTAAAGTCATCTATGTTTATTCTGTTAGATCCACCTGAAAGTTTTACAATTCTAAAACGAACTGCTTCCAAATAGTTCATAGTGTAATTTACCGCGGTTAAACTGTTTCCAGATGTAGTTTGAATAGGTCCCAAACTTGTCCATGACGTTCCACTATTTGTAGAAGCTTGTAATTCCCAAGTACTATTTCCATCAGATCCGTAAGCACCATGGTTAAGACTGATGCTTTGTGCGCCAATCACATCAAATTCCATTTCTAAAGCACCTAGATTACGAATACGAACAGATTTAGCGTCGGTTTTTAGATCTCCGGCTAATGAACCAACCAGTGCATCATCCAACAACCAATTTCCAGAAGCAAAAGTTGCCGATCCAGCAGCATAACTTCCCTTAGATCCAGATTCATAGTCTTCGATAATCGTACCTTCCGGAACTGTAACTTGTGGGTTTGCTTCCACCAATACATTATCGATATTTAATCTATTGGACGAACCATCTGTTTTTCTAATTTCAAATCGTACATCTCCAGTGACATTAAGGTTAAAAACTGCAGTTTTAAGTGAAGTCTTATTTACCGTTATTGCACTTCCGGTTTTAGTCCAACTAACACCTGCATCTGTAGAATAATACATTTCGAAGGTGGACGTTTTATCTCTACCGAATTTTCCATAATCTACAGAGATAGATTTGGCTCCTTCTAAAAGATCGAATTGCATAGTAAGACTTCCACTATTTCGTAGTCTCGCAGATTGAGAATCGGTTTTTCGATCGTCTTTTAGAGAACCTATTAACGCGTCGTCAAAATACCAGTTCCCGTCTGAGAAGGCTACCGAAGCAGCAGCATAACTGGTTTTAGAAACTCCTTCAAAATTTTCTAAATAATTACCTTCGGCGGTAACGGTAAAATCATAGGTTGTAATTTCTGAATCCGGAGATACAAATTCTGAATCTTTCTCACAGGAGGTAAGAATAAAAAGAAACTGAAAAGCGAAAAGCCATTTTAATAGGGTAAAATTTTTCATTGCTAAAATTGGTTAGAATTAATTTGTTGTGTTGTTTTTAATTCAAGTGAAATTTCCTACAAAATTTTAGGAATTCTTAAATACCTCTTAAATTATTATCAACTATTTGTTAACAATTTTAACTTTTCAATAATTCAAGACCCCTAAAAAGGCAATATATTATGCATCTTCACTTATTTCTAGATATCCTACAGGAATTGAAAATTTTAAATCATATCGATTATATGACAGCTTTCATCTGAAATAACTGATTATTGAGATTTGTGAGCATTAGAGTTTGAAATGATTTTGGTGATATTTTTTTCAGTAGAATGATTAAATCATAAATCCTTTGAAATAACATTTTGTCGTGCACTTATAAGTGTACACTATTAAATTTCTTTTGAAACTCTCGATACACCTGAAGAATTTTTCACTGCTTTTTAAGCTCTAAAACAATAAAAAGTTAAAGTTACAAGCCTCTATTATAATTTATATATATTTGCAAGTGATTACTCACTATTATGACGGAAAAACAAGAGAAAATTATAACAGCTGCATTAGATTTATTTGCTAAAGAAGGTTTTAGAAATACGCCAACAAGTAAAATAGCTAAACAGGCCGGAGTTTCTGAAGGTTTGATTTTTAGACATTTCACTAATAAAGATGGACTCTTAGAAGCTATTGTAAATGAAGGTGGAGAAAGATTCAAAATGCTATATGCAGATATTGTTTTGGAAAATGATGCTAAAAAAATAATCCTCAAGACCATACATATGGCGAAGAGTATTACTGCTAATAAAGAGGATATGAGCTTCTGGAAGCTTCAATATAAGCTAAAGTGGGAATTAGATATATACGATGCTAAAAAAATAGAACCTTTGGAAAGATCACTTTCAATGGCTTTTGAAGAACTTAAGTTTAGAGATCCAAAAATGGAAGCTAAACTTCTTCTAACCTTATTGGATGGACTGGCTACCAGATTATTTTTAGACGCTGATTTCGATCTAGAAGAAGCAATCGACTATTTGGCAAAGAAATACAACCTTATAAAATAAGTATACACTTACTTTTTAAAAACAAATGACATGTACAACATAGAACTCGACGAAAAAACAAACCTAAAAGATAAAATAGCGATTGTTACCGGAGCTAACGCCGGATTGGGTTTTGAAACCACTTTAGCACTTGTTAAGAACGGGTTTACAGTTGTAATGGCTTGTCGTAATATAGAAAAGGCTGACGGAGCGAAAAGTGAAATTTTGAAACAAGTTCCAAATGCCCAATTGGAGATACTTAAAATAGACTTAAGCCAGCTGGATTCTGTTCGTGAGTTTGCAGATTCCTTTCTTACTAAATATACTCGAATAGATTTATTAATTAATAATGCCGGAGTGATGATGCCACCGTATCAAAGAACTGAAGATGGGTTTGAGCTGCAGATGGCTGCAAATTATTTTGGACATTTTTTATTAACAGGGCTTTTAATTGACTTAATTACCAAAACCAAAAATTCCAGAATTGTTTCCTTAAGTTCTATTGCACATAAGAATGCTTCAATCAATTTTGACGATCTACAAAGTGAACAGAAATATTCAAAATTTGGGGCTTATGGTCAGAGCAAATTGGCTTGTCTTATTTTTTCAAAAGAATTGCAACGAAGATTAGAAGCTAATCAAAAAGTAAATTCCATCTCTGTCGCAGCCCATCCCGGTGCATCTAAAACAGAGTTGGCTAGGCATTTACCTAAGCTTGCAACTATACTTCTAAGTCCTTTACTATTGCTGGTTACACATTCCCCAAAAAATGCAGCTAAATCAACTTTATTGGCGGCTCTAGGGGATCAAGTGAACGGAGGTGATTATTATGGGCCACAAGGATTTATGGATATGAATGGGAGTCCAGGCGCGGCCAAGGCTGAACCTCAGGCGTATGATGTGCTTGATGCAAAGCGTTTATGGGAAGTGTCTGAAAAACTTACAGGCATCCATTTTTTGAATTATTAATTGTTCAACGCACTACCTAGAAAAAGAAAAAAAATAGATGCGGATACTCTTTAAAATATTAAAAATGATAGTAGGTATACTTGCAAGCATCGTTGGAATGATTGTTCTAATTGCTGTAATTTTTATAAATACATCTCCTGAATTTGGTGCTAAAAGTGAAGGTTTAAGATTGGAGAAGATCAAGTCTTCGGAAAATTTCAAAAATGGCAAATTCCAGAATTTAACTGAAACTGATGTTTCCGGAGATATGAATTATACAAAAACGCTAAGTGAATATTTTACTAATGGAAATAAAGTTCCGGACTGGAGTATTCCGGTAAATAAAATTTCTTCAGAAACAATTTCTAAAACATCAGATTCAACAACTAAAATCACCTGGTTTGGACATTCAGCATTGTTATTGGAAATAGATGGGAAGAAAATATTCTTGGATCCTATGTTAGGAGATGTTCCTGCACCTCATCCATTTTTGGGCGCCAAACGCTTCAATGACACTCTTCCGTTGGCAATAGAAAATATTCCGAATATGGATGCTGTACTAATTTCACACGATCATTATGATCATTTAGATTATGGTTCCATTAAAAAACTAAAAGATAGAGTCGGTCATTTCTATGTTCCCTTAGGAGTTGGCGCACATCTTATTTCTTGGGGTGTTGCTGAAGAAAAAATTACCGAAATGGATTGGTGGGAAAGCACTTCTTTCAGCGGGATCCAACTTACCGCAACTCCATCAAGACATTTTTCCGGTCGTGGGGTTACCGATAGGTTTAGCACCCAATGGAGTTCATGGGTAATTAAAGGTAAAAAAGACAACATCTATTTTAGCGGAGACTCCGGTTATGATTCTCATTTTAAAGAAATAGGAAACAAATTTGGCCCTTTTGATCTGGCTATCATGGAATGCGGACAATACGATGCGCAATGGCCTCTTATCCATATGATGCCCGAAGAAACTGTACAAGCCACCATCGATGTAAAAGGCAAGATTTTATTGCCAATTCACTGGGGTGCGTTTAAGTTGGGTTTACACAGTTGGACAGATCCTATAGAACGTGTTACTATAGAAGCAGCATCGAAAAATATAGCTATTGCGACACCAATTATAGGAGAAGCTGTGACTGTTGGTGAGCCAATTCCAACTTCAGAATGGTGGAAACACTCTAACCATTAAAGGTTGATTTCAGCATAAAACTTGGTTCAATAATTTTATTTTTGACGCTTTTAATCTCCAATAAATGAAAAAGGACATTACTAATAGAGACGACGTTTATTTATTGGTGTCTCAGTTTTACGAAAAAATTAAAGTGAATAGGGAAATAGGTCACTTTTTTCTTAAAAGCATTAAAGACTGGGATGTTCATATAGATAAGATCACCAATTTCTGGGAAAGCGGGTTGTTTAATGTCTCTACATATTCAGGGCATCCTGGTAGAGCGCATATTAAAGTTGATGCTGAAAACAATCATGAGATCGACGAAAAAAGTTTCGGGGTTTGGCTGAATCTTTGGTTTCAAACCATCGATGAATATTTTGAAGGAGAAATAGCCGAAAGGGCGAAACACAATGCCCGAAAAATGGCTACCCATCTTCATCTTAAAATATTTGCTGCACGTAAGAAGTAATATGCTGTTTTTTATACTATCATAAATTGAGTATCCATTTCATCCTCTAAAGCACATATCCCATTTTCAAAATAAGTGACGTTTTTTTCGCCTTGCTTTCGCAGATAGCTGTTTAAAATTTTATGGGTATGAAAAGTGGATTCTTGAAGCTTAAGGAACGTCTCATAATCTTCGATTGAAGCTATTTGAACATCAGCATCCAAATATCCATAACCTTGGTATCTTCCCTCTTTCACCAAGATAAAAGCCTCCTCTTCAAAATGCCTTCCTTTTTCCCTAATCACATAGGTAGGTTTTTCTTCGCCTAAACTATTAATCGCTTCAGTAACCTTTAAATTATAAGCTGCCACAGCTTCCGAGCCATCGCAAACTCCTTCGCAATTCTTCAATTTATAATGAGAACATTTTTCCGTATTGCTCTGTAAAGTGCAAAATCTGGGGCATAATTTAAATTTATCACATAATTGCTCGAGCTTTTCAGTAGCTAAAGCTCTGTTATAAAATGTTCCAACAGAATCCTGTATTCTTTTAGTTTTACCTATTCCTAATTGAATTATTCCGCGCTGATTTATATAACTGATAATTTGATAGGTAATACCGGGACGCTTTTGTGCCATATTGAATTTTGGATAGTGCTTCCTAATATATTCCGCTTCCAGCAACAATGCCATCAACTCATTCCCCGTGGTTTCATGATCTACATGATAGGTCTCCTGCCCTAAATGATATTCTTTACTCATTTTATCGTAAAAGTGAGATAAGACCCGTTTTTTTATATTGATGGCTTTTCCCGCATAAATCACTTTGTGCTGTTTATCCTTGAATAAATAAATACCGGGTGTTTCAGGCAACTCATGAATTTGTTCTGCAGAAAGATGTGGCGGTAAAGTGGCTTGTTTAGAATGCGCATGCAAGAAAGAATTGAAAACCAAGCCTTCAGGATCTAGAGCTAGTAACCGTTGAAACAAGATCACCGTAGCATCTGTGTCCCCTTCTGCCCTATGCCTATTTATAAGCGGAATATTAATAGAATCACACAATCTCCCTAAACTATAAGATAATAGTCCCGGAATGAGCTTTCTGGAAAGACGCACCGTACACAACTTTTTACGGTTAAAATCGAAACCAAGCTGCTTGAATTCATTGCGAAGCACATTGTAATCGAAATTCACATTATGAGCTACAAAAATAGCATCTCGCATAAATTCTTCGATCTCTTTTGCTATTTCATGGAACTTTGGAGCATCTTCCACCATATCATTATCGATACCGGTAAGTGCGGTTATTTGAGCAGAAATATACTTTTCCGGATTAATAAGACTGGTATATTTATCAAGAACTTCCCCACCTTTAAGCAGAACGATACAAACTTCAGTAAGCCTATTTCCATTAATTCCACCCCCGGTGGTTTCCACATCTATAACCGCAAATAATTTATCTTTCATTATCTAAATTCTGAAGCTATAAAAGTAAGGATAATTAATTAAAAATAGGACTATTTCCTAAATTTAGGATTAAATCCAATAAAAAAGCTGAATCTTGGGAGATTCAAGCTTTCTTTGGCTAATTCAATGATTAAAATTTAATAAATTTTATTTTTTACTTCAATCACATTTTTATATCCATGCAGACCTCCTTTGTTAATTGATTACCATTTGTTTAAAGCAAAACATATTCCGTAAATCACTATATTTTAACTCTTTACGTTAAAAAACTAACAGATATGCAATTGTAAGATCTAAATACTTTCATTTAATAAGCAACCAACTTTTAATCTGCACAAGAATCTGCTTCACATTTCCCTAAAAGTTTTATAAATTTTTAACCGATTGAAAGATTTAAAGTTTCAGCATACTATTTTTAGACCTCAATAATTTTCAACTCGAAGCATATGAGGCAAATTGCAATTATAGGAGCCGGACCCAGAGGACTTTCCGCACTCGAAAATTTATTTATTCAGTTATCAGAAAATAAAAAGGAAGAGGCTGTTGTAGTTAGCATTTTTGAAACCTCAGAAACTCCCGGTTCCGGGAATATTTGGAATGCCGAGCAATTAAGAACGAATTGGCTCAATATTTCTGAGAGAGCCTTAAAAAACCTTCCCGGAAGAGCACCAATAACATTAGGGGATCATAATATCCCGGAATTTCCTGCTTATTCCAATTGGTTACCAGAAGAGGAACAAAATCCAGACGAACAGGAACCAGATAAGTTTCCTGAAAGATCAAAATTGGGAACTTATTTAAATGAACGCTTTACCAGTATTGCCGTAGAATTGCAAATGGCAGGTTATTTAAAGATCCTTAGATCTCAGGTTATAAATATAGAGTACAAGGAAAATATCTTCAGCCTTGAAGCAGAAGATGATTGTTTCGAATTTGATGAAGTACTGTTAAGTGTGGGGCATCAACCAACCAAAATTTCAGATCAGCTTAAAAAGTGGAAAGAGCACGAAAAAAGCAATTCCAAATTGCAAGTTTTTGAAGAGGCTTATCCAGTAGAGGAATTTTTGACTTCTGAAAAAATTAATGAAACCAGCAGCATCGCTATTCGCGGTTTTGGACTAGCATGATAGATGTAGTTCGGGCACTAACGATTGGAAAAGGTGGGGAATTTGAAATTCTCGATAAAAAAACATTTCATTCTAAATTTATTTCATCACCGGAAGTTCCAAAAAAGATCCTAGCATTTTCTTTAGATGGCAATCCGATGGTTCCCAAACCATTAAATGCTGAGATAGATTCCAGTTACGAACCAACTGATGAGGAAATTGAAAAGTTTGCCAAAATAATTTCTAAAAATGCCCATGGAAAAAAGAAGGTTTCAGATACATCTTTCCTGAAAAATGCCATTGCAAAAATCGCTTCACGAGTTTATTTGGATTTACAAGAAAAAGCATACTCCCACGAGTTTAAGCAAAAAGAGCTTTCAACGATAATTGTGGAATGGCTTTCAGACGAAAATTTTAAGCATGACCTAATTTTACCTACCTCGCAACCTGTCCAAAAAAGTATAAAGGATTTTATAAATATGGCATTGGGAGAAGAGAAGATCTCTCTAGATTATTGCATTGGCCAAGTTTGGCGACATTGCCAACCAACGCTCTATAAAGAATTTTCCCACGCAAATCTTGAAGACGATGTAATAGCATCTGTAATAGCGCTAGACGAGCGACTAAAGAGATATTCTTACGGACCACCAATAGAAAGTATGCAACAGCTTTTAAGTTTAGTCGATTCTGGAATATTAGATCTTGACCTTGTAGAAGATCCGGAAATCACCGAAGTGAAAAATGGTTGGAAACTTGAAAACAACCAATCTGAATGCACTGCTCAAATAATGATAAATAGTGTTTTAGATGCTCCAAAACTTATGGAGGTGAGTTCCCCCATTATTTGCAATTTATTATCTAACGATCTTATAGAACCTATACATTCAGATCTAGGCATTAACACAAAAAAAGGATGGAACTATAGAGATTTCTGATAAAAAGAAATTTATTCCATTGGCTGTATTAGGAAGACTATCTAAAGGAAGTGTAATTGGGGTAGATGCAATTTTAGAATGCTTTGGACCTAGAGTTACTGATTGGGCGAAAGCGGCAGCAAAAAGGGTTCAAAGAGCTTCTTAAAAAATTTTTCCGCAGGATCAATCGACTAAAGCTAAAAAATAAAAAACACCTCTTAAGATTAAGAGGTGTTTTTTTTAAGAATAAATTTTATCTCTTCAAGAAAATTGAAGATTACACAAGTTCTGTTTCTTCTACCGGTTCTTCAGTAGATTCAATTTCTGCATTAGTATCTAAACTTTCAGAATTATCCTCTTCTTCTGAGAAATATGGAAATACATCTACAATTGGAGATTCGGTAATCGCCGGAATCGAATAATCTCCCATGGTATTATCCATCGCTTGCGTGGTATTATCAAAAGCCTCTTTTACATCATTAGCTTGAACTAACATGTAAATATTGCTTTTTTTCTCTTTTCCACTTTTTTCATCTATAGCCATCAAGGAAACTTTAGTTTTAAACCATCTATCGGAATTTTCAAAAGGGTGAACTTCTGATAAATTAGCCACTTTTATATTGGTAATTAAAACCTCTTCACTGGTGTATGCAGCCATTTCTTCAGTAATTCTGGCTTCAGCCTCTGTAAACGAAATTGCATCTAATAAATAGGTTTCCGTTGTAAGTTTCTGTTCTCCAGTTTCATGTGTTTTTCTGTATTTCACCTTACACTCATACCAAATTGCGCTCATATCTTTAATTTTTGGATGCCAAATATAATTTTAAAAATAAGCCTAGGCGATTTTCCTGATAATAGATATTCACAATCTTTTTTCAGCTTCATTTTTATTGGAATTAATCCAAAGCTCCTGAAAACTTCCTTTTATGTGGAGATAAATTTTGAAAAAATACAGCCTCAATAGCGCAGCTTTTATTTGACATTCGATAATCCTTTGACGAAGAGTGAGAAACTAGTCAGAATTTCAATTTTTAGACATCTTCAAGATAAATTTCATTGAATTTATTTCTCATTTCAGTATTCCCAAGCATTACTATTTCCGCACCCGGAGGAAGCAAGGTATCTGCAGATAATAGTGTAACAACTTGTGAATTTTCTTTTATGGCAATAACTGAAAGTCCTGTTTTGGCACCAATACCAGATTCTGCGAGTGATTTCCCTTCCAATGAAATGGGAGTCTGAGCAATAAACAAGGTAATCCCTTCACCAAGAATGGTTAGTTCCTGACCTTTGGAAATAGACAGAACAGCTTCAGAACCCAAAGTAGCATAACTCAATACAAAATTAGCTCCTGCCCTATGGATAATATCAATATTTCGAGCTTCTGTTATCCGGCTCACTATTCTCAATTCCTTATTTAATTGACGGCAGTAGGATGCGAGATAAATATTCATAGTATCATCATTGGTAGATAGCAAGACCGAAGGAGCTTCCAATATTCCTGCTTTTTTTAGCAATTCGTAATCCGATGCGCGTCCAGCGAATACTTTATTGCAAATAGGACGTGCTTTTTCGCAGATTTCCGGGTCCTTATCGATTAGGTTTACCAGGATATCATTTTTATGTAGTAATTCTATCGCAGCTAGTCCTACTTTACCCCCTCCAATTACCAGAACCGGATTAGGGCTTATATTGTGGTCATAGAAAAGTTCATCAATACTCTGAAGTTGATCTTTATTTCCAATGATGACCAAAACACTATCTAAGCTTAGTTTTTTATTTACATGTGCCGGTTTTAATCTCCCTCTTTCCCAAATTGCTACTATACTAACCCCGAATTTTTGTCTTAATCCGGCCTCTTTAATGGTTTTAGAAACCAAATGTGTATATAGAATTGGTAACTCTGCAATAAACAGATCTTCATATTGTCCTATGGGCTGAGATTTAGCGTGTTGTGAATTTACCCTGTTTGCCAATTGTTCCCCCAGCCATCTTTTAACAGGTAATACATGATTAGCGCCACTCAGTTCCTGTACATGCACAGATTCATCATCTGTTGCTATGGCAACAATAGGTATAGTATGAGCTATGTTCCGGACGGTAAGAATAATCTTGGTGTTTAGAATATCATCCCTATTTACAACCAGCATTTTCGCATTCTTAATATTAGCAAGGTTAAAGGTTTCTTGGCTATCCAATTCTCCAAAAATTACGGGAAGACCATCATCATGATTTTCGAGAGCTATAGCCAGATCGGGTTCGATAATGTAATAAAGTGTGTTCTCAAGTTTCAATCGTTTTATAAGGTCTCTTGCTATAACATCATAAGAACAGATTAAAACATGATCTTTTGTTCCTTTAGGAACTTGGCGGGGAACCCTGGTTTTAGCTTGTGACTCTAAAAGAGGAACATAAAAATGCCTTATAAAAGCAAATGGCAAAACTATTAACAACATTATAATTCCAGATAGCAAAACTACTATACTAAAAACACGACCGATGTCTGATTGGAATGTGATATCTCCAAAACCAAGCGTGCTCATAACGGTGAGTGTCCAGTAAAAGCCTGTAACCCAAGAATGATAATGACCTTCCACCTCTACCATGATTATGTGGAAAAGAATAGAATAAATAAAAATAACCATCCCAAGAAATACTAAATATCTAATTAATATTCGCGAATTTCTTTTGAAGTCCCTATCGCTTAAATAGTATGCTAACTGACTACCTATAAATTTCATAATCTGTATTTCTAAACAGGATTTACTACATGCTTATTTGAGATTCTTGTCCATACAATTTAAGTTAAGATTTCTTAAATCAAGAAGAAAACTCCCCTATAATCTTCTAAAGCCCTTAAAATGCACTTCTTACAAGCGAGATAAGTTATTTAAAAAAACTAAGAAAAGAAGATTACAAATCGTTTTGAAATCGGAAAATCGATTCTATTGATTGGTGCCAGACAAGTGTGTAAGAAAAGAAGTTTAAAAAAGAATCAAATAAATTAGCGGATACCAAAAATGGGTGAGAATTAAATATTAATTGGTAAATAGCACTTCGTGATGTTCTTAATTAGTAGAAAGTTAGTTATTAGAACGAATTTCATTTTTTCTCATAGGCATCGAATCGATGAGATCTAATATTTGGCCTATAGAAATACACCTGTTATCCTGCAATTTTATTTTTCCATCCAAGCCAATTAAATAAATCTCGAACGGACTATTCTTCTTGTCATATTTTTTATACAAATTGGTGGCGGCAGTCCACCTTGCTTTCTTAGTCAACCCATCTTCATTTTATGCTGAAATACCTGGTAAACAATCACTTTTCGTTCTTCCAGACCTTTTAAACCCGTTTCTAATTCGGCAAGTTGACTGGTAAAATTTTCATCTTTAAGATCATCGGTAAGTAATAAAATTAATCTATTTTCCCAATGATGCTTGGAAAGATCTTGTGATTGTGAAGTAATTGTAACAAGCAATATTAAAAAAAAGTGTCAAAATAATTTTCATTCTTAATAATACGGCTTTTTACTGCAACCAACTAGTGAGGATTGCTTTTGTATTTAGATTTTTTTATGTTTGAAATAGTAGGCAACTACACTCGTGTGTTTTTTGAAGACAGCAAGCCATTAATTTGTAAATCCTTGGGGCAGGTTGAAGAAAAATTACCAAATAATATATTTTTCAGGGCCAACTGGCAACAGATCATCAACATTACCCATGTTAAAAAAGTAGTTTCCTGGTTTAATGGAAAGCTAAAAATAGAAATGAATTCTGG
>NZ_AJLT01000006.1 GCF_000258765.1 Gillisia marina
TTTTGAAAGACCTTTACTGGAAAGTAAGGGTCTTTTTTTGTTTGTAGTAATCTTTAAAACCCCCGGTGTCCAACGACGCCGGGGGTTTTGTGTTTGTGGAAGTTTCTATATGGAATCTACTTGAGAACAGGTATGTTGCCCTTGCTATACATAAAGTCTCAATGAGACCCGGCCAGGGATTGTAGCGAGCTACCGCGTAGCGCGGAAAGCCCGGCACAAGGCGTAGCCGTAGTGGGACGCATAAAAAGAAGTGAGAAGTGAGTATTGAGATGTGAGAAGTGAAAAGTTAAATGTGAAAAGTGAGTAGTAAAATTTTAATAAATTGGAAATCTGTAATAAATCAAAGAAGGAGTTTCAGTCTATTAATTTTAAACCCTATACCGAGGCTTAAGTGCATTAGTAAAATCAATCAAATAGCGCTTTCATAATGGTTTTGATCCCTAAAAACATTAAGATTATAGCACCGGAAAAAGCAAGGAGTCCAAATATTAATACAAAAATGTAATATGGATGTTCCTTATTATGAAATGCGGAATAAAGCACTACCGGTCCTAAAAGTATTAAAGGAAGTGCTCCTGCCAAATATTTTATTCCTTTTCCTAGTAGTTCTCTATTGGTGTGCTTCATATAAACTTTTATCAAATTTAATATTAATCGACTTCATAAATTAGTGTATCCGACTGGGATAATCTAAAATATCCAAACGCAAAATTTTCTGCATTTGTAGTGTTTATTATATTTCCACGAACGGTTGTTGGCTGGGTTTGGAATGGGCCGCCATTATTTTCTCCCGCCTGTGAACTTAATATATAAAGATATTCATAAAATCTTTCTGAAATTCCTTGAATTTGGAAATTTACCTGATCGCCGGTTTTTAAGTCTTCATCTGAAAAATAGGCAAAAGTTCTATTTCCATTAGTAAATTCATCATTATAAATTTGAAGTGAAGAATCATCAAAAAAGAATTTGAAGAGATAAAAATTTTCCACTTCTGACGGATCTGAATAATATGCTTTTAACTCTATATCATCTCCTCCAAATCCTCCATTTAAAGATTGTTCTACATTTTCCAAATCTACCACAGAAATCATCTTTTCACTAGCTGTATAAATTTCGTTGTTGTAATTAATTGATAGGGTGTATGTTTCATCTATTTCAGGTTTAAAATTATTATTCTCATAGACACCTGGTGCAACTTCACTGAATTCATATACTTCTTCGATTGAGGAACTGACTATAACTAAGGCACCTTCTGCAGGTGGATTTTCAGAATTAAAAAACGACGCCGTAGTGCTTAAAATTATTATTTGATTATTTCCTGATGTTTCTTTTTCCCATATGATGGATGCTTCCACAACTAATCGAGGTTCAGATTCTTGTAAATCTACTTCTACAACTTCTTCACAGGAGAATAAGAAGATAAGTATTGTGGATAGAAATAAATTTAGAAGTGTTCTCATAACTAAAATTTGAAGTTATAGGTTACGGATGGAATAATACCAAAAAGTGACAATCTTACAGCTTCATTTTGTCCTGTATCTTCATTATTTCGGAAACTTAATGAAACCGCATTTTTCCTAGCATAGATATTATAAATCCCAAAATTCCATGAAGATTTGTACTTACGGTTTTTATTTTTGGCCGGGGTATAAGTTGCAGCTATATCTAACCTGTGATATGCAGGTAAACGTTCACTATTTCTAGGGGAATATACAGGAACAACCAAACCTTCAAAGCTATATTGCCCTGTTGGAAATGTTGTAGGCAACCCGGTTTGATAGATGAAATTCGAGCTTAATTGCCATTTCTTATCTACTTCATAACTAGTAGTTACTGAAATATCATGTGTTTTATCGTATGCCGTATTATACCAGTTTCCATTATTTATGCCTGTTTCTAATGCTGTTCTTCCAGGTGTCTTTTGTTCAGACTTTGATAGGGTATAGGCTAACCATCCTGTAAATCGTCCTTTATTTTTCTTAAGTAATAATTCTAGACCATACGCTCTGGCCTTTCCCGATAATATAACTTGTTCGATTGCATTATTGGCCACTAAATTTGCACCATCTATATAATTAATTCTGTTCCTTATATCTTTATAAAAACTTTCTACCTCAATAGAATAACTATCATTCTTAAAATTTTGAAAATATCCAATGGCGATTTGATCTAATACCTGCGGATCTATATACTTACCGCTTGGTGACCAAATATCTAAGGGAGTAGGGGAACTTGTATTGGTGATGAGATGTAAGTTTTGTACCATTCTGTTATAGCTCAATTTCACAGATTGATTATTGTTAAAACTGTATGCTACAGCTGCGCGGGGTTCTAGAGCAAAAAAGTATTTTTCAACCTTCGATTTTGCAAGTGTTTTTGTGCCGATAGGTTCAGCTTTTTCGTAAATCTTAAAATCATTATTAAAAACTACTGCTTCATCATTTTCATATAAATTGAGCGCTGTTTGGCCTAGTCTAAAAAAGTTACTAAAGCGCAAACCGTATTCAGTAGATAGTTTTTCACTTAACCGATGTTTAACAGCTATATATAACGCACTTTCAAACGCATATTTTTTTGTGAGATTGAAATCTATAATCCCTGAAGTTGGAGTGCTCGGTTCAATTTCCCCCGGATTAAATTCGTAATAGGTATTTTGAATTCCATAATCTAAACTGAAATCATCATTTATATAATGATTAAAATCATATTTAAGATTGAAGTTCTTGATACCGCTATTCCAATTAAATTCTACAAAATCTAACGTAAGCCCATAATAATAATCACTATAAATCACTGATAGGTTTGTGAAGATGTTATCTGAAAGGATATGATTCCACCTCAAGTTAAAAACGGCGTTTCCATATGTGTTTTTAAAACTCTCATTAATATTAAACACATCTCTTCCAAAATAGCCTGAAAATAAGATGGTATTACTATCATCTACTCGATAGCTTAATTTCGTATTTAGATCATAAAAATATGCTGAATTCTGATTGTCGGTAAGTTTTAAAAATAAATGGGCATAAGAACTTCTTCCCCCAATTAAAAAGGAGCTTTTATCTTTAACTATTGGACCTTCGGCCAAAATCCTACTTGATATAATCCCTATTCCACCATTTGCTTTAAATTCTTTACTATTTCCATCTTTTTGAAAAATCTCTAGAACAGAGGAAACTCTGCCACCATATTTGGCTGGAATACCACCTTTATATAATTTTAAATTCTTGATTGCATCTGGGTTAAAAACAGAAAACAAACCGAATAAATGAGAAGAGTTGTAAATGGTTGCTTCATCTAATAAAATTAAATTCTGACCTACTGCTCCGCCGCGTACATTGAATCCTGAAGATCCTTCACCGGTATTAGATACTCCTGGCAACAATAAAAGAGATTTAACCACATCTACCTCTCCGAAAACCACCGGTAATTTTTGAATAGTGTTAATGTCCAATTTATTAACACTCATCTCCGCACTCCTAATATTGAGCTTTTCTGAATCCTCTGTAATAATAACTTCCTCTAAGGTTTCTGAAGTTTCGATTAATGAGAAATTATAAGTGCCATTCTTTGTAATATCTAATACAACTTCCTCGGTTTTATAACCTAGGTAAGTTATCGTGAATGTATGAGTGCCTCTTGGAAGTTTTATGGAGTAAAAGCCATATTCGTTAGTAACAACACCCGCATTTAAATTAGCCACCAAAATGTTAACTCCGTAAAGAGTTTCGTTACTGGATGCATCTTTAATAACACCATTGATGGTGTAAGTATCTTGAGCTTGAATGATTATAAACGAAAACAAAAAAAAATGTAGAAATTAACTTTTTCAATTTTTTATTGTAAATATAGGTTTTGTAAGATTATTTTTTGGGAATGGGGTTTGTTCTTAAGAAAGATTTTCAACCTGTTTAACTATAAGAGAACTGGTAT
Organism: Gillisia marina; assembly: GCF_000258765.1. Taxonomy (GTDB): domain Bacteria; phylum Bacteroidota; class Bacteroidia; order Flavobacteriales; family Flavobacteriaceae; genus Gillisia; species Gillisia marina. Next base: position 3,931 of record NZ_AJLT01000006.1, read on the forward strand.
ATAATCAAATAAAAAGCCCTGAACGGTAGGAACAGGGCTTTTTAAATATATGTTGTTCTTTGTTCTATAAAATACTATTCAATGTTTCACTTGGACGCATTGCGTTTGAAGTTAGATCTTCGTTTGGATAATAATACCCATCGATGTTTACTTTTTTGCCTTGCGCATTTATAAGATCCTGAAGAATCTTAGTTTCATTAATTGCTAATTCTTGCGCAATTTTAGAGAATTCTTCTTTAAGGCTTTGATCTTTGTTTTGAGCGGCTAAGCCTTGAGCCCAATAAAGAGCTAAATAGAAGTGACTTCCTCTATTGTCCAACTCATTCACCTTTCTCGAAGGAGATTTGTCGTTGCGTAAAAACTCTTCTGTAGCTTCATCTAAAGTTTCAGAAAGAATGATCGCCTTCTTATTATCAAATTTTTCACCTAAGTGTTCTAGGGAAACAGCCAAGGCCAAAAATTCACCTAAGGAATCCCAACGTAAATGCCCTTCTTCTAAAAACTGCTGGATATGTTTTGGAGCAGAACCTCCTGCACCAGTTTCAAATAGGCCACCACCATTCATAAGAGGAACAATAGATAACATCTTTGCACTAGTTCCTAATTCTAATATTGGAAAAAGATCTGTTAAATAATCTCTAAGTACATTTCCACTTACAGAAATAGTGTCTTGTCCAGCTTTTACTCTTTTTAATGTATAGTTAGTAGCTTCAAAAGGAGCCATTATTTGAATATCTAATCCTTCGGTATTTGCTTCAGCTAAATACTTCTTTACTTTTTTAATAACTTCTGCATCATGGTTTCTATTTTCATCTAACCAGAAAATAGCCGGCATCCCCGATGACTTAGCTCTGGAAACAGCCAACTTCACCCAATCTTGAATAGGAGCATCTTTTACCTGACACATTCTCCAAATATCTCCTTCTTCTACATTGTGCTGAATAATTACTTCTCCTTTGGAGTTTTTCACTTTTACAGTTCCATTCGAAGGAATTTCAAAAGTTTTATCGTGAGACCCATATTCTTCAGCTTTTTGAGCCATAAGTCCAACATTGGGAACCGTTCCCATTGTAGTAGGATCGAAAGCTCCATTTTCTTTACAAAAGTCTATAGTTGCTTGGTATACTCCGGCATAACTGCTATCTGGAATCACCGCTTTTGTGTCTTGCAGCGCTCCATTAGAATTCCACATTTTCCCGGATGTTCTAATCATTGCAGGCATAGAAGCATCTATAATTACATCACTAGGAACATGTAAATTGGTAATTCCTTTATCTGAATTTACCATGGCTAGAGAAGGTCCATTTTTAAAACCTTCTTTTAAATCAGCTTCAATTTCCTCTCTTTTGCTTTCAGATAATTCAGATAACGCATTTAAAAGATCTCCCAATCCACTATTTACATTTACTCCAATCTCATTAAATGTATCGTTATATTTTTCAAAAAGATCTTTGAAGAATGTACGCACAGCATGACCAAAAATAATAGGATCAGAAACCTTCATCATTGTCGCTTTCATGTGTAATGAAAACAAGATGTTTTTTTCTTTAGCATCCGCAATTTGCTCATTCAGAAATGAGATAAGTGCAGATTTACTCATTACGCTAGCGTCGATGATCTCACCATCAAGAACTTTTAAGTTTTCTTTTAAAACGGTAGTTTTTCCATTAGCATCTTCTAACTCGATGCTTAAGATATCTTCATGATCACATGTTAAAGACTTTTCATTATGAAAGAAGTCTCCAGATTCCATAGTTGCGATATGAGTTTTAGAATCGGCATCCCATTTACCCATTGAATGTGGATTTTCCTTTGCGTAATTTTTAACTGCTTTTGGCGCTCTTCTGTCTGAATTTCCTTCCCTAAGAACCGGATTTACTGCACTACCTTTAACTTTGTCGTAGCGTTGCTTAATATTCTTTTCATCTTCATTCTTTGGTTCGCCTGGATAATCTGGCAAATCAAATCCTTTTTCTTGAAGTTCCTTAATGGCTGCCTCTAATTGAGGTTCTGAAGCACTTATGTTTGGAAGTTTAATAATATTGGCTTCCGGTTTTGTAACCAGTTCTCCTAATTCTTTCAAAGAATCTGATACTTTTTGATCGTCCGGGAGAACATCATTAAACGAAGCTAGAATTCTTGCTGCTAAAGAAATATCTTTTGCTTCGATTTCTATATTTGATGATTTTGTAAAACTTCTTACAATTGGTAGGAAAGAAAATGTAGCAAGCATTGGAGCTTCATCTGTTTTTGTATAAACTATTTTAGATTTTTGTGTCATGTAGTTAAATTATTTCTTCTCAATCTGCATTTAGAAAAATTAAATCTCCAAAGGCTTATCGATTGGTTATTAAATTTTAAAATTGAATTATTTGGATGTGAAATCCAACGTGTCGCGAAGATAGGGTTTTTAGCTATTTTATCATAGAGGCTAAACTCGTAATCCCAGGGTTTTATATAAATTTTAGCATTAAAAAAGCCATTTCAACATACCTTGTATATTGAAATGGCTCCTGACGAAGTAACGCTTTACCGCTGGATCATCTAAGATCGTTCATAAGTCAATTACCACACTTACTTCGTGCGTTACTCCACATGATACAATTTACTCACAAACGCGCTTAAATTATATCAAAGATGTTCAAATCTTTCAAACTACTTTTGCTTAGCAAAATATGCGTTATATAGAAGATAAGAACCTATGTAAAGAAATTACTTTACAGTACTTCTTGAAATGGAGAAATCCTTTTGTCATTCTTCCATATTTTTTAAAAGTACTTTTAAATTTACGACAGAAACCATAAATTATCAAGTAATTTAACTAATTAGTTTTCAACAGGTTATAATCATGGGTTATTAACTTTTGTTAATTATATTCGTGTGTTTTTTAAATTTTTTTGGAAATTTCGAGCAATAAAAAAGCCCCGACTAAGGGGCTTTTTATTTTCTTTTAAATATAAATTAATCTGTAACTGCTCTAAATGCATTTACTCTTCCTTTACCAAAGAAAAGGCTTTGTCCGTTTCCACCTACTTTATCTGCAGTATTTATCATTTGTTTTGCAACATCATGAGGACTCATTTGTCCACCATTTTTAGCAATGATCAAAGCAGCTACGCCAGATGCATGTGGTGCAGCCATACTTGTTCCAGCAAAATAGTTAAATGCGTCCACACCACTAGCAACACTAAATACCATATCCAAAGCGGATACATCACCATCACCACCAGGGGCTGCAAGATCAACTAAAGATCTTCCATAAGTTGTATAACTTGCAGGAATATCAAAATTTGTATCTGGATTAGCGAATGGATGCCATCCTTCTGGAGCAGTTGCTGAAATTGTAATAACATTATTTAAGCTTCCAGGCAATTTAGTATCAGCTCCATTACCGTCATAATTTACCCCATCGTTTCCTGCAGATGCAATTATTGTTACCCCATTATTAAAAGCATAATCAATTGCTCTCTGTTGTGCTTTAATAATCTCTTGAATAAATTTAGCCGGTATTTTAAACGGGTTACCATCAGCATCGGTTAATTTTCCATTTTTGCTTAACGTAGCACCAAGGCTCATATTAACAACATCGGCATTGTTGTTACCTGCATACACTACACCTGCGTTTATAGAGCTAAAGGCACCACTACCGGTGAACTCAGATAAAACTTTTACAGCAACAAGTTCTGCTTCGTAAGCAACTCCTATTACACCAAAATTATTTTTATTAGCATTTATAGTTCCAGCAACGTGGGTACCATGATTAGTAAATCTTCCAGGTCTTGTGTAATAAGTTTCACCTGGTACAAATGAAGCTGAAAGATCTTTATTAAGGGTTTGAGAAAATTCAACATTATCCCTGTCTATACCCGAGTCAAGAACAAACACACTTGCTCCTTTACCAGTATAACCCGCACTCCAGGCCTCTGGAGCATCTATTGCATCCATACCCCATAGACGAATATATGAAGGTTCAGAATCACCCGCACTTGGGCTTAAAGCTTCTGCTGAAACATCCATGCTTGTAGGCTCATTTTCTGTAGATGGAATCCATTGGATTTCGTAATCTGGAACAACAGATTGAATTTCGGATCCTTTCATTGCTTTTTGCATAAAATCTGAATCATTGGAATGAACAATTGCAATTCCAATTTCAGGAATAGTACTTAATATATTTCCTCCAGAGGCCTTTAGAAAATCTTCAGCACTTTTAGTTAATTCAGTACTTTTAGTAATTACCATATAATTTTTAAATACTGGCTCTTGAAGGTCAATATTTACTACATCTGAAGAATTCTCTGTAACTTCATCTTTTTCACAAGATGTAAATACAAATGCCGTGCAGCATACCAATAAAAATGTTTTTAATAAATGTGATGTGCTTTTCATGTTTATTTTTAGTTATTATTAATAAGTAGCTCGAATATAGATAAATAAGTATGTATAAAACGTAATTTTTTTTAGTCTAAATCAGTTTTTCGATTAACTGCTGAATTTTAAACATGAAATGTCAAGTTTTGTAGGTGTTTTTTAATTAGGATATAAAAAAAAGCCCCAATTAAGGGGCTTTTTAATTTCTTCAGAAGAAAGATTGTTATTTTCTTCTAAGTTCTTTAATACGGGCTTTTTTACCAGTAAGACCTCTAAAGTAATAAATACGAGCTCTTCTTACAGCACCACGCTTATTAACTTCGATTTTTTGTAATGCAGGCAAGTTTACCGGGAAGATACGTTCTACCCCAACAGTACCACTCATCTTTCTGATGGTAAAAGTTTTTGAAGAACCAGTTCCTTTAACTTGAATAACTACACCTCTAAAAAACTGAGTACGAGTTTTAGCACCTTCCTTAATTTCATAGTACACAGTAATAGTGTCACCTGCTGAATATTCAGGAAATTCTTTCCTTGTAACGAATTCGTCTTGAACGAATTTAATTAGGGATTCCATATCTAATATTTTTAATATAGTCTAAATCAACATTCACGGATCTCGCCAGAGGTTAATATAGAAACGAGTGCAAAATTAAATAATTTAAAACTATAAACAAGAGAAAACTTAATTTAATCTTCTCCTAAAAGATCGGGACGTAATTTTTTAGTTCTTTCGTACGACTGATCCTCTCTCCAAGATTCAATTTTAGGGAAATTTCCCGAAGTTAAAACCTCCGGAACTTTCCAACCTTTATAATTTGCTGGTCTCGTATAGACCGGTGGTGCTAAGAGATCATCCTGAAAAGAATCTGTAAGTGCTGAAGTTTCATTTCCTAATACCCCTGGAATTAATCTTATAACAGCATCGCATACAATTGCGGCAGCTAATTCTCCTCCAGATAATACATAATCGCCAATAGAGATCTCTTTGGTTATAAAATGATCCCGAACTCGTTGATCTACTCCCTTATAATGCCCGCAAAGAATGATGATATTTTCCTTTAATGAGATTGTATTAGCAGTTTTTTGATCGAAACGCTCTCCATCCGGGGTCATATAGATAATATCATCATAATCCCGTTGAGATCTTAGATCTGTAATGCATTTATCTATTGGCTCTATCATCATAACCATTCCTGCACCACCACCAAATTGATAGTCGTCTATTTGCTTATAATTATCGGTAACGTAATCTCGAAGATTGTGTAAATGTACCTCTACAAGCCCTTTTTCAATCGCTCTTTTTAGAATGGAAACTTCAAACGGACTGGTAAGAATATCGGGTACAACTGTTATTATATCTATGCGCATTCTAATTTATTTTACTCCTGCAAAGATGCGAAATATGTATAAGCTATAGCTTGTGGGGAAACCTTATTTACCGATCACTAGCTTTATTTCTTTCGTCTTGCAATAATCTACCAAGTCTTTGCTCTTTTAGCAATGCCTTAGCTTTAAAAGCTTCAAATTCCTTTTCTGTTTCTGTAAGATTACGCCTTGCCTCAGAAGTTTGTACATGGCCTTTCTTATATTGGAAAATAAAGAAAAGCAACAATAAAATTAAGACAGCTACAATTCCCCACATAAGTGCCATATATGTTCCTTTACTAAAAGGCATACCTAAAAAGGTGATAGCATCTTTTTCTGCGGTTACTTCTTTTAAATTATTCTGTGTACTTTCAAGATCTTTTTTTTAATTGTGTAATCTCTTTTTGCTGCTGATCTATGGTGTTTTTTTGAGTGACTATTTCATTGTTTAAATTTGAAATAAAACTTGCCGTATTCTGTTTCAGCTTAATTAGATCGCTGTAGTCTACTACTTTGTAGCCCTGATAGTCATTCGAATTTTCAATAATACTGTTAAATTCATCTTCGACAGGATTTTCGCTTTCTTTTATTTCTTGAGCAGTCGCCGAAAATGTAAAAAAGAGGATTGATAACCCTAGTAATAATAATTTATTCATTGTAATGTTTTTTGGTTTGGTATTCCTAACAACGTACCTAAAAAATAGTTATTGCTAAAATTTTCAATTAATGCGATTTTAATGGTTTTCATTTAAAGAATCGCTATATTTTAAATTGGAATTTTTCTTTTAAGCCGGCTATTTAATTGTCATCATTTTTTCGTTCTTCTATTCGTTCAGCTCTTTTCTCCTGTCTTAATTCTTTTTTCTCTTCTTTGGATAATTCCTTTTCTTTAAAAGCATCTTTAAATTCAATATCGTCGTCTACTTCTCCGGAAAATGCATTGATCCAGGCATTTTCAAATATATTAAATACTGTTGGCCATACTCCAGCTTCTACGTTATTTAAGTCGCCTTCTAATGGAACTTTTGTTGCTAGAGTATCTGTACTTTGATTTTTTAAAAGAAACTTGAAAAAGCCAACAAAGCCTTCCCATAACACCCCTAAAAACCCATCTTCCTTGCCTATTAGTTTTGTATCTGTAAGTAAGGGTTTTAGATAACCTTTCATATAACCATCGGCAATTGCAACTTCACTATACAGCCCAAAAGTTCCACTTTCAAAGTCTATTCCCGCATAAGGTCTCGTAAAATTATTTAGCGCTGTAACATCTCCATCTTCAATAGAAAGGCTTAAATCCATGTCCGGAATTTCTTTTACAAGATTTACTTTCCCGTCCAGTTTCATACTTCCTTGTCCAACGGTAACTCCAGTCGCAGTAATAGAAGAGGGGAGTGTTCTATCGGCTCCAACTACATTCCTTAAATTATCGGCAACCAACTCTATATTATTTATGTGGAGATCTATATTGGGATCCTTTTGAAGTTCTACGAATGCCACTTTGGCGTTGTGAGCTTCAAAATGGTTAATGTCTATCGGGACAAGATCTGTTAGTACTTTTGTCCAATCATCTATATCTGCAGAGCCACCTTCTTCTTCAGGAATTTCTTCATCTTGATCTTCAAAAATATAGATAACCTCTGGTCTATACATAATAATTTCACTTACAATCTTTCCTTTGAGGAGTGATTTCCATTCAATAGAAATATCATTAGATGGGAAATTAAGAAATGGAACTTGGGTATCTGCATTTACTTTATTTAAATACATTCCCTTTATCTCATAAGCTCCTCGATAAAGCGAAACATCTATATCTTCTACCTGCCCATAATATCCGGGAATTTCTGCTAAAACTTCATTTACATGGTCTTTTAACCAATATGGCAGATAAATTCTTGCAGCAATTAATAAAACCAAAATTACTAATGGAGCGGTATATCGCTTCTTTTTATATGCCTTCCTTTTTTTCTTTTTTTCTGAAGTCATTGGTTTGCTATTGAATATGCAAATTACTTAAAATAATTAGCCCTTAAAAGCCAAGCATTTTAAGAGTTGGATTTAACTGATTTAAAGAAACAACTAAGGAGTCTAAATAAAAAAGGCTCGGGAAAATTTTCCGAGCCTTTTTCTATATGAATTGATCAGTTTTTATTTCTACTAGTAATATGTAAAACGTCTTACTTTAGAAATGTACTTTGCTAATCTAATTACTTGGTGGCTGTACCCATATTCGTTATCATACCAGATATAAAGTACGATATTCTTCCCATCGGCAGTGGCAATGGTTGCATTACTGTCGTAAATTGCAGGAGCTGACGAACCAACAATATCTGAAGATACCAACTCATTATCGATAGAGTATTTTATTTGCTCTACTAAATCTCCCTCTAAAGCATATTTCTTTAAGATATTATTTACACCTTCAACAGAAGTTGCAGCTTCCACTTCTAGATTAAGAATAGCCAAAGATCCGTTTGGTACAGGAACTCTAATTGCATTGGAAGTTAATTTACCATCAAAAATTGGTAATGCTTTCGTCACCGCTTGTCCTGCGCCAGTTTCAGTAATTACCATATTTAAAGCTGCAGCACGGCCTCTTCTATATTTACTGTGCATATTATCTACCAAGTTTTGATCGTTGGTGTATGCATGAATTGTTTCTAAATGTCCATGCACAACTCCAAGAGAATCTTGAATAGCCTTTAAAACTGGGGTAATTGCATTGGTGGTACAAGAAGCCGCAGAAAAAATAGAAATTTCGTCTGGGTTATGTTCTGTATGATTAACACCATGAACTATATTTGGAATTCCTTTTCCGGGTGCAGTAAGTAATACCTTACTAGCTCCTTTAGAACTTAAATGTCTAGATAATGCTTCTTTGTCTCTAAAAGCACCAGTATTGTCTATAATAAGAGCATCATTAATTCCGTACTCAGTATAGTCGATGTCTTCTGGATTATTTGCTGAAATAATATGAACCGTAGTTCCATTTATTATTAAAGAAGAATTCTCCACATCTATATTTACAGTTCCTGAAAAATCTCCGTGAACAGAATCGCTTCTTAAAAGAGAAGCTCTTTTTTCTAAAACAGTTGCATCAACTTTACCTCGAGTTACAATTGCTCGAAGTCTCATTTGATTTCCAACTCCAGTTCTAGTCATTAATTCCCTTGCAACCAATCTACCAATTCTTCCGAAACCATAAAGAACAACGTCTTTTGGTGTGATATCTTGATAATCTTTTGCGTCTTTTAATTTAGAGGAGATAAACGCTTTTGCATTGTTATAATCTACATCTTCTAAGTGATATTCGTAGGTTAACTTTCCAATATCTAATTTTGCAGGCGGAAGATCTAGATCTTTTATAGCCTGAGCAATTTCTACAGAATCGAAAATGGAGATTGGCTTTTCAACAAAAGCCCCTGCATATTCATGTAGGTTTAGAATGTCACTTACATTTCTATTGATTAGTTGATTTCTGAATAACACCAATTCTATAGACTTATCGTACCATAGATCGCTTATTATTTTAATAAACTCCACAGAGGCACGCCTGCGGTCTGCTTGAAAAGCAAGTTCTTTTTCGTAAACTTCGTTAAATCCCATTTTTTGTTGAGTTATGTTGTGTGTTTTTAGACGCTGCAAAAGTATAGATTTCAAACGTTTTCGTGAAATATTTGTAAAAAAAATAACCTACTGCTAAAATTACAGTAGGTCATACTTTTTATGTATTGGTATCTACCTCCAAATATAGGTTTGTTCCTTTCCCTCTTTATTCACAAAAGTAACACTAATAGGCTCCGAGGAGTTTTTAGAATTTAGAACCCGTTTTACATCTTCAATATCATTTACTTTTTGATTGTTTATTTTGGTAATGATAATTCCAATAAGTGCCTGAGATTGTTTGTCTCCTTTTAAGGCTCGAGAAATTTTCACACCATTTGAAGTATTATATTCTCTAAGTTCGGCTTTAGAAGCATTAGCAACCTCTAAACCAATTTGTTGAATGGCAAACGTTTCATATTTAACTAATTTTACTGCAACTTCTCGTTCTTTACCATCTCTAATAACTTTCACATTTACCACATCTTTAGGTCTTTTAGAGCCTAAATATCCGGTTAGGTCAGACATTTTTCTAATTTCAATATTGTCTATTCGTCTTATAACATCTCCTTGCTTTATGCCGGCTAGCGCTGCGCCACTTCCGCTATCAACATCGGCAACTATAACTCCTTGGGAAGTTGGGAGATCAAACTGTTTAGAAATTATTTGATTTACATTTTGACCTTTTATTCCCAGTATTCCTTGCTGTACATTCCCATATTCCATAATGTCCTCTACGATCTTTCTGGCGTTATTGGATGGAACAGCAAAACCATAACCAATATAACTACCGGTTTGAGAAGTAATTGCGGTATTAATTCCAACAAGTTTTCCGTCTATATCCACCAAAGCGCCCCCGCTATTTCCGGGATTTATAGCAGCATCGGTTTGAATAAAGGATTGTGGGGAACCATCATAGGCATTCAAATCTCTAGCTTTTGCACTTACAATTCCTGCGGTAACTGTAGAGGTTAAATTAAAAGGGTTACCAACGGCTAACACCCATTCTCCAAGTTTAATATCGTTCGAATTTCCAAACGGAATATATTCAAGATCTGTGGCATCAATCTTTATTAATGCTATATCTGCCTTTGTATCAACTCCAATTACTTCAGCCAAATATGTTTGATTATTATTTAAAGTTACTTCAACTTCTCCGGCACCTTTAATTACGTGATTATTGGTAATGATGTATCCATCTGGCGAAATAATTACTCCTGAACCAGAGCCTTGTAAAGCTTTTCCGGTATTACCTCCTCTAGAGTAATAATCCCAAATACTATTAGATTTATTAAAAATCGCGACATTTTTTACATGGACAACAGAGTGAACTGTCTTTTCGGCAGCCTCGGTAAAGTCGGCATTTGTTCCGTAGATATTATTAGAATTAGCTACGGGAATAAACGAAGAAGATTCTTGTTCTATAGGGGAATGATCCAAAAAGACATCATTTTCCTCAATAATTAGTTTGTAAGAGCCTAATGTTAAAACACCACCTAATACGGAAACACCAAGTAATTTAATAAACTGTTTCATTTTTTATTATAATTTTTATTTCGATAAAATAACTAATCATTCTAATGCTTACTATAAAATCGCTTTAAAAGCCCATCTATACAACGATTGTTTTTATGCGATTGTTGTATATTTGTTTTATCCAAATTAGCATACATGAATATCCCTTTTTATAAATTCCACGGCACAGGAAATGATTTTATAATGATTGATAATCGCAATGATGTATTCTCCAAAAATAATACCAATCTAGTCCATAATCTTTGTCATCGAAGATTTGGAATTGGAGCCGATGGCTTGATCCTTTTGGAAAATTCTGAAGAAGCTTCAGAAGACTTTAAGATGGTCTATTATAATTCCGATGGCAACCAGAGTAGTATGTGCGGTAATGGTGGAAGATGCTTGGTGGCATTTGCAAAACTTCTTGGGATCATTAATGATAAAGCAACTTTTAATGCGATAGATGGTCTTCATGAGGCAACAATAGATGGAGATATTGTGAGTTTAAAAATGCAAGATGTAATGGCGAAAGGAATAAATGAAGATGAGTTGTTTCTGGACACCGGATCTCCTCATCATATTTTGTTTTCAGAACAAGTTGGTGATATCAATGTAAAAAGAGAAGGGGCATCCATTAGATATTCAGAAAAATATAAATCCAGTGGCGGAACTAATGTGAATTTTGTTCAGCAAAAAGATGATACTACCTTTTTAGTGAGAACTTATGAGAGAGGAGTAGAAGATGAAACTTATTCTTGTGGAACTGGAGTTACCGCAGTAGCCATTGCTGTTAATGCGATAGGAAAAACCGATGCGAATACCATAAATTTGGAAACGCCTGGAGGAAAGCTTAAGGTGTCTTTTGAAAATAATAATGGAGCGTATCATAATATCTGGCTTACAGGGCCAACTGCTAGAGTTTTTAAAGGAAAGTTTGAATGTTAACTTTAAAAGGAGATAAAGTGTATTTAAGGGCATTGGAGCCCGAAGATCTGGATTTTGTTCTGGAGGTGGAAAACGCGGAAGATTTTTGGGAAATAAGTGCTACCAGAGTGCCATATTCTCGCTTTTTAATCAAGAAATTCCTGCAAAATTCCCATCGTGATATTTTTGATGTAAAACAGCTGCGGTTAATGATCTGTAGGCAAGATGATACACCAATTGGTTTAATAGATGTATTCGATCTAGAACCTAAAGATCGCAGAGCTGCGTTAGGGATCCTGATTGTAAATGATGAAAATCGTGGAAAAGGCTATGGCGCAGAAGTTCTAAAGCTAATCAGCAATTATTGTTTTACTCATTTAGGTTTGCATCAATTATATGCAAATGTTACCGCAGATAATTTAGCCAGTATCAAATTATTTGAAAAATGTAATTTTAAACCCGTGGGGACTAAAAAAGACTGGATTTTAGTAAGCGGAAAATTTAAGGACGAAATTCTTTACCAATTAATAAATAATGTATATTAAAAAAATTCTTTGGATTATCGCCCTTCTTGGGCTTGTAGCATTAGGGATCTATAGTTATTCCGTTTATAATTCAATTTTCTCACCGAACACGAAATTCGAAAGTAGTACTAAAACAGTTTATATTCCAACGGGAGCAACGTATCAAACTGCGATAGATAGTTTACGCCCACTACTGGATGATCTTTCTTCGTTTGATGTTGTCGCCCAGAAAAAAGGTTATGCGGCAAATGTGAAAGCTGGAAAATATATTCTGAAAAAGGGCATGAATAATAATGATCTGGTGAATGTGCTTCGCAGTCAGAATACTCCGGTCTCAGTGGTGTTCAATAACCAAGAACGATTGGAAGATCTTGCAGGGAGAATTGCAGTTCAAATTGAAGCAGATAGCGTTTCGTTATTAAATACGATGAAAGATGAAGCTTTTTTAAATGCTAATAATTTAAATAAGGAAGAAGCACTAGGCTTATATATCCCGAATAAGTATGAATTCTTTTGGAATACTTCTGCAGAAGGTTTTAGAGAACGGATGCTAACAGAATATAAAAGATTCTGGAACCAGAACAGATTAGATAAAGCTAAAGAAATTGGATTAACACCAAATCAGGTAACCGTGGTGGCTTCCATAGTTCAGAAAGAAACCGCGAAGGTAGATGAGCGACCTAAGGTTGCTGGTGTGTACATGAATAGGTTTAATAGTGGTTGGAAGTTGGAAGCAGATCCCACAGTGATCTATGCTATAAAAGAGAAATCCGGGAATTTCGATACGGTTATAAAAAGGGTGCTTTACAAAGACCTTAAATTGGAATCTCCTTACAATACGTATATGAATATCTCCCTTCCTCCGGGTCCAATTGCCATGCCCGATATTTCTTCTATAGATGCGGTTTTAAATTATGGGAAGCATAAGTATTTCTATTTCGTTGCCGATGTGGAGAATTTTGGATATCATAAATTTGCTGAAAATTTGGCTCAGCACAATAGAAATAAACAGGCGTATGTGCGATGGATCAATGCACAAGGAGTAAATAGATAATTTTTCAGAATTATTTAAATTTATAACCCAAGCCTCCGTAAACCGAGCCTTTAATTTTATCATTTATATCTGGTCGCACTTTTATCTCACCTTTAATATAGATAAAGAAGGGTCCGAAGTGATAATCTAATTCGCTTAGTGCGGCTAAGGAAGGATATAAGTGCTTAGGCCTTTGTATCATGCCTAATTCTATTCCTAGTAATGGAGTTAGTTTTTTATCCCTCCTAAGAACATAGCTTAAATTAGCTCCAAAAGCTTTGTAATTTATAATATTGAAAATTTCATAAAATGCCTCCACTTGAAGTTCCTCTTTTCTAACTCCGAAACGGAAAACACCATCAAAACCTCGTTCATTTACAGTTCCCTTATAAACTGCATTTCTTATATCGGCGCCAGCACTGATAAAAAAATAAGAGTCGTTAGAAAAAGTATTTCTATACTGGCCTATACACAAGAAAGGCATATAAGAAAAATAAAAATTAAAGTTTTCAATTTGATTTATAGGGTGATGGTTTTTATTCAGTGAAATTCTATCAAATCCTGCAGGGGAAAAGGAGCTTTTAGAGCCCTTGATTTTTTTATTTCAGACAATTATTAAAAATATAATAAATGAAAAGTTGTTACAATACATTTAACTTTCTAAATATCAGTTAGTTAAAATAATTAAGAGAGTGGTCAAAATCTTGTGTTTTGTTTAACAGGCTGTAAATCAAATTATTAAAAATTAATGTATCTTTGCACGGCGAAATTGAGAAGGGTACTAAATATTATATATTAAAACCAATTGCTTCTCAGAATCAAAACATTATGAAAAAGAAAGTTGCAAAATTTTCAATTCTACCAATTTTATCTGGTGCTATATTTTTTAGCTTTTCTACAAAGGAAGCTGCAAATTTAGAAGGATATGCCACCTCTTCACTTGAACCTTTAGAATATACTGTTCCCAATACAGAGGATATGCCAGAAGAAATCCTTGAGGATGTTAAGGCTACTCCTAAACTTGGGAAATCTTATGTTGGCTTTAAGGAAGCTTTGGGTTTCAAAGAATCTCGAGGTAATTATAAAACCATCAATCAATATGGTTACATGGGGAAATACCAATTTGGTAAAGGAACTTTGAAATTAATTGGAGTATATGATACTCAATTATTTTTGGATTCTCCAGAGTTGCAAGAAGCAGCATTTTATGCGAATGCATCTAGAAACAAATGGATTTTAAAAAGAGATATAAAGAGATTCGTTGGAAAACGAATTAATGGAATTCTTATTACAGAATCTGGAATATTGGCTGCAGCACATCTTGCAGGGCCGGGGAGTGTAAAGAAATACCTTAGAAGTTGGGGAGCAAACGCATTTAGTGATGCTTTTGGAACTACTATCGGATATTATATGAAGAAGTTTTCTGGATATGACACTTCTTTCGTGCAACCAGAGAGAAAAGCTAAAGCTATTGTAGCTATTTCTTAAAAATCTTTTTGAATTATAAACATAGTAGGCCTTTTATGAAGGTCTACTTTTGTTTTCGACCATTCCAAAACAGATTTGGTAATGATATATTCAGTTGCCAAGGTTAGATCGCAGGCGATACAGAGTTTCGTGGCAGGGTTTAAAACCTGTACTAGATCTTCAACTAATTGATTATTTCTATATGGAGTTTCTATAAAAAGCTGTGCCTGATTTTTTTCTGAAGAAATTCTTTCCAAAGTTTTTAGCTCTTGTTTTCGTTCCTTCTTATCTATTGGTAAATACCCATTAAAAGTAAAACTCTGACCATTCATTCCGCTTCCCATCATAGCCAAAAGAATAGAAGATGGTCCTACCAATGGCACTACTTGAATTCCCATTTCATGTGCCAGTTTTACAATTTCAGCACCTGGATCGGCAACTCCTGGACATCCCGCTTCACTAAGCAACCCAACATCTATTCCGTCTTGGCATGGCTCTAAAAATGTCGATAAAATAGAAATATCAGTATGTTTATTTAGGGTGTTTAGCTTTAAAAAAGACTGTTGTTTTTCGGGAAGTACTTGTTTTATAGATCTTCTGGCAGTCTTTTCGTTCTCCACAATATAATGATCTATTTTTTCAATAATAGTAGATATGGAATCTGGAAGAACTTCAGAAATTTTAGACTCGCCTAAGGTGGTTGGAATTAAATATAATTTTCCAGAGAATCGAAAGATGGAATTGCTCATAATTATAAATGGATGTTATTTAGGCTGCTGCTTCGCTTCCAATTTATTGGCGATAACTTCGCAGGCTTCATCTAGCATTTTGTAAACGTTTTTGAAGCCTTCAGCTAAACCTTGATAAGGATCTGGAACATCTACATTTTCACCGGGAAATATTTCGTCCGATATAAGTTTCACCTTCTTTTTATCTTCTTCATTTCTCGCCAGCGCAATCACATCGGCATAATTAAAAGTATCCATGACATAAATAAGGTCAAAATTATCGAAATCTCGAATGCTAAATTGTCTTCCTCTTTGTAAAGTGATATCTAAACTATGTTTTTTTGCGATGGCGATCGATCGAGGATCAGGCTGGTCTCCAACATGATAATCCCCAGTGCCGGCAGAATCTACATATACTTTTTGAGGATCTGTTTTGGACTTTAGAATTCCTTCGGCTAGTGGCGATCTACAGATGTTTCCGAGACACACCATTAAAACGTTGGTTTTCATAAACTGTAAATTATAGAGTCAGTTTTTTATTAAGGTCTTCTACGAATTTCTTGAATTGCTTATCTGTAGCGGCTAAATTATCTACTGTTTTGCAAGCATGAAGCACTGTGGCGTGATCTCTCTTGCCAATTTGGCTACCAATACTCGCGAGTGATGCCTTAGTTAATTTCTTAGCAAAGAACATAGCAAGTTGTCTAGCCTGTACAATATGTCTTTTTCTGGTTTTAGATTGAAGTGTTTCTACATCCATTTGGAAATAATCACTTACGATCTTTTGGATATAATCTATAGATACTTCACGCTTGGTGTTCTTCACATAATTATCTACAATTTTTGTAGCTAATTCTAGCGTGATGTCTTTTTTGTTAAAGGAAGAATGAGCGATAAGCGATATGATTGCGCCTTCTAATTCTCGTATGTTCGTTTTAATATTATTCGCTAAAAATTCAATAATATCTTCCGGCATTTCTACACCGTCACGATATAATTTATTTTTAATTATGGAAACGCGGGTTTCAAAATCCGGGTGTTGTAATTCTGCTGAAAGTCCCCATTTAAAACGAGATAATAAGCGTTGCTCGATATCTTGCATATCTACAGGTGCCTTATCACTGGTTAAAATAACCTGTTTCCCGTTTTGATGAAGATGGTTAAAAATATGAAAGAACACATCTTGAGTTCCTGCTTTACCGGATAATAATTGAATATCATCTACTATCAGCACATCTATAATCTGATAGAAATGAATGAAATCATTTCTATTATTTTTTTTAACAGACTCTATATATTGTTGCGTGAATTTTTCTGCGGAAATATATAAAACCGTTTTTTCTGGATATTTATCTTTAATATCTACCCCAATAGCATGGGATAAATGTGTTTTTCCAAGTCCTACGCCTCCAAAAATCAATAAAGGGTTGAAAGAAGTTCCTCCCGGTTTATTGGATACTGCTAAACCTGCCGAGCGCGCTAGCCTGTTAGAATCACCTTCAAGAAAATTTTCGAAACTATAGTTTGGATTAAGCTGAGATTCTATCTTAACATTTCTAATTCCAGGTATAATAAAAGGGTTTCTAAGCTCTGGATTTTTATTCTTAATAGGCACGTCTACTTCTTGGGAACGCATTTGAGTTCGTTGTGTGCTAGGTATTTTTTCAGTAAATGGAAGTTTGTTTCCGTAGGTGTTCTCCATTTTAATAACATACACCAATTTTGCTTTTTCGCCTAACTCTTTAGTAAGTGAAACTTTCAAAAGTTTTACATAGTGTTCCTCCAACCATTCATAAAAGAATTTTGAGGGTACCTGTATACTTAGAGCACAATCTGTAAGTTTTACTGCTTGTATAGGTTCAAACCAAGTTTTATAAGCTTGGGGTGTGATGTTATCTTTGATAAAAGCTAGACAGCTATTCCAAACTGATTGCGCAGTTTTTGACATGCTTGTTACTTGGTTATAAAATGGTTAGTAGATCGTTAAAAATTTGAAAAGCTCAAATTTGGTTTTAACTTCTCGCAGAACAAATATGTGAACAAAATATCTAATAAAAAAAATGCTTTTAGTGTTGAATTTCAATAAAATTTTATGCATACTTGCTTCGTTCGATGAAAGTACAAAACCTACCTAACTTATCCTGAAAAAATCCTATGAAAAGTCATAATACTTATGTTAAAGTCAGATATGCAGAAACAGATCAGATGGGTGTAGTGCATCATGGAAACTATGCCGATTATTTAGAAATAGCCCGTCTAGACTGGCTTGATACCTTAGGTGTTTCTTATAGATCTATGGAAAAAGAAGGGGTGATGTTGCCTGTTTATGAGCTTCATTTTAAATTTCTGAAATCTGCAATGTTCGACGATCAACTTAAAATCGTTACAAAATTAAAGAAGATTCCAAGTGTTAAAATTGAATTCGATTATGAAATCTATAATCAAGATGAAGAGTTGCTAACAACAGCAAATACAGTATTAGTGTTCATGGATACCCATTCTAGAAAACCAATAAGATGCCCGGAATATGTTTTAAATAAGTTGAAGGGCTAATTCTCTATTTTTTTAATTTCAACTTTATAAACACCTGAAAATTTTTCGAAAATAGTTTCAGATTCTTTTTTTTCTTACTGAAATAAAAATTTTGCAGTCCAATGCTAATTGCTGATCTATCACATTAAGATTATGCTCTTTTATAATTCGCATTACTACATTCATTTCGGGATAATCGAATTGTATTACATAGCGATCGTCAATGGTGCGTTTTAGGATATTGCTGTTTTCAAGAGCCATTTGTGCCGCACTTCTGTACGCATTAATCAATCCGCCAACGCCAAGCTTTACTCCACCAAAATAACGAACTACTACAATTAAAATATTGGTGACTTCAAAAGACTGAATTTGCCCATAAATTGGCATTCCGGCAGAATTGGATGGTTCTCCATCGTCGTTGGCTCTAAACTGATGCTCTTGCTCTTCTTTTCCTAACTGCCAAGCATAGCACCAATGTCTAGCTTGATGATGTTTCTTTTTAAGATCATCTATGATTTCCTTCACCTCATCTTCAGATTTAATAGGGAAAGCATACCCGTAGAATTTTGAATTCCGGTCTTTAAAAATAACTTCTTCCGAAGCTTTGGTTATACTTTTATAAGTGTCCTTCACAATAGTTAAATTCCGCTATTTGCAACCAAAAGGATACTAATAATCGCTAGCACGATCCCAATCCAATTCTTGGTTATTAATTTTTCTTTAAATAATATAATTCCCAGTACCGTAGAGACTAAAACTATCGCGACGTTGTTAATTGTGAAAATGGTGGAACTGTCAAATCCGTTATTTCTAAGGGCCATCACAAGGAAGTGGATGGAGAAGAAATTTGGGATTCCAAGAACGATTCCTCCAATAATATTCCTTCCTGTAATTTTCAAATTACCCGTAATTCCTTGAAAAGTTAAGACTAAAACTCCAATAGTTCCAGCCACAGAAAATATGGTTGAAGAGAAAAGGGCAACATCGGTTTTATTTACATATCCGGATTCTATAAATTTAATAAGTGTATCTATAAGTCCACTCCCTAAAAACACCAAGATTGGATAAATGAGGTTTTTTTTCTTGATCGCAATCCCCGTATTGGCTTTTATAGAACTTAAGTAAACTGCGATTAATGCCAGAACAACTCCTACTATTTTTAAAATTCCCGCGCTTTCATTAAAATAAAGAATTCCAAATAATACAGGAATTGCTACAGACATTTTTGTAGCTACTGAAACTACCGAAAGTCCGCTACGCTGTGTGGTGATTGCGGCAAGGTTGAACACAATAATAAAAAGTAATCCAAGAATTAGCGTGCCATAAAACCAAGGTTTAGAAGGAATTTCGCTGATATTAGCATCTTCTACAAATCCAAAATAACCTACCGCACACGCAATAAAATAATTAACAATGATCGCCTGAAGGGTGTTGATCTCAAATCGTTTGAACAATTTAAAAACCACAAAAATGATACTGGACGAAAGAATGCTAAGTAGTAGGTATATCAAAATAATGCTTTGTTGGTGGTGAATAGATCAATTACATCCTCTCGTGTCGGTTCAAGATTCCATGTATGAATCCCTAATTTTTCGGCAGCTTTGGTATTTTCTATGGTATCATCAATAAATAAGCATTCTTCAGCTTTTAGTTGATCCTTATTCAGCACATATTCAAAAATATCTAAATTCGGCTTTCTTAAATTTATTTCATGTGATAAATAAAATGCATCGAAACAAGATTTGAATTCTTCGAAAAATGGAACTTTTTCCTTAATCCAATCTATATGAATCTCATTGGTGTTGCTTAAAAGAATGAATTTATAATTCTTGTCTTCTGAAAGCTTTTTGATAAACTGAAATCGGTATTTAGGAAAATCCATTAATATAGAATTCCATGCCGTAGTCATACTTTCGGGAGTAAGAGACGAATAAGTATCTATATAGGAAGTAATAAATGATTCCGTAGAAACTAGCCCCATTTCATAATCCTTATTAATATGCAGGATGTCTTCCGGAAACACTTCAATGTTTAATTTTTTAAGCTCTCTAATGGTTGCGGGTTTATCAAGATTGATAAATACATCGCCAAAATCGAATATTATGGTTTTAATCATTGGAATAAATTCTTAAAGTATCTCCAGTAAATTCTTGCTTCAATTTTATTTCAGCATCAAAAACGGGGGCTTTTATTCCCTTTCCAAATTGAACTTCTCCCGTAAACACTCGTGCCTCATCCCAAAGACCGGAATCTATAAAGGATTGAAGTGTTCTGGACCCTCCTTCAATAATTACAGACTGAATGGAGTGTTTATAAAGGACTTGACAAATTTGAGAGGTGACCTCCTTTTTGAAATCTATATGTTCAAAAACTAAATATTCCGAGGAAGTTTTAGAATTTGAATTCTGGGACTCTTCACCACAAATTACAATGGTTTTGATGCTCTTGTCTAAAAGCGCAGAATCCTCGGTTAACCTCAAATGCTGATCTATTAATATTCTTACGGGATTTGTGCCTTCCCAAAGACGAGTATTCAGCTTAGGATTGTCCAATACCGCTGTATTTGTGCCCACTAAAATCGCGGCTTCTTCGCTCCGCCATTTATGCACTAATTGTTGGGAATATTTATTGGTGATCCACACTGGTTTCCGAGTATGATTTTCTTCAGAAGAAATAGGTGCAATAAAACCATCTACACTTTGTGCCCATTTTAATATAATATAAGGCCTTTGATGTTTATGAAAGGTGAAAAATCGCTTATTCAGAGTGTTGCATTCTGTGTCCAGAATTCCTAAAGTAACCTGGCAGCCTGCATCCATCAGCTTTTTAATTCCTTTTCCGGAAACTGCTGGAAACGGATCTATGCTGCCAATCACGATTTTTTTAATGCCACTTGCGATAATTAAATCGCTACAAGGAGGAGTTTTTCCGTAATGGGAACAAGGTTCTAAGCTCACATAAATCGTCGCCTTTTTTAAAAGTGATTTATCCTTAACAGAATTTATAGCATTAACCTCTGCGTGAGGCTCTCCAGCTTTGCGATGCCAGCCTTCACCAATGATCTTATTTTCGTGAACGATAACACTTCCAACCATCGGATTTGGATAGGTGGTTCCTAGTCCATTTTTGGCTAATTGAATGCACCTTTTTATATATTTTTCGTGTATCTTCACATCACAAAAATAGGATTAATTAGAAGAATGTGCAGTTTTAAAATACGTGAGATTCAACCAAAAGACAACCAGAGTGTTGCGAAGGTGATAAGAGAAGTTTTAATAGAAATGGGAGTGCCTAAAGTTGGTACTGCTTATGAGGATAAATCCTTGGACGATATGTTTGCTAACTACGATACTAACAAAATGCAATATTTTGTGGTCGAAGAGAATGGTGAAATTATTGGAGGTTCAGGAATTGGTCCATTATTAAATGCTGATGAGACAATTTGTGAGCTTCAAAAAATGTATTTTCTACCTGTTGCTCGAGGCAGGGGGATTGGAGCTGCGATGATGCAAACTTGCTTGCTTTATGCGAAATCTGTAGGTTATGAGCAATGTTACTTGGAGACATTGCCGTATATGGAAAATGCCAGAAGCCTTTACAATCGTACAGGATTTAGAAATCTTGAAAAGCCAATGGGAGATACCGGGCATTATAACTGTACTATGTGGATGATCAAAGATCTAGATTAGATCGATGAAGACAGCTTAGTTCTTAATTCAGAAAACAATTTAGATTATTGTTACTTTCAGAATATAAAAAACAATTTGGGCTTGCTTTGAAAAACGAATATCCTGTAGAGGAGATCAACTCGTTTTTCAATATTTTAATAGCACATTATTTAAAGGTGACGCGATTGGAGTTGGCGCTGGATCCGAAAAAAGAGATTTCTTCTGGAAATATAAATCTGTTTGATGAAATTTCGCTGAGGTTGCAGCAGCACGAGCCAATACAGTATATACTAGGGGAAACTGAGTTCTTCGGATTAAAATTCCAAGTGAATACAAACGTATTAATACCAAGACCCGAAACAGAAGAATTGGTTTCTTGGATTCTTTTAGATCTTTCAAAAAATAAAATTTCAGCTCCCAAAATTGTAGATATTGGTACAGGAACCGGATGTATTGCAATTAGTTTAGCTAAGAATCTACCGGAGGCCAAGCTTACGGCTTTAGATATTTCAGAAGAAGCTTTAAAAGTGGCTTCCAATAATGCCGAAGCGAACGAAGTAGAAGTGAAATTTGAAAATCAAGATATTCTTAATCTTAAGCAAGCTTTTAATTTTTTTGATATCATTGTATCCAATCCGCCGTATGTAAGGGATTTGGAAAAAAAGGAAATGAATAGGAATGTTCTTGAAAATGAACCGGACGGAGCACTTTATGTGCGAGATAACGATCCCCTTATTTTTTATGAAGCTATTACAAAGCTGGCAAATGAAAGTTTAGGTACAGGTGGACGCTTATATTTTGAAATCAATCAATATCTTGCTGAAGAAACAGAACAATTGATAAAAAATGCCGGTTTTAGTACCACGCTTAAAAGGGATCTTTTTGGTAATTTCAGGATGATAAAAGGAATTAAACGCTAACATATAATTTAAAATCTAGCCCCGTTTGAAAACTCATAATAATTACAGGAATAACTTAAAGAGTATAGCAGTGTTTTGCGCCAGCAGCGATGGTGTAGATTCTGAGATTTTCAAGGAAGCATATCAAGTCGGGAAATATTTGGCTGTAAACAATATAAAATTGGTTTATGGCGGCAGTAAACTGGGCTTAATGGGACAGGTTGCGCAAGGAGTTTTGGATAATAAGGGTTCAGCAACCGGCGTAATTCCGGATTTTTTAAAGACCAAAGAAGTGGTTCATACCGGTTTAACAGAACTAATTACCACAGATAATATGCACGAGCGAAAGTTGAAAATGCATGATCTCAGTGAGGGTTTTATTGCTTTGCCGGGCGGATTTGGAACTCTGGAAGAGCTTTTCGAGATCCTAACGTGGGGACAATTAGGTTTGCATAAGCATCCAATTGGGATCTTAAATAGCAATAATTATTATGATGATCTTTTGGCGATGTTAGATAAAATGGTCGCTAAAGGTTTGTTGAAAGAATCTAATATGAATCTGGTTTTAGTGGCGGATAACATTGAAGAATTAATAAAGAAGATGAAACACTTTGAGCCAATGCCGGTACCAAAATGGATGAATAAAAACCAGACGTGATTTTAATATTCCAAGTAGATATGATAAAAGGAGTTCTGTGGAGAAGGAAAACTTATTATAGGAAATTTTAGTTTTAAAAATGAGATTTGTCATTCTGGAGGTAATATAGTGGACTGAAGAATCTCAATAGAGTAAAATAATACTAAGCAAAGAAATCCCTCCGAAGGTCGGGATGACATATTATAAAGATTATTGTACAGATTGATTCTGGAAATTTGTCAGAACTGTAAGGAATTGAATTATGAAAATTACAAGACTGGAAATAGGTTGTAAGAATACTGTAAAACAACAACAGTTTTACAAGGATGTTCTTGGTCTTGAAATATTTAATGTTTCAGCAAATTTATTCGAAATACAACTTGGTTATTCTGTTCTAAATTTTCAAGAAGACAACAATTTTACGCCTTACCATATAGCTTTTCATATTCCGGATAAAAAGGAAGAGCAAGCTTTAATGTGGTTGAAGAATCGAGTAAATGTTTTAAAATATGAAAATTTTGAGATCATAGATTTTAAAGGTTGGAATGCGAAATCTCTTTATTTTTATGATGCAGATAAGAATATTATGGAATTTATTTCTCGAAGAAATTTTAACGGGGAATCATCAAAAGACTTTTCAGAAAAAAGTATTTTAGGAATTAGTGAGATTGGTTTGGCAACGGATGATATTCAGGAAAAATATCAGATTTTAAATAACAATGCGAACTTAGAAATATTCGATGGAAATTTTGAAAAATTCTGTGCTATTGGAGACGATGAGGGTTTGCTAATAACCATCAATAGCAATCTTAAAACTTGGTTCCCCACGGGAGATACCGCCTATAATTCAGCATTTAAAATACAGTTTTCACATATCGAAAAGGAGTATAACTTTCAATACACAGGAGAAAAATTGAAGTTTTTAGATGCCTTACCCA
Source organism: Gillisia marina (assembly GCF_000258765.1). GTDB lineage: Bacteria > Bacteroidota > Bacteroidia > Flavobacteriales > Flavobacteriaceae > Gillisia > Gillisia marina. The sequence goes on from NZ_AJLT01000006.1 coordinate 28,132, forward strand.
ATAATTATTCAGCATAATTTTTATACATGACTACAGAAGAAAAGATCAAACAACTTAGGGACGAATTAGAGCAGCATAATTATAAGTATTATGTGTTGGATTCTCCTGAAATTAGCGACTTCGACTTCGATATGAAATTGAAGGAATTACAGGGTTTGGAAGAAAAACATCCTGAATTCTTTGATCCTTCTTCGCCTACACAACGTGTTGGTGGCGCCATCACTAAGAGTTTTGATACCGTTGTTCATGATTTTCCTATGCAATCTCTTTCTAATTCATATTCTAAAGAAGAGTTGGAAGAATGGGAGGCCAGAGTAAAAAAAATGGTGGATGGAGATTTGGAATATGTTTGCGAGCTAAAATACGATGGGGCTTCTATAAGCTTAACCTATGAAAATGGGAAGTTAGCACGTGCTATTACTCGTGGAGATGGTTTTCAAGGGGATGATGTAACCAATAATATTAGAACAATACGAAGTGTCCCACTCACATTGAAAGGGGATTACCCAGATAAATTTGCGATTCGTGGGGAGATCGTTTTACCTTTTGAAGGTTTTGTAAAAATGAATGCAGAACGCGTAGAAATTGGGGAAGAACCTTTCTCCAACCCAAGAAATACTGCTTCTGGAAGTTTAAAAATGCAAGATAGTGCAGAGGTTGCCAAAAGACCTTTAGAATGCTTGCCTTACGGTTTAGTTGGGAAAGATCTTTCCATAAAAACTCAGTTTGAAAGCTTGCAAAAAACCAGAGACTGGGGGTTCAAAGTGCCAAGTGAAGCTAAGCTAGTAAAGAATATAGACGAAGTTCTTAAGTTCATACAGTATTGGGATGTCCACAGGCATGATTTGCCGTACGAAACAGATGGAGTTGTTATAAAGGTGAATAACCTGTATCAGCAAGAGGAATTGGGAAGCACCGCAAAATCGCCACGTTGGGCGATTGCTTATAAGTTCAAAGCAGAACGGGAATCAACGAAATTACGAGAGATCACGTATCAGGTAGGGCGAACCGGAGCAATTACTCCGGTTGCAAATTTAGATCCTGTGCAGTTGGCAGGAACTATTGTAAAAAGAGCTTCATTACACAATGCCGATCAGATTCAGAAACTGGATATTCGCGAAGGCGATACAGTTTTTGTTGAAAAAGGGGGAGAGATCATCCCTAAAATAATCGGGGTAGATTTCACTCAGCGTGATCCTAATTCTGAAGAAACCCAATATATCAAACAATGTCCGGAGTGTGGAACAGACTTAGTTAGGGCAGAGGGCGAGGCGCAGCATTATTGCCCGAATTATAATGGTTGCTTACCTCAGATTGTAGGGAGAATTCAGCATTATATTTCCCGAAAAGCCATGGATATTGAAGGCCTTGGCGGAGAAACAGTCGCTTTGCTGGTAAAAGCCGGATTGATTCACAATTACGCCGACCTATATACCCTGAAAAAGGAAGATGTATTGCCATTGGAGCGAATGGCAGAAAAATCTGCAGATAATTTGATAAATGGGGTCCAAGCTTCCAAAGAAATTCCATTTGAGCGCGTATTGTTTGCATTAGGGATTCGTTATGTGGGAGAAACGGTAGCAAAAAAACTGGCTAAACACTATAAGAGTATCGTTAATTTGATGCAAGCTTCAGCCGAAGATCTTGTAAATGTGGATGAAATTGGGGAACGAATTGCCCAAAGTGTCACTGAGTTTTTTGCTTCAGAAGAAAATAAAAATACTATAAAAAGGCTGATGGATTATGGCTTGCAGTTGGAAATATCTGCAGAAAAATTGGCAAATCAAACCGATATTCTTCTGGGAAATACTTTTGTGATCTCCGGTGTTTTTTCTAAGGTTTCTAGAACAGATTTAAAGAAGCTGATAGAAGATAATGGGGGAAAAGTTTCTAGTTCTATTTCAGCAAAAACAAATTTTCTGGTAGCAGGAGAAAATATGGGCCCAAGTAAATTAGCGAAAGCTGAAAATCTGGGAACTCAAATTTTAAGTGAAGACGAGTTTCTTGAGAAACTAAATTAAACCCCAATACTTATTCCGCTTGCGTTTAAGTTGTTCTCGTTATCCAGATAAAAGTCGATTCTACCTAAATATAAGCCATAGCAACCAACTTGGTTAACAAGTACTTTTTTGCCTTCAAGATTTTCAAGAACTGTGGGTTTATCCAGAAAAGTGTGGGTATGTCCACCAATAATTAAATCGATATCCTTTGTTTTTTTAGCTAAAAGCACATCTGAGATCTTAGATTCATTTTTGTATTCGTAACCTAAATGAGATAAGCAAATTACCAAATCGCATTTTTGCTCTGTTTTAAGGATTCTAGTTATCTCGGTAGCAATCTCTATAGGATCTAAATATTTGGTTTCTTTATATAAACTTTCGTTTACCAATCCATTAAGCTCGATACCAATGCCAAAAACACCAATTTTTACACCGTCTTTCATGAAAATTTTTAAACGAGAGGTTTGTCCGTCTAAAATGGTGTTGCTAAAATCGTAATTCGATGATATAAAATCGAATTCTGCATGAGGCATTTGGGCTAACAGTCCACTTAAACCGTTATCAAAATCATGATTTCCTAAGGTTGCGGCATCATATTTTAATTTACTCATTAGCTTAAATTCCAGCTCTCCACCGTAAAAATTAAAATAGGGCGTTCCTTGAAAAATATCTCCTGCATCCAGTAATAAGGTATTAGGATTCTCAGCTCTAATTTGTTCTACCAAAGTAGCTCTTCTTGCCACTCCACCCATATTGGGGTTTCTGGAATCATTTGGTCCAAAGGGTTCAATATGGCTATGCACATCATTAGTATGTAAGATTGTAATGTGCTTTTTGTTGTTTTTAGAAAATGAAAGCGATAATCCACCTAATCCTATAAATGCTCCGGTTGCAGCTGTTTGCTGAATAAAATTTCTCCTTTTCATGACTTAAAGAATTTGGATATACCTATTGTCTATACTGGTTTTAAGAGTATCTACTTTTTTAAAATGATCTATGATAGCATTTCTAAGCTTGTAATCTAGTTTATAAAGATTCGACGGGTTTTTAAAGAAATTCATGCTATCGCCGCCTTGTTGCAAATAATCCGAAGTTGCCACGAAATAGGTTTTTTCAGTATTAATAGGCTCTTCTCTTATTAAAGCGCTTATAGTTTTAAAATTTCCATCAACTTTTAATTCGAGCCCACTTATAGGATGCGCAATTTTGGCATTTTCTAAATAGTTTAGTAGTTCCAACATCTTTTTTCCGGAAAGTTCTGCAACAACTATTTCATTTTCAAAAGGCATTAACTTAAACCCGGTTCTGGTGGTAACCGCTCCCTCCCCAATTCCAGATCTAATCCCTCCATGATTTAGAAGAACCATATCTATTTCGAAACCGGTTCTGGATTTAAAAATCGGATTTGCTTGGGCCATCACTAAATCTGCCATCATATTTCCTATTGCAGTATTAAGCTTCCCGTCACTTTTATTCAAATTCCTGGGGTTATAGGCTAGTGTACTATCTAAAGTAGCATTCAAATGATTGGAATAGGGTCTAATAAAATCTTCAATTTCCGGATCGGGAGAAATTGTATTATCAATTGGAAATCTTTTTCCGTTGATCTCTGAAGGGGAGGATGTTATGTGCGCGTTATTTTTACACGCAAATAACACTAAAAATACTAGTAAGATGGAGTAGGGTCTAAAATTCATTATTATGGATTTCGCAAAAAATCACAAATATAAACAGTTATTTGAAATGAAATTTTTAGAATTCTCTTAATGTTGAAGCGTATCAGTAGTTGTTCAAATAAATTTTATTGAGAGATCTGTTTTTAGAAGAGGAAATCTTACTTTTAGAGTCTTGATTATCCCTATGAAATTGAGAATATTTTGCGCAATTGCATTTTTAAGCCTATTGCTTACCAATGTATATGCACTTTTTAATAATTTGTTCTGGCTTAATATGCTAAGCCACATGGGTTTTTATATTGTCGCGTTTTTTTTTGTTTTTTAATAAACGTAATTCTTACAATCTCTATTTTTATTTATTTGTTGCTTTTACTATAATTTCCTATTTCTTGGAAATATATCATGAACTTTGGTTTTTTAATGAAATCACTTTACTCATTCAGGCCGTTAGTTATCTGTTTCTAATCATGGATGCTACCAATCACTTCAAAATGAAAAGCATGAACTATTTTATGTTTTTCTATCTTTTTGCTATCATAGGATTGAATACGTACTTGTTATTTCTTCATATAAGTGAAATTAGAATCTATATTGCCAGTGATATTACCTCACTTATATACACGTTTTATTATCTTAATTTAGGTGCACTCGGTGTAACTGCAATGGTCTATTATTTAAATTCTTTCTCTAAAAAATCGATGTTTTTTATTTCTCTGGCAATAAGCTTGATTTTCGCCAATGTATTACGGGATATGGGAGTCTTCTATTTTAAGGATATAAGTGTAGAGATATCTGAAAGTATTATTAGATTAGGAAGCTCGATATTTCTTGTGTTATATTTTGTGACTTCAGAAAAAAGATTGAAGTTGATGAATTTTACATAATCAAGTTTCTTAAAGTTATTTATGCTAAAAAGTATTAAGCTTTCGCTGGTCAAAAGAAGAATTGCCAATAGTAACAACTTCTCTTCAGGCGAATTAAAATTGCCGATTACCTCTGGAGTACTATTATTAGATTCTGTTCATATAAGGTCACTCCCAGTTTTATTGAGATTAAAAAAGGAACTTAATCTGAAAGATCTTAATTTCAAGGTGATACTATACAAAATGAAAGGCGAAGATTTTCCGGAGTTTGATGGCCTAATTTTTGTTGAAGATGATATAAGTTTTCTAGGGAAGCTTAATAATAAAGAATTATTAGATTTTACTAAAAATCACGTCGATTTACTCATTACTTTTGCTGAAGAAAATCATGTGCCAATAAATTTGTTAACTACAAATTTGGCTGCATGTTTAAAGCTTGGAAACGATCCAAATAGCGAGAAAATTCTAGATGTGGTTATAAGATCTGGAGATGATGCTGAAGTTTTTACTTCAGAAATATTAAAATTTTTAAATCAGTTTAAAAACACTTAGCATGAATAAGTTTATAGGTACGGGAGTTGCAATTATCACCCCTTTTAAAGAAGATTATACCGTAGATGTTGAAGGTCTTAAGAATTTGGTGAAAGATCAAATTGAAAATGGAATAGAATATATTGTAGTCCTTGGCACCACAGGGGAAAGCGCAACCTTAAGCAGTTCAGAGAAAGAACTAGTAAAAAAGACCATTATAGAAACTAACGATGGGATATTACCATTGGTGTTAGGGATTGGAGGTAACAATACAGCAGCTTTAGTTAATGAATTTCAGAGTACAGATCTTGAGGCTTTCGATGCTATTTTATCTGTTTCTCCATATTACAATAAGCCTTCTCAAGAAGGAATCTACCAGCATTATAAGGCATTGGCTGCGGTTTCACCAAAACCAATTATTTTATATAATGTTCCGGGAAGAACAGCTTCTAATGTGTTGCCTGAAACTGTAAAAAGGCTGGCTACAGATTTTAAAAATATCATTGGAATAAAAGAAGCAGCAGGAGATATAGTTCAAGCTATGAAACTTATTTCTATAGTGCCAAAAGATTTTCTGGTGATTTCAGGAGATGATATGATCACTTTACCAATGGTTCTTGCCGGAGGACACGGAGTGATTTCGGTTATTGGACAAGGTCTGCCAAAAGAATTTTCCGAGATGGTGCGTCTAGGTTTGCAAAGAAAGGTGAAAGATGCCTATAAATTGCACTATAAAATAGCACCTTCTATAGATATGATTTTTGCTGAAGGCAATCCGGCGGGAATTAAATCGTTATTAGAAGCAAAGAAAACTTGTAAGTCAGTGCTGCGTTTGCCACTGGTAAAAGTTTCAGATAAACTGAAGCAGGAAATACAGGTATTTATAGATCAATATTAATCATTCGGAGAGGGTGTGAATTTACTAGGCTAAGCTGGATTTTTGAAAAGGCTTTTTCTTTTAGGTCTCACGGATTAGGCCCGAGCTTATTATTTAATGAAAGACTGCTATTTGCGATACTTTAAAGTTTTTTTAATATCGTAGAAAAGAGTACTTTTGCCAGATGTTTTTACAAAATATGAAAAAAGGTTTATTATTATTAGGTGTGTTTTTAATGCTGGCATCTTGCAGTGAATACCAGAAGGTACTTAAGAGCGACGATGCAGGTAAAAAATATACTTTGGCCGAGGAGCTTTACAATCAAGCAATCGTAGAAAACAGTAAATCTACATTTAGAAAAGCACTTCGTATTTTCGAACAGATTGTTCCACAATATAGAGGCAAACCTCAGGGAGAAAAATTAACCTTTTTATTTGCAGATACGTATTATCAATTAGGGGATAATCAATTGGCTGCATATCAATTTGAACGTTTTGTGGCATCGTATCCAAATAGTGAGAAAGCAGAAGAAGCTGCTTTTAAAAGCGCAAAAAGTTATTACTTGGATTCTCCTAGATACGATTTAGATCAGGCGGAAACGGTAAAAGCTATTGGAGAGCTTCAAGAGTATATAGATAAATATCCTAACGGAGAGTTTTTAGATCAGGCTAATGAATATGTGGCAGAGTTGCGTATTAAGCTGGAGAAAAAAGCTTATGAGATTGCTAAGCAATATCACCATACCGAAAATTATAAGTCTGCAATCGTGGCCTTTAATAATTTCATTAAAGAGTATCCGGGTTCTCCATTTAGAGAAGCAGCCTTTTATTACAGATTCGATTCTGCTTACGAACTGGCAATTAACAGTTATGAGTATTTGATGAAAGAACGATTAGATACTGCAAAAGGATTCTACACAAATTACAATAAATATTACCCTGAAGGAAGTGAGTATTATGAACCAATACAAGTTAGTTTTCAGGACTTAGAAGCGAGATTACAAAATTTTTAATAAGATATAGATGATGGATTACAAAAAAATTAATGCGCCAATTAATACTACTACAATCGATAAGAATTTAGTAGATGCTCCAACAAATAATATATATGAGGCTATTTCTGTGATCTCAAAGAGAGCTACTCAAATAAACTCTGAGATTAAAAAAGAGCTTTTGGAGAAATTGGATGAATTTGCTACTTATAACGATAGCTTAGATGAGGTTTTCGAAAATAAGGAGCAAATTGAAGTGTCTAAATTCTACGAAAAATTGCCAAAACCACATTCTTTGGCAGTTCAAGAATGGTTAGACGATAAAATTTACTACAGAGATACAAAGGAATCTTCTGAAGCATAAGCTAAGATGGGAGTGCTAGAAGGCAAAAAAAATACTGTTGGGAATAACTTCTGGTATTGCTGCCTATAAAACAGCCTCCTTGGTAAGATTATTTATAAAAGCCGGAGCGCAGGTTAAAGTTGTTATGACTCCTTCGGCTAAAGAATTTATTACCCCACTTACCTTATCCACACTTTCTAAAAATGAGGTCATTTCTACCTTCACAAATGAGGAAGATGAAAATGCCACCTGGAATAATCACGTAGAACTCGGCCTTTGGGCCGATTTTATGCTTATAGCCCCTGCGACAGCCAATACGTTATCTAAAATGGCTTCCGGCAGTAGCGATAATATCTTACTTGCAACCTATCTTTCAGCTAAGTGCCCGGTCTATTTTGCTCCGGCTATGGATCTGGATATGTATTTGCATCCAGCAACAAAAACCAGCTTAGAAACGCTACAATCATATGGTAATATTATGATTCCGGCAGAATCAGGAGAACTTGCCAGCGGTTTGGTGGGAGAAGGGAGAATGGCAGAACCAGAGAATATAGTCTCTTTTGTAGAAAAAGATCTTTCATCGCAATTACCACTTCGGAATAAAAAAAGTGCTTATTACTGCAGGACCAACGTATGAAGCTATAGATCCTGTTCGATTTATAGGAAATCATTCCAGCGGAAAAATGGGATTTGAGCTTGCAAAGGAAGCAGCGAAACTTGGAGCACAGGTGATTCTTATTACCGGTCCCACACATTTACAATTAGATTCATCCAGTATTAAACTGATTAGAGTTACAAATGCTCAAGAAATGTATGAGGCAGCGCATACTTATTTTGAGGATCAAGACGTTGTAATAGCAGCTGCGGCAGTTTCAGATTATAAGCCTAAGGAGGTAATCAATCAGAAAATAAAAAAGAAAGATGCTAATTTGAACATCGAGTTGATTCCTACTCAGGATATTTTAGCATCTTTAGGAAAGATTAAAAAACAACAAAAATTAATTGGTTTTGCTTTGGAAACAAATAATGAGGTAGAAAACGCAAAATCGAAATTAGAAAGAAAGAATTTAGACTTTATTGTGCTCAATTCCCTTCAGGATAAAGGTGCAGGTTTTAAAAAAGACACTAATAAAATCAGCATAATTTCTAGATCTGAAATCAAAAATTTTGAACTAAAGTCTAAGGCTGAAGTAGCGCAGGATATATTAAAGGAAGTACTATCTTTATTCCATGAGTAAATTAATTTTGATGCTAGGTTTGTTTTTCTGTGTTTCCATTGTGAGCGCACAGGAACTCAATTGTGAGGTAATTGTAAATGCAGAGCAAACAGGGCAAAGCAATTTGACAGTTTTTAAAACTTTGCAGACTGCCTTATCAGAGTTTATCAATAAAACAACTTGGACAGGAACTTCCTATCAAAATCAGGAACGCATTAATTGCAGTGTTTTTATAAATATCTCCAGTTTCGATAATGAAACATTTACAGGAACCATTCAAGTACAATCTTCCAGACCGGTTTTTGGATCTACTTTAATTTCCCCTGTTTTTAATTTTAACGACGAGCAGTTTACATTTACCTATCGGGAATTCGAACCATTAAATTACAGTGAAAACACGTATTCTTCGAATCTTATATCTGTAATCTCTTATTATGTTTATACAATCCTAGGTTTAGATGCAGATACATTTTCACAGGAAGGCGGAACCCCTTTTTATGAAGAAGCTAACCGCATAGTTACCACAGCCCAGCAAGGAAATTCTTCCGGTTGGAGAGGCTCAGATGGCACCCGATCCCGATATAGATTAAATGCAGATCTTTTATCCAATGCTTTTTTAGGTTATAGAACAAGCTTGTATCAATATCATAGGTTAGGATTAGATACCATGCATAAAGATGTTACAAAAGGCAAACAAGCCGTGGCTGCTTCTATCTTGAACCTTAGAAAGATGAGTGATTCCAGGCCGAATTCTCTTTTAATGCGAGTATTCTTTGATGCAAAAGCTCAGGAAATTGAACAGATTTTTAGTGGAGGGCCAAGCGTTCCGGTTACAGAACTTAAAGAGGCTTTAAATAGAATAGCTCCGCTATATGCTGAAAATTGGAGCAAGCTTCAATTCTAGTCGGTTCCTTTTTGATTCCGAAGAAATTCTCACGTATATTTAGCCTTAAAATTCACACGACTTGCTTACCGAATTATCCATTAAAAACTACGCTTTAATTGAAGATATCAAAATCAATCTTCAGCAAGGCTTTACCATAATCACCGGAGAAACTGGTGCTGGAAAATCCATTATGTTAGGGGCTTTAGGTCTCTTACTTGGAAAAAGGGCAGATTATAGCGCTATTAGAAATGCAAAGAATAAATGCATTATAGAAGGCGTTTTTGATATTTCTAATTACTCCTTAAAAGGCTTTTTTGAAGCCGAAGATCTGGATTTTGAAGAGCAAACTATCATAAGAAGAGAAATTCTAGCTTCAGGGAAATCCAGAGCATTTATAAATGATACTCCTGTTACCTTACCGGTGCTTGTTAAACTAGGTGACTTTTTAATTGATATTCATGGGCAACATCAGACTTTGAGTTTGGGTGAGAACCAATATCAATTTCAGGTGTTGGATACTTTGGCTAAGAATCAGGAAAGCCTTCAGAAATATAAAAAAGGATTAAAGGAGCATAAAAAAACTTCAGCAGCAATTAACTATTCTAAAAGAAGATCAGTCTCAAGCCTTAAAAGAGCATGATTACAACCTTTTTTTACTGAATGAATTGCAGGAAGCAAAACTTAAAGCCGGAGAACAAGAGGAATTGGAAGAGCGTTACGAAGAGCTGAGTAATGTAGAAACCCTTACAGAGCATTTAGGATTAGCGGTAAACCAGATCCAACAAGAGGATGTTGGAAGTCTGTCCGGGCTTAAAGAAGTAAAAACAAATCTCTCGAAGATTTCGAAATTTTCAGCAAATTATGCTTCGCTTCAAGAAAGAATAGAAAGTGTGATCATAGAGCTGGATGATGTTGCACAGGAATTGGAAAATTCGTTGGAGCGGGTTGAAGCCAATCCTGAAGAATTGGAGCAGGTGAATGCAAAATTGCAGCTTATTCATAATTTGCAGAAAAAACATGCGGCCGGCAGTGTAGAAGAATTATTAGAGATTACTAATGCTTTAAACGAAAAAGTAGCACTTATAGAAAATGCCGATGCCGATTTAGAAAAACTTCAGCAGGAACTTCTGAAAAGTAAAAAGGAATTAGAACGAATTTCTTTAGAAATATCTACAAAGCGTAAAAAAATCGTTCCTGACTTTGTGAAAACTGTGGAGAAAATTGTTGCGGAACTTGGGATGCCAAATGCGCGATTAAAAATTGAGCTTACACAGCAATCAGAATTCTTTGCTAATGGGCAAGACCATTTGAATTGGTATTTATCGGCCAATAAAGGAGGCGATTTTAACGAGCTTAAAAAAGCAGCCTCCGGAGGAGAATTATCACGAATTATGCTTGCTGTAAAAAGTATTCTTGCTACACAAAGCAACTTGCCAACCATCGTTTTTGATGAAATAGACACCGGAGTTTCCGGAGATATCGCACAAAAAATGGGAGATATCCTTCAAAAAATGGGCTTAAGTATGCAGGTAATTGCGATCACGCATTTACCGCAAATTGCAGGAAAAGGAAGCAAACATTTCAAAATTTTCAAGGAAGATATCGGCGAAACTACGGTTACCAAAATTGAAGAACTCACAATAGACGATAGAATTGAGGAACTTGCCATGATGCTTGGTGGAAATACCAAAAGTGAATCGGCGATGGCGCATGCCAAAGCACTACTCAATTAATCCCTCATTGAGGGTTTAATTCCCCGTCCCGATAATTATCGGGACAGAACTCGTAGGCTTAGCCTGTGGTTCTTGTTTTGAAGTTTATTATATTTACCAGCTAATACAATCATAAAAAACAATATACATGTCATACAATCTACTTAAAGGGAAAAGAGGAATTATTTTTGGAGCTTTAGATGAAAATTCTATCGCTTGGAAAACTGCAGAGCGTGTTCACGAAGAAGGTGGAAGTTTTGTGCTTACCAATGCGCCAATAGCAATGAGAATGGGAAGTATCAATCAGCTTGCTGAAAAAACGAATTCCCAAATTATTCCTGCAGATGCTACGAAAGTAGAAGATCTTGAAAATTTAGTAGATAAAGCTCAAGAGATCCTTGGCGGAAAATTAGATTTTGTATTGCATTCAATTGGAATGTCTGTAAATGTGAGAAAAGGAAATCACTATACAGATATGAATTACGATTATACCACAAAAGGATGGGATGTTTCTGCAGTTTCTTTCCACAAAACCATGCAAGCGCTTTACAAAAAAGATGCTATGAATGAGTGGGGAAGTATCGTGGCATTAACGTATATGGCTGCACAGCGTGTGTTCCCAGATTACAATGACATGGCAGACAACAAAGCGTATCTAGAATCTATCGCGCGTAGTTTTGGGTACTTTTTCGGAAAAGATAAAAAAGTAAGAGTTAATACTATTTCTCAATCTCCAACGCCAACTACGGCAGGGCAAGGTGTAAAGGGATTTGATGGCTTTATCGCTTATGCCGATAAAATGTCGCCTCTTGGAAATGCAACGGCAATTGATTGTGCAAACTATACCATTTCTTTATTCTCTGATCTTACGAAAAGAGTAACCCTGCAAAACCTTTACAACGATGGTGGATTCTCCAACATGGGAGTGAGCCAGCAAGTGATGGAAACGTTTATGAAGGATATGGAGTAGAGAGTAGAACTAAAAAAATTAGGGTCAGTTCGAGCGGAGTCGAGAACTTTTTACGTAAAAAGGATGTTTTGATTACGCTAAACCTGACATTATTTAAAATATCTAAAATTAAGCCCCGAGTGTCGGGGCTTAATTTTACCTTAAAATTTTTGAAATAGAATTTATTTAAAAAATGCAATTAGAATATTCATTTATTATCCCTGTTTACAATCGCCCGGAGGAAATCCGTGAGTTGTTGCAAAGTATGCAGGAATTGGATTTTAATCGCAGTTTTGAAATAGTGATTGTAGAAGATGGCTCTACGATTTCTTCGGAAGAGGTAATCAAGGGATTCAGCGATACGTTGAACATCAGTTATTACTCTAAAGAAAATACCGGCCCTGGAGATTCCAGGAATTACGGGATGAAGCTGGCCAAAGGGGATTATTTTCTCATTCTGGACTCAGATGTTCTGCTTCCTAAAAACTATTTACAGGAAGTAGATTCGTTTTTATCTAATAACTTTTCCGATTGTTTTGGTGGCCCGGATGCAGCACACGAAAGCTTCACAGATCTTCAAAAAGCAATTAATTATTCTATGACCTCTTTGCTAACAACCGGAGGAATTAGAGGGAAGAAGCAAGCAGTAAATAAATTTCAGCCCAGAAGTTTTAATATGGGACTCTCGAAAAAGGCATTTTTAGCATCCGGCGGTTTTGGATTAATTCATCCGGGAGAAGACCCGGATCTTGCATTAAGATTACAAAAAGAGGGATTCAATACCATACTTATTCCCGATGCGGTAGTTTTTCATAAACGCCGAATAGATTGGGATAAATTCTATACTCAGGTAAATAAATTTGGAAAGGTTCGGCCAATTTTAAATTCATGGCATCCGGAATCGGCCAAAATCACTTTCTGGTTCCCAAGTTTGTTTCTTGCCGGATTTGTGTTTTCTCTTATAATAGGCTTATTAGGATTTCCGCTTTTTGCATGGTTTTATCTAGTCTATTTTTTAATTATCGGAATAGATGCGGGAATAAAAAATAAAAGTGTTTATATTGGAACTGCTGCCATAGTAGCAACCTGTATTCAGTTTTTAGGTTATGGAATAGGTTTTTTTAAATCTATCTGGAAGCTGAAATTTTTAAAAATGCAACCACAGGAAGCATTTCCTAAGCTATTTTTCACCAATGAAAACTAAATTGAAAGAGAAAAAACCATGGATAAAAAGAGGGCCTTTAAAGACTTTCTCATTTTTTCTTGGGTTTTCTGCTGTGATATGGGTGGTTGTCCAATTTTCTAAAGAATATACAGAGGTATTGGAAATGCCCATTACGTACACCAACCTTCCGAAAGATAAAATTCTAGTTGGAGATACTCCAAAAACACTTGACTTGAGAGTTAGAGATCGCGGATTTTATATTGCATGGAATCGAGTGTTTCCTCAAAATATTGCCATAGACATCAGTGACGCCACTGAAGATGGGAATTCTTTGATTTATGATCTCGAATTACAAAAAACGGCTATTCTATCTCAGTTAAATCTGGATTATGAGAAAGCAGATTTACTTCAGAAAAATATTAAAATAAGCTTCGAGCAGCGAGCGGTTAAAAAAGTGGCGGTTTTATCGTCCATAGATCTCAGTTTCGCGGTAGGCTATTCAGCATTGGAAGAAATTAAAATACAACCGGATTCTGTTATGCTTAGTGGGCCGGCTAATATTTTAGATACATTAAATTCCATTAAAACGAAGCCTATAAAAATTAATAATATCAGTAATGATGTTAAGGGGAAAGTAAAGCTGGAAACTACAGGTCTTAATGAAATTTCACTATTTCAAGAGGAAGTAAGTTACTCTGTTAGAACCGAGAAATTTACCGAAGGAAAAGTGGAAATCCCAATCAAATTACTGAATGTGCCGGAAGGAACTAATGTTGTGATCTTCCCTAAAGAAGTGGTGATATTTTATCAGGTAAGTTTAAATGACTTTGATGAAATTGATTCCTCTTCATTTGTAGTGGCGGTAGATTTTAATAATGCGCAAGACAGTGACGGCTTTCTAATTGCTCAAATTCTCGAAAAGCCAGATCAGGTGAATAATATCAGACTTAATGAGAAAAAAATTCAATTTGTAATTAAGCGATGAAGATAATAGGACTTACCGGTGGAATGGGTAGTGGGAAAACTACCGTGGCTAATTTTTTTAAGGAAATGGGAGTTCCGGTTTATATTGCAGATGATGCCGGGAAATCTTTGATGAATACCAATAAAGAAGTGAAGTCTAAGATTATATCCTTATTTGGTGAGCAGGCCTACAAAGATGGACTTTTAGACAGGAAATATATTGCAAATCAGGTTTTTAATTCTCCGGAAAAACTGGAACAATTAAACCAAATTGTACATCCTGCAGTGGGTTTAGATTTTCAGCAATGGATGAATAATCAAGACAGCCCATACGTGTTATATGAAGCGGCAATACTTTTTGAAAAAGGAGGTTATAAAAAATGCGACCTTATAATATTAGTCACAGCTCCTATGGACGATCGGATTTCGAGATTACAAGCTCGGGATGATAGTTCTGTAGATGAAATTGAAGCTCGAATTCAGCATCAATGGAGCGATGATAAAAAACGAAAATTATCTAATTTCGAAATAATTAATAAAAATCTTTCTTCAACCAAAAAGCAAGTGCGAAATCTTCACGAAATTCTTATAAACACTAGTAAAAACTGATATTTGTTTTGTTAACATTTGGTTAAATGCGTAAGGCTCTAAATGTTAAAATCTTATTTTTGAGGCATGAATAAAAAATTATTCTTTCTCCTCGTTGTACTGATGAGCTTATCGCTTATCGGGATAATTTTCGTTCAGGGGTATTGGATAAAAAGTACTGTAGATGATAAGGAAGAACAGTTTTCTTATAATGCCAAACAGGTGCTTATTAATGTTTCTAAAGAGCTTCAAAATAAGGAATTAGAGGCTTTTTGGTTTAATTTTGATTTTGAGGACAGCACCGCATTAAAATTAAATAGCAATAATCTCGATAAATTTTTCGGTATTAATAAATATCAAAACGGGAACGGTTCCAATGGAGATTATAATGAAGTTTTAGGAGAGGATTTTAAGGAATCTTCTAATTTTTTGGTTTCGGCTTCAGATAGTATAGAGCTTGCTAACTTAATTAACAACAGGGTAAACGATTTTTTAAATAAGGATCAAGTGCCCGGGAGACTTTCTGCAGAAGAGCGTATAGAGCGTTTAATGAGAATGGAGGAGGCAGAAAAGGAAATGTTAAGTGCCTATATTTCTGAATTTACCGCTAAAATCCCGATCCATAAAAGACTTTCTAGGCAGTTAGTAGAGCAAACCATAAAAGAGGAATTACAAAATTATAATTTGAAATCTTCTTTTGAATATGGGGTTTATACCAATTCTCTGGCTACGAAAGTACATTCAGATAATTTCATAATGGATTCCCCATCAACATATTCGGTTCCATTATTTGTAGATGTTTCAGGAAATAGTAATTATCAGCTCTTGGTTAATTTTACAGAGAAAAAAGAGGTTGTACTATCATCTGTGATTTTAATGGCAGCATTGTCTATACTCTTCACACTAATCATTGTGATTGCGTATTCTAGTGCGTTATCGCAATTAATTAAGCAAAGACAGATCTCGCAGATAAAGACAGATTTTATAAATAATATGACGCATGAGTTTAAAACTCCTATTGCTACTATAAATTTAGCTTTAGATGCGATTAAGAATCCGAAGGTTGTTAATGACCAATCAAAGGTTTCGCGTTACTTGCAAATGATTCGGGATGAAAATAAGAGAATGCATGCACAGGTAGAAAATGTACTGCAAATTTCCAAGCTGGAGAAGAACGAACTGGATCTTAAAAAGGAACGTTTACAACTTCATGAATTAATAGAAGACGCGCTAACCCATGTAGAATTGATTGTTGAAGATAGAAACGGGTATATTAAAAATCATTTTGGAGCCTTAAAATCTTCTGTTTTAGGAAATGAAGATCATTTAACAAATGTGATCGTAAATATCTTAGATAACGCTATAAAATATTCGATAGAAGAGCCTAAAATTGATATTTACACAGAAAACGTTAGAAATTCCATAATTTTGAAGATTAGAGATCAAGGTTCCGGAATGAGTAAAGCGGTTCAGAAAAAAATATTTGAAAAATTTTACCGGGAACATACCGGAGATATTCATAATGTAAAAGGCCATGGTTTAGGTCTTGCATATGTAAAAAGAATCCTTGACGACCATCACGCTACAATTCATGTAGAAAGTGAACGCGGAAAAGGAAGTACATTTATAATTAAATTACCACTAATAACGTAATATATGGAAACTGAAAACAAGAAAATTTTATTAGTAGAAGACGATCCTAATTTTGGAACGGTACTAAAAGATTATTTAGCGATGAACGACTACGAAGTCACTCATGCTAAAAATGGGATGGAAGGTTTTGAAAAGTTTAAAAAAGACGATTTCGATCTTTGTATTCTAGATGTAATGATGCCTTATAAAGACGGATTTACACTTGCCAAGGAAATTCGCGATAAAAACGAGGATGTGCCAATTATTTTCTTAACCGCAAAAGCGATGAAAGAAGATGTATTAAAAGGATATAAAGTAGGGGCAGATGATTACCTAAACAAACCTTTTGATAGTGAAGTGCTTTTAATGAAAATTAAAGCCATTATGCAGCGTAAAGCTACAGATAGTGTTGCAGACAGTAAACAATTTGAATTTCAAATTGGTGGACTGCATTTAAATTCTAAGCTAAGATTCTTGACGTATAAAGATCAAGAGCCAATAAAACTTTCTCCAAAAGAGAACGAATTATTGAGATTGTTGGCTTTGCATGAAAACGATTTGATGCCAAGAGAATTGGCACTTACCAAGATATGGAGAGACGATAATTACTTTACATCCAGAAGTATGGATGTGTATATCGCGAAACTTCGTAAGTATCTAAAAGTAGATGAGAATGTAGAGATTTTAAACATTCACGGGGAAGGATTTAGATTGGTAGTTAAAAATAAAGAGGGCGACGCCTAAATAGAAGAAATTTCAGTTTCTTAAAGGGACTGTATAAAAGTAAGTAGGTATTTTTGGGGATCTAATTTTGAGAATTTTCTTGAAGTTATAAACCCTATAAATCCGATCTCAACTTTTATACAGTCCTTTTGTATTTTAAACTTAACAGGTAAGCACAATATAATCCGTTAAACGGCATTATCTTTGTAATTCTAAGCATATATAATGAAACATAATTACCCTATTAACTTATGTCTTCACCTTACTCAAGCTTACGCCCTAAGAGGAACGCTATGCTGTTTTTTTGCGTATTGTTTTTTATGCTTTTTTCTTCGTGGAGTGTGGTGGGGCAGAATCAAGTACAAATTTCGAGCCCACAAGCACCGGGACCTACAGATTCAAATCCGATTGAAGTATTACTTAAATTCAAGGATGCTGTTAATTCCTCAATAGGAGATAAATTAAATTTTAGCAATGGAACTTTAATTTCTGAAAACCGAGTAATCCCTGATTTTGAAAATTTTAAATCTTTTGACTTACCAACTAGAATTATTCAAGCTTCTGTCGATGATTTTTTAATAAATTTTTTTAGGTTTAATCCGTTTGATTTTAATAATAGTTATACAGAACAACTTCAAAAACAACTTAAGCAATATTTATTATTTAAATTTAAAGATTTAATCGTAGCATTCGACGTGAATGACAATGGTGAAATGTTTTATTTGACATTTGGCAATGGGGTTTTTAAATATAATTCTAATGGGGAAGATGAAAAAGTTATAGCCAATGAATTCGAATCTCCTATTGATTTGTTAATTGACAAGGAAAACAGAATTTTAGTAGCAGATAGTGATGCATTTTCTGTAAAAGTTTTTAGTCCAATTGATTATTCTTTATTAATTGAGATTGGTGGTTTCCAAGGTGCTGATAAAAATGAGTTTTATGGTCCAACTGGATTAGCAGTAGACTCTAATAATCAGATATATGTTGCTGACACTTATGCAGGAGAATTTACTGGGCCTGATCCAAATAATAAAGTAAATGACAAAATTAAAGTATACAAAATAACAAATACTAGTTATAGCTATGTGGACTTTTTTGGAATTGATGAATTAGATGATCCATTTAGACTTACCGTAGACTCTAAAAATAATATTTACGTAAGTGATTCTGGCGGGACTAATGGTAGAATTAGAATATTTGATTCAGGAGGTAGTTTAAAGGCTACTATAGCTTCTTCCGCAGATCACTCACCAGCTAGTATTAGCGTAGATTCGTTTGGATATATTTATGTTGCTGATTACGATGGAGATATAACCTTTAATGGAATATATCAGAATCCTTTAGATTTGCTAACTAAGTTTAATTTGCTGAAGGATAAAACTTATGCAATTGACGTATACAAACCATTGTCTGAGGATTATAAAACCGAAATTATAACATCCTTTAATAGCAATCTAAAATTGCCAATTGATCTAACTTTGAATCAATGTGAAAATATTTTTGTTTTAGATCTGGATTTTAGTGGAGAAATTGATGATGCAGATTTTGATTTCGATATAGAGGCTTTTCGACGGAATGATATATTTAGAATACAAATAGAACCAACATCTGCCGGTCTGGTTACTGTTGCCTTAAAGGATATTAACTTTTTTAAATGTGATCCTCAACCTGCAGCCACTTTTTCTGTTGAATATAGACCTGACGATAATACTCCTCCCGAGGCAAACTGTAAACCTGTAACCCTTTTTTTGAATGCCGATGGAAATGCAACACTGATAGCAGCACAGGTTTACGATGGCGATGCTGCAGCAGATAATGTAACACTAAGTATAGATAAAGAAAACTTCGATTGTTCTAGTTTAGGCGAAAACGTGGTTACCTTGACAGTTACTGGAGAAAATGGAGAAGCTGCATCTTGTGGTACAATTATTAAAGTCGAAGATAATGAAGAACCAATTATAATGTGTACACAAGACATTGAAGTTACGGCAAGCGCTGGGGATGATTTTGCAGTAGTAGAATACCCAATGGCTACAGCTACAGATAATTGTTCATCCATCCTCGTTCAAACAGGGGGGCTGGGATCTGGTAGCGAATTCCCTATAGGTACATCCATCATCGAGTTTACGGCTTCAGATCCGAGTCAAAACAATACTATATGCACATTTACTATTACAGTAAATGAAAGTCCTGATATAGAAGAACCTGAAATCACGTGTCCTGATAATATTATTCGAAATACAGATTCTGGAGAATGTGGCGCAGTGGTAACATTTTTAGATGCTACAGCTACCGATAATTCTGATAACGTTTCAGTTAGTCTGATATCTGATCTTCCTTCGGGTTCAGAATTTTCAGTAGGAACACATACAGTTAGTTTTGAGGCTAAAGATGCAGCTGGAAATACTTCAGTATGTAATTTTACAATTACAGTAATAGATAATGAAGACCCAACGATTTCGTGTCCAAATGCTATTTCTGAAACTGTGGCTTTTGGAGAGAGTGGTAAAGTAATTACTTATACGCCACCGATTGCAAATGATAATTGTTCAGAAACAACTATTGTACAAACGGAAGGCTTGGCTTCTGGAAGCGAATTTTTAATAGGAACCACGACGAATACATTTGAAATAACCGATGCAAATGGGAATACTGCAGCCTGTAGTTTTGATATAACAATTTCTGAAAGTTTAGACAACGAAGATCCACTGATAACTTGTCCAACTGATATCACCCAAAATGTTGATTCCGGGGAATGTGGGGCGATAGTTACATTTGCAAACGCAAGTGCTACCGATGATTCAGGAAATGTTTCTGTACGCTTAATTTCCAATCTTCCTTCTGGTTCAGAATTTCCTGTAGGAACAACTACCGTTATTTTTGAAGCTGAAGATTCCTTTGGAAATACAGCCGAATGTAGTTTTGAAATTACGGTATTAGATACTATTCCTCCAAAAATAACCTGCCCTAGCGAAATTTTGGTAGAATATACCACAGATAAAACCTATACGGTTCCAGATTTTTCAAGTCTATATTCCAGTTCAGATAATTGCAGTACGACGCTTAGTTATTTTCAAACCCCGGCTGTAGGGACGGTGATTACTGAAGATAGGGATGCTACTTTTAGAGTGGGCGATGAAAACAATAATTTTATTACCTGTAATTTCAATATTAAATTCATTAATTCCGCCGATTTACAAATAACCAACTGTCTTGGGAATCAGACTTTTGAGGTTGGAAATGCTTGCGAATTTACTGTTCCAGATTATGCTTCTACAATTACTGCAAACGATCCTGATGCTGTAATAACACAGTCGATTCCTGCAGGAACTGTTATTAATAATGCTTTACCAATTACGATTACTGCAACATTAGATGGGCAAACAGCGACTTGTGAATTTCAATTGCTTCCAAAAGACAGTATAAATCCGGTAGTTATTTGTCCGGGAGATCAAAATGAGACATTTGAACCCTCAAACGGATTTTCATTACCAAATTATGCGCTCCAGGCACAAGCTTCCGATAATTGCGAGGTAGCTAAAATCGAACAAATTCCGGATGTAGGAACGGTGATTTTTGAGGATACGCAGGTCACTATTCGAATCGAGGATGCTACCGGAAATTTTGCATCATGTACTTTTAATGTGATTTTAACTGAAGAAAATACAGCGAACACCCCTCCGGTAGCCATTAATGATACCTATTCTATAGCGCAGGATATGACCTTATCAATTTCAGCACCCGGAGTTTTAGAAAACGATTCTGATGCAGAGCAAGATGAACTAACGGCTATTATACAAAGTTCAACATCCAATGGAGACCTGGTATTTAATTCGGATGGTTCTTTCAGCTATACTCCAAATAGTGGATTTACTGGAGAAGATACTTTTACT
This sequence comes from Gillisia marina, assembly GCF_000258765.1. Taxonomy (GTDB): domain Bacteria; phylum Bacteroidota; class Bacteroidia; order Flavobacteriales; family Flavobacteriaceae; genus Gillisia; species Gillisia marina. Next base: position 49,144 of record NZ_AJLT01000006.1, read on the forward strand.
TATGTGGTGAATGATGGTTTTGCAGATTCTGCTGTTGCTACTGTGACGATTACAATAACTGCTACTACAGACAACACAGTTGTTTGCAAGGAGTCTATTATTTTAGAGTTGGATGAAAATGGAATTGCCAATTTAAATGCTGCCGAGTTATTTACAGCAAGGCCAGAAGATCTTCAGTTTTCTGTTAGTCAGGAAGTTTTTACTTGTGATGAACTGGGAGAAAATATAGTTACGCTTTCTTATTCCAATACGGAAGTTCAAGGTTCATGTAATGTGACTATTACGGTTAAAGATGTTTCTGCACCTATCCTCAATGTAAAGGATATTAGCATCGCGCTAAATCAATTTGGATCTATAACGATCACCCCGGAGATGCTGGATAATGGATCTACCGATAATTGCGAGAATTTGACTTTCAGTCTAAGTAAACTCACTTTTGGGTGTAAAGATTTGGGAGAAAATACGGTGACTTTTACAGCTACAGATTCCAGCGAAAATTTTTCGAGCACCACAGCGATAGTTAGGATAACCGGAAATTGTGAAATAGGGCCGGGAGAAGAAGTAGAATATATTTTTATCTACCCAAATCCTACTTTAGGACCATTTCAGTTTGCCACACCTTTGGGAGTTACTATTCAGCGGGTAGAAGCATATGACTCCCGTGGGAGAATGATCATGTTTAAGGAATATTCTGAAATAGACCTGCAATACAACATGGATCTTAGCGGAGTACAGAATGCCGTGTATATCCTAAAATTATTCACTTCTGAAGGAATTGATATTAAGAGAGTGATAATTAATTAGTTGCAAAAGTGGAAAATGTCATTCTGAACGAAGTGAGGAATCTCAAGGAAGCAGTAATCTAATAAATAGATCCCACCTACGTCGGATGATAATAAAACTGTGTTGTCAATCTGAATCTAGCGCAGTGAAGTGAAGAATCTCTATGAAAGTGTATCCTAAATAGATAATTTCTGCGTTGGGATTACAAACTGGGAAAATGTTATTCTGAAGGTAAGGTAGTGGACGGAAGAATCTCAAGGAAGCAGTGATATAATAAATAGATCCCTCCTATGTCGGGATGACAATAAAACAGTGTTGCCCTTCTGAACAAAACGCATTTGACTGAAGCATCTCAAAAGTGTAGTAGAAAACTACCTCACAAATTTCTAGCTACCGATACTTTTCCCGAATCTCCGACTTGATAAAATCTTCAATTTCAGAAAAAGGAGTTTTATAGTTAAACCAGGTGGTTTCTTCATTTTTTCGGAACCACGTCAATTGCCTTTTGGCATATCTGCGGGAATTCATTTTGATCTCTTCTACAGCCGTTTCCAAATCTATTCTGCCTTCAAAAAAGGAAAATAATTCTTTATAGCCTACCGTATTTAAAGCATTGAGTCTGCGTTTAGGATATAAAGCCTGTGCCTCCTCTAATAAACCTTCATCCATCATAAGATCTACTCTACGATTAATACGCTCATAAATCTCTTCTCTGGGAGCGGTAAGCCCAATGGATATAGTTTTAAAATCTCTTACAGGCTTAGGCTGATTTAAGAACGAAGAAAATGTTTTCCCAGAACCAATACAAATTTCTAAAGCACGTATTACCCGATGCGGGTTATTACTATCTATTTTATTATAATATTCAGGATCTAAGCTTTCTAACTGCGCTTTTAAAGGTTCTAAACCTTCATTTAACAGCCTATCATTTAATTGTTCTCTAATTTCTGGCGCTATCTCCGGGAAATTATCCAAGCTTCAACTAAACTTTTAATATACAATCCACTGCCACCAACTAGAATAATTTCTTCATGCTCTTTAAAAAGTTCATCTAATTTTGCTATTGCCTCACGCTCATAATCTCCCACCGAATAACCCTCTTCTATAGATCTATTACGAATAAAATGATGAGGTGCAGCAGCCAATTCTTTTTTACTAGGAGCAGCAGTACCAATAGGGATTTCTTTATAGAACTGCCTGGAATCGGCAGATACAATTTCAGTTTTAAAGATTTTGGCCAGTTTGATGCTTAAAGCCGTTTTTCCAATGGCCGTTGGCCCAACAATACTGATAAGAAGCTTAGTTTTCATTAAATTTTTTACCGCAATGATGACAAAATTCTGAATTAAGTTTATGATCTTTTTCTCCGCAGCTTGGACAAACAAAAGGTTTTTTTTCATCCTGCTCTTTACTCATATCTTTAGAGATCTCTGCGCCAACAATTCCGGTAGGCACAGCAATCACTCCATAACCAACGATCATAATAAATGAAGCGATGAATCTCCCTAAAGGAGTTAAAGGGTGTATATCTCCAAAACCCACCGTTGTAAGAGTAACTATTGCCCAATAAATACTTAGCGGGATATTGGTAAAGCCATGCTCAGGTCCTTCCACCAAATACATTAATGTTCCTGTGATAATACATATAATTAAAACAGCGAAGAGAAAAATACTAATCTTAGCACGGCTATTCCTTAGTGCATTTAACAACTTTTGAGATTCTCCAATATATCGGGTAATTTTTAATATTCTAAAAACCCTAAGTAAACGGAGAGCACGTACTGCCAAGAACATATTACTTCCTCCTACAAAAAAGATTATGTAAGACGGAATAGTAGACAGTAAATCTACAATGCCATAAAAGCTAAAAATGTAATTCTTAGGTTTATTTATGGTAAGGATTCTCAAGATATATTCAATAGTAAAGAAAATCGTAATTATCCATTCTGCAAAGTAGAACTGGTCGTGATACTTAATATTATAACTGGCTACGCTTTCCAACATTACCAGAATAATACTCAATACAATAAGAATAAGAAGCACTACATCAAACAATTTCCCTAAAGGAGTATCGGCTCCATAAATAATGTGATAAAGCTTTACCCTCCAGGCTGCATGATCTTTATCAAAATTTATTTTTTTCAAATACGGAGATTTTTAGAATGCTTAAAGTTAACTATTTTCTGTGACTAGGAACTTCACTGAATTTGCAAGTAGTAGGAACAGTTTGCGTATTATAAATCGGTACCCTGTATAGCAAATTGGATGATCTTTAGTTTGTTGTTTTTTCTTAGGTAACTTTGGATGATATGTCGTGCGTCTCTATCGTTCGTCATAGGTGTAATAATAGAGCGAACAATATCTATATTATTCATTTGGTGATTTAAGTTGAAAAAGCCAATTCCTTTAAATTCTCCCTCTTCTACCAAAAGAGCGCTTTTCTCATCGATCTCTCTCCCTCGTCCAATCACTAGCATATTCTGATTTTGGAAACTATGAAGCGCTATTACTTCCATGATCCGAGCATTATATTCTTCAGGAGTTTCTACATGAATACAGGCTCCTTTACAAGATTTGATGGTGTAGCTGAAACAATTTCCATTACCCATATGCAGTCCTGTAAGTTTCTGACAAAGTTGATATTTCTCTACAATATTATGTAAGACAGATTTTGCCTGTTGTAGATTTGTAAAGGTGGTAATGCTTTTTTTACGGGCATTAGCTCTACCAATATTTAAATTGATATATCCGTTTTCATCTACCGATTCATATAAGGCATAATTAAAAATAGACTTTTTAAGGGCTTTATTGTATTTGGGCTTGATCTGTTTAATCTCTTCATTTTCCTTCAGCAAGGCTATTAATTCATTTCCGGTGGCTTCAAAACTTACCGAGGCTACTTCCTTTTGAACTTCTTTCGATTTATGGTTGTCGTTGGTAAAATGCTGATTGATACGCTTTCGTATGTTCTTGCTTTTTCCAATATATATGATTTCTCCCTCATTATTATGCAAGTAGTAAACTCCCGTGATCGATGGTAACTCTTCGATAATTTGGATGAGTTTGGAATCTATTTGCTTGGAAGGTTCGTTTCTAACGGTAGCTTTAAGGATTGCTTTTTCAAGATCTTTTGCCATCAGCATTTTAAACAACTTTACTGTTGCCTGGGCATCTCCGTTAGCTCTGTGTCTATCGCTTAAAGGAATTCCTAAAGATTTAACGAGTTTTCCTAAACTATAAGAATCTTGTCCCGGAATAAGTTTTTTGGATAATTCTACCGTACAAAGGGTTTTGCGCTCAAAATCGAAACCGAGTCGACGAAATTCTAAACGTAGAATTCTATGATCGAATTTAGAATTATGAGCAACAACAATACATCCCGTAGTAATTTCTACTATTCGTTTAGCAACTTCATAAAATTTGGGAGCATTGCGAAGCATATCATTATTAATACCCGTGAGTCCAACTACAAATGGTTGGATGGGCTGCTCTGGATTAACAAGACTAATAAATTGATCTACTACTTTGGAGCCATCAAACTTGTAAATGGCTATTTCTGTAATTCCTTCTTCATTATACTTACCGCCGGTAGTCTCTATGTCTAATATTGCGTACAAAAATCTTTTTCTTCTTAATTATAATTTCGTTCTCCAAAGATAGCACTTCCTATTCTTACCATATTGCTACCACAGGTAACGGCTATTTTGTAATCGCCGCTCATTCCCATTGAAAGCACCTCAAATTGAGGCTGCTTTTTCTTGAGATCGTCGTAAACAGACTTTAGATAATCGAATTCCCCTCTCACTTTTGCTTCGTCGTCAGAGAAAGTTGCCATTCCCATTAGTCCAATTACTTTTATATTCTTCAATTCTTGAAATTCTTCTGAAGCAAGAATCTCTCTAGCTTCATCTGCATCTAAACCAAATTTGGATTCTTCTTCAGCAATTTTAATTTGAAGCAAACAAGAGATGGTTCTCTCATTTTTTTTCGCTTCCTTATCGATCTCTTTCAGCAACTTAAGACTATCTACTGCATGGATTAAACTCACAAATGGTGCCATGTATTTCACTTTATTGCGCTGTACATGCCCAACCATATGCCACTGAATATCTCTAGGAAGATTTTCCCACTTTTCAGCCATTTCCTGAATCTTATTCTCGCCAAATACGCGTTGTCCTGCTTGATATGCCTCCAAGAGATCGCTGGTAGGTTTGGTTTTAGAAATTGCAACTAAGGTTATATTCTCTCCAAGCTCATCTTGGTATCGTTTAATATTTTCGGAAATTTCCATTCTCTAAAATTAAGTAATTATTAGCCTATACAGACCTACTACTGGTGCTAAAATTCATAAATTGTTAGTCCGCTTCTTAGTTTTGGCTCGATATAAGTGCTTTTTGGAGGCATGGTTAAGCCTTCGTCTGCCACTTTTTTAAGTTCATCTATGGTTAGTGGTAACATACCAAATCCAACTGCAAAATTCCCGCTATCTACTTGAGATTTAATTTCTATTAAATCATTTCTTCCATGGATATAAGCAATCCTATTATCATTACGAAGATCCTGAATATTTAGGATGGGCTTTAGTACTTTCTCGTATAAAATATAGGTGTCTAGACTACTCAGGGAATTGGTGAATTCGTAATTCGTTTTTCGCAAATACAACGAATAGAATTCGCCATCCAGATACATGTTAAAATGATGTTTTTTCGTGGGTGTGTATACCTCTAGCCCTCGGCTTTCTATTCTAAACCAAAGATCCAGTTGCATTAAAAATTCCTCTTTACATAAACTGTTGAGGTCTTTAATTAATCTACTGAATTCAAAAATCTGTAGTTTGCTTTCAGAAATAAGAAAGCTCATAAAATAATTATATGGCTCTTCTCCCGTATGATTGGGATTTGCATCTTTAGATTCTTTTGCAAGTAAATGGGAGGAAGCACTTCGATGATGCCCATCTGCAATATAAAGTGCAGGCATGGCTTCAAATTCAGATTTTATTTGATCTATGGATGCTGCATCACAGATTTTCCATAAATAATGAGTTTCTTTATTATAGGTGGAAAATTCATATTCGGGTTTGCTTTTCATTACCTTTTCCAAAAGCTCATCTATAACCTTGGAATCGGGATAGGTGAGGAGCACCGGCTCTGTATTAAAACCTACCACCTTTAAATAATCCTTGAAGAGGTTTTCCCGATACGCTATGGTGTCTTCATGCTTTTTTATAACATTGTCCTCATAGTCCTGCACGCTGGCCGCTGCAATAATCCCCGAAAACATATTAGTTCTTGTAACTATCTTATAAAAATAGTAGCACGGGCTAGCATCCTGAATAAAGATATTTTCTTCTTTAAATTCCAGATACCGGTTCTTTACCAACTGAAAACGTTTTTCGCCGGTAATTTCATGCTGAAATTTATAACCCGGATTAATAATATGCAGGAAAGAAAAGGGATTGTATTCCAATTGGGCTTTTAATTCGCCCACACCATAATCTTCGTAAGGCCTAGATGCGACCATTCCCGCCTTATCTTTGGTAGGTCTAACTGCTTTAAACGGAACTATTTTTGCCAATGAATTTTTAGTTTCAGATTTTATGAAAAGAGTCTTTTTAAATGCCCTCTAGTATTTTGTGTTTTATAATTCCACGCAATCTCACCGGTAAATAAAATAGCTAATGATAGATTTTTGTCAGCTTGAGCGGAGTCGAAAGCTAAGCAAAACATCTCGACTGCGCTCGATGTGACATTAAATTCTAATACTGGTTAAAAGAGATAACATTTTATGTTTTTTAGCTGAATTGTTTTGAAACTTTTTCTGCTTTTCTGTTTTCAGAATAGTCATAAAAACCTTCTCCAGATTTCACTCCTAATTTTCCTGCACGCACCATATTTGTTAATAATGGGCAAGCTGCATATTTAGGATTTTTGAAACCTTTGTACATTACTTGAAGGATAGAATGACAAACATCTAAACCTATAAAGTCTGCTAATTGAAGTGGTCCCATTGGATGTGCCATCCCTAATTTCATTACCGTATCTATCTCATAAACTCCCGCAACACCGTTATAAAGTGTTTCAATAGCCTCGTTGATCATTGGCATTAAAATTCTGTTGGCCACAAAACCAGGATAATCGTTTACTTCTACCGGGCTTTTGCCAAGTTTCTCTGAAAGATCCATGATGGTTTTGGTAACCTCGTCGCTGGTATTGTATCCTCGAATAATCTCTACCAATTTCATTACAGGAACAGGGTTCATAAAATGCATTCCTATCACTCGAGATGGATTAGAAATTTTTGAAGCTATTTGGGTAATAGAGATAGAAGAAGTGTTGGTAGCTAGAATAGTATCCTCATCACAATTTGAATCTAATTGATCGAATATTTTTAATTTGAGATCTTCATTTTCTGTAGCAGCTTCAACAACAAGTGAAACATTCTTTACGCCTGAAGGGATGTCGATAAAAGTCTTTATGTTTTTTAAAGTTGTTTTTTTATCAGCTTCAGTGATTTTCTCTTTAGCCACCATTCTGTCAAGGTTTTTGGAAATAGTATCCACTCCCTTTTGAAGGCTTTCCTTAGAAATGTCTATCAGATTCACTTTGTATCCACTTTGAGCAAAGGTGTGGGCAATTCCGTTCCCCATGGTTCCTGCTCCAATTACTGCTATGTTTTTCATGCTTTTTTTTTTATTAGTTAGTATCGGTATAAATTCTCCGACAGCTTTTGTTAATATATTTTTAAAGAGGTTAGCTGATAACTATACGCGATTTTTATCATCTATTTTGTTGAATTTTAATTAATTAGATTTCTCGTTTTGTCTGTTCGAGCGCAGTCGAGAACTTTGTGGTTTAAAAAGAGGTTTCGACTCCGCTCAACCTGACATTCCAAGACAAATCTTTTTTTTTGATAAAAATTTAACCACTGACCTTCTATTTCTTAAAACTTTCTATTACCATATTTGCCACTTTTAACGCCTTTGCACCTTGTTCTAAGCTTACCACCGGTTCTGTATTATTATTTATCGCGTGCGCAAAAGATTCCAATTCATCTAAAATTGCATTATTCACAGCTACAGTTGGATTCTCAAAATAGATCTGTTTTTTAACGCCTTCAGCATTCTGAAGGATCATTGCAAAATCATCTGGATCCTTAGGTGCATCCTTCATTTTTACCACTTCACATTTACGTTCAAGAAAATCTACAGAGATATAGGCATCCTTTTGAAAAAATCGAGCCTTACGCATATTTTTAAGCGAAATTCTACTTGCGGTTAAATTGGCAACACAACCATTTTCAAACTGAATTCTTGCATTGGCGATATCTGGAGTTTCACTAATTACTGAGACTCCGCTGGCATAAACGTTTTTTACAGGGGATTGTACGACGCTCAAAATCACATCGATATCATGGATCATCAAATCTAAAACCACCGGTACATCTGTCCCTCGCGGATTGAACTCTGCCAACCTGTGCGCTTCAATAAACATTGGATAACCAATCTTATCTTTACATGCAATAAATGCAGGATTAAAACGCTCCACATGACCCACTTGCCCTTTAACTTTATGGTGTTTCGCTAATTCGATTAATTCTTCAGCTTCAGCATAGGTGGAAGTAATAGGTTTTTCAACAAAAAGATGTTTTCCGGCAGTGATCGCTTTTTTAGCGGTTTCGAAATGAGTAATAGTAGGAGTTACTACATCTATCATATCTACAGCTTCTATGAGAGCTTCAGCAGAATCGAAACTTTTATATCCAAAATCGTTTTCTATCTCTTTGGCTCGTTTGGTATCTCCGTCATAAAATCCTATCAACTCATATTCCGAAGATTGTTGGAGCAATTTTAAATGGATCTTACCCAAATGTCCTGCCCCAATTACACCAGCTTTTAGCATGTTTTTACGTTTTCAACAAAAATAGCATTTCTTAGCATAAAGCCAATACCAATTTGGTTGTAAATGATTTAGTACAATCGTTAAATAATAATTAAAACATAGCTTGAAGCCTTGGCTAAGATTGTTTAATTTTATGCCATAATTGGAATTTATTAAGTTGAAGGATACATTTAGACATAAGGGGAAAAGGCAACAATTGGCAGCAATTGTGGAAGCAAAAGGAGTGAGGGATAAAAAGGTTTTAGCTGCGATTAATAAAATTCCTAGGCACCTCTTTATGGATAGTAGTTTCGAAGATCACGCCTACCAGGATAAAGCATTTCCCATTGCTGCAGATCAAACTATTTCTCAACCTTATACCGTTGCATTTCAAACCGAGTTGTTGGAAATTAAAAAAGGAGATAAGGTACTCGAAATTGGAACTGGAAGTGGCTATCAAACCGCCGTTTTATGTGAATTGGGAGCAAAGGTGTATAGTATAGAACGCCAAAGAGAACTATACAGAAAAACCAAAGTTTTCTTAGCTAAAATTGGGTACAGACCCAAATATTTGAGTTTTGGAGACGGATACAAAGGATTGGAAGAATATGCGCCCTACGATAAAATTATAGTTACCGCCGGTGCGCCTTATGTTCCTAATCCGTTATTGGCTCAATTAAAGATTGGAGGCCGTTTGGTTATTCCGGTTGGGGAGGACGTGCAGGTAATGACACTTTTTGTACGAAAATCTGCCAAGGAATTCGATAAAAAGGAATTTGGTGATTTTAGATTTGTTCCTCTTTTGGAGGATAAGAATTAGACTCTCATTGAGGGTTTTATTTATTTATTGTTTTAAAGTAAATGATTTGTCGGTTCGAGCCCTTTGACTTCTCTCAGGATAAACTAAAGTCGAGAACTTTTGGACTAAATAAATAGGTTTCGACTCCGCTCAACCTGACAAGCTAACTTGCTAGAAGTTTGCACTTTAATAAGAAAAATATTCTAACTTTTTAGCACTATTCTAAAATCCCTAGAAATTTAAGTCCGAAGATAAAGGCACCTTCAGTTTTTCCTTGATAATTGGAGACTACATAATCCAGTCTTAACAACCTGTATTTTCCAAATCCTAAATTGTCTATTCCAACAGAAAACTCTGTGTAAGGCTTATTGTTTTCAATGGAAAGGGCATGTGAACCAAGGATCAAGTTATAATTCAGTTTATTTATCAAAGGAAGTTTCCCTAAGATCCAACCTTGAAAATCATGCTCTGCATGTACTTCCAAATAGTTGTTTTTGGTGCTCAGATCATAATATGGCAATAAGTTGAATTTGTTGAGGTAGCTGCCGCTTCCAATTCGAGTTTGATTCCCATTAAAGTGTTGATAATCCAAATAGGAGATTTCATTATCAGTTAGAAATGCACCAGCCTTCAAAGTATATCCAAAATTCCCTTTATTGCCTAGTTTTATGGTTTGAGTAAGCGCTGCCCGAACCTGATCGAAATTATAATCAGAAATATCACTGCCAAAACCTTTCTCGTAGGTTAGCCATAGCGTTGGAAATTTATTAGAAGGCACATTTACTTTACTATCTGGATAACTCATATATTTCTGAGCAAAATCTATTCTTCCGGAAATATTCAACTTAAAAATATGATGATCTTCAAAAGGGGCACTTCCAAAATTAGTTGGCTGCAAAGGATTGTTGGAACTATAGACAATATCATCACGATTCACCCAAGAATGATCATTAGTATTAAATAACGCATTTCGTTGCTGATAACTAATGTCTGAAAACAATCTAAATCCGTTAAAAAGTTCTTGCTGATAGGAGATTTCTGCAAACTGTTTTTCGTATAATTTCAAATAATTTCGTTCGAAAAATAAGCTGGTGATATCGTTTATTCTTTCTGAAATTGGAAGTGTAGGATTTATTTGCGCGGTTTCTACTCCGGCTTCCACATTCAAAATTGGCTTGGAAATATTGTTGAATTTCTTCTGAAAACCTGCTATTATTCTGAAGCGCTCATCACTAAAACCATAATTCATATTAGAGTAAATCCTCCAGTATTTTCCGAAATTATCATCTAAGTTCCTTCTATAAGCGATATTTACTGAAGTATTGTAGCCTTGAACTGTATTATAATGTGTGCCAAATAAGGGTGAAGAAATACTAATGCGCTGCTTTTTATAGGTATTTCCATAGCTATAACCAAAGAGCAAGTTTGAGATGGAGAATTTATTTTGTGCTGTATCTACAGAATCCAGATATTTTTTTGGAACTTTTTTAGCTCTTGTATGCTATCCTTCTTCACATAATCTGTTAACTCTTCTGTAGTTAATGGTACCGGCCTAATTTTGTTCCAGTAGAGAGAATCTTTTTTGTTGGCCTCATCGGCAAAACTTAAAACCTCTCTGGTAAAGGTTCTTTTTTCAAATTGAGGCTCGAAATTATAATTACTGTAAACCGCAGTAAATCTTCCATCTCCACCAATTCCAAACATCGAAAAGCTAAAATCTACCGCCTGACTAATTTTGATCCAGAATTTGTTTTCTTCAGAATATTTGAAGTTTTGTGTAAAAGTGAGTTCCTCTATTGGTGCCACTTGAATTGCTTGACCTGTAGTTTTTAGTTCTGTTCCAAAGATTTGCCAAGTGTCCTCTACAATATAAATGAAGCCACTAAAAACTCGATCTTTTGAACGTTTGGGTGTTACTAGAATCTTATTAATAAGGTAACCTTCGGTATCATAAAAAACGCCTTCTAACTTATAATCGTAATAGTTGAAAGCATAATCGGCGATAGGAGAAACTATTTCAGCATTAATTTCTATCGTATTATTATAAAAGGAAAAATCAGATTCTTCAGCAGAATTTAAGCTGAAACCATTGTCATTCCCACTTACTTTAGAGGCTATAATTTTCTCTTTAAAATCATCGGGTGCACGAAAGGTAATTTCAGAAATAGTTTCACTTAAGTAGATTATTCCGCTGCGCGTAGAATCCAAGCCTCCACCGAGATCCCCAAGCTCTTGTCCTAATATTTTTTCCGGTGCATTTTTAATACGCCACAAACCTCGGGAATAATAATTGGCAGTATATTGTTCTAATTTCGCAAGATTTTGCTTTCTGTTTTCAATTGCACTTCTTATGATTCTATTGGCTGGATTATCTTTGGAATCAATGGTTACCTCGTCTAGATTTGTAGTTTCAGAAGTTAATTGGACGTCTAGTTGGAAAGGAAATTTATCTACAAGGATCTTTTTTTTTGAGGGTTTGATATCCCAAAAATTGAAAAACTAATTCGTATTCACCTGTTTTAGATAATCGAAGTTCGAAATTGCCATCTTCGTTGGTAGTCGTTCCATATTTTCCGTCCTCAGTATAAATATTCACATATGGCAGAAACAGGTCATTGCTATCTCTAACAGTTCCAATAACTTGTGCAAATGTGAATTGGGAAAAAAGTAAAAGAAAAAGGAGGGATTTTAAGCTACCATTCATAAACAGAGGTTTTATCTCTGCAAAATAGCCAAATAAAAGAGATGAGAGCTAGGCTTAATTAAAGTCTTTTTTAATTCGGTCTAAATTGCGTTTATTATCCCTGTCCTTCATAGTTTCCCGCTTGTCGTATAACTTTTTACCTTTTGCCAAGGTGATCTTAAGTTTTGCAATTCCACGATCGTTGATGAAGAGGTTGATAGGGATAATAGTAAGCCCTGTATTCTTAACTTCTTTTTCCAGTTTTTTTAACTCTCCTTTATTCAGAAGTAATTTACGTTCACTTTTAGGATTGTGATTAAAGTGCGTGGCGTGAGAATACTCTTCTACGTGCATATTGATTACAAAAAGCTCATGATTTTGAAACTCACAAAAACTTTCGGCAATAGATGCTTTCCCCAAGCGAATAGCTTTAATCTCCGTCCCTGCAAGTTTTATGCCTGCCACATAGGTGTCTAGAAATTCATATTCAAATTTCGCTTTACGGTTTTTTATGTTGATGGTATTCTTCATAGAGGCACAAAAATAGGAAGGTTTCTTTAGAAATTCCTATAATGATTTTGTAAAGTTTTGAGATCGGTGTTTTCTGAAAAGTTGGCAAAAAATTTTATCAGGTGTAAGGAGTTTGGAATAATGCAGTCTTAAAATAGTGATATTATGAATTAGACAATTTCTGTTGTGTTAATTTTTTTATCTTAGCGCCTATTTTAACTGAATTATGAGATACCTTTTAATATTTGCTTTAGTTCTACTATCTGCTTCCTGCCAGAACGAAAAAGAGGAATTTTCTGCGGATGAAATCATCGATAAAACCATTGAAAATGCAGGTGGTGAAAACTATAGAAATGCTACAATCGAATTTAAATTTCGTGAAAACCAATATAAAAGTGTTCGAAATGGCGGGGAATTTCTTTTAGAACGCCAGATTATCGATTCTCTTGGAGTAGATACTATTAAAGATGTGGTGAGCAATACGGGTTACAAGCGATTTTTAAATGATAGTTTGATCACGGTGCCGGACACTATGGTAGTTAAGTACACCGGTAGCATTAATTCTGTTCATTATTTTGCTCACTTACCTTATGGTTTAAATGATAGAGCTGTAAATAAGAAAATGGTGGGAGATGCTGAAATTAATGGAATGCCTTACTACCAATTAAAAGTAACTTTTAGTCAAGACGGTGGTGGTACAGATCATCATGATGAGTTTTTATACTGGATCCATAAAGAGAATTTTACCATAGATTACCTTGCTTATAAATTTCATGTAAACGAAGGCGGACTTAGATTTAGAGAAGCCTATAATCCTCGCGTAATTGAAGGAATTCGCTTTGTAGATTATAAAAATTATACGCAAGAAGATTTTAACACGGATCTTTGTCAGTTAGACGAATTATTTGAGGAAGGTAAACTGGAACTGTTGTCTAGGATTGAGACTGAAGATGTACATGTAAAGTTGAAAAAATCTTAGATTAACTATCCGGAATACTTTCTATTTTATATAAGCTGAAGTTGTTAATGTGATGTAATATATCCATTATTAATTAAGTCCAAAGGTTCTGAAATCTCTATTTTCTGTCCATTTTTCAGAAGAAAATTAGATTGAGTAATATCTAGAACATCACGGTAATAGTGATCTGTTACAATAATACCTTTAGTTTTACTTAAGTTCTTTAAAAGCTCTTTTAGAAGTTCTTTGTAAAGTGGTTCTAACATCGAAAAAGGTTCGTCCAGCATGATAAATGGATGATCCAGAGATCCTACCAACAATGTTTCCAGATATCTTAATTGTCCCATAGATAGCTTGCCGATTTTAGTATGATCGAATTTAGAAACACCGGGAGCATAGAAAACCTTGTTTTGCTTCTCTTCATCATCACAAAATAGCGGGATAATATCTCTAACCTTTGTTCCTTTCGGTAAAAAACTGTCTTGTGGTAAATAACCAATAAGTTGGCGGGGAATTATTTCGTGGGCATCAATAATTTCTGAATTATATTTTATCTGGATATGATTTGCGGGTAAACTGCCGAACATCATTTTCAAAAGTGTAGATTTTCCACTTCCGTTTCTTCCGAAGATGCCTAATATATCTCCTGTTTTTACTTCAAAAGCAATATTTTCCAGAATTCTTTTTTTTGCCGAAAGACTTGTAAGCGCCACTTATCTCTAAAAGATGACTCATATTTTATATGGCTAAAGCGATTACAAGTAATGGGATTGCAACCATAAGATTGAGGATCCAAACTATTTTCAGCAATTTCAATTTACTAAAACCAAGATTGAAATATAGATTGTACTCGTTATTTTTAAAATAACGAAAGGCATAACGACCTACAAAAATTCCTAGAGTGCAAAACATGAAGATTCCCCAATACCTATTATCTAATAAATACATAATGAAAATTGAAAACACGAGATTTACGATATTAATATCGATGTAATAACTCCAAATTGCGCGTACATTCATTTTGTGTAAAATAATATTGATGATGAAGTTAGCATTTTTGTGAACATAAATTCTAAGGGAAAGTTAAATCATTAGATCAGAGCTCCTGTTATCAAGAGATCCCTCCTCCGTCGGGATGACACTTGGACCTTAAAAAGACCCTTGAAAGGTCATAAAGAATATTGAACTCGAATGTCATTCTGAATGCAGTGAAGGATCTCAATGGAACAGAATTTTTCTGCCAAGAAATCCTCCTTCGTCGGACTAAAAGCTAGACCCTGAAGCAAGTTTATGGTGAAGACAGGGTAAAGAAATGTTGTTATTCCTGAGAATGAATGCCTACCTTATTTCCTTCGGTATCCTCTATAAATGCGATAAAGCCATGTTCTCCGATATCTGTTTTTGGCACTAAAACTTTTCCGCCGGCTTTTTCTACCCGCTCCAAAACAGGATCTAAATTAGGATTGGCATTTAAATAAATTATAGAACCCTCTTTAGACGGGATATGCATTTCGCTTTGCACTAAAGCTCCGGTAGCTTTTCCGGAACCCGGTTCCCATGGAAAAAATGCCATTATAGAATTGTGCATTTCATTCAGCGACATTTCTATAGAAAAGATCTTTTCGTAAAACTCCTTACTTCGATTAATATTGGTGGCCGGAATTTCGAACCAATTTAATGAGTTTGTTGTATTGTTCATATCTTGTTATTTAATACCTCATGAGGAATATAAACCTCTGTGGCGCATTTCAAATTTTCAGTAATAATTCTCAAAATCACATTAGCCGTTTGGACCTAGTTTCTTTGCTTTTTATTATTTCAATTAAAATGGGGTTGGATAAAATAACAGGGAGAAAATTTAATTAGGGATTAATCCCATAACCGCCTAATATTTTGATTTCCTTACATTTTTCGGGTGGGGTAGCAAGTAGGGGCATCGCTTGAGAAATAAGCTCTTTTACTCCCATAATAGCTAAGGAATTAGCATGGTCTTCTTTGGAATCCCATATTTCTGTGGTCCAAACCATATCTGAATCTTCACTATCTATACTTACTAAATATAATTGACAGCCTTTTGCTGTTGAAACTAATTCTGAAGCTTTTAATAAAATAGACGAGAGTTTCTCTCCATTGCCTTCAGTGGATTTGAATTTTACGCTAAGTCCGTATTTATACATACTTTAAATTTTGTAGGGAATTTATAAATGCTAAGACTATAAATTTAGAACATTATTTTTAAATATGTTTAAAATGTAATTTAGGGTTGATGAAATTTAATTTTAAGTGGGTTTTTACTTATAGTTAAAAAATAAAACTATCGTTTTACCTTAGATTCGTACATTTCGATCCATTCTTGGACAGTCATTTTTGAAGCTAGTTCGCCAATTAGCTCGAAGGTATATGCTCTGGCTTTTTAAACCTAATACAACTTTTTCCCATATCGAGTTTTAATTTGCTATGTTTAGGAAATTCGCTTACGAACCAGTCTAGTAAATTTTTATCTGCATAAATTCCGGAGTGATATACTGCAATAAAATTTTTCTGCGAGGCAATATTCATAAATGGGAGTGGAAGTTCTGGAGTACAATGATAACCGGCTGGGTATAATGTATGCGGCACCACGTAACCAATCATGCCATAACTCATGGTTTCTTGAAAACCTTCTGGCAAATTCATTTTTATAACTGTCCTTAATTTGGACATAGCTTCTTTGCGATCCTCGGGAATCTTCTCTAAATATTCGTCTGGTGAAGCTGCTTTTATTTGCATTTTAGTTCATTTTTCCGTTTCTCAGGTTAATGCCTGTATATAAATAAGCCTTTAGAGAACAAATAAAATCTGTCCAGCCTTGAGTTTGCTGAAGTGCTTTGGCAATTCCTTCTTCATTCGTTTCAAAAAAGTCTTCAGTTATAACAAGTTTTGTTTTGTTTTCTTCTTCAGAAGAGAAAGACATGGAAACTCTCGCTTTATTACCACTCGCTTCCCAATCGAAAATGATTTGCTCGTTTTCTATCACTTTTAATACCTCTACATTCAGTTTTACATTATAGTCCTTAAATTCCCAAGAAACTTTGTTTCCTTCAACAAGTTTGTCATTGGCATCAGACACAAAATATTTTGTTATCTGAGTTGGATCTACAATGCTATTAAATACCTTTTCTACGGGTCGCAATACGTGATCTATAACTTTTACTTGAATGCTCATATTTTAACGTGATAAAAAATTAAATTTTAGAGAAGATTATTTTAAAACTGGCTTTATCCTAGCGAAAAAATGAAATTTTATTAAAACAATTTCACTTTCATTTTTTTGTATTTGCTAAGATCCAACACATCTCCCATTAAAAATTTCCCACTCACTTTTAAGTAAGGCTGGTCTACTTTCTTTGGTAGATCGAAGATCAAGATAGTAGATTCTTCAGATTTTGGATGGGTGTGATATTCGTTTTTCCATCCAAAAGGTTCTCTGTCATTTAGTTTAATTTGAAGCTCTTTGTTGTTGTTATAGATATTTCCTTTGGAATCTACAATATATGCGATGGAATTGTTCCAGGTATGTTCTACAACTTCTGCATTATTAATTACTTTAAAATTAATTCTATACCTGCTGGTATATTCATCTATCGGCAAGACTTTATAATCTGTTACCACATATTCGAAATCGTCATGATAGATGCTTTCGTTTAAACCAATTTCAAAATCATCAGATTCCGATTTGCAGGAAATCGATAATCCTATTATTAGAAGTAAAAAAAATAAAGGTGATTTAAGGCTTTTCATACTAAGTATTATCATTTAAAAATTTCATGAACTTTAATTGGAATAAATATAGGGTAGTTTTTTTTAGGATTCTTGTCCTAAAATGGGAATTTCAGGTGTTATAAGGATAGAAACACTAATAACAACTTAAAAATACA
This sequence comes from Gillisia marina, assembly GCF_000258765.1. Taxonomy (GTDB): domain Bacteria; phylum Bacteroidota; class Bacteroidia; order Flavobacteriales; family Flavobacteriaceae; genus Gillisia; species Gillisia marina. The sequence continues at coordinate 66,671 of NZ_AJLT01000006.1, forward strand.
AAAAATGGACATTAAGCACAATTTAATTATCAAAGCATCTGCAGCAACTATTTGCGATGCGGTTTCTACAAAAGACGGAATTCAAGGTTGGTGGTCTAAGGACTGTACGGTTGGAGAAAAGGAAGGTGAAAAATCTATTCTTAAGTTCAATAAAGAAGGAAACATTGTTGAAATGGGTTTTGAAACTTTAAAATTAGAGCCGAAGAAAAAAGTGGTTTGGGAATGTATAGAAAATGCAAACCCGGCATGGTTACAAACTAAGATAAGCACAGAGATTTCTGAAACTTCTGAAGGCTGTACTGTAGTATTTACACATGGAGGTTTTGATGAAAAATGGAAAGGGCACGAAGCTTTTGAAATGACCAAAGGCGGATGGGATCATTTTGTGCAAAGCTTAGTAAGCTATTGCGAAAATGGAGCAGGGCAACCCTGGTAAGATGAAAACTCCCAATTAGTAAAATGCTAATTGGGAGTTTTTTTTTATAAGTTTTGTTTAAAATCTAATTCATTTTAGGATACGCAAAAGGTCTTACTTCTATTTGGTAAGGACCAAGGTGGGGAGAAGATTGTGCAATTTTATTTGCTGCCTCTAAATTTTCTGCCTGAATGATAAAGTAGCCGGCTATAATTTCTTTAGACTCTAAAAACGGACCGTCCGTTGCTATTTTTTGGTCTTTTGCTTTATGTAAAGCTCCGGAATCTTCCAAACGTTGGCCGCCGATATAATTCTCTCCAAGCTCTGCAACCCAAGATTTATAATTTGCCATGATGCTTTGTAATTCGTCTTGAGACATATGGTTCATGCCGTCTCCTTTAAGGATCAATAAAAATTCTTTCATAAATGTTTATATATAAGACAGCTGAAGATACTAAAATAGGACAATGATTTACCGAAACGTAAATTAATTTTTGAAAAATAGCCTCTGAAATAATCACTTAAAAATTTATTCGATTTAATATTTTTGAAATCCTGAGCGCAATCGAATAAGCTGCAAAAGCATCTCGACTCCGCTCGATGTGACCTTTTAGGAAATTAGAGTTTTGATTAAATCAACTATTCAACATCCCTTTTAATTTTTCTTCCTTATTTCTTAGATCTAATCCACCTTCATATATTGATTTTAGATTTACCATATAAAAAGCCCATCCGGAATCGCAACCCAATCTCACATTCTTTTTAGAATCTTCATCTGTAGGAATGTTTTTTTGGGTGAGCTCTACAATCGTAAATTCGTCTTTCTTTGTAAGAAGCACATCTACCAAACAATCTCCCGCAAAGGTAAATTGTAAGTGATCTTTTCCGTTTGCTTTTTTGATTTTACCTTTCTCTACGGCATCATACAAATACCAAGACCATTCGTAAGACGCACCTTCAGTAACATGCGTTTTTTTTATCTAATTTTTTTCCGTTTGCATCGTAATAAGTGGTTTTGCTCAAGAACCACTTCTCTATTTCAGCAGGAATCGTCCACGCATCATAAATTTTTTGCATGTCTGTCTTCACAGCTATCTTTCTCGAAAATTGACTCCAATCAAAATTTTTCATATAAGTAGTTTTAAACCAGTTAATTGTGAAACAAATCGAATATAAATTTAATGAAATTGATGGAGATAAATGAGGCTTAGAATTTCAAATATTTAGATTTCAATTAAATAAATTTGCAGTATTTTTGCAAAATATTAACAACGTAACACAACAATCAAAAAATTAAAAATGAAACACAATTTACTTTTATTTGTAACTGCTGTTTTACTGTCTTTATCTGGTTTTTCTCAGGTAACTACAGCTGAGATTAGTGGTATTATTTATGAAGATCAGAATGTTGTACTTCCGGGCGCTAATGTAAAAGCGGTGCACATGCCTACTGGGACTGTATACGGAGCGGTGACAAATTTTGACGGACGATTTAACATGTTAAACTTGAGAATTGGTGGTCCTTATACGGTTACCGTAAGTTTTGTTGGATTTAAAGATTATGTTTTAACAGATGTAGATCTTAGACTGGGACAAACATTTAATATGGATGTTACCATGTCTGCAGATGCTACTGCTTTAGACGCGGTTGTTATTAGCAGTGAAAAAAATGCTGTTATTAATAGTGACCGTACGGGTGCAGAGACAAACATTGGAAGTAGAGAATTAAAAACATTGCCATCTATTACAAGATCTGCAGCAGATTTTTACAGATTAGAGCCAACTGCTTCTAGCAATGGTTCTTTTGGAGGTAGAAATGACCAGTTCAATAATTTTAGTTTGGATGGATCTATTTTCAACAATCCATTTGGATTGGATGCAGCTACTCCAGGTGGACAAACAAATGCTCAGCCGGTATCTTTAGATGCAATAGAGCAAATTCAAGTATCTACAGCACCTTACGATGTTACTCAAGCTGGTTTTACAGGAGCTTCTGTAAATGCAGTTACTAAAAGTGGAACTAACGATTGGAAAGGGACTGTATACGGGTTCTACCGTAACGAAGATATGACAGGAAGTAAAGTTGCCGGAGACGATATTTTTGTTCCGGACCTTACTCAAGCTCAATATGGAGTTAGTGTTGGTGGACCAATTATCGAAAACAAATTATTTGTATTTGGTAACTTCGAAAAAGATGATAGAGAAGATCTAGGATCTAACTTTTTAGCATCTCGTCCGGGATTATCGGGATCTAACGTATCTAGAGTTACAGCAGACGATCTTGACTTTGTTTCTACTCAATTAGGAAACTTAGGATACGAAACTGGACCTTACGAAGGATTTACGCACGAAACAGAATCTACAAAAGGTCTTATAAAATTAGACTGGAATGTATCTGATAAGCACCGTTTGGCTTTTATTTATAACTTCTTGGATGCTTCTAGAGATTTACCTGCAAACAGAGAAGCTATTGGACGTAGAGGACCAGATTTAACAACTTTACAATTTAGAAATTCTGGATATAGAATCAACAATAAAATAGATTCTTACTTAATAGAATTAAACTCGAACTTCTCTGGAACGATCACAAATAAGTTACAGGTAGGTTATACTAAATTTGATGATAGTAGAGATCCTTTCTCTGCACCGGCACCTCCAATTAATATTCAAGAAGATGGAGTTCGTTATATAGTTGCTGGACATGAGCCTTTCTCTATCAACAATAGGTTGGAACAAAAGGTGTATCAGGTTACAAATAACTTAAACTTCATTCTTGGAAATCACACAATTACTGTAGGTGGTAGTTTCGAAAAATTTGAATTCGATAACTCGTTTAACTTAGGATTATACGATTTTGGTGGGAATGCGGAAGCAGGACAAGGTCCGGTAAGTACATTTTTCGATGCTTTTACAAGTGTTAGAGGTGGAGCCGGAAGTTTTGAAGAAGCCGTTAACAATGGAACGATTGCAGCAGCTTTAGCAAACGCACAAAGCACTTTTGATACTAACAATGCAAATGGAACATGGGCTTTAGCTGAAACAAACGTTGGGCAATTGGCATTTTATGCACAAGATAAATGGAAAGCTACAGATAAATTTACGTTGACTTACGGTTTAAGAGTAGATCAGCCATTATATTTTGATACTCAGGATAAGATTCAAGAAAATATAGATAGATCTGCAGGTGGGACATTCCCTGAAGGAAACTACCAACCAAATATTACATATTTCGATGAGAATGGAAATGAAACCAAATTGAACAGTTTGGATCTTCCTTCTAAGAAATTATTATTCTCTCCAAGATTAGGTTTCAATTATGATATTAAAGGAGATAAAACGGTTCAGCTTAGAGGTGGAACAGGGATCTTTACAGGTCGTTTACCATTTGTATGGATTGGAAACCAGGTAGCGAATCCTAATTTCTTCTTTTACACTACATCTGCACCAGATTTTCAATTTCCACAGGTTTGGAGAAGTAATTTAGGTTTAGACTATAAGTTTGAAAATGGAATCCTTGCAACTACAGACATTATCTACACAAGAGATGTAAATTCTCAAATGGTAAGAAATTACGGGTTAGCAACACCAACAGGAACATTAAACGGTGCCGATAATAGAATGATCTATTTGAACTCTGATAGAGCATTGAATGAATTTGGTGGTGTAACAAATGCATATGTATTCTCTAATACAGATGTTGGTTACTCTTTTAACTGGTCTTTCAAATTACAAAAGACTTTCAGTAACGGACTTTTTGCAACTATCGCTTATAACTATTTAGAGGCAGAAGATGCAAGTTCTTTAGATGCTGAGATTTCTAGTGATGCTTACGATAGAAACCCTGCTTTAGGAAATGTAAACAGAGCAGTAAGTTCTACTTCTCGTTATGGAGATAAACATAGAATTGTTGGACAATTGAACAAATCCTTCAGTTATGGTCAAAACAAACAATGGAGAACATCTATTGGTGCATTTTACGAGTACGCTCAAGGAGGAAGATTCTCTTACACGTATTCAGGAGATATCAATAATGACGGATCTGTATTAAACGATTTGATCTATATACCAACACAATCTGATCTTTCAGGATATAACTTTACTGGAACAGATGCGGAGCAAGAAGCGCAAAGAGCTGCTTTCGAATCTTATATTCAGCAGGATGAATACCTAAGAGATAGAAGAGGAGATTATGCAGAAAAATATGCTGTATTAAGCCCTTGGAGAGGACGTTGGGATGTGAAATTCTTGCAGGATTACGACTTTAAAGTTGGAACCGGTACTAACACAATTCAATTGAGTTTAGATGTGTTAAACTTCGGAAACTTAATTAATTCTGATTGGGGTGTCATTGAAGTTCCTGTGAACGACCAACCTCTTGGAGTTTCTGTAGACGACACTAATACTCCGATATATAGTTTTGATCCATCACAAAGAAGCACTTTTGCAAACGACTTTAGTTTAGAGTCTAGATGGCAAATGCAAGTAGGTCTTAGATATATTTTCTAAGCTCCTTTAAATAATAAGTATTAAAAAAAAACTGCTCCAGAAATGGGGCAGTTTTTTGTTTTTATATCATGTATGTTTTGAAGAAATTGACTATCATCGAAAATGATACTTCAAGCTTAAAAAAAGAATTTTCAATCTATTTTAAAGAAACCAGAAACCAGAACCTAAGAAGTAATACAATCTATTATGAAGCTAATACAGGTTCTGAAATCATTTTAGCTTCTTGCTTCGCTATATTCTTGGCTATGTAGCTGCATCTTTTTTAACACCTCCCAAGGTAGCAGAGCCTCGGGTATGCAACCAAGGAAGACCTATAAAGTAAAGACCCATTATAGCACTTACGCCTCTTTTGTTTTTTGGATACCCTTTTTTATCTAATTCTAAACCTTGAATCCAGTTAAAATTAGGCCTGTAGCCGGTTGCCCAAACTATATTTTTAATAGTTGAAACCTCATCCATTTCAAAGGTCATAGTTTTTCCATCGGCATTTAAAGCCCTGCCAACGGGAATCACATTCTCTCTATTTAGTATTTCCTTGATGTCAAGTCCTATAATTGGCTGAGGTCTATTTGCAATTAACTTACCAATCCAAGAGTGTTTGCTGTAGCTTAAAAAACCGGTTTTTGTAAACCACCACCATAATGTCTTTCCTAAGATTTCCTGCGGTAATGTTTTAGCATCAGAAGGTCCTGCAAAAAATGTTTTTTTTCCTTTTCGAGAAACCTCATCTAGGATCTGAAATCCAGAATCTCCTCCGCCTACCACTAAAGCATCTCCTTCTTGAAGTTGATCCAGATTTTTATAATAGTTACTATGTATCTGCCTTACTTTTTTGCTGACCTTAACTGAAAATGGGGGAGTATAGGGAGTATGAAAAGGGCCGGTAGCAATAATAACATTCGCGCACTTTAACTCACCATCTTCATGTTTTAATCTAAAAACTCCTTTCTTCTTTTCTATTGAAGTGATAAGCGTATTAAATTGAACGGGAATTTCAAATTTTTCTACATAAGCTTCAAAATAGGCAGCTACTTCATATTTATTCGGATAATGACCCTTAGGAGATGGAAACTCCATTCCTTCTAAATGATTGAACTCTGTGGGTGTAAAAAGCTTTAAAGAGTCCCATCTACTCAGCCAAGATTCTCCAATCTTATCTTCCTTATCAACCACGAGAAAAGATTTCCCCATTTGCTTTAAGTGATAAGCCATACTTAGGCCGGCTTGTGCGCTACCAACAATAATGAAATCCAACATTTTCTCGAGTTTGTTGCAAAGATAGAAGAGTTAAACAGTCTGTTCTAACTTTTGCAATGTATTCTAAAGTTAAACAGATATAAGATCAAAAAAAATAACCCATACCAAAGAAGAACCTGATAGGAGTTAAATTTTAGATTTTCCAATTCGGGAAAATTTTGTCCTAAAGATTCTAATTTACCGAGATCAAATCGATCTCAAATATCAATACCGAACCGCCCGGAATTCCACGAAAATCATTGTTTCCATATCCTAAATGAGCAGGAACTAATAACAATCCCGATCCTCCTTCCTTAAAATAGGTGATCCCTTCTGTCCAGCCTTTTATTACTTGCTGTAGGCCAAAACTTATTCCATTAGCATTGCTCTGGTCGAATACAGATCCATTTAAGAAATAACCTTTATACGCCACGGTAACGTTAGAAGTTGAGGTTGGTCGCTCTCCGGTTCCTTCTTCGTTGATAACATAGTACAAACCTGAGTCGCTCTTTTGGGCGTTTAAATTCTTATCGGTTATATACGCTGTGATATCTACTTCATTTTGAGCTTTAAAATCCACAGACTCATTTCCATTATCATTGCTGTCGCAGGCAATAAAAAGTGTAAGAATAAATGTTAAGAAGGTATATTTCATGTTGTTTTTTTTAGATGCCAAATATAGTGAATGTAGGTTTGGCTCAATATTAAACTAGAATCTTTTGATTTTATAGAAATCAAAAAAACTACAAATAGAAAAATGCCCCATTCGTGGAGCATTTTCTTATTCTAATTAAAAAGAAAAGTCTAATTTTCGCTTAACTTTTTTAGTTTCGTTAAACCATTATTCCAATCCTTATCCATCATTTCTTCCATATCGGTAAACAGTTGCATCACATTAAAAGGATAGGGCATTTCGCTATCGAATCCCCAGGTGGCTGTGGTTACATTCCCTTTTTCTTTTAATTTTACGTAGGCTTTTGCTTCGCTCTCATAAGGCGAATAAAACACAAGATCTGTTTCAATTAAGTTGGGCGCATCAAGCTTAGCAATGGTTTGGCTTCCTTTTCCTACCTCTTCTACCTCGCTGTCCCAAGACTGTTTTGCACCAATCTCCCCATCTGTCCCGCTAAATTCTTTCTTCATATTAGGGTCGTAATCGTTCCAAGGGCTCCATTTATCCATATCAGAAAGGCTATTTACATTTTCCCAAACTACTTCGATCGGCGCATTTATATCTATAGATTTTTCATAATTCATATCATTAGAAACAAAAAGTGCCAGAATAAGAGGAATTCCAATTATAATTAATAACGCGATTCCTATAATTTTTAAAATTTTCATAGTGCTTTGTAATTTAGATTAGTTAATAACTTGATATAGTGTGAAATAAATAATGAAAATTAATTCTAAAAGTTAAAATTAACACTTTTTTAAGCAATGTTGAAGATTTGGTAAAAAAATCTAAAATGATTACTTTAAAAACGCTAATAATTACAAAGGTTTAGTAGTTCACTATTATTCTGAATCTAGCAGCTCCTGAAATTTTTCGAGAAATTTTGCTACATGAAAACCATCCATTAGTCCGTGATGCACATTAATAGCAAGGGGCAATTTACATTTGTTATCTAATGAATACATCTTACCGAATGTAATCTTGGGGACACTGTCCGGGTGTTTAAAGTTTCTGGAATGTGTTAGACCGGTTAACTTATGCCACGGAAAAGAAGAAATATGGATGCTATCCAAACGTTTTGCGTCATCGTTAAATCTAAGTCCAGTTGAATTTTGCACTTCTTCGATCTCTTTTTTCAAGCTCTTCTGAAATATGGAAAAATCTGTATCAAATTCAGCAAAAGAAAAAGCGAACGTCCCATCTGTTCTGGCGATTGTTGCTGCAGAATGTACGGGCTCGCAAATAATAACTTCATCATTTGAAATCCGATATTTGAATTCCTCAATCTCGTTAACTGCCATTAAAGTTTTGTGTAAATAATGTGCAAAAAAAGAGCGCTTGTTATTTTTAGAGAATTTATAGGCTTTCGTGCAATCTACTTCAGAAACTATCCCAAAAAAAGGCTCGTCGAATGTGGAAAAAAACTCAAAATGTTCTTTTCTGTTCCAATTTTTCTGATCTAAGGTTTTAAACATGGTACCAATTTTAAAGAATTCAAAAATAATTCTTTAAAATTCTATTGCCGAAATAACTTCAAGAATTATTGGCTGCCCTATCTTCTCTTCAATTTCCACTTTTATATTGGCCATTTCTTTGGCATCTATGGCTTCGGGGCTAACAAGTTTTAATGAGACCATCAAAGGTTTTCCGGTTCTCACTTTTACATCTCGTAGATAAATATCGTCAAAATTTGTTCCTTCCAGTTTGGAGGTGATTCTAGCTTCTTGTTTAATCCTATTAAAAGATAGCGAAAGAGGAACCATAACCAATGCAATGATCACTAAAGTGTAAATAAGCCCCATTCTAGCACGTCTAAACGGAGCAAATCCTAAAATCAAAAAGGTAATTCCGGCAAACATAATTATACCGGCAAGGTTGGTTAAATAAAGAAGAAATGCACCGGAGAAAACTTCCCAGTCCCACCAACCAACGCCAATTCCGGCGACAGCCAATGGAGGTACTAGCGCAACCGCAATAGCAACTCCTGCAAGACTTTTTGCAATTCCCTCCTTGGCATGCGCGTAGGCTGCAGCAATTCCAGATGCCACAGCAATTCCCATATCTAAAAGGTTAGGTGTGAGGCGGGCATCTATTTCTCCGGTTAATATCTTAAGAGGAATTATTAAACTAACAGCTGCCGCAAATAGTAATGCCACAGCGGTACCAATTAAAATGGTAACTATTCCTGTTTTCAACAGATTTGTGTCGTAGCGCACCATTCCCATAGAAAAAGATACAATTGGAGAGATGATGGGCGCCAAGATCATAGCTCCAATAATAACAGGGGAAGAGTCACCAAAAAGTCCGAAGGTCGCAATAAGGGTAGCCAGAATCATCATAACCAAAAAGGAGGAGGATAATTTGGCATTTTCTTTTAGCACCTTAAATAGGTCCTGAAATTCTTCGGTTGTCGCTCTTGGCCAAATTGGTAGTTTCCGCTTAATTAATTCATCCCGACGTTCCCCTGTAGGTAAACGCTCTATTTTTAAGCTCTTCTTGCCGTCTGCTCCCTCTTTTTCAAATCCAAAAATGCTTTTTTGACAAAGTGATAATTGTTCTTTTTCTACCTCGATCTCAATTATTTTGGCACTCATGGTTTCTCCATCTATAGAAAAGTCAATTGTGCTTTCACCTTCAATTTTTAAATTGGAAGATTTTATTTGCCCTATAAATTCGGGAACCTGAGCCATGGCTTTAGGGTTGGGCAACAAACTTTTAAATAGAAATAAAAATAACTGAAGAATATTTTGAGGCGCCAGAATAAGAGTCTGAAATTTGCCATCGTTCATGGCGCTATTCTTAATTAATCTTTTGGAAATTACAGAACCTGCAGCATGTTCTACAGCAATAATTCCCAATGCAGAAGTTTGAATAATTTTTTCTCCATCTGCACTTAATAAAAATGGACTATGGGAAAGTCCTGATGCTTTTCTAATATTTCTGAAAAAATTATATACTTCTGTTATAAATCCTGTGTGCTCTTTTTCTTCTGAAAAAATAAAAACATCGCCAACGTTTACAGATTGAAGTACAGGAATATGATTGCAAATTAGCAGATCCAATAACTGCAGCTCTGGCGTGTCTAAAATCTCCTTAACTGCTTCTTCTAAATTTTCTGAAAGCCCTAAGCCATTTATTGCTTTTGTAGCTTCAGGATGCGGTAGGATACCTAAAGGCCACTTTTTATTGGCCGCCGCAGGTAATATTTTTTTAATTCCTGAATCTGGTAAATATAGGATTACAAGATCTTCCTCATCAAATAAAAATTCTTCTTCTAAAGGAAATGAAAGTAAGGTGTAATTTACCTTTTCGAATAATGGAATAATGAGGTCTGCTACATTTTCAAGTTCATCTGGAAGGTGTAAAATATAATACATAGCAGGGAAATGTGGATTTTAGTGCAAGGTATCAATATTAGAGGTTTTCAAAAATAGATTTAACCAAACCTTAGGGATACAACAGTCTAAGATCTAATTTTACTTGGTGTTTAAAAGTCTATAAATTAAAATGGCGGCACGCTTCGTAAGATTTTCTATCGTATTTAAATTTACGGTTTCCTCAGGGGTATGAGCATTATTTCCCATGGTTCCTAAACCGTCCAAGCCATCTACATAGGATGCTACAAAAGAGATGTCTGCCGCTCCACGTTTGGAAGGATCATATGCTGCTACCTTTCCTTGTCCCAAAGCTTCACTTACATTGCTAAAAACTTCCAGCAAGTCTTCATTTCCTTTTGTTGGTGCCATGGCCGGATAGCTATCTGTAAATTTGACTTCTGCAGAAGTTTGTGGTAAATTATTGGAAACAATTTCTCTCATTTTATTTCTCGCGTTTTCTTTTTGTTCTTCAGAAATAAATCGCAGTCCTCCTTTAACAATCGCTTTTTGAGCTACTACATTTGTTTTCCCAAAAACAGTTCCCTTGCTGGTTAAATCGTCTATTTCAGCAAAAGTTCCACCTACTAATACTCCTGGATTAAAGGTGAGATACTCTTCTCCTTTCACATCGGTATAAAAGGCATTTAAAATCCGCGACATTTCAAAAATGGCTCCGGCACCGGTATCTTCACTAAAAATTCCGGAGGAATGTGCCCGCTTTCCTTTAACTTCTACTTCCCAGTCAGAAGAACCTCTTCGCGCAATAGTTACATTATTATATCCCGTGGCGGTTTCAAATCCTAAAGCAATATCACTTCTCTTAGCCGCTTCAATTAAATCTTTCCTACTAATGCTAAGAGGTTTTCCAGTGCTTTCTTCATCTCCAGTAAAAGCAGCTATTATTTGAGCATCCTTTAAAAGACCGTTTTCATGTAATGCTTTTAAAGCAAATAGAATGATAACGTCGCCGCCTTTCATATCGTTTCCACCAGGAGCATGGGCAATACTATCATTTATTTTTTTGAATTTCTGAAAAGGACTATCTTCTTCAAAAACAGTATCCAAATGGCCAATTAGCAATAATTTTTTTCCTTTATCTCCAGAAGTTTCGGCAAAAAGATGCCCGGCTCTATTCATCTCTTCCGGCATTTCTACCCAACGGGTTTTAAAATCTATATCATTAAAAGCCTGCTGGAATAACATTCCCACTTCTTTAACACCTTTGGCATTTAATGTCCCACTGTTAATATTCACCACTTTTTCCAAAAAAGCAATAGCCTCTGCATTGTTATTTTCTATACTGCTAAGAATCTTTTTTTTCTTTTTTTAGATAGTTTTTGAGCAGAGCTAATAGAAATACTGAAACAGACGAGAAGTATAAAAAGTGGTAATTTGAAATTCATAATTAAGGAAGTTTATAATAGTTGAAATTTAAATGAATACACTGTACATTTTTGGTCTTATCTAATGTACTGAGTTCAATTTAGTGATAAAAACTAAAAAGCTTCAGGTTTTAATGCTGAAGCATACTAATTTATAATTCAATTTCTACTTGATTTTGAATGAGATCTTCAAAAACTTCCCTTTTTCTAATTAGATGCGCCTCTTTATTATACCAAAGTACTTCCGCAGGGCGATATCTAGAATTGTAGTTGCTGGCCATGGTAAAACAATAAGCTCCGGCATTATTAAAACTAAGAAGGTCTCCTTCTTTTATTTCGGCAATTCTTCTATTGGTAGCAAAGGTGTCGGTTTCACAGATATATCCTACTACCGAGTAGAATCGCTCTTTCCCATCGGGATGAGAAACATTGCTGATCTCATGCTGGGAGCCATAAAGCATCGGTCTAATTAAATGATTAAATCCAGAATCTACTCCTGCAAAAACGGTGGAAGTGGTTTGTTTTATAACATTAACCTTCGCAATAAATTTTCCGGCCTCACTTACCAAGAATTTTCCCGGTTCAAAAGCCAACGTGAGGTCTCTTCCATATTGTGTACAAAAATCTATAAATCGCTCGCTTAATTTTTCGCCTAATTCTTCAATATTGGTTTCGATATCTCCGGGCTTATATGGCACTTTAAATCCGCTGCCAAAATCGATGAAATCTAGATCTGGGAAATGTTTCGCTGTTTCAAACAATATTTCTGAAGCATATAAAAATACCTCAATATCTAAAATATCACTTCCTGTATGCATGTGAATTCCATTGATGTTCATTCCAGTATTTTCCACAATTCGCAATAAATGCGGAATTTGATGAATAGAAATTCCAAATTTAGAATCTATATGACCTACCGAAATATTACTATTTCCACCGGCCATTACATGCGGATTGATACGAATACAAACAGGAATTTTTGGATGTCTGGTTCCAAATTGCTCTAAAATAGAAAGATTGTCGATATTAATTTGTACTCCCAACGTGGTAACTTCTTCAATTTCTTCTAAAGAAACCCCATTAGGCGTGTAGATTATTTTTGAAGGTTCGAACCCGGCTTTTAGTCCTAATTTTACTTCCTGAATTGAAACGGTATCTAAGCCCGATCCTAATTTTTTAAATAATTTCAGGATAGAAATGTTAGAAAGTGCCTTTACAGCATAATTAATTCTGAGGCTTTCCACCTGTTTGAATGCTGAAGTGAGCCTGTTGTATTGAGATTCAATTTTTTCAGCATTATATACATATACAGGGCTGCCAAATTCCGCAGCGATGTTTAGGAGGTCTTGATTATTCATATTTAAATTAAATTGCCGGCAAAAATACTTTAGATAATTAGTAAGCTATAAATTTTACTAGAATATAACACATTCTAACAAAATGTTCATTTAGTAACAATTTAAAATTGTATTCATAATTCGTTGGTCTGTTCAGTGGTTTCGTCAGGCTATGGTCTCGTTCATCTTTTATGTCAATAATATTAAATATTGAAATAACTCCAATAGCTATCGAAACAGGATGACATTTTTCCTTAACGTTTATAATTTCAAAAAATATTGGTACATCCTATTACATTTGTTACTTTTGCGTTCCGTAATTAATACTGAAGAAAAGCAGATTATGAACATACACGAATATCAAGGAAAAGAAATTTTGAACAGCTTTGGCGTACGCATACAGCGTGGTATTGTTGCTCATAATGCAAAAGAAGCAGTAGATGCTGCAAAAGAACTTACCGAGTTAACCGGAACCGGATGGCACGTAATTAAAGCTCAGGTGCATGCCGGAGGACGTGGAAAAGGTGGTGGAGTAAAACTTGCTAAGAACCTTAAAGAGGTTGAAGAAATTGCAGGACAAATAATCGGGATGAACCTGGTTACGCCTCAAACTTCTGCTGAAGGTAAAAAAGTTCACCAAGTATTAGTTACAGAGGATGTTTATTATCCTGGAGAAAATGAGCCGGAAGAGTATTACATGTCTGTGCTTTTAAATAGAACTACTGGACGTAACATGATCATGTATTCTACAGAAGGTGGAATGGATATAGAAACTGTTGCAGAGGAAACTCCACATTTAATTTTTACTGAAGAAATAGATCCTTCAGTTGGATTACAAGGTTTTCAGGCTAGAAGAATTGCTTTTAACTTAGGTTTAAGCGGAGTAGGATTTAAGGAAATGACGAAATTCGTTATGGCTCTTTATACTGCTACGTAGAATCTGATTCAGCTTTATTTGAGATCAATCCTGTTCTTAAAACGAGTGATAATAAGATAATGGCGGTAGATGCTAAAGTAACTTTAGATGATAACGCATTATATAGACATAAGGATTATGCAGAAATGCGTGACATCCGTGAGGAAAATCCGGTTGAAGTTGAAGCAAGAAAGGTTGGACTTAACTATGTAGATCTGGACGGAAACGTTGGATGTATGGTGAATGGTGCCGGACTTGCAATGGCAACTATGGATCTTATTAAGCAAGCAGGTGGAGAGCCGGCTAACTTCTTGGATGTTGGTGGAACTGCAGATGCAAAAAGAGTAGAAGAAGCATTCAGACTTATCTTAAAGGATGATAATGTAAAAGCGATCCTTATTAATATCTTTGGTGGTATTGTAAGATGTGATCGTGTGGCTCAGGGAGTTGTAGACGCTTACAAGAATATGGGGAACATTAAAATTCCTATCATTGTTCGTTTACAAGGAACCAATGCAGATATAGCGAAAGAATTGATAGATAATAGCGGATTGGATGTACAGAGTGCTGTAGAATTCCAAGAAGCTGCAGATAAAGTTCAGGCGGTTTTAGCTTAAACTTTTCAAAACTTTAGTAAAAAAGGTCTCAAGAAAATTCTTGGGACCTTTTTCGTTAGGGTAGGGTTAATCATAGGGTATTAAAAAATATTCAAAACATCGGGTCTTCCGGGTTTTATATCAAACTTGTACTTAAGAATAATTTCGTGAGAACCATCATTGTATCTTCCAAAGTCTTCTAAACTTAGATCGTAAGAGTATCCTACATGAAAATGAGATAAAAAATTGAAACCTATAGATGCGTTTAATGCTTCATTATACCTATAACCAACACCAAAATTAAATTTGTTGTTATACATGAAATTTGCATTAGTGTTTAGCGTGATCGGGTTTCCATTAACTATCGTTGCTAAGACGCTAGGAACAAAATCTAGTCTAGAATTTATATATAGCAGGTAGCTTGAATGTAAGTTATATTGAAATTTATCTGCGATTACGTTACCAATTTCTTCATCATAAAAATCTTGTTTAAAAAAATTAGGTACTGCTAAACCTAGATACCAGTTCTCTGTATGGTAGATTAATCCTGCTCCAGATTTAAAATAGGTCCTATTGTTTACATTGCTTCTTGCTGCATCCCCGGGATTTTCAAAATTTCCCTTTGTGAAATCTACGTCTAATAAGGTGGCACCAAGATTAATTCCTAATGCTAAAGAACTATTTTCGGATAACCGAATAGAGTAGGAGTAGTTTCCTTCAAAAGACCTATACGAACTTGGTCCGATAATGTCATTTACAATGTTTATTCCTATTCCCATTTTATTATTATTCAATGGGAATCCTAAGGATAACAATTGAGACTCCGGTGCTCCCTCAATTCCCTGCCATTGAGAGCGAATAATTCCGGTTAGAGTGGTAGTCTCCAATGTACTTGTTGCTGCAGGGTTAATGTTCTGCAAATTAAAGAAGTAATGGGTGAATTTAGGTTCTATCTGGGCATATCCATTTAGGGTAAAAAGAACAATCCCAATACTTAGGCATATTTGTATATATATCTTTTTCATAATTATCTTATTATTTGAATCCATCCTTTGATTTGTGGGGAACCATTCCCTAAGTCTAGCACGAAGAAGTAAGTTCCATTTGGCACTTTTTTCTGAGAACCTATAGATAAGTCTCCTTCCGCTGAACCATCCCAGCCATTTTTGTAACTCTTCTTTTCGAAAACTCTATTACCATCCCGGTTGAATATTTGCAAGTAATTATTTGGATATTTCTCAATACAATCTATCATGAAGGTTTCATTCATCCCATCTTTGTTCGGGGAAAATTGATTGAAGATTGTCATGCAATTAGGAAATAATAATATAGATGCAGAATTGTCTCCCGGAGTTATATCTATAGGGGTTACTTGATTTATTAAAACTGTGTTGCTATAGATTCCTTGATTAAGAACTTTAGCCCGAACTAGTAGTTCTGCAGATGAATTTGCGTCTACAAATTCTAAATCCCAGTTATTAGTATTCCTGTTATAAATTCCAATATTACTGTACGCATCAATTAACTCGAATCCTGTATTCAATTCTTGCATTACAGTAACGTTGCTAACAGAAGCTGATCCTTTATTAATGAAGGTGATTGTAAATTCAACT
This sequence comes from Gillisia marina, assembly GCF_000258765.1. GTDB lineage: Bacteria > Bacteroidota > Bacteroidia > Flavobacteriales > Flavobacteriaceae > Gillisia > Gillisia marina. The sequence continues at coordinate 82,722 of NZ_AJLT01000006.1, forward strand.
TCTCCATCAATAGTAGGAGTTGGATTGTCTGCTGTTATTTCAACAGCCACGGTTGCTCTTTCTGAACAATTTTCATTTGCGGAATTTGGATCGCACGCATTTAATGGATCTGTTCCATTGTTTACCTCATCTCCATCATTTATACCATCGTTATCAGAATCGGCATTATCAGGATCTGTTCCTAGTTCTTCTTCTGATTCGTTATCCAAACCATCATTGTCATTATCATTATTGCAATCACTTCCATCATTATTTGGATCACAAGGGTTGAGAGGATTGGTTCCGTTATTAAACTCTTCGCCATCATCTATTCCATCGTTATCACTATCGGAATTATCTGGATTAGTACCTAGGCTTTCTTCCTCAGCATTTGTGAGTCCGTCATTATCTGCATCGCATTCATCTCCAGTATTATCCGGATCACAAGAATTTAGAGGATCAGTTCCGTTGTTGACTTCATCTCCGTCATTAATTCCATCAGCGTCGGTATCAGCATTGTTTGGATCTGTACCTAGCGTATTTTCTTCTGCATCGGTAAGCCCGTCATCATCAGAATCGATGTTACAATCTGCTCCAGAATTATCAGGGTCACAAGAGTTTAAAGGATCTGTTTCGTTGTCGACTTCGTCTCCATCATTAATTCCGTCACCATCAGTATCAGCATTGTTTGGGTCGGTGCCTAAAGTTGCTTCTTCCGCATCAGTTAAACCGTCATTATCAGAATCAGTGTTGCAATCTGCTCCGGAGTCATCTGGATCACAAGAATTTAACGGATCTGTTTCATTGTTGACTTCATCTCCATCATTAATTCCATCCCCATCAGTATCAGCATTGTTTGGATCTGTACCTAAAGTTTCTTCTTCTGCATTGGTAAGCCCGTCATTATCAGCATCAGTGTTACAATTTGCTCCAGAATTATCCGGATCACAAGGATTTAGCGGATCTGTCTCATTAGCTACTTCATCTCCATCATCAATTCCGTCCCCATCTGTATCAGGATTGTTTGGATCTGTACCTAAAGTTGTTTCTTCGGCATTTGTTAGTCCGTCATTATCGGCATCGCATTCATCTCGAGTATTATCCGGATCACAAGAATTTAACGGATATGTTTCGTTAGCTACTTCATCTCCATCATTAATTCCGTCATCATCTGTATCAGGATTGTTCGGATCGGTGCCTAAAGTGGCTTCTTCGGCATTTGTTAGTCCGTCATTATCGGCATCACATTCGTCTCCGGTATTATTGGGATCACAAGAGTTTAAAGGATCTGTTCCATTAGCTACTTCATCTCCATCATTAATCCCATCACTATCTGTATCAGGATTGTTTGGATCTGTACTTAAAGTGGCCTCTTCAGCATTTGTTAGCCCGTCATTGTCTGGATCGCATTCATCTCGAGTATTATCTGGATCGCAAGAGTTTAAAGGATCTGTTCCATTAGCTACTTCATCTCCATCATTAATCCCATCACTGTCTGTATCAGGATTGTTTGGATCTGTACTTAAAGTTGCTTCTTCGGCATTTGTTAGTCCGTCATTATCTGCATCACATTCATCTCGAGTATTATCCGGATCACAAGGATTTAGCGGATCTGTTTCGTTAGCTACTTCATCTCCATCATTAATTCCATCCCCATCGGTATCAGGATTATTTGCATCGGTTCCTAAAGTCGCTTCTTCGGCATTTGTTAGTCCGTCGTTATCGGCATCACATTCGTCACGAGTATTATCCGGATCACAAGGATTTAGCGGATCTGTTTCGTTAGCTTCTTCATCTCCATCATTAATCCCATCACCGTCTGTATCAGGATTATTTGCATCGGTTCCTAAAGTGGCCTCTTCAGCATTTGTTAGCCCGTCATTGTCTGCATCACATTCATCCCGAGTATTATCTGGATCACAAGAATTTAGCGGATCTGTTCCATTAGCTACTTCATCTCCATCATTAATCCCATCACTGTCTGTATCAGGATTGTTTGGATCTGTACTTAAAGTTGCCTCTTCGGCATTTGTTAGTCCGTCGTTATCTGCATCGCATTCATCTCGAGTATTATCTGGATCGCAAGAGTTTAAAGGATCTGTTTCATTGGCTACTTCGTCTCCATCATTAATCCCATCACCATCGGTATCAGGATTGTTTGGATCGGTTCCCAAAGTTGCTTCTTCTCCATTTGTTAGTCCATCGTTGTCATTATCTTTTTGTGCCTCACAAACTGCGGTTATTATTTGTATTTCATGAATATCAAAAGATTGCTCCAACCCTATATCTGCCAGAGCTGATAGTTTAATTTCCATCTTATCAAATACTACTTTCGGATTAAAAGTAATTGTTACTACCTCTCCCTTTTGCAATTCTGTTAAAAGCTCAGCAGTAAGTAAATTTGTTGTTTTTGCTGAAAAAACAGGAGAATTATTGTAATAAGCAATTAGCTCAATCTTATCAAATAATTCCGCACCCACTAGAGCTCCATCCATTTTAAATGATAGCTCTATCTTATCTGTATTTAAGGCCTCATTTTCTAAATAAAATAGTTGTGAGATACTAGAGGCAACACCTAAAGTTCCATGACTTAGTTCTGAAAAAGTAGACAAATCTTGATCGATCGCTAGTGAAGGATTACTAACGCCTGCGCCCCCTAGGTTTAGAACGTCTAAAGATATGCCATTGGCATTACTAGATGTAAATCTAGGGGAGTAACAATTAGTGGAATTAGCAGTTCCATAAAATGCTTTATACACATTCATGGATTTTTCTACATTGAGTCCTAAAATAGCTGAGGTATGATCTTCGATTTGAATTCTATTATAAGAAGCATCAGGTTTAAAAGCGGCATAATAATTATTATCGGAATCGATTACAATTTTGAAATTATCATTATGTGTAAATTTTTGGGTTGAAGCGCTATAAACTATAGACGAATTATTTTTTCCTATGATGTTGAAATAATGATTGCCGAAAACAATACTTCCCGTAAGATCTGCCAGGATATTACCTAAGGATCCCTGAGTTAGTAAATTTAGAATGTCATGCTGAAAATCTAGCTGAACAAAAGATGTAGTCCTAGCTTCTAATAAATCAGCGAACTCCAATTCTAAAATGGCTGATTCTGCAGATGCACCCAATACCAATCCTGAGTTAGAGGTTAGTGTAGCAAAATTGGTGTCATCTAGGGTTGCATTTAGAGAGTTTTCTACATTAATTTCTGTAATAATATTTGTAGCTAAATTCCTACTCTGAGAAAATACAGAAAAACTGCTAAAAAGTATAATAATAAAAGTAAAAAAATAAACACGAGACGTAGGTTTGGGTAGGTGTAGTTCTGGAACCATAAGCTAAATTTTAAGTTAATAATAGCAAAATGCTAATATTCAATGGTTTATAATAAACGCCGTAGGGTACGTGAATTATTAACTCAAATTATGATTGGTTCTTATAAACTTAATTATATTTTATTGAATTATCAAACTCATCTATTAAAATTAACATTGTATCTAAGTTTAAAGTTGTTTGAACGAATTATTCTTATTTATGTTAAATATTTATTGTATTAAATTTAAAAATTGATTTTTATCAGGCTGAGTGGGAGTTAGGAAGGAATAGTGAGAAGTTATTCATCGATAAAATAGTGCATTTTATCGATGAAATCATTGAAACGTTAAAGTTTTAATAAACGCAATCCTTTTTCTGTTTTTGGGTAGTTATTCCATTTCCCATTGCGATCTTCTCCGGGAAAAGTACAATGAGTACAACCAATAAATTATGGCCTTTTATGACTAAGGGATGATAGTTTTATCAGTATTTTTTGAAGAGGGGATTCCTCTCTTCTTTTGAGACATTCAGTTAAGGATAGATGTTGCGAAATATCTCCTTAATTCAAAAATATTAGGCTTGCTCTATGAGCATCGCTATTAAATTCTGAAGAATATTTCGAAAAGGAAGGCCGAATTAGATGCGAAAGAACTGTTCAACATAATTTCATTTGGATCAAAATCACTATAGAGTTCATGAATCCTTTGTTGCGGAGATAATGAATGCTACTTAGTGTTTAATGATGAAATCTGATCTTTTGAGAAAGATCTTTTCTTTAATTGGGTAGGAGGTATTTATAGTAAGATAGTTTTATTATTTATTTTCTTTCTTCTTAGGAGGCATTGGTCCACGCATGTGTATAACCAATCCATTCAAAAAGTTTCGTAGAAATTGATCTCCACATTCTACATATTTTGGGTGATCTTCGTTTCTAAAGATCGCCCCAAGCTCACTTTTGGTAACTTTAAAATCTACCAGCGCGCAAATTTGTACTATATCGTCGTCGCGTAATTTCAGTGCAACACGTAATTTCTTGAATATATCGTTGTTTGTTAATCCCATAGCTGCAAAAATATGGATAAAATGCAGAATACACCATAAATGCCACTATTAATAGAATGCTTTAGTGGCCTAACGGAAATAAAAAAGTCGGCTTTGTAGGGAAGCCGACTTTTAGAATTCTACCAGAAATTAAATTATTCCATAATTGAGTAAATGCTATACGAATTGGCAGGAGCTTCAAGAGATACCACTCCGTCTGCACCTGTTGTAGGAGAATAAGAGGAATTATTTCCATAATCCTTCAACTTTTTGGAGGTCCAATTAGTCACTATTTCTCTTCGCTTATTATTACCACTTGTGTTTATATATAGTATTAAACCTGGATTGTTTGTATTTCCTGCACGTTTCATGATGTACTCATCATTATCATTAAAAAGCACCTCCACTGGGCCTGTTGCCAAGGTGTTATGTAGTAAGATCATATTTTTAATTTCATCTTGGAAATCGGCATTTTCATAATCTGAGTAGAAAATCGTAGGATACCCATCATGCGTTAAAATATAAGCATATGCTTTCATTTTATTAGATTCGGCTATACGGTTGTCCTCATTATCATCTTTTTCGGTGTCATGATTTGCCACAAAAGTCACTGCTTTATCTGGGTAGGTTTTACGTAACATATCTTTTCCTAGATATGATAGATCTTTGTGCCTGTCAAAAGCTTCCTCCATTTTATAAAAACATGCAAAATCAAAAGCATTGGAGCCAGTTGCGTCTACCCATCTTTCGAGCACAGCACTATTCCCATCGAAATTCTCACCAACAGAAAAACCACCAACTTCCTCTATCCAAGCTTTAACTACCCAAGGTTCAAAACCTTTTACATAATCGAATCTCCAACCATCAAAGCCCATTACATTTTTGTAATATTTGGCTACAGAATTTTCTTTTTTCCAAAACCATTCTTGTACTCGCTCTTGATCGTGACACACATCTTGTTCCGAGAAAAATAGATCTCCGGCATCTCGCTCATGAATATCGTTAGGATGGTAATCTTTATAGCTTCTATTGAACATTCCAGAAGCATTCCCATGGGTTTCATCAAATAGGGTATAGGTGTTTTTATTTCTGAAAGGATTGAATTCTTCACCCCCTCCGGAATTATGATTTAACACGATATCTGCAATTACTTCTAAATTTACGCTATGCGCACTAGCTATTAAAGTTTCTAATTCCGTACGAGTTCCAAATCTAGTAGGAGTAGTTCCATGTTGGAAATATTCCCCAAAATCGAAATAATCTGAAGGATCGTAGCCCATAGAATAACCGCCTGATTGTCCTTTAGAAACCACGGGTAGCCAAATTCTATCTACACCGGCATCTGCCCATCCCGCAACTTTTTCGTTAAGGATTTTCCACCATTCATGTCTAGGCTCTACATCCCAATAGAAAGTCTGCATCATTACTCCAGAGCCATTATCGTAATTGGATAAATCTAATGCTTGGGGAGTAACGGGTTCTGGTGTTCCACCTCCTCCAATTACATCATCTGTTGGATCTACAGGATTGCTATCAGAAGAACAGGAAGTTCCCATTACAAGCATTGAAACCGCAGCACCAAATATTATTTTTTTAATCATATGTGATTTTTTAAATGAATAAAGCTGTCTAAGGATCATTTGGATTTAACTTAACTTCTAAAAATTAGAATTAGGTTAAGCCTTTATCTTTAGACAGCTTTAATATTATTGTATTCTGAAATTACTCAGCTACTACAACCGGAATAAAGGTATAACGAGAGGTAATATCATTAAACCAAACTGTATAGGTTCCTGCTTGAACCATGATGTCATCACCAGTTGCTTGTCCACTAGGGAAGTTTTCTCCGCCACCCCAGTTTACATCCCAAGCTAAATTAGCTCTAAATTTTGCTGCACCATCTGTAAGTACAACATCATTAGCTTGCCAAATATGCTTATCGAAATCTGAATTAGTCATTTTAATATCTGGCGTAGGATTATCATCATTAGGCCATCCAACAGATGTTCCAGCTCCTACAATACCTATAACATCATAAGTAGTCGCGGCACTTGCATCATAGGCTTCAAAAGTGTACGTAAGATCTTCAGTATTTATTGTGAATGTATAGTATCCTGCTGTAGCTACCGGGAACGCATCTGGATCTTCACCTAATAATTCACTATTAGTTAGGCTTCCGTCTTTAATTCCCCATTGTGGTTGCCATGCACCTTTCATATCTAACAATTTGAATGCACCTGCACCAAAATATCCTGTAAAGTAATATTGGTTTTCATTTTCAGAATCTCTGAATAAAGGTGTATTGTTGTTATCATTATTCCAACCTGCGGCAGTAGCATCTCCAACAAGATATAATTCTTTAAAGCTAGGTCCTTCTTCTACAGCTGCTTCCGGCATTACTACTGTAATAGATTTAACTTCAGAAGAAGTATTTAAAGCGTTTCCTCCATCATTTCCGGCGAAAGCTTTTATTCTAAAATAAACCTGTCCTGTATTTGGAGCCTCCGTTTCAGCATCGTTATCCAACCCTGCATCTGTAGCAAGTGTAATTAACTGGCTTACTTTAATAGCTAAATTGTTTTCACTGGTACTTCCTATAACATCGAAACTAGAAAAATCTGAACTCGTTGATGCTTGAAGCTCATAAGTGATATTTGTTGGAACGTCGAAATCTACAGTATTCCAAACAAATCTTTCTGCGATATTTCCAGAAGTAGCTGAAGTAAGTACATAAGTGTCATTAAAAGAATTAATGAAATTAATACCTTCAACATCAGGCTGGGCAATAAAAACTACATCGTCGTCACTAGAACAGGAATTCAATCCTAGAAGAGATACAAAAGCAAATAATAATATTAATATTTTTTTCATTTTCAATTTTTTAAAATTAGTATCCTGGATTTTGGGTTAAGTTGGTGTTTACACTAGATCTGAAGCAGGTATTGGCATTATATTTCTAAAAGAAGCTGTTGTAGTTCCTTGAGGAACACCACCTTTAAATGCCCATACTCCATTTTCTGTAAATAGATTGAATCTTATAAGGTCTGTTCTTCTTTGAGCTTCCCAATATAATTCTCTACCTCTTTCATTTATTATAAAATCTAAAGTAAGATCTGAAGCAGTGATGTTCCCGCTAGAATCTCCATAAGCTCTTTCTTTAAGCTCATTAATATAAGTTACGGCTTGTCCTGTGCTTCCGCCACCACCTCTTAGTACAGCTTCAGCATACATAAGATAAGCATCTGCAAGTCTAAACATTGGGAAATCTGTATCTGGAAATTCCCCCGTAGAGTCACTTCCTTGTTCTCCATTAATATCTACATTTTTAAATTTTGCTACTGCATACCCGTCTGTAAAAACAGAAATATTATCGATCTCTTTTTTCTGACCATCTGTATAAAAGATGGCTCTTTTATCTTCAGATTCTGCTCCGCCCGGGAAAAGATCTACAAATTGCTGTGTGGTTCTTAATCCGGCCCATCCACTACTTACTCCAAAGTCGGCAGGATCCATAGAACCTCCAATAGAAGCATGTATCATAAATGTCATTCCACCATAGGCTTGTGTATTTAACCCGTCAAATGTTATAGGAAAAATCACCTCCTCTTGTGCACCATTGGTATCGTTATCTGCTAAAAATAAATACTGATAAGGTACATCCGGAATAGAATATCCGGCTTGAATTACTTTAGTAGTATAAGTAATAACATCTGTATATCGACCTTGTCCTGTATACACTTCAGCATTTAGGTACAATTTAGATAGTAACATCCAAACCGCGGCCTGGTCTGCTCTTCCATATTCGTTTTGTCTGGCAGGTACAATAGTACTTTCAATAGCCAAAAGTTCTCCTTCTATATAACTAAAAAGATCTGCTCTTTTAATTTGTGGTGGCAAGAAAGCTCCAATAGGATCTTCTTCTGTAACAAATGGTGGATTCCCGAAAAGATCCATTGCATGATAATAGCTTAGAGCTCTTAAAAATCTTGCTTCTGCTCTATATTCAGCAATTTCAGATTTTAAATCTCCACTAACTCCACGACCATCTAACTTAGCATCAGTAGTCTGACGTAAAAATTCGTTTGTTAATGCTATTTGATATAATAATCTGCTGTACATGGTTCTAATAAACTCATTTCCTGAAGTCCAGGTTTGAGAGTGAAGATCTTTAATTGTACCATCATTCCAGCCAATAACAGCTTCATCTGTAGTAAGCTCTTGAAGTTTAAAGAAAAGTCTCATGTAATTTGAGAATCCTTCATCTAAACCTTGAAGATCGGCATTTCCAGAAGGGCCTTGTTGTCCACTCAATGAAAGTCCTGCATATAATTTTGCGGTAAATTCTCTATAAGAATCCGGATTATCAAAAACCGTTGCAGAGGTTTCCCGGTTATCCTCAGGTTTTAGTTCTAAGTCGTCCTGGCAAGACCACAATAATATTGTGCTCAAAAAAAGGATCATGACTGGTTTAAAATTTCTATACATAATAATAGCTATTTGTTTTTTTATTTTTTAGAAAGAAAGATTAAGTCCTAATACCACATTTCTTGTTCTAGGGTAAAAGTTGTTATCTATTCCGTTTCCAATTTCAGGATCTAAACCTTCGTAATCTGTAATTACAAATAAGTTTGTACCTGTAAGGCTTGCTCGTACATCTACTACATCTCCTGGGAATAAATATCCTAGGGAAACATTGTCTAATCTTACAAAATCTGCACTTCTTATATAATAATCTGAGAACAGTTGCGCCGCTTCAAAATTAGATTCAAGCACATTTGCATTTAAATTGGCATAATATGCTTGCGGAGTAACAGTTCCTGCACCAACAAATCCATTTCCAGACTGGGTATTGTTATATACGTAGTTTCCAAAATTACCTCTAAAAGTAAAACTGAAATCCAAATTCTTATAGTTAATAGTATTTGTTAAGCCCATGAAATAATCTGGAGTCGCTTTTTTATAAGCTTGACGATCTGCTTCTGTAATTTGATTGTCTCCATTTACATCTACATAAGCCCCTTCTATTGGTTGTCCTTCATTATTGTAAACTTGGCGATATACAAAGAATGTTGTAGGATCGAAACCTTCTTTCCAAATTTGAATGTTGTTACCAACACCACCACCTATACCTCCTTGAGGAATAAAGAAATTAGGATCATTTCCTAAAGATAGCGCGGTTATTTCGAGATCTTGGAAAGAAATATTATAATTAACATTCCAGTTAAAATCTTCTCTTTGGATTATAGCAGCATCTAAACCAACTTCAATACCACGGCTTACTGTTTCACCCACATTGGTGGTTAGCAAATCTGAAAGATTCGCACCTGCCGGCACTGGTACAGTAGCCAAAAGATCTTTTGTTTCTCTATAATAAGCATCTACGCTCCCAGAAAATCTATTGTTGAAGATACCAAAATCTAATCCTACGTTGGTAGTTTTTAATTCTTCCCATTTTAGGTTTTCATCAAATTCTTCAGGTCTTAATGTATTTACGAAAGTATTCCCAAATTGAACGTTTGCACCCCTCTGGCTAGGAGTATAAATTCCTAAATAGCCATAGTTAGGACCAATCTCTTGGTTTCCTGTAATACCATACCCAGCTCTTAATTTTAAATTGCTGAATACGTTACTGTTTTCCATGAAGGATTCGTTCATGATCTTCCAACCTATAGATACCGATGGAAAACTACTCCATCTATTATCTTCAGAAAATCTTGAAGAACCATCTCTACGGTAACTTGCAGAAATTAAATATCTATTGGAAATATCGAAACTTGCTCTTGCAAAATAAGATTCTAAAGAGTTTCTATTTATACTAACAGGATTAGCAACAAGACTATTGTTTTGAGTTGTTCTACTTTTGCTGTTAATAAAGAATTCCTGATAAGAATGACCTGCGGTTAGATCTAACTTAGTATCAATAGCATCCAAATCATTTTTATAGTTGAAGTAAAAATCCAATAAAGTGTTTCTATTTATTCCCTCATAAAAATTTTCGAAACGAACAGATTGGTTATTAGCGGCAGAGGTAATAGGTCTCGTTTCGTATCCGCTTAATTCAGCATAATCGAAACCGGCATTTAAATTGAACCTTAATTCAGGTAAAAAAGAGAATCTATAATCTACATTTAAATTGGAGATATTCCTTTTGTTTTTTGCATTGTTGTCTCTTTGCAGTAATAATGCCAATGGATTTCTAGTAGCTTGTCTAAATTCATCATCTGTTGTATCACCACCTCTAAATTCAAAAAATCCATCAAAAGGACTTGTTGGATCAAATACCGACTGAGTAGGGTCGAAAGCTACAGCAGCACCAATAGCACCTTGATCTGCAAAACTGTTCTCATCTAAAATTCCTTTGGAATTCAATGTTAATTTAAGATCGTTATCAAGGAAATTCTGAGTTAAGGTTAAATTCAACGCATTACGCTCATAAAAATCCTTTTTCAATACACCCTGCTGATCTGTATGGTTGAAATTCAATCTATAAGTAAAATTGTCATAACCTTGTCCTACTGTAATATTATGAATCGCTCCATAAGCCTTCTATATATTTGGTCTTGCCAATCCGTATCAGAAGTTCCTAATAAACTTACATCAGTACCATCTGTAGTTTCAATTATATTTCTAAACTGTGCAGCATTCAACACATCAATTTTATCTGTAATTTCTCCTCCAGAGATTTTAAGATCGTACTCTGCAGTAAAATCTGTACTTGTAACTCCTTTTTTAGTAGTAATAAGAATTACTCCGTTAGATGCACGTGAACCGTAAATAGAAGTTGCGGCAGCATCTTTAAGAATTACAAAGTCTTCAATTTCGTTAGGGTTAATAGCGTTTAGCTGATTTCGAACTCCCTGAACACCTCTTTGATCTAATGGAATTCCATCTACAACGATCAAAGGAGAATTGTTTCCGGATAAAGAAGATCCTCCACGAATTCTAATTTCAGCACCACCACCTGGCTCACTACTTGGCGTAATACGTACTCCGGCAGATTTACCTGCAATAAGCTGTTCTGGAGATATCACTGCTCCTTGGTTAAATTTTTCTGAATCTATCTTTTCTACTGCACCGGTGGCATCTTGCTGCGTAGTAGATCCATACCCAATCAATAAGACTTCTTCTAAAGCATTCTGACTTTCATCTAACAACACATCTAAAGAAGTTTGACCATTATAAGGTATTTCTTGACTCACAAAACCTAGAAAAGAAAATACCAGGACATTTCCATTATCTATATTGGAGATGGTGTATTTACCATCAAAATCTGTGGTAGTTCCGTTAGTTGTTCCTTTAACAATTATGTTTGCCCCGGGAATAGGTAAGCCGGTTGTACTCTCAGTAATAGTACCGCTTACAGTTTGTTGGGCAAAAAAGCTCATCGGCAGCATTAGCAGCAAAAACAACGAACTTTTAAGTAATTTTTTCATAAATAAATCGATTAATTTGAATAAAATTTAACTGTATATTTTCACTTCCTGAGGCTAAATGTATGTAAACTAAATGTTAATTTCTTGCGTATTTGCCTGATGACCACTACGAAAACGTTTTCGTGTTGACAACTTTTATGTTTTAATGCTTTATACGGATTTTTGAAATTTTGTTGTAGATTACAGGAAACTTCGAAGACCCTACGATTACTATTTTATGAAGAAAAGATTAACCCTTAAATTAATTGCCAAAGAGTTAGATGTTTCAATATCTACAGTGTCTAAAGCTTTGCGTGATAGTGCTGAAATTAGTGAAGATACCCGCCAAAAAATAAAGGCCTTTGCTAAACTGTATAATTATAAGCCAAATAATATTGCACTTAGTCTTAAGAATCGAAAAACCAAGACCATCGGAGTTATTATTCCTGAAATTGTCCATCATTACTTTACTACCGTGATAAGTGGTATAGAGCAGGTTGCCAACGAAAAAGGCTACCATGTTATTATTTGTACTTCCAACAATTCTTTTGATAAGGAAGTGATAAATATGGAGATTTTAGCGAACGGTAGTACAGATGGATTTATCCTTTCAGTTGCTAAAGAAACACAGCAAAAAGGAGATTATCATCATTTAACTGAAGTGATCGAGCAGGGAATGCCACTCGTGATGTTTGATAGAGTTATCGATGAAATAAATTGCGATAAGATAATTATCGATGATACCTTAGGTGCTAAAAAAGCCGTAAAACATCTTGTAGATAAAGGCTGTAGAAGAATAGGACTTATAACCACTATAGATTATGTGAGTGTTGGTAAACTTAGAACGCAAGGCTACATAGATGCGCTTAATGAGAGTAATATTGCTTTTGATGAAAACTTGATTCTAAAAGTGGAAGATTTTGACCATAGCGAATCTGAGATTCAATCTTTTCTTAATAATAAACATATGGATGCTGTGTTCGCTGTAAATGAGCATTTCGCGATCTATGCTATAAAAGCTTTTCAGGAACAAGGCTTAAAAGTGCCTGAAGATGTTCAGGTAATCGGGTTTACAGATGGTGAGTTGTCTAAACGATTTATCCCTAGTTTAACTACCATTAATCAACATGGAGAGGAAATGGGAGCACAGGCAGCACGCTTACTTATTAAGAAATTAGAGAATGAAGATGCAGAGGATGAGCCGTTTGAAACCATTATAATAGAAACTGGTTTGGTGGAACGAAATTCTACAAAAGGCTAATTTTACTTTCAGCATTTAAAAATTTATATATCTTTACAGCCTTATTATAATTGTCAAAACTGATATTTTCACTTCCGTTAATATGTTTTGACGAGTCATAGTGCTTGTCGTAGTAGAAATTAATCTTACGATATGCAAAAACGCAACCTTAGTTTTTGGGAGATCTGGAACATGAGTTTTGGATTCCTGGGTATTCAATTTGGATTTGCTTTACAAAATGCCAACACTTCAAGAATTTTTGAAACCTTAGGCGCAAATGTAGAAGATATTCCCATTTTATGGATTGCTGCACCGGTTACCGGACTAATTGTTCAGCCTATAGTTGGTTATTTTAGCGACCGAACTTGGACAAAATTAGGTAGGAGACGACCATATTTCTTAGTTGGTGCAATTCTTTCTTCAATTGCCTTATTTATTATGCCCAATTCTCCAACGCTTTGGGTAGCCGCAGGTACCTTATGGATTATGGATGCTTCCATAAATATTTCTATGGAACCATTTCGTGCATTTGTAGGAGATAATCTTCCCGAAAGACAACGAACCCTAGGTTTCTCCATGCAAAGTTTCTTTATTGGGATAGGAGCCGTAATAGGTTCTTTGTTGCCATATATGTTTACAAATTGGTTTGGAGTAAGCAATACCGCAGCAGAAGGCGTTATTCCAGATTCTGTAAAGTGGTCTTTCTATGTTGGGGGTGCAGTGTTTTTATTGGCAGTTCTCTGGACAGTTTTTAAGTCCAAGGAATACTCTCCTGAAGAATTAGCAGCCTTCGATAAGGCAGACAAAGCGATTTCGACTGCAAATAATGAGGTTGTAGATAAAAAGAAGAATATTGAATCTCAATTTACTATAGGTCTTGTGATGTCCATAATAGGTGCATTATTCTCTGGAATTATCTATTATAAAGATTTAACCAAGGAACTATACATACTTTTTATAGGACTTTTAATTACAGGACTGCTATTTACAATAGTTTCTCAGTTACGAAAAAAAGAAATTCGTAATGGTTTTACCGTTATAGTTACAGACATGCTTAACATGCCAAGAGCAATGAAACAACTGGCATGGGTACAATTTTTCTCTTGGTTTGCATTGTTTTCTATGTGGATCTATACAACTCAAGCCGTAACAGGACACGTATTTGGAACCTCAGATACTACCTCAGAATTATATAATGATGCGGCAGACTGGGTGACGGTGATGTTCACCGTATATAATGGAGTTGCTGCAGCAGTGGCCTTTTTATTACCTGTATTGGCGAAAAGAACAAGTAACAAATTCACTCATTTATTGGCACTTTGTGCGGGAGGGCTGGGTTTAATCTCCATTTATTTTCTTTCAGATAAAGTGGGATTATTGTTAGCGATGGTTGGAGTAGGAATTGCCTGGGCGAGTATCTTATCTATACCCTATGCAATGTTATCTGGATCTCTACCATCCAATAAAATGGGATATTATATGGGGGTTTTTAACTTCTTTATAGTAATACCTCAAATTGTGGCAGCCACAATTTTAGGGTTTTTAGTAAAAGAATTTTTTGGAAATCAACCTATATACGCTTTGTTAATAGGTGGTTTCTCAATGATCTTGGCGGGAATTTTAACCTTAAGAGTTCAAACACAACGAAAAATAAATATTAGTGAGCAAAATTAAAGGAGTAATATTCGATTTGGATGGAGTAATTGTAGATACTGCGAAATTCCACTTTTTAGCCTGGAAAAAATTGGCTAACGATTTGGGTTTCGATTTTACAGAGCTTCAAAATGAAGAACTAAAAGGGGTTAGCCGAGTGCGCTCTCTTGAGAAAATTTTAGCATGGGGAAATACAAGCTTATCTAAAGAGGAATTCACAGAAAAGATGGCGGTTAAGAATGACAACTATTTGTCCCATATCACTAATCTAACTAGTAAGGATATTTTACCCGGAGTTTCCAGAATTATAGATTTTCTTTCTGAAGAAAATATTCCAATTTCATTGGGTTCTGCAAGTAAGAATGCACGTCCAATCTTGAAGAAAACTGGGTTGATTGAAAAGTTTCAAGCCATTGTAGATGGGAATGATGTAAGTAACGCCAAACCAGATCCGGAAGTTTTTCTTATCGCTGCTGAAAAAATTGGAGTTTCGAAGGAAAACTGCTTAGTATTCGAAGATTCGGTTGCAGGTGTACAAGCTGCAAATATAGCTGGAATGATGAGTATAGGAATTGGTGAAAAAGATGTACTGCATGAAGCAGATCATGTTTTTAGCAGTTTTGAAGAAATTGAAATAGATTTTATAAAAAAAATTAGTGACAACGTAGGTATGAATCAAGATTATATACAACCAGACAATTGGTCTATCATAGAAGAAGGTTTCGAGAAAGATCGTGTAGAATCTTCAGAAAGTTTGTTCAGCATAGGAAATGGAAAAATGGGCCAGCGCGCCAATTTTGAAGAACAATATTCAGGAGAAACATTTCAGGGGAGTTATATCGCCGGGGTGTATTACCCGGATAAAACCAAAGTGGGCTGGTGGAAAAATGGCTATCCGGAATATTTTGCAAAGGTATTAAATGCTCCCAACTGGATAGGGATCAATATTTTTGTGAACGGCGAAACTTTAGACCTAAATACGTGCATTAAAGTAGAGGATTATCGCAGAGAACTTAATATGAAGGAAGGCTGGTATCAACGTAGTTTTGTTGCCACTTTACCTAACAATATTTTAATAAGAGTAGAAGCCACCAGATTTTTGTCTTTAGAACTAGATGAAGTGGGAGCGATAGATTACCAGATAGAATTGATTTCTGGAGATGCGACAATCACTTTTCAACCTTATTTGGATAGTGGGATTTCCAATATGGATGCTAACTGGGAAGAGAAATTCTGGGAAACCATAGAGGTGAGTTCTTCGGAAAATCAAGGTTTTATTGTTTCAAAAACCTTAAAAACAGAATTTCACGCATGTACCTTTATGCAATCTGAAGTTTTACTGAATGGTAAAAAAGTTGAGCTTGAGTATAAGGAAGAAAAAGAGATTGATAAAATTTCATTCTCCTATAAGATTTCAGCAGAAAAAGGAGATGTCGTGAGTTTGCAGAAGTTTGCGGGCTATGTTACAGATATGAATCATGATAGGAATGAGCTCATAGCTGCTGCTAAAAATGTAGTATCTACCGCTGTTAGCATAGGATACAGAGGATTGCTTCAGGACCAAAAGGATGCCTGGGAAAAAACTTGGGAAATGGCAGATATCTCTATTTCCGGTGATGTAAAAGCGCAGCAAGGAATTCGTTTTAATATTTTTCAGCTAAATCAAACCTACTCAGGGAAAGATGAGCGATTAAATATTGGTCCAAAAGGTTTTACCGGAGAGAAATATGGAGGAAGTACTTATTGGGATACCGAAGCTTATTGCATTCCTTTTTATATGGCAACAAAAGACCAACAGGTAGCAAGGAATTTACTTTCTTATAGATATAACCATTTGGATAAGGCGATAGAGAATGCAGAAAAGTTAGGTTTTACTAATGGTGCTGCTTTGTATCCAATGGTGACCATGAATGGGGAAGAAAGCCATAACGAATGGGAAATCACTTTTGAAGAAATTCATAGAAATGGTGCAATGGTTTTTGCCATTTATAATTATGTACGATACACGGGAGATTTCGATTATATTCCGGAAAAAGGACTGGAAGTAATGATTGCCGTTGCCCGTTTTTGGCAACAAAGAGCAACTTTTAGCAACGATAAAAATAAGTTTATGATTCTTGGGGTTACAGGCCCTAACGAATATGAAAATAACGTAAATAATAACTGGTATACCAATTTCTTGGCAAAATGGTGTATCGAGTATTGTTTAGAAACACTAAAGAAAGTAAAAGATGGTCATGCAGAAGATTACGATAGAATTTTTGGCTTAACCAATCTTTCTGATGGGGAATTAATGAAATGGAAAGAGGTTTCAGACAATATGTATTTCCCGTATTCAGATCATTTGGAGGTGTTCCTTCAGCAAGATGGATTTTTGGATAAGGAATTAATCCCTGTTGAAAATCTAGACAAAAAGCATAGACCCATCAATCAGAAATGGAGTTGGGACAGAATTCTGAGATCCTGTTATATCAAGCAAGCCGATGTTTTACAGGGATTCTACTTTTTTGAAGATCAATTTGAAGAAAAAGAACTCGCGAGACATTTCGATTTTTACGAGCCTTTAACGGTGCATGAATCTTCACTTTCTCCATGTGTTCATAGTATTCAGGCAGCAAAATTAGGTCGAATGAAACAAGCTTATGAATTTTATGTGCGTACAGCCAGATTAGATCTGGACGATTATAACCATGAAGTAAAAGAAGGTTGCCATATTACTAGTATGGCTGGTACCTGGATGAGTATTGTAGAAGGATTTGGAGGAATGAGGATTGTGAATGATCAGCTTTCTTTTAATCCAAGAATTCCGGAAGAATGGGATGCGTATTCTTTTAAAGTGAATTTTAGAAACCAAATAGTAAAAGTTGAGGTTAGTAAGGAGAAGACTTGTTTTAACTTGGAAGGAACGGCAGCTATCAATATTCTTGTGAAAGGGAAATCTATAGAAGTTCATCCAAATAGCGCAGTAGAAGTTTAGTCACAACCTCAGCTTTTGAGGCATATAAATTATATAAATGAAGCAGTTAATAGTACTTTTTTTGGTGTTTTTTAGTCTTTCTACATCTGCACAGATAGATAGGATGGAGCCTCCTTTTTGGTGGAGCAATATGCAGCAGCCTAGCCTTCAGATCATGTTCTACGGAAAAGATATCGCTCAATATGAATTGTCTGCCCCAAAGGAAATGATCATTGAAAATGTGCTTCGAACAGAGAACTCTAATTATGTTTTTGTAACTATTAATACTAAGGATCTTCCAGCAGGTTCTTATGAGTTCAACTTCAGCAAAGAAGGAAAAACTATTTTCAGTAAACCTTTTGAATTAAAAGAAAGAAGGGAAGGTTCTGCCTTCAGGAAAGGTTTTGATGCCAGTGACGCCATGTATTTAATTATGCCGGATCGTTTTGCTAATGGAAATCCGGATAACGATTCTTCAGCTAAAATGGTAGAAAAAGCAGATCGCACAAATTTAGGTGGTCGCCATGGTGGGGATCTTCAGGGAGTAATAGATAATTTAGATTATTTAGAAGATCTTGGAGTTACTGCGCTTTGGAGTACACCGCTTTTGGAGGATAACGATAAAACCTATTCTTACCATACCTATGCGCAAAGTGACGTGTATAATATAGATCCGCGTTATGGTACGAACGAAGATTATAAAAAATTGGCTGCAGAGATGCACGCGCGGGATATGAAATTGGTAATGGATTATGTTACCAACCATTGGGGTGCAACGCATTGGATGATCAATGATCTGCCAACCTACGACTGGATCCATCAGTTTCCGGGATATGCAAATTCTAATTATAGAATGACCACGCAATATGATACGAATCGGTCTGAAATAGATTGGAAATACTGTGTAGACGGTTGGTTTGTGAGCTCAATGCCAGATCTTAATCAGCGTAATCCATTGGTGCTAAATTATCTTACCCAAAATGCAATTTGGTGGATAGAATATGCCGATTTAGATGGCTTTCGGGTAGATACCTATTCTTACAACGACAAGGAAGGAATTGCTAAATGGACAAAGTCTATAATGAACGAATATCCTAATTTTAATATCGTAGGGGAAGTTTGGATGCACGATCAGGCACAAATCTCTTACTGGCAAAAAGATAGTCCAATAGGAGCGATTCAAAGTTACAATTCCAACTTACCTTCTGTAATGGATTTTACCTTGCATGATGCGATAATGACCGTGTTTGATGAAGAAAATCCTAGTTGGGACAAAGGAATGATTAAGGTGTATGAGAATTTTGTAAATGATTTTTTATATGCCGACATAGATAATATTCTGGTATTTGCAGGAAACCATGACACAGATAGAATAAACCATACATATAAAGGAGATGTTAATAAGTATAAGTTGGCGATGACTTTGGTGCTTACTACACGTGGAATCCCGCAGTTATATTATGGAGATGAAATTGGGATGGTTGGAAATAAAGCTGAAAAAGGAGATGGCGACATTCGTAGAGATTTTCCGGGTGGCTGGAAAGGAGACCCACAATCTGCATTTACTGAAGCTGGAAGAACAAAAACTCAGAATGATTATCATGCCTTCACCAAGAAATTATTGAATTATAGAAAAAATAAAGAAGTGCTGCATTTCGGAAAATTACTGCAGTATTTACCGGACAATAACGTGTATGTGTATTTTAGATATAATGAAGAAGAACGCGTAATGGTGGTAATCAATAATAATCCTGAAGCCCAGGAATTGGAGCTAGCTCGTTTTGCTGAAGGTTTAAATGGAAGCGTTTCAGGAAAAGATGTGATTTCTGAAGCAACTATTAATTTCAGTGATCGTTTAAGCATCAAAGGAAAAACTTCTATGCTTATTGAATTGAATTAATTTTGACACCTTGAGCATTTAGACTTCGCTCAAGACAAGCTAAAGTCTAAAGGTTGAGTAAAAAAGACCTTAATGATGGAATTATATTTTTTTT
>NZ_AJLT01000007.1 GCF_000258765.1 Gillisia marina
TTTTGTTTACAACAATTTTAAAAACCCCCTGCATCTTTTGTGCAGGGGGTTTTTTGGTTAAACCATTCAAGTGATGGGTTGCCCCACCCGGGCCATTGGGGCTCACCTCTTCCCATTCTGAACAAGGAAGTTATTTAGCCCGTTGGCGTCCAGATGCGTCGGGAGTACTTCATTTTTGTGGGAGAGTATGTCGTCGCTTTTTTTTGAAAACCCTTCATCTTACGACGGGGGTTTTTCTTATGCGATAAAGTGAAGGAATCAATCCTGGATATTAGTAAACTGCTCCTCCCCACCTGTATATTTTAAAATAAGTTCTATGGTTTCCTTCGGTTTATCCCAATGCGGAAAATGTCCGCAGTTATCGAACCAATGCAACGTTGCATCGGGAAAGGCACTTAAAGCACGATTTGCCTGGCGGGTAAAACAAACTTTATCCTGTTTTCCCCAGCCTATAACGAGAGGTTTTTTAAGGCTATTTTCAGGAAGGCCTTTTTGTTTTTCACCATACACCAATGTATAAAGCAGTTCATCAAAAGATTGTGAGTTTACATAATCATTCAACTCCTGAATAGCTACTTCAGGCGGCAACTTTTTGGGCTGGGATGAAAATTGGAACAGTAATAATCTTCTTCCAATATCGCTCTTAATAATTTTGGGGATTTCAGGATGTAAAAACCGGATTAACCCTATTGAAGTTTTAATAGAAGAATAAAACACATGTTTTTCCCAACCTTCCCAAAAACCTCCGGGGTCCAGGGAAATTACAGCTCCTAAAATTCCGCCACGCCTTGCAAGTTCCAATACCAGCCTGGCACCCATAGAAGTACCCACTGCATCTATACCAACAAGATTTTCGGTTTTCAGGAAATCAGCTACTGCATCGGCCAGACTTCCTATAGTCGCTTTTTTTTCAAGGGGCGGTGTTTCTCCAAAACCAGGGAGGTCAACCAAAATTACTTCCCTGTATTTGGAGAGATCCTCCAGGATAGTATCAAAGGAGTGCACACTTCCTCCCAATCCGTGAATCATTAATAATGGTTTTCCTTTACCAATTTTTTTACTATTCATTTTCAGCATTTAAAAATTAAAAAATTGTACTTATCACAAGACCATAAGGGAGTAATCTTAAGTGGACAATTTAAATTACTTATTCGAATTCTGGGTTTTCCAGCATAATTTCGGCACTTTTTTAGATAAAAGGTGAACCGTCGTTTTCATTAAGTTATTTACGTATAATTTAGGGATTTTAAAGCAGTTATATTTTAAAAAAAAAATACTTATCCAGAGAGTACTTCCGGCTATGTGTGAAAAAGAGCAAAACATAGTTGGTTAAATAAAGTAATGGTAACTCTTGTACCCCAAAACTATCTAGAACATGCATGATTAACTAGGGTTATCACAATCAACCTGGTTCCAAGGCCTAAATTACCAATACGGACCCTATAAATTCCGCAAAAACAGCAAAGGAAAAGGTTACGATTTCACCCAATCCTACCGGATTTGCAAAAGCAGTCTTCCGACCTGAAAAACCGAATCTGAACAAAGAAGTTAAGCCCGGTAGCGTCCCGATGCTTCGGGAGTACTGCATCCGCGTGGGAGAGTATGTCGTCGCCTTTTTTTTGAAAGCACTTATCGCAAGATAGGTGCTTTTTTTGTTTAAATAAAATTCAACACAAAACTCTTCATATCTAGTATGAAGGGGGTTTTTTATGTCTAGAAGTTTACATTTCTAAAGAAATAGATTCAAAGAATGATTGTGAGAATGGGTTATTTCTACTCTAATTTAAAAAAATGTATCTATGATACTCGGCCAGGGATTGGAGCAAGCTACCGTGTAGCGCGGAAAGCCCGGCACAAGGCGCAGCCGTAGTGGGACGCAAAAATAGAATTGAGAAGTGAGTGATGAGAAGTGAAAAATGTAGTCAAAAATAAATTTAAGATAAGATTAAATTTATTTTTGACTACATTTTTCTTTCAAAGCGTATTTCACGTTATCAAACCACTCATCTTTTAGAATACTCAATACAATACTATCCCTACGACCAATGGGAGCGGTACAGTTATTTCGGAGGATTCCTTCTTCTACACAGCCAATACTTTTCATAGCTGTAATACTTCTAGCATTTTTGGCATCAGCTCTAAATTCTACACGTTCGAGCTTCATCTTTTCGAAAGCATACTCAAGCAATAAAAATTTACAATTTTTATTTAATCCAGTGCCTTGAAACTCTTTACCATACCAAGTATAACCAAGCTGAACAGTTTTGTGGACTTTTCTATAATCGTAAAATCGGGTTGATCCTGCGATTTTATTAGTGCGTTTGTCTACTACAATAAATGGATATGAAGTTTTTAGTTCTTTCTCCTTCAATGCCAAATTGATATAATTCTCAAGATTTTTTAAGCCACCAGCAGGCGTCAAAGAATATTTCCAAAGCTCTGGCTCATTAAGAGAAAATTCTTTTAAAAGGGAACTATCCTCTTTTTTCAATGGTCTTAATAAGACATTCTCATTCTCTAAAATGATTTCATTTTCAAATTCCATTGGAGTGTTTAAATTAAATTTTGAAATTAATTTTTCATATCCTTCAGCATAGCAGCTAACATTTGCTTATCATAAATTTTTCCTTTAATAATCGTTGCTCTATTAGTAGTAAGGTTTTCTATGTTTTCTAATGGGTTTTTATCCAGAATTATGATATTGGCTATTTTATTTTCAGAAATAC
Organism: Gillisia marina; assembly: GCF_000258765.1. Taxonomy (GTDB): domain Bacteria; phylum Bacteroidota; class Bacteroidia; order Flavobacteriales; family Flavobacteriaceae; genus Gillisia; species Gillisia marina. Next base: position 2,727 of record NZ_AJLT01000007.1, read on the forward strand.
TGCCATAAAATTCGCTCAATCCAAAGAATTCAGGACCGTTTATTATTGAAGTGATAAGTGCTTGTTGGGGTGTAAGTCCAGCGGCAACTAAACTTTGTAATTCTAAATGCAAAGATTCCCCTGGATAAACGAAAGAATTAAATGCACCGGAATCTGAACCTGCTAAAACTTTAACACCCGACTCATACAAGGGAACAATCATTTCCTCAGCTAATTGCCCTAATTGAGATCTGGAGTTATTTCCATCTGATTTTGCTTTTTTTAGCGGTAGCTACTCTTCCCTGATACGTTTTCTGAATTCCAGGACTTATATAATTTAAAAGACTATCATTTTTATGATCTATTTCTGTTAACTCAGAAAGTACCTTACCTATATGAAGAGTAGGTGTAATAAAGGCATTTTTTGAAGCTAATTTTTCAAAAATAGTCTTGGCTAAATTCGCGTCATAGGATTCTATTATCTCGGGAAACATGCCATAGGTTGGGTTGGTTTGCGTAAGACTATCAGCCAGCGGAGAACCAGCTTTTATTAAATAATACATATGTTCTGTACCATCCAATCCGAGCTCTGTAGCTGTAACTATATCGGCACTTAAAGGCATGTGACCTGTTGTTTTTAATCCACGAGTTTCAGCTTGTTTTATGATCTCATAAAAAACATCTTTTTTTAAACTACCGTCATACATCTTAACATAATCGACCTTCAGAATTTCTAGAGAATCCAACGCCGATTTTACATCTTCTCTACTTTCTACAATTATGGAACCGGGCCAGGCTGGTTTAATTCCATCTAATTTTGGACCTGAAGTAAAAATTGTTGGTCCGTCCAATTCCTTTTTAGCTATTTGTTGTCTCCATTTTAATACACTGGGAGTGAGATCTCCGCCGGCATCTCGCACATTCGTTATTCCATAAGCTAAGAATAATGGCAGTAATTTTTTATTTTCTTCAACTAAGGTGTCACCTCCCCGAAAATGAACATGATTATCCCATAAACCAGGCATTACGAATTTGTTTTCTGCATCCAGAGTTTTATCAGCTTTATACGTATCCAAATTAGACATGTTGTCTACCAATCTTATTGTATCGTTCGAGATCGCTATTAATTGAGAATGGGATAGTGTATCTCCCAGCACATCAATAATTGTTGCGTTCGTGATAATTAAATCGAAATGTTTAGTGATTTTAGAATTACAGGAGCTAAAAAGGATTATAATAAAAAGAAATCTTAGTAAATTCTTCATGCTTTATAAGTAATGGTTGGTATAAAAGTACATTCAATTTTTAATACTTCATTTTTTGCTTTTCAAACAGTTGAAACATTTCGTTTTATACGTCCGAATATATTTCATATATTTTCAACTGAAAAAAGGTTTCTCCCGAGGCATTGGGACGCTCAACCTGACATTTCTACTTCTTGAACTGACAATAACCAAAGTCCTTAAGATCAGAATTAGCAATCGCAGTACTCATCCCTTAAATATGCTTTAGTCTGAGGATCTGTAGGGCAGGAGAGGATCTTTGCAGCCGAACCTTGTTCAATTAATTTTCCATCACAAATGAACACCAGATTATCTGCGATTCTTTTTGCTTGTTGGATATTATGGGTAACAAATATTATAGTGTACTCTTCCTTTAATTTTACCATCATATCTTCAATAGCCCTTGTAGACACCGGATCTAAGGAAGAAGTAGGCTCATCCAGCAAAATAACTTCCGGTTTTATAGCCAATGTTCGTGCAATGCATAAGCGTTGTTGCTGCCCGATAGATAGTGAAATGGCTTTATCATTTAATCTATGTGCAACCTCTTTCCAAAGGGAAACCGCTTTTAAATTTTCTTCAGCAATTTGCAGCTTTTCAAGCTTGCTGAGTTTTTTAAGATGTTGAATTCCGAAGAGCACATTCTCTTTTATAGACTTCGGAAAAATACAAGGCTTTTGAAACACCATCCCTATTTTGGATCTTAGTTGCGCTACATCTACATCTTTTTCGTTAATGGATAATCCGTTAAAACAGATCTCTCCTTGTGTATTTATTCCTGAAACTTCATCATTAATTCTATTGATACTTCTTATAAGCGTCGATTTTCCACTTCCTGATGGCCCAATAATACAGGTGATTTCATTTTTTGGAATCTTGAGCTCTATATTATCTAAAATATGATTTTCATTGATCCATACCTGAAATTTCTTGATTTCAATGATTTCATTCTGAGTTTTTCCAACTACAGATAAATTCGGTTTTAATGCTTTTTCTGCCATCATCTTTTTGATATGGTTTGGTGTCTTAATCTAATGAAAAGTGCCGAGATACTAAAAATTATAACAAGTATAACCAAAACTAAACTTGAGCCCCATGCATTTTGTAGTGCTGCCGGATTTGTAGCCTGTTGTGCAAGCGCTAAAATATGGGTTGGTAAGGTAGAAACCGGTTCCAAAAAGGAACTAGGTAATTTCACACCCGAGAATGCTGTGGCAATAAACATAATTGGTGCGGTTTCTCCAATTGCTCTGGCCACACCAATTAATAGACCAGTAATAGCACCACTAAAACCTTGTGGTAAGAGTACCTGTACAATAACTTGCCATTTATTAAGGCCTAATGCTGAAGAGCTTTCCCTGTAAACTGTAGGAATGCTATTTATGGATTGATATGTGGATAATGTTACGGTGGGAAGTATCATCATTGATAATATGATGGAACCTACAAACCAGGAAATTCCCATATTCAAGAGGTTTACGAAAAATATGAGTCCGAATATTCCAAAAATAACTGAAGGAATCCCATTTAAGCTATAAATGAGCGTATTAATTAATTTGTTTGCTGTTTCATTCTTCAAATACTCACTCTTATAAATGGCAGTCCCTAGGGCGATTGGTAAGCAAATTAACGCTGCAAAAACAATTAGGAGTATGCTTCCGAAGATTTGATAAACAATCCCGCCCGTCGCTCCAAAATCTGATGAAGAATTGGTTAGAAAATCTAACGAAATTGCGGGTAACCCGTTCCAGATGATTATTCCGAATAGAAAAAAAAGTATAAGCGCGCATACCAAAACTGCAACACCTACCGATGTATAGAACAGGTTGTTTTTCAGCTTTCTATTCATACAACCTCCTGTTAGATTTTAAAGAATTTTGAGATAATATTGTAAGAATAAGAACTATAATAAAAAGCAATAATCCCATAAAAATCATAGCACTAAAATGTACAGATCCAAAAGAGGTTTCAGCGATTTCTCTCCCTAATTTAGAGGTAATGGTTTGCCCCGGAGAAAGCCAATTATAGATAGGACTAGGGATTCTATCTATGCTTCCAATAACAAGCATTACTGCCATCGTTTCACCAAGAGCCCTTCCGAAGGCCAACAGAATGGCTCCTTTAAGATCTGGTTTTGCAATTGGAAGTAAAATTTCTTTAATAATTTCAAATTTATATAATCCAAGTCCCTTAGCTGTTTCTCGATACTTATCGGGGATATTATGAAAAGCATCATCGGTAAGTGTAATAATAGTTGGAAGGATCATTATTGATAGTAAAATTCCTGCCGTAAAAATGGTTCTCCCAGATTGTAAATCGAAGATATTTTGAACCCAAATACTAAAGAATGCAATTCCAATTAAACCAAAAATAATGGACGGAATTCCTGCTAGAAGCTCTAATAAAGATTTAACAATAAATCGATATTTTGAAGGTAATATTTCGCTTGTAAAAATTGCTGTATAAATTCCTAAAGGCACTGCGATAAGAAGTGCTATAAAGGTGACCACTAAAGTTCCAAATAACATAGGAATAATTCCAAATTCCCCGGTTGCAGGATTCCATTGAAATTTAAGTAGATCTAAGCCTACAGTAGTAATTGCATCCCAACTACTTATAATCAGAATTGTAAAGATTAAAAAAACAATAAAAGCACTAATTAAAGTGCTTCCATAAACATAGTATTTTCCAATCTTACTAGTTGATCCTAACATAACCAGCTTCTTCCACTATTTTTTGTCCTTCAGAACTCAAAAGATACTCAATAAAATCCTTAACAGCTCCCGCCGGCTTGCCATTTGTAACAATTAATAGATCTCTTGTAATTGGAAATTTATTATCGATAATATTTTTTAAGCTTGATTCTATTATGCTTCCATCCAACATTTTGATATTTAAACCTTTTACGTTGTCATTTAGCCATGCATTGGAGAGCATTCCAATGGCAGCATCGCTTTGCACGATAGCGGTTTGTTCTTCATTGTTAGAACCAAGTACAAGGTCTGCACCTTCAGCAATAGCCTCCTTATCACCCATAACAATTTCCATAAAAACATGTCTGGTTCCTCTGGAAGCTTCCTTATCTATTACAAGGATTTCCTTATCTGGACCGCCAAGTTCACTCCAATTTCTAACTTCTCCGCGGTAGATTTTAGCTATTTCTTCTAATGTTAGCGAAGTGATTCCGGCATTATATATTTCAGAAGAAATAACAGGAACAACAGCATCTTTTCCTATAGAGATTGGATTGAATGTTACGTTTGGATAAGTACTAATTTCCTCCTGAGTAATATCTCTGGAGACCATCCCGATATCTATTTTTCCTTCACCTAATTGATTTACTCCAACTCCAGATCCTCCTTCATTAACGATAATATTAAGTTCTGGATTGTTTTTTCTGAATTCTTCCGCAGCAATCGATATAATTGGAAGCACCGATGTGCTACCGGCAATGTTTATAGCTTGCTTCTTTTCGCAAGAGGTAAAAATAATACATATTAAAAAGACAATTAGGGCATGAGTACTTTTCATAAACAGGTTTTGGTTTTAGTAATGTAAAGAACTAAAAGATTTATAAACATTGTTGGATTTATATTTTTTTATCATTGTATAATTACAATTATAACATATACGAGGATGCGCTATGAATGGTTTGTGAATTTCATGCTAATTTAATTTTAAGCATATTTAGAAATTAATTAAGTATCATTGTATAAATACGATTAAGAATGGCGATACGTAAAAATGAAGCATATACTAACAAAGTTTTGGAAATGGCAGATTTGGCAAAAGCCTTTTCTCATCCAGCAAGGATTATGATCATAGAACTCCTATTTAAGCATAAAGATAGGACCTGTAAAGAGATAGTTGCAGAATTACCATTGTCGCAGCCAACGGTATCCCAACACTTAAAAGAGTTAATGGTGGCTGGATTAATTTGTAGAAAGCAATTTGGTGCACAATCGTTATATTGTGTGGAATGGAATCAGTTAGAACGAGTTTTTTTGCTTTTTGAGAGATTCAAATATAAAATAATGCCGGAGAGGCCTAAAAGAAATTGTTGCTAATTGTAAAACACTATTAATCAGTGTTTTAATATGAATTTTGACTGAATTTTCTTAACTTAATAAGTGTTTTTTAAATCTATAATTATGGACCGTAAAACATTTATTTTGAAAACTTCAGAGGTTCTTTTGTTAAGCTTACCAGTATATTATTTACTTGGTTGTTCTAGTTCCGGAGATGATGGTGGTGGAAGTCCAAACCCTAACCCAAATCCGAATCCAAACCCTAACCCCATGGGAAATTGTGTTCAAAATGGTACAAATACCGCAATTAGTGCAAATCATGGCCATACCTTAACGGTTTCTAGAGAAGATGTAAATGCTGCTGTAGAAAAAACATATTCTATCCAGGGTAGTTCTGTACATTCACACAACGTTACAATTACAGAAAGCCAGTTTAATACCTTAAAATCCAATAATCAAATTTCTGTGGTATCTACATCTGCAGATGCTCATAACCATAATGTCACAGTTTCGTGCGCTTAGGTTTCTTAAGAAGAAGTTTCTTTTATGGTCACTTTTACTGCATTGGTCATGAAAGTATCCTGTAGTTTTTCCAGACGAGCGTCCCAGCTTTCTGCGAATACCAAATATTGACATTTATTAATACTTTGGGTAATTCTGTATATATCCTGATTAAAGCTCCGCTTAACCAAAATTTCAGCATCCTCTAATATCAATAATTGTAGCTCCCCTAAATGAATACCAGTTATAGAAAAGAGTTTATTTATTCTACTAGGAGTGGCAATAACGATATCCATTCCATAATAAATATCGTCTTTTTGATGATCTATATTTTGCTCATCGTAGGCGCAGTATATTCTAAGGTCCATATATCTTGTAAACGCCTTAAATTTTTCCTCCAGAGCCAAGGCCGATTCTTTATCCTTAACGTAGATTAAAGCTCTAGGAGCATCCATATATGCTTCCGACTTAAGTTTTTGAATGGTGCTTATAATCATGGCAGTTGTTTTACCTGCGCCTTCTGGAGCGATTCCATAAAAATTAGCTCCACTCTTTATTTTTGAAATACTTTTTTTCTGAAATGGAGTTGGGGTTACAATTTCTAGACGTTCAAGGGCTTCTTTTAGAGGTGCGTTTAGTTTTTTTAAATGGCATGCGCTTATGGTTTATATGGAATGAAGAAATTTAGTCTTTTTAATTTGGTTCAAAAGTACAACCAAATTATGAAGTTCACCTGATTACTGGCGGAAAGCTAGTTCCGGTAATTTTAAAATATTTCTTTAAAATCATATAGAATTAAGTACGAAGATGAGAGAAATTGGTCAAGAACACGCCTATTTTGTTAATAACCTACCATATTTTTTTAGGTGTTTGAATTTATATAGCTTGTTAGTAATTAAATAATTAGCACTTTATAACACCTGTTATTACTGAAAATAGAGATTTTTTAATATTGAAGTCTTGGTACTAAATTTAAAGATTAAGTCATTTTACTTTAGAACTTATGCACAATTTTTAATTAATGGATAATCGATTGTACTATTGGTTGTAATCCCTGAATAATTTTTATATATTTGATTATCAACCATTAAGAATGATTTTTTAATGCTGATGTCCTCAAATTTACTTTCCGAATACCGATTTAATACTACCTATTTTGTTTGTTAATGGCTATAGATATGTAACCAAAAATTAACAAATATGAAAAATCAATTACTTAGAATTATCGCAGTTGCAGTTGTAGCTTCTTTAGTCCTTATTAGTTGGATGAAGTCTAGAAGCGATGCTAATGCCGATTATGAATCGAATAAAGTGGAGATCAAAGCTCCTCAAGAAACGTCTTCATCTCAGATCTCTTATGAGCCAGTAGACCATTCTTAATTATTGATTCTGAAGAATTCTCAATAGGAACAGTTCAATTTTCAAAAATGAATTTTTTTGGAATGTACTTTCATGTCCAAAATTTAAAGTAATAAGCGAAAATTGTAGCGTTCGGAAAATTAAGGTGATTTGTGAAAACTGATTTTTTTTCACGATATAAGATCTATTTACTGGCTTCAGAATTTATTTGGTAGTTTCTCCTCCCATTTCAGTAAAGAAGCTGTCTATGGGTTCCCACAATTCGATTTTATTACCTTCAAGATCCATAAGATGCACAAATTTACCATATTCAAATTCTGTGATCTCATCTACTACGTTCACTCCATTTTCTTTGAGTTGCTTTACAAGAGCTTCAATATTTTGAACTCTATAGTTAATCATAAAATCTTTTGTGGAAGGATTAAAATAATCTGTTGAATCTTCAAAAGGACTCCATCTTAGATAATTTATTTCTTCGGCTCTGTTAGCGTTTCTAAATTCAAAAGCAGATCCATAATCATCTATCGCCAAACCTAAATGTTTTCCATACCATTCCCTTGCTTGTTGTGGATTTTCAGATTTAAAGAAAATTCCGCCTATTCCGGTAACTTTTGGTGTGGTATCATTCATAATAGTTGTTTTAGGTTGGGAATTATTTAATTCAATTTTCTGGGTATCTTCTTTTTTGGAATCGGAATTACAGCTTACAAGAAGGATAAAAATAAACAGTAATTTAAAGAGAACTTTCATTTTATCTTTTTAAAATTATTGGTTGAAATTTAAAGGGATATGGTAATACCAAGAAAAAGGAGTAGTTAGGTTTAATTTCTTGGAATAATTAAAAATACAATTTTTTTAGAAATTTGTATTTATTTTAGAAAATCTATATTAAAAATTCGAATTTTTAAAAATATTAATAGGTTGATATTCAGTTATTTGAAATGAATTTAATTAACTTAGAGTCTAATTAATTTAAACTTTCTAATAATGATACGAGTAAAGCCAATTACCTGGATACTAATGATGACAGTCTGCTTATTGTTCACATATGGATGTAAGGAGCAGCCAAAACAAGAAGAAATTGTAGTGGACAATTTAGAAACCGAACTATCTGAAGCAGATTTTAAAGATCTTTGGGATAGAGCTGATGCCCTTTGGGAAAAGAAAGACCCCAATTTAATAGGAACTGTTTATGCTGATAATTTCACGAGAATAAGCCCAGGTGGAACAAGTAAAAGTGCTGAAGAGCTGTCTCAAGAATTAGCAGCAATTAATAATGCATACCCAGATATGACTTTGGATCTTGAACGATATGAGATCCTTGGAGATAAAGTAATTGTTCACTGGTCGGTAGATGGTACTTTTACCGGGGAGTTGGCCGGAGTTAAAGGGAATGGGAAGGCTTTTAACGATATTGTTGGAGTTTCAATTTTTACTCTTGAAGATGGAAAAATAGTAGAAGACGATTCTTATTGGGATACTTTTGCAATTTTCGGCCAAACAGGATATAGTATTGTAGAAGCAAAGGAATAATTAAATAGAATTTGAAAAATAAGAATGAGCTATGCTAGTCATAGATTTCAAATTTTAGTGATTAATTTTTTCGGAAGATGTAAGAGTTTTAATTCTTAACCATGAATAGTTTCATGTTTTCCGTAACTCTTAATCATCTCACCTTCAAACTCCACAAGTTCTTTCCAGCGTTTATCAACGTCGATATCTTTTCCATATTTGCGTGCAAATGTTATAAAAGTTGTATAATGGCCGGCTTCGCTTATCATGAGATCATGATAAAATTTAGATAATTCAGGATCCTTAATTTCTTTGGAGAGAAGTTTAAATCGTTCACAACTTCGTGCTTCTATCATTGCAGAAAATAGGAGTCTATCTACCATAGAATTTAACCTACTCCCACCTTTATTCATAAATTTATAAAGTTCGTTTACATAACTGTCCTTACGTTCGCGCCCAAGTTTGAATCCTCTCTTTTTAATGATTTCGTGAACCATTTCAAAATGCTCTAATTCTTCTTTTGCCAGTTCTAATAATTCTGTAACGAGATCTGGATATTCAGAGTTCAAGGTGATAATAGTGATAGCATTGGTAGCAGCTTTCTGTTCGCACCAAGCATGATCGGTAAGTATTTCTTCAATATTGGATTCCACAATGTTTACCCAACGAGGATCTGTCTCTAATTTAAGATGAAGCATTTTTAATTTTTTATAAAGATACTCAAAGACATTATTATAGTCGTTTTAAATTTCTAAGGTTAATATGTTTCCAAAATATTTACTGAAGCAATTACAAAATATAAAATTTATACATGGTTAAAAAGGATCCTGTAGAAAATGGTGTCTTATATAAATTGAAATGTTAGGAAACGAGAATAGCTATATCTAATGTGAACTCTAGGACATGCACTCTGAAATAGTTACTTCTGAAAAACTACCAAACAGATGAAATAGATGCTATTTAACAGCTTGAAGATATACCCAATATTCTTTATTAAATGGAATTTGAATGTTTTGAAAACCAGCACCTTTCAACCATTCTAGTTGTTCTTGATAATCTGATGGTTTGTCAAAAGCCTCATAGTGTTCTTGCATCCAATTCCATTTTTCACCATCCGGGAAACTTTTATTTACAAACTTTTTCCATTCCTCAAGTAGTAATGGATGATCCGGATTGGTTTTATTTATCATTAGATCGCAATAGGCAAATATTCCTCCTTTTTTTAAAGCAGCATATATCTTCTTAAAAATAGATTGTTTCTCTAGATTATCACAATGATGGAGGCTAAATCCGGCAACAATTAGGTCGTAACTTTCACTATTAAATATAAAATCCTTGAAATACTTATTGGAATAAGTAATATTATAATCTTTGAACTGATTCCGACAAAGATCAATCATTTGGGTAGAGGCATCTACAAGAGTATAAGTTGCATTTGGAAAAGAAGGAATTAGTTGCGCTGTAATATTGCCATTCCCACAACCAAGGTCAAGAATAGAATTTGGCCTAAAATTCTTAGGAAGGTGTTTTTCAAAACTTGAAACTAATTGCAAATAATGTGGCACACAGCCAATCATATCATTGGTATAATTTTTAGAAAAATCATCAAATTCTAAGGCTATGTTTTTCTCTCTTTCCATTAGTGAATATATTTACAAGTAGTATTTTATCATTGATAATGAAATACTTACAATAAATATATAACAATTAATCAATTAAATAAATCGATGTGTTTTAGACTCTTATTAAATTGGCTTGCTAAGAAATATTTGGACTAATTACTGAACATTATAACGTTTTTAAAATACTATATTTCAATATAGTATCTACTATTAGGCCGTAGTATTATATGAGTTTGGAGCATACTTTATCAATTACAACGTAAACACGCAATAAATGAAATATGTTGAGAGGCGATTAATACCTCCCAACGTATTTAAATACTTTCAGCAAAATCTAAAAAGACTTTTTTATGAAGTTCAAGATCTAAATTTGGAGAAAGTGAGGCACGAACAATATAATCCTTGTCTCCCTCTTTAGTTGTTCCTTGCGTAGATGTTGCAGGGATCGTCCAATAGCAGCCTTTTAATTGCCCGTAACTAACACAATATTTGCTTTCGTCTGGAATTTCAGTAATCATTAAATTGATTAATTTAAGATTTAGGGCTCTCTTGTAGTTCTCTTTTTCTTCAGAAGTTTCACCCTTAGTGGGTAGATCTAACGAAAATACCGATGGTGTAAATCCCTGTGCAGCTAACTCTTCTGAAACAAAATTAATTTTCGCAGATGGTAAAGTTTCGTTGATAAAGCTTACAAATTCACGTGTATTCTTATAAGCATCACTAATCCTTTGATTCATAGAAGGTAATTGCTTTGCTAAGATTTCGTACTGGAGATCTGTAGCTTCATTATCACAAAGTAGGAGGTGCTTTTCTATTTTTTCCAATAACGTATCGGTTTTATCATTTCCTACGCAATAGCCGGCAGTACATTGTCCACCACTAGGGAATTTAGATCCGCTCACATAAGAAATCGTTCTAACTGTAGACAATACTTCACCTTCACCTAAAAAGAGTCTATTAGGACAAAATGTTTGGTCTAAAATAAAAACAGGATCTATAGCAATCTCACCAGTTGCAGTTTTACGCTCCTTACTTAAAACTTCTTTTAATTGAGTAAGATCTGGAACTTCCACCCTTGGGTTGGTTGGGATTTCGGCAATTATGTATGGAACGGCATCGGCATGAGCAATTTTGGTTAAAACAGTATCAATACTATTTACCATATCATTATCACCATCCACCGGTAAATCAACAATTTCAACATGATCAAGGCAAGCAGCAACACGCCTTGCTTGGTCGTTTGTTCCACCATAGCAATTAGGAGGAACAATAAATTTGATATCTTTCCCCTTATGTTTGTCCAGTGCATCATGAATCAGACCCATCATAATTGCATATTGAATAGATAGTCCACTTGAACCAACCAGAGTCTTGGTAGTTGTACCGGTAATTTTTTTAACCGAATTTGAGACACTTTTCTTATTGGCCTCAGTATTTCTATTCTCAATTTTAACTGAAGAATCCTCTGCTAAAGACCTTAATGCAGCTAGACAGTTGGCCGGAGTCATTGCAATGGTTTCTCTCCTTCGAACATGCTGAATATCTGAAATATAGCTTTCATTTTGCTCCCCATTTACTAATAAAACACTTCCAAGATGTCCATGAAGACTTATATGAAAATCGATATTAGCATGTAAATTTAATTTGCCAATTTCATCTTGTTGCGAAATGAAGATGGTACTGCCATCAAATGAAGGAATCTCTTCAATAGTATCAACTTTTAGTAAATTAAAATGATAGCCGTAAACATGCTTTATTAATTCAGCATCAAAAAAATCTGGCAATTCGCCAGTATATGCTATTTGAGTATTTCTATTATCTAACAAATTTTTCCTTAAAACAGCTAAAATAGGTACAGTCTTAGACGAAAAACTTATTACATTTTCCGGTTTTAGATCATTTAACTTTCCAATAACCCACTCCAAAACAGAAGATAAAGGATGCCCTAACCTAATATAGTCGTAAGCTGTAGGTAGTTCATGGAGTGCAGATGTTTCTGAATTATTCTCATTAAATAAAACCTCAAACTGCTCTAAGAATTGAGATTTCGCTAATTCTTCATTATAAATATCTAATCGATGCGTAGTTAGATTTAACCAATCAGTTGGCATATTCTCTACTACATCTTTAATATAACTTAGAATTTTATTGTCTTTCATACTTCCCATCTTTTAAATGGCAAAAATATGCATTAATTAAGTTGATTTCAGAAGTATTCCAAGACGTTTTGTCACATACCTAACTAAAGATCGAGTTGATCAAATCATCTTGGAAATTTCATTTTTCAAGAGAGCATTCAAGACATCTACAATTTATAGATGTTACTTATTGATGAAATAGCCTAAAATCTAAAAATTCAGGAAAGCTATTATATTAATTTGGTCGCGATTAGAATTTTCAAAAAATTGATTCATATAACCCAATTCTAATCTTAAATTCTTATTCAGATGATACCCAACACCACCGTATAATCTATTTCTATCGAATACAGAAGACTCGGTGTTTAAAAAGATTTCGTTGTAGGCAGAGAGATAGATTTTTTCGGTTTCTTCATCCTTTTTCAGTACTGGAATATTTAAGCCTAAAAAATATCGAAAACGCATTTTATAATCATCTTCCACAAAACGCTGTTCAAAACGGTAGCGATGATTTAACTTTACAAACCCTATTTTTTGCTTAGAAGTAAGTTGTTGAAAAATTCGATGCTCATTAACCGATACTTTATCGTTGCTGTCAGCAATGTAATTTTCAGATAAAATATAACCATAACCAACTAAGAAATTGTTAGTACCCTCATTAAAAGTATAGCCTAATCCCGTTCTTAATAATAACTGTTCCAAATCACCAATAGCATCGTAGTTTCTATACTGTACTTCGTGATGGATATTCCATTTTTGATCGATCTTCTTATTTCCTATATATATCAACCAATTACCCAGATTACTTTCTTGGGCTTGAGCTAAACTAGAAAACATCAATCCTAGCGTTAATGCCAGTATTTTTATTCTGAAATTCAATTTAATCTTGTGCATTACTTTTTAATTTTAATCTATTCATAAAAATTTACTGAGCCATTTTTGATATCATACATGGCACCTATAATTTTGATCTCTCCATCCTTATGCATTTCTGCAAGAACATCACTTTCACTCAAAATTCTATCGATAGTAAGTTGCACATTTTTCGCTGATACATGATCTACAAATTCTGAATTGGAGGAATTTCGTTTACTTGCATCTTGTGGCTCCTTAACTGCATCTACTGCAGGTTTAATTTTAGCTAACATCTTGGTTAAATTACCAAGCTTGGCATCGTCACATGCACCTTTCACTGCTCCACATGCTGTATGTCCTAGAACAACAATTAGTTTAGTTCCTGCCAGTTTGCAGCCAAATTCCATACTTCCTAAAATATCTTCGTTTACAAAATTACCTGCAATACGTACACTAAAAACATCTCCTAATCCTTGATCGAAAATTAACTCGGATGAAACTCTTGAATCTATACAGCTTAAGACTGTTGCAAAAGGAAATTGCCCATTGCTTGTATCATTTACCTGCTCCAAAAGGTCTCTGTTCGCTTTTAAATTATTCTGAAATCTAACATTCCCTTCTCTTAAAACATTTAATGCTTTTTCCGGGGTCATTGTTGCTTGTGATTCCTTTGTATGTGCTTTCATAATAGTTATTTTAAAATATATAATTATTCTATGCTGTTGTTGGTCTTAGTTTGAAAAACTGAATATAACTTGGAGGATTTTCAAAAACGCCGCGCTGAGAAATTAGGCTTATAGTTATATTTCGCTCTTTTGCTTTGATTACAAAATCTTCCAGAATTTCAATAATATCATTATCTAAATACCTAGTGTTTCTTACATCCAATTCTAATCTAGAATCTTTAGGTAAGCTCTCTAATTCCTTTAGAATTGCACCTTTGTTAAAGAAGGTAACCTCTTCGGCAAGTGTCATTTTAATCTTTCTATCACCATTGTCTTGAACTTCCTTATGTAGAAAGTGTGAGTTTTGGTAGCTTTTTATGAGTATAACTACAATTCCTACTGCTAATCCTAAACCAATTCCGTAAAGCAAATCAATAAAAACAATTCCTAAAACCGTTACGGTGAAGGGAATAGATTGTTTCCAACCCAAATCGTACATTTTTTTAAAAAGTGCCGGTTTTGCTAATTTATATCCTACGATTAATAAGATGGCAGCTAATACAGAAAGTGGAATCATATTTAGTAGCGTTGGTATTACCATTACTGATATTAATAGTAAAAATCCGTGTATAATCGCTGATAGTTTAGTTCTTCCTCCGGATTGAATATTTGCAGAACTTCTTACGATTACCTGAGTAATTGGCAACCCACCAATCATTCCGGAAAGAATATTTCCTGTTCCCTGAGCCAATAATTCTCTGTTTGTAGGGGTTACATTTTTGTGCGGATCTAATTTATCTGTTGCTTCCACACATAATAAAGTTTCTAAACTTGCAACAAGAGCAATGGTAAATGCAACAACCCAAACTTCATGATTTGTAATTGCTCCAAAATTTGGGAAACTAAATTGCCCTAAGAATGAAGAAACACTATCTGGGACAGGTACACTAACCAAATGCGCTTTCGAAATTGCCAATGCATCATTAGTTTTTGTAATCATATAAAAAATAATACCTGCAGCTACTGCTACTAAAGGTCCTTGAATAACTTGGAAAACTTTAGATTTTTTCGATAATACCTTATCCCATAGCAATAAAATTGATAACGCAATAGCACCAATCAATGCAGAGCCTGGTCGAATATAATTCACCATTTTAAAAATTTCAGAGAAGGTGTTCTCTCCATCTACTTGCAGAAAGGCAAAATCCCCTTGTGGATCTGCATCGTACCCAAAAAAGTGTGGAATTTGTTTGAGAATAATGATGATTCCAATCCCTGTAAGCATTCCTTTTATTACAGACGATGGAAAATAATATCCAATTATTCCTGCCTTTAAAACACCAAAAAGTAATTGGATTGCACCTCCTAAAACCACTGCCAGTAGAAAATTTTCAAAACCTCCTAAAGTTCCTATGGCAGTTAATACGATGGCAGCAAGTCCAGCTGCTGGGCCGCTTACTCCAATTTTGGATCCGCTTAATGCGCCTACGACAATACCACCAATAATTCCAGCGATCAAACCTGAAAATAGTGGTGCCCCACTAGCTAAGGCTATACCTAAACATAGGGGTAAAGCAACGAAAAATACTACAATACTGGATGGAATATCACTTTTTAAGTGGGAAAACATAGATTTACTCATAGCTCTGTTTTATTGGGGTTAACAAATTTCAGCGCGAATATAATTATACTTTTCTGAAATGATAGTAATACTATCACAAAAAATTGTTTTGCTTTTGTACATTTGACATTTAATTAGGACTTGTTTAGGAGTTCATTAACTTCGAACCTAATTTTACATACCGATACAAATGAGTTTACAGATAAGATTTACTTTAAATGATGGACTATATTTAAAAGATCCGCAGGACTCAAAACTTGGGAAAAATATAATTCAGCATAGTATTATCTTAATTGATGAGTGTGGCTTCGAATCCTTTACTTTTAAAAAACTAGCGGAGCGTATTGGGTCTACCGAAGCTTCCATTTATCGCTATTTTGAGAATAAACATTTATTATTAATATTTCTGGTTAATTGGTATTTGGAGTGGGTGAGTTATCTTATTCAAATAAATACGTTGAATTTAAGCGATGCTAGATTGAAACTTAAGGTCATTATACATTCTTTCGTTTTTGCATCAAAAGATAACCCGGGAGTAGATTATGTTAATGAAAGTAAACTCCATAATATTGTGATTTCTGAAGGAGTAAAAGCATACCACACAAAGGAAGTGGATGCAGAGAACTCCAAAGGTTTTTTCACAAGCTACAAAAATTTAGCTACCTCGGTATCTAATGTGATATCGGAAATCAATCCGAAGTTTGAATACCCTTATGCCTTAGCAACTAATCTTTTTGAAATGTCCAACAATCATATTTATTTTGCGAAACACCTTCCAAGATTAACAGATATATCGGTTAATGAGAATAACGTGGATGAAGTTGAAATTATGTTGAATTATTTTGCTGAAAAGTTATTGTCTTAATAGTTTTCAAAATTAGTTCTTTACAGAACATTTCTTTCGATTAAGCAGAAGATTATAATTGATACTGTAATTAGCTTATTTGATGGTTAGATATTTTCTTTAGTTCATTACGGGCCTTAAAATGATAAAAAAAAAAGCGCACATAAATCAAAAAAGCCTTGGCCAACAAAAGATGCTATGGCACAGGTTTATGAATTGAATCTTTGGGGTGGTAATAGATCGGAATTTTATTCAGGAGAAGGTTCACATAACCCAGAAATAGTAACTCCATATGTAGATGTAATAACATCATTTTTAACTTCATTTAAAAGTCCCATTACCTTATGTGATCTAGCTGTGGCGATTTTAATGTTGGAAAAGAATTTGTTAAGTATACCAAGAAATATGTTGCCGTAGATATTGTAGGAGAACTGATTAACTATAACAAGGAAAAATTTAAAGAAGAAAATCTAGAGTTCCAATGTTTGGATATCGCAGTAGATGAGTTGCCTTCCGGGGATTGTGCTATTTTAAGACAAGTCTTGCAGCATTTATCGAATGTAGAAATTCAAATCATCCTTAATAAATTAGCTGATTTTAAATACGTTATTTTAACAGAGCATATCCCTGATGGGGTTTTTGAGACCAATAAAGATATTATTTCAGGACAGGGGAATAGGATGAAAAAGCAAAGTGGAGTAAACCCATTAGCTCCACCGTTTAATTTTAAGATCAAAGAAGAACTACAAATACACGCTGTTAATTTAAACGATGATAAAGGGCTTATAGTAACTACACTTTATAAGCTTTTTTAAATTTTGTTTAATTTTTTCTTCTGAATAAAAATTAAGAGTTCTAACTCTAATGATGCTAGTACTTATAATTTCTGTTTAAAAATAGAACTAACTAGATAAGCTAAATAGTAATTCAACACTTTGTCTTAAGAAATCTTCCTCTCGGCTCATCAGCTTCACGAAGGACAATATCAGAATGTAAAAAGTTCGCAGCCTCAGCTGAATCTTTCACTTTAGAAGCACTGCGTTCTAACATTTCAGTTTCAAATTCAGTTAACACACTTTTTCTCACTCCAACTTCTCTCCATTTAGATAAGGGTCTGCAGCCTCTCGAGATTCCTCGAGCTAGTGCTAGTGCATCTAGTAATGCTTGATTAGCTCCTTGACCTTTAAACGGACTCATTGGGTGAGCCGCGTCTCCAATTAAGGTTATTGGGCCATTTTTGTTTAACATTTCTGGTTCTAGTAATTCACGATCATAAACCGGGTAACCAGAAATATGAGAATCCAAAGTCGCATTTAAAATCTGAGGTATGGGATCATGCCATTGAACTCTTCTACAGGCTTCTTCTTTAAGTGCTGAAACTCCTCGCTCACTTAATAATTTTGCATCCTTTTCTAGCATTGGAAAACTAAGTTGCCACATCACCGAATCTGTGGTGTAGGGCATCATATATATACGTTCAACACCATTGGCGGTTTGAAATACTGTGGCCGAGTCTAATAAGGGGTGATCAAGATCTTTTAGAGCCTTTAAAGGACAAATACCTAATATCACAATACACCCAAGATAACGTAAGGGTGTATTATTTTCACCAATTAGCAATTTTCGGACGGAGCTTCGAATACCATCGGCTCCAACAACAAAATCTGCCTTGGAATGCTTTATTTCTCCATTCACTTGAAAATTAAGATCAATATTCCCATCATTAGATTGCTTAAAGCCTACCAACTGATGCCCCCACTGTACCATATCATGGCCACCAAGTTGATCAAGGAGCGCTAAACGCAAGGATTGTCGGGAGATATGAATATTTGAGCGTTTCGGAGACTTTTTTACATCCGATTGTATCCACTTTCTATTGCCCCATTCACCAATCACTTTACCTTCAGAAGTATGAACTACATGTCTTGTTGAAATTACTCCTTTTTCTAATGAGCAAATCCCAAACGCTTCAATTGCTTTACTAGCCTGCTGCAAAGTGAGTCCGTAACCTTGAGATCTAGCATTGAAGCTGCCATCACGTTCGTAAAGTGTAAAGGGTATGCTTCGATGCAAGCAAGCCACTGCAAGCGCTACACCGCCTATGCCTCCACCAATAATAGCAACATGTGGATAGTTTTCTTTATCGGCTATAGTTGGGATAGGAGAAGCTATTAATCCCGATCCCTTACAATTTAAGCATAAATATAAGTGACCTTTGGGACGAACAGGAGCCGGCCCTACAGCATTTGATTTTTTAAATTGATCGACGGCTAGCTGGTAACGAAGTTTCACTTTTTTACGTAGCCTCCGTCTTTTTTTGCCACGACCCTTACATTCCGGGCAAATTGCCCAGTTTGTCTTTTCAATTTCTACCGTTTCCTTTTTGTTTAAATTGATTTTGACTTCCATTTATAAGAAAATACTTAGCCGAAGGTTTTGACTAAGATTTGTGTTGTGCGGAAAATCGATAGATTTTAAGAAAAGCACAAAGCTGAAGCCTTTTTTTTTATTTTATTTTATTTCTGCAAAGCTAAACTAAAAAAGATTTAGCAGATTATAAAAATCAAGGAGAACATTCTAATAGAAGTTCGCATGACAGAAATTTTGGCTTTTTTGAAAATATTTTTTTATTATTCATCTTGTTTTGAACCCCAAACCAAGGATATCATTTTGTAAAAATCTTCTTCATTAAAATTATAATCCTTTTCTGTATCTACGCGATGTACCAAAACTAATCCTGATCCCGGATAGATGCCTAACATATGAACTCCTGTGCCAGTATGATAAAATGATTTACTTGGTCTATTTTCCGTTGGAATTAACACGTTCCATAACATTCCGTACCCAATCCCATAATATTTGTTTGTAATTGAATATGGTTTTGTAGAAACTTCAATCCATTTTTTTGGAATTATTTGCTTTCCTTCCCATAATCCTTCTTGTAAATATAATTGTCCGAATAAAGCTAAATCTTTCGAAGATAATCTGAAGTGATAGGCAGGAAATTTCGAATTATTAGTTTCATATTGATAAAATCCATCGACATCTGGAATGTTCCAATTTTCACTTGGGTTCTCAACCGTTATGTAATTATTACAATAGTCCATATTCAAAGGTTGAGCAATATGCTCGTAGAAAAGTTTGTAGATACTCTCACCGGTTAGTTTTTCTAGAATAAATCCAAGAGTATTAAAATCCCAATTGTTATAGTAATAGAATTCATTTGGTTTGCGACTGCCTCTTTCGGGTCTGTTTTTTAGCATTCCTTCAGAGACTGCCGCTGCATTATGATATATTCCAGATCTCGACTTTAATAAATCTGTGATAGTTGCAGATTTTTCCAATTCACTTAATCGAGGTTCAATATCATCGATTTTAAGTTCTTTTAAAGTTAGAGTCGTGTCTATAGTTCCATTTTCTATAAATATGCCATACAAGGAGTTTAATAATGTTTTTCTAATTGAATGGATGAGGTGCTTTTTATTGATATTTCCCCATTCATGTACAATTTTACCATCTACTAGAATAAGCAAAGAGGAAGAACCTGCATTCTTCAAAAAGATATCTAAGGAATCAAGTTTGTTCTTTGAAAAGTTTTTCTCCGCAGGATCAATATGTTCAAGAGTAAATTCACTTTGTGAGAAAGCGCTATTTATAGTGATGAGATAGCTAATTACTAGAAATAGAGTCTGTAGATTTTTATTCATTGGAATCTTTACTATTAAGGACGATAAAAATTACTTACTGTGACATATCATTAATCACGTTTTTTTTTTGCGAGAATAATATTGATCCTGATGTTTGTAGCTTACTGTCTAAAATATCACTTTTCAACGAAATGCTTGTTATTGCCTTCAGGAAGGTTGTTAGCTGTAATTTTCTGAAAAGAATTAAGATTTTAGCATAGAATTTATTTGAATACGTGGTTTGATTAATGAGATAATTAAGAACCCGATTATCAAGCCAATTACAGAAAATATTAAATCATTAGGATCAAATGTTGTGTTTCTTCTAAGCTTTATGATCTTAAGTTCCTGAGCAAAAACATAAATCCCCGCTAATGTCACTGCTACAGTATATATTATAATTACTTTTATTTGGTATCTTTTGTTTAGTTGATCGTTTAATATTAAGAATATTCCGGTTAAACTTATTGTTCCAATAATTGCTTCGAAGAAATTAGGTAACGATAATAGAAGGATCTTAAAGAAATCAGACAATTCACTTGCCAATGCATAAGGCCTTATATATTTCAAAAGAATAAAAATTGGTATAATGACTAGCTCAACGCGGGCTAATTTCAATATATCATTAAACTTTTCATTCATCTTTTTGCTTCAATTTTTCTCTTATCTAATAGCGTGGAGTGGGGAGGTCTTCTTGTTAGTTTTGTTAATTGTTAATGAGTTACTAAAATAACACTTTTCACCAGAATGCACGCTGTTTGCTGGTAACCGATGTTAGCCAACGTTTTTTATTCTTAGTAACAAATGCTTGTCTCAATCGTCTTCAGTTTAAACAAAGTATATGAATTACCCATTAATCAAGCCTAAATATTACATTTCATTATTTAAAGAAATTTTCAACTTCGTTAAAAACCCTAACACTAACAGAAACCTTACTAAATCCACGAAACAAAAAATATATGATACTATAGGCTTGTTATTTATAAAGATGCTATTCTTGATTCCTGTTGTTTTATTTTTTGCAGTTATTTATGATCCGGAAAATATCCAAAATGAAAATATGTCCGAACGTTTTACTCCAATTATACTATTATTAGTAGGAGTAGTAATTCTTCCATTTCTTGAAGAAGTACTTTTTAGACTTTCATTAAGATTTAAACCTCATTATTTGGCTTTGACATCAAGTGTGTTTTGCTATTATATTCTGACTAAACTTATTTTTCATACTAAATTTAGCGCTGTAGATGAAAGTTTTTTACTAAGAGTCGTTATTTCTGTTTCATTGGGAATAGTTCTTTATCCAATAATGAATATTAAATCATTAAAAACCGCCTTAAGTGAATTCTGGGCTCTGCACTTTCGAAGTATTTATTATATTTCCTGTTTGGTTTTTGCCTGGATGCATTACTCTAAATATGAGATAAGCTGGACAAATGTTCTCTTGCTTCCCATTTTAACATTACCACAATTAATGAGCGCCATTATATATGGGTATATTAGAGTGTCTTATGGGTTTCAGTATCCACTACTTTTACATATGTCAAATAACTTATTAGGTTTTAGTGCGTCCTTTTTGTTCGCCAAAGATTTAATTTAACTAAATTGGTTAGTTGTTTTATGAATTTAATGTTGGCTAACGGTCTTGATTAAAAAAGTAGCGTGGTGTAGGGACGCTCCCGATAGCTATCGGGACTGTCGGCTTAGTTGGTTTTTATTTGGTCTCTAAAATAACACTTTTCACTAGAATGCCCGATATTTGCTGTTAAACGATGTTGTGGTGCGTTTTTATTGTGTTTCTTTCCACACTAGATAGAATGTATAAATTAAATAGAAGCTTAATAATAAAGCAGATTCCCATCTATCAAGTCTCTTTCGTTTTCCTGTAAACATAGCCATAAAAAGAAAAAGTGTTCCTCCTAATAAAATAGCAATGTCTAAATTAAAGTTTTGGTTGTACGAAATTGGATTGATGAATGAACTTACAGATAATATTAACAGAATATTAAAAATATTCGAACCAATGACATTTCCAATCGCGATATCACTATTTTTCTTAGTAGCTGCCACAATTGATGTTACTAATTCTGGCAAAGATGTTCCTGCGGCAATAATTGTCAAACCAATAATTTTTTCACTTACTCCCAAATTTGTTGCTATCAATATGCCATTATCAACAACCAATTGACCTCCAATGATTAGCCCCGTAAAACCTAATAATATTAATCCCCAGAATTTAAAATTTGATTTGTGCTGGTAGGAAACTGCAATATTGTCTTCTCTTTTCATTTGATTAAATACATAATACAAAAACGCAGCAAAACCTATG
>NZ_AJLT01000008.1 GCF_000258765.1 Gillisia marina
TAAGTACATTTATAATCACATCCATCCTGCACTTTTAAAAAGGCCCTTGTTCTATCTCCAAATGAATATGCACTTTCGTAGAAATCGGCATCTGCTATTTCACAAGAATGAATTTCAGCAAATTCTTGTTTTGTTAGATCGTTAAGATAATCGGTAATTTTAAATTTTTCGGTCGCTCCAAGAACGAGATCTACTCCATTTACATCTGCTAATTCTTCAGGTTTTAATTGCGCATAACAACCAATTGCAATTACAAAAGCATCTTCATTTGCTTTTTGAGCTTGCTTCACTATAGATTTAAATCTTTTATCGGCATTTTCGGTAACAGAACAGGTATTAATCACATAAATATCAGCTTCTTCTGAAAATTCCACACGCTTGAAACCTTCATTTTTAAAGGAACGAGCGATCGTACTAGTTTCAGAAAAATTAAGCTTACAACCCAAGGTATAAAAAGCTACTTTTTGAAGATTAGCCATTGTTTTATTCTTTAAATTCTCCTACAAAAAAGGAATTGCAAATATACCAACTAAACTCGGGTTGATAAAATGTATAGGTAATGAGAATTAAACATTTAATCCCTTCTCCACTTTTTAGTTTCCTCAAATACGTGCTCTAGGATTTCCTTATCATCTTCAGAAAATTCAATTCCTCTACGTTGCATCACTATTTCTGCTACTTCAAAAGCTTTAGATGTTTTATAGGTTGTCATACCAGCGCTTCCACCCCAACTAAAACTCGGTATAAAATTACGTGGAAATCCGCTGCCAAAAATATTTGAACTCACTCCAACAACGGTACCTGTATTAAACATGGTATTGATTCCACATTTGCTATGATCTCCCATCATAAGTCCACAAAACTGCAATCCTGTTTTAGCAAATCCTTCAGTTTCATAATCCCAAAGTCGGACTTCAGCATAATTATTTTTAAGATTGGAGTTATTAGTGTCTGCACCAAGATTACACCACTCCCCCAATACAGAATTCCCTAAAAATCCGTCATGCCCTTTATTTGAATAACCAAATATCACCACATTATTTACTTCTCCACCAACTTTGGAGTGCGGACCAATAGTAGTTGGCCCATACACCTTAGCCCCTAATTTTAAAGTAGCGTGCTCACAAAGTGCAAATGGCCCTCGAACCAAACTCCCTTCCATTATTTCTGAATCTGCTCCTATATAAATAGGCCCAGCAGAAGCATTCAATGATGCAAATTCTACTGTTGCTCCTTCTTCTATGAAAATATTTTCTGGATGAATCACATTATTGGAAACTGGAATTGGTTGAGATTCTCGATCGCGGGTTAAAAGTTCGAAATCTGCAGCAATAGCTTCCGCATTTCTAGAGAAAATATCCCAAGTATGAGCAATCTGAAAAGGATCACCTTCTAATTCTAATGCCAAATAAGTTGAAAAATCTACTTCTTGATCCTCAAGAGCATAAAATGCTACTATATCTTCCTCAAAAAAGATTGCCTCATTTTCTCCTAAGTTTTCCACTTGAAACAATAGCTCTGGTGTGGGTAAAAAAGAAGCATTTATCATCACATTCTTTTCCAGTTCTACCATTGGCCATTTGTTAGCCAAATAATCCTCGGTTACTGTAGATGTGGTTGTTCCTAACAATTTCTCCCATTTTTCACGAATGCTTAGAATCCCAATTCTAATATCTGCGACCGGCCGTGTAAAGGTAAAAGGCAAAAGTTGGTTTCTAGAAGAACCATCAAAAAGTATATAATTCATATCCTATAATTTGAGCGCTAAAATACTAATGAAATTACATTATTAAAATTGCTTGATTAGGTATGTTTACTCTTAATATGTTTAAGAAATGACATTCCATAAAAAAAAGCCTTCATTTCTGAAGGCTTTAGAGCGTCACTAAACAAGAATTATTTCTTGAATTTAGCGTATTTGTTCTTGAATTTATCAATTCTACCTGCTGTATCCAATAATTTAGATTTACCAGTATAAAATGGGTGTGATGTTCTTGAGATTTCCAACTTGATCAATGGATACTCAGTTCCTTCAACTTCAATAGTTTCTTTAGTGTTCGCGGTAGATTTAGTAAGAAAGACTTCATCGTTAGACATGTCTTTAAATGCTACTAATCTATAATTTTCCGGATGGATTCCCTGCTTCATCTATATATTCTTTAAAATGGTGTTCGTTTTTCGAGTGGCAAATTTAATCATTTTTAATAAATATCAAACTATATCCACGTTATTTTTTCAAGGATGTTCACAAAACATAAAATATTAATGTTTGTAACGAATTAGTATATTTGTTAACTAACCACAAAACTAATCTTTCAATCTTAATTTTATGGAAAATCAACAAGCTACAGCTAAAAAATTTGTGCTTAACTACGGTCTATTATTAGGAATCGTATCAGTTATTTTTGGAGTAATAATGTATGTTACTAATGTATATTTAGACCCAAGTATTATATACACTGTTATTGGATTTTTAATTTTAATCGCCATTATAACAATGGCTATTAAAGCATTTAAAACTGAAAATGGCGGATTTTTGAGCTCGGAGAGGCTTTAAAGGTAGGAATAGGTGTAGCAGTTATTGGAGGAATTATCGCGGCTGTTTGGTCTTTTGTACTTATGAATTATATTGAACCAGATTACATGAGTCAGATGATGGAAGTTAATCGCGAAAAAATGATAGAGGCACAACCAGACATGACCGAATCTCAATTAAATGCGGCCGAAGAAATGACTGCCAAATTTAGCTCTCCATTAATTGTGGTAGCTTTTTCATTAATCGGAAACTTATTTTTCGGATTAATCATCTCTTTAATTGTAGGATTAATCATGAAGAATAAAAATCCTATGCAAGGATAGTCTAAACAAATTTGAATGCAACTATCTATAGTTATTCCTCTATTAAATGAGGAAGAATCTTTAAAAGAATTATATAATTGGATTGTATCGGTGATGCAATCCAATTCCTATTCTTATGAAATTATTTTTATAGACGACGGAAGCACCGATGCTTCCTGGAAAACTATTTCTCACCTATCGGTTCAGGACTCTAATGTAAAAGGAATCAAGTTCAACCGGAATTATGGAAAATCTCAAGCGCTACACGCCGGTTTTTTAGAAGCTCAAGGAGACGTAATTATTACTATGGATGCCGATCTTCAGGATAATCCAGAGGAAATTCCGGAACTTTATAACCTCATTCAAAAAGAACATTTCGATTTAGTTTCGGGTTGGAAAAAGAAACGATACGATTCTGTTCTCAGCAAAAATCTGCCTTCTAAACTCTTTAATGCTGCTGCTAGAAAAACATCAGGTGTTAAACTCCATGACTTTAACTGCGGATTAAAAGCTTACAAAAAAGAAGTTGTAAAGAACATAGATGTGTATGGAGAAATGCACAGATATATTCCTGTTTTAGCTAAAAATGCAGGATTTAGTAATATTACAGAAAAGGAAGTTCAACATCAGGCCAGAAAATACGGGAAGACAAAATTTGGGATGGATCGCTTTATTAACGGTTTTCTAGACCTTATAAGTATTTGGTTCTTATCTAAATTTGGAAAAAGACCCATGCATCTTTTTGGAGCGCTTGGAGTGCTGATGTTTTTCTTTGGGTTTTCGGCGGCTGCTGGATAGGGGTCTCGAAACTTTATAAATTATATCATGGGCTACCAAATATATTGGTAACTCAAAACCCCTGGTTTTACATCTCACTCATATTAATGGTAATAGGAACTCAGTTTTTCCTTGCAGGTTTTTTAGGAGAACTTATTTTAAGAAGCAGGCGCGATACGGAGAGGTATTTAATAAGCAAAACTACCGGAATCCAATAATCTCTTTCCGCATTAATCCTTATTTTTGTTCAAAATTTTTGATCACATGACTCAAATTAAATCCGATATACTCTCTAAAGCGAAACTTTGGCTTTCCGATACTTTTGATGCAGAGACTCACGCACAAGTAAATCACCTAATTAACAACGATCCTAAAGAACTAGAAGAGAGTTTTTATAAAAATGCTGCTTTTGGTACCGGAGGAATGCGGGGAGTAATGGGTGCTGGCCCAAATAGGATTAATAAATATACCTTAGGAAAAAACACACAAGGGCTTTCAAACTACCTTAAAAGAGAATTTAAAGGAGAAGAAATACGCACTGTTATTGCCTACGACTGTAGAAATAATAGTAAAGAATTTGCTCAAATAGTTGCAGATATATTTTCAGCAAACGGAATTAAAGTCTTTCTTTTTTCTGAATTAAGGCCAACTCCAGAATTATCTTTTGCGGTAAAACATTTAGATTGTCACTGCGGAATCGTGCTAACCGCGAGTCATAATCCTCCTGAATACAATGGCTATAAAGTTTATTGGCAAGACGGTGGGCAATTAGTTCCACCACAAGATGCTCATATTATTAAAGAAATAGATTCTCTGAATTATTCTGAAATCAATTTTAAATCGAATCCAGAATTAATTCAATTAATAGATAACGAAGTAGATGAAGCTTTTCAAACTGCTTCTGTAAAAAATGGAAGTTTTGGTACTTCTCCTTCAGCAAAAAACAATCTCAAAGTGGTTTTCACTTCTTTGCACGGAGCCTCTTCTACGGCTACACCTCAAGTTTTAAAGAAAGCTGGTTACAACAATGTTTTTTTAGTTGAAGAACAAGCAGCACCAAATGCTAACTTCCCAACAGTTAAATCTCCAAATCCAGAAGAACCGGAGGCCTTGAAGATGGCTATGGAGCTCGCTGAAAAAGAGAATGCAGATATTGTAATAGGTACAGATCCTGATGGAGATCGTTTAGGAATTGCGGTTCGTAATCTAAATGATGAATTATTACTACTTAATGGAAACCAGACCATGGTAGTAATGACGTGGTTCTTATTAGAGCAATGGAAAAAAAGGGGAGATTTAAACAAAGATTCTTTTGTTGCTTCTACGATAGTTTCTACCCCGATGCTTAGAGATGTCACACAGTCTTATGGCGCTCATTATTTTGAGGTACTAACCGGTTTTAAATGGATCGCTAAAATGATCAAAGATCATCCGGAAATGGATTTTGTAGGCGGTGGTGAAGAGAGTTTCGGATTTATGGTTGGCGAATTTGTGCGTGATAAAGACGCAACCACTGCTACCCTACTTGCATGTGAGATCGCTGCCCAGATGAAAGAAAATGGAAGTTCTTTTTACAAGCAGTTAATAGAACTTTACAAAGAATTTGGGTTTTATCAAGAAGAATTGATTTCTCTTGTAAAAAAAGGGATTGAAGGAGAATTACAGATAAAACAAATGATGGTAGCTCTTAGAGAGAATCCTCTAAAAGAGATCAATGGTGAAAAAGTGGTTTTAATAGAAGATTACCAAGCTTCGATTTCTAAAAACATGCAGGATCATTCGGAGACTGCGATAGACCTTCCAAAATCCAATGTTTTAATCTATTATACAGAAGAAGGATCAAAAATCGCTGCCAGACCAAGCGGTACGGAGCCTAAAATTAAATTTTACATCAGCGTTAATGAAGAATTGAAATCTTCTTCAGATTTTGACAGAGTACAACAATTATTACAACAAAAAATTACCGGAATTAGAGCAGCGCTTCAGGTAGACTAAAAATTAAGAATGACCTATTTTAGAAAGATCTTAGAATATGCGAGGCCCTATAAGCAGTTCGCGATTTTAAATATTGTTTGTAATATTTTCTATGCACTTTTCAGTACGCTTTCGTTTATCGCTCTTATTCCAGTTATTGATATTTTATTTGATAAAAGTAAAAGAGTTGCTGTAAAACCAAATTATGAAGGAATAGCTAGCGCTAAGGACTTTATAATAGACTATTTCAATTACCAGGTTACACAAAAAGTGATCGAAGATGAAGTTTCAGCTTTGATATTTATATGCGGAATTGTGGTTTTGCTATTTTTCTTAAAAAATCTCTTTGGATACTTAGCAGCATTTTTTATTACTTTTTTGAGAAATGGTGTGCTTCGAGATGTAAGAAACGCCGTTTATCATAAGATTCTTCATTTACCAATCTCTTACTTTTCTGAAAAGAAAAAAGGAGATATAATTTCCAGAATTACTGCCGATGTGAATGAAGTGCAAACTTCCTTTCTTTCCATCCTCGAACTTATAGTTAGAGAGCCACTTACAATTATCTTCACTATAATTGCTATGTTAATGATAAGTGCGAAACTTACCATTTTCGTATTTATTTTTCTTCCTATCTCCGGCTTCATTATTTCCTTAATCGGTAAAAGATTAAAAAGTCAGTCTTTAAGAGCGCAGGAAGAAAACGGAAATTTCTTGTCTATTGTAGAAGAAACCTTATCTAGTTTGAAAATTGTTAAAGGCTTTAATGCTGAAGATAAGTTCCAAGAAAAATTCGAAGGTTCTACCAATAGACTGAATAAAATCCTGAACAGTCTTATAAATCGACAAAACCTAGCTTCACCCACAAGTGAATTTCTTGGGATTTTTGTAATTGTAATTATTCTTTGGTTTGGAGGGAATATGGTTTTAATAGATGGCACTTTAGATGCAGCTGCTTTTATAGCTTTTTTAGGTTTAGCTTATAATATCTTAACTCCTGCAAAACAAATCTCTAAAGCGACCTATTCTGTTAAAAAAGGAAATGCAGCTGCGGAAAGGATTATTGATGTTTTAGAAACCCCTTCAACTATTGTAGACGCTAAAAATGCAATTATTGCAACCGATTTTAAATCTACTATTCAAATTGAAAATATAGATTTTAAATACGAAGATGAGTTGGTTTTGAAGAATTTCAGCTTGAATGTACCAAAAGGCAGCACCGTAGCTCTAGTTGGACAATCTGGGAGTGGAAAATCTACGATTGCAAATCTAGTTACCCGGTTTTATGATGTTAACTCGGGAACCATAAAAGTAGATGGAGTAGATATCCGCGAGATCACAAAAAGATCATTACGAGATCTCATGGGATTAGTAACCCAGGATTCTATTTTATTTAATGATTCCATAAGAGACAATATTGCGCTAGGTAAAACGAATGCAACAGAAGAAGAAATTATAGAGGCTTTAAAAATAGCTAATGCTTGGGAGTTTGTAAAAGACCTTCCAAAGGTGCTCGATACCAATATTGGGGATAGTGGGAACAAACTAAGTGGTGGGCAAAAACAACGTTTATCGATTGCCAGAGCCGTTCTAAAAAATCCTCCTATTATGATCTTGGATGAGGCAACATCGGCTTTAGATACAGAGAGTGAAAAACTGGTTCAGAAAGCATTGGAAAATATGATGCGCAATAGAACCTCTATTGTGATTGCCCATAGGCTTTCTACCATTCAAAATGCAGATCTTATTGTGGTGATGCAAAAAGGCGAGATCGTAGAACAAGGAAAGCATAATGAGTTACTGCTTAAAAACGGAGTATACAAGAAATTAGTAGAAATGCAATCTTTCGAATAATTTACGTTTAGCTTAAATACTGGAAGAGATTTATTATTTATTTTTAAAAAAACTTGACGTGTGAAAAATACGATTAGGAATAAAAAAAAAGGATGAAGTAGGTTCATCCTTTTTTTTTAAAATGTTTTCATCTTGGGGAAATGAAAACTTAGGTTTAATTCAATTTGTAATCTTTGGGGCAAAAAAAGATTAAATAATATTAACACTTCAAAGATATAAGAATAAATAGATTCTCCAAACAAAAAATGTATTTAAACCAAAAATAATGTATTTAATCGTTGATTTTAACACTTATTCTTACAAAATTCCTACAATTATGGAGTTTCTCAACGTTTTAAGCCATGCTTTTTTTGTATATATTCATGTTAGATAAAATAAATTCTTGAAATTAGAGGAAGATATATTACTAAAAAGGCTTCAAAACCCTAAAACGCTCAAAAATGCATTTGGGGAATTGGTAACGCTATACAAAGAGCGCTTGTATTGGCATATTAGGAACATGGTTAAAGATCATGAAGATTCAGATGATATCCTTCAGAATACATTTATTAAGATCTTTAAGAATATCCATAATTTTAAGGGGGAAAGTCAACTTTATTCTTGGATGTATCGCATTGCAACAAATGAATCGCTTACATTTCTTAATAATAAGGCGAAGCGAATTCAGTTAAGTTCAGAAGAGCTTCAGAATAATTTAATCGAAAAATTAGAAAGTGATGTTTATTTTGAAGGTGATGAAATTCAGCTTAAACTTCAAAAAGCTATTGCAACGCTGCCTGAAAAACAACAATTAGTGTTTAATATGAAATATTTTCAGGAACTAAAATACCGCGAGATCGCTGCTATTTTGGGCACAAGTGAAGGCGCACTTAAAGCATCCTACCATATTGCAGCAAAAAAAATTGAGGATTATTTAAAAATGGATTAAACCTTGCTATATAATAAGAGTCTAAGAATTAAATGAAAATGAATTTAGAGAAATATAAAAATGAGTCCGGTTTTAAAATCCCTGATAACTATATGGAGGATTTTGAAACTAATTTATTTGAAAAACTGGAAATATCTTCTTCCAAGGATAAGGAGAGTAAATCTGGATTTCAAGTACCTACAGGCTATTTTAATACTTTAGAGGACACTATTCAGGCTAAACTGGACGCAGAAAATAATCGTGGAAAAATAATTGGCTTGTTCTCTAAAAAACAGCTTTATTATGCTTCAGCAATTGCCGCTATCTTCTTAGTGGTATTTAGCACAGTCTTATTAGAAGCACCAGATAATTCTGAATTAAACAATTTGGATTACGCTGCGATAGAACAATATATTGATGAAGAGGATCTGGATTTGAATTATAGCGATATTTCGAATCTTATTTATGAAGAAGGAATTTTAATGGATGACCTTAATTCTTACAGTTTTAATGAACAAGCAGTTTTCGATTATTTAAGTGAAAATGTTGAAGACTCAGGGTTAATAATAGAATAAATTATGAAGAAAATCACACTACTTGTTATACTCTTTATTTCCTTTTACGGAATTCAAGCTCAGAACAGTAGAGATAAAGAAGAGCATAGAGAGCAAATAAAAGCTATGAAAGTGGCTTTTATAACTCAGGAAATGAATATGGATCCAGAATTGGCTCAAAAATTTTGGCCTATCTACAATAGATATGAGTGTCAAAAAATGGATCTACGCAGAAGAGAGCATGATGAAATTGAAAACATAGAATCACTTTCTGAGCAAGAAGCTGAAAAATTGATAAGGGAATATCAGAATATTGAAAACGAAGAATATCAGATTAAAAAAACGTTGTTTTCAGATCTTAAAAAAATAATTTCAGCGAAAGAAATAATTAGGCTTCAGAAGTTGGAATCAGATTTCAATAAAAAGCTTTGGAAAGAATATAGAGACCGCAAAGATGCGGAACGCAAGAAAAATTAAATACTATAAATAAGTTTTTGGTTGGTTAGTTAGAACTTCCGGATCTCGCGATCCGGATTTTCGCTTTTAGCTCTATTTCTTAAATTTCAATCTAGAAATCCTATTCTTTCCTGCAGCATAGGCGATAGAATCATTTAGAAAACGAATTGTATAAAATCCATCTTCAGACAACTTCTTCCAACTTTTCCCGGCATCATTAGAATAAGATAGACCTGTAAAACCTACCGCAACTAATTCCTCTCCATTTTTACCCGGTACATATCTCACGCTGCTTTTATATCCCGGCTCCTGCCCTGCTGCAACCAATTCCCAGGTTTTACCACCATCCTTAGTAACTGCTTTATTTGCTTGGTTTTCGTCCGGCTTTGTATAATCTCCTCCAATAATGAATCCATTGTTATCATCGAAAAAATCCAGACTATAACCTCCTTGCGTGGCAGTTCCTTGGATAATCGGAGTATCAAACACTTCCCAAGTTTTTCCTTTATCTGGGGAGAAAAATATACGTGATTTCTTTCCTCCAGATAAGATCCAGGTCTTATTGCCTTGAATAGCAATATTGGAGTTGCTGGCAGCAAAAGCGGCTTCACCTTCTGCAGCAGCTGGTAAATTCTCGCAGGAAATCTTATTCCAAGACTTCCCTCCATCTCTGGTTAAAATTATGGAAAGACAAGTATCTACTGGATCTCCCATAGCGATCCCTTCTTCATCGTTCCAAAATGATATTGCATCATAAAACACTTTTTCATTCTCTTCTTTGTATACCAATTCCATTTTACCGGAATCACCCGTCTTATACAATAAGGCAGGATTTCCAACACTTAACATGAAGAAATCTGAATTTGTACTAGCAATAGCACGAAACTCGGGAACAAGTGTATCATATTCCTGAATATTTGATTTCCATGATTTATTTTGTGAATTGTACATTCCATAAGTTCCATTATTTGCCGCAAATGCTAAATCCTCTCCCATTAATTCTATAGCCCGAATACTAAGAGAATCTTCGAGAATATTTTCCACTTCAACAGAAGTAAAATACGATGGTTCAATTTTATTTTCTTCAGAGTTACATCCAATAATCAATAGCAGGCTAAACAAGTAGTATAATTTCATCTATAAGAATTTGATTCAAATATAAAATAATCGGCGTCAAATTTGAGTACCTTTGCCACCTTAAAAATAAACTATGCGCTTACACCGAAATTTAGTATTTGCAACCATCGATGCATTATCAGATATCTTCAATGAAGGAAATTATGCCGACAAGGTTATTGAAAAAACATTAAAACGTGATAAGCGTTGGGGTTCCCGAGATCGAAGTTTTATTGCAGAAACTGTTTACGAAATTGTACGCTGGAAACGTCTATATACTGAAATTGCTGAAGTAAAAGCACCTTATTCCAGAGAAAACTTATTCAGAGTATTTGCTGTTTGGGCCACTTTACGTGGTGTAACATTACCAGACTGGAAACAAATTGAGCCAGTGCCAAGTAGAAAGATCAAAGGAAGGTTTGATGAGCTTAGTAAGATAAGAAAGTACAAAGAATCTATTCCAGATTGGATGGATGAATTAGGTGTAAAGGAATTAGGCGAAAAGGTTTGGGAAAAAGAGATCCACGCATTAAATGAACAAGCTCCTGTTGTCCTTAGAGTAAACACTTTAAATACTACTAGAGATAACTTAAGAAGTGTTTTAAATGATGAAGGGATTAAAGCAGAACCTGTAAAGGGGTATCCTTATGCACTACAACTGGAGGAACGTGCCAATGTTTTTAAAACTGAAGCATTTAAAAAGGGATTTTTTGAAGTACAGGATGCAAATTCTCAATTAGTAGCAGAATTTTTAGACGTTAAACCAGGGATGAGAGTGGTAGATACTTGTGCTGGTGCAGGTGGAAAAACCCTTCATATTGCAGCTTTAATGGAAAATAAAGGACAAATTATAGCAACTGATATTTATGAGAAAAAATTAAAGGAGCTAAAAAGGAGAGCAAAACGAGCTCATGCTCACAACATAGATCCTAGAGCAATAGAATCTACTAAGGTTATTAAAAAACTATATGGAACTGCAGATCGCGTTCTTATTGATGCGCCCTGTAGCGGATTAGGAGTTCTAAGCAGAAACCCGGATGCTAAATGGAAACTACAGCCGGAGTTTATTGAGAATATTAAACGAACGCAAGCTGAAATCTTAAGTACCTATTCTAGAATTATTAAGGATGGTGGGAAGTTGGTATATGCTACCTGCTCTATTTTACCTTCAGAAAATCAGGAACAAGTAGAAAAGTTTCTTGCCAGTGAACATGGAAAAGATTTCAAATTGGTAAAAGATAAAAAATTATTATCCTCAGAATCCGGATACGATGGATTCTATATGGCACTTCTTCAGAAAAACTAGGATGTTTATAGTGAGAATTAGGATTCTATATATTGTTTTATTCTTCCTAATACTTATTGGATGTAAATCTGAAAATAAAAACTCGGAAATTTTAGTTGAGAATATTGAAGAATTAAATATTCCGACTGAACTTACTTCCTATTATAAAGATGTGGATTTTAATCTTCAAGGAGAAGATCTAAAAGAAAGTTTGGCAATTACTACGATTGCCAAGCACTCTCGATTTTTGGAATATTACGAAAGGCATCGCTATTTGTATAAAGCAGATGAAGACCCCTCTAATTCTAAAAATGTTTTATTGATTTACTCAGGAGAAAGTCGCGATAAAAGTGAGTTTTATTCTTCCAGCAATAAACACCGGCCTCAAACCTTTAATACGGAACATGTGTATCCCCGTTCTTTTATTGAAAATACTGCTGAAGCAGATCTTCATCATTTGCGAACCGCAGCTATCAAAATTAATGAGCAACGAAAAAACTATCCCTTTACCGCCGGAAGTGGAAAACATAAATTGATCTCAAATAATTCTTGGTATCCCGGAGATGAGTGGGTTGGAGATATTTCCCGAATGATCTTTTATTTAAATTTAAGATATAACGAGGATTTTGAATCTGTAGGAAATCTAACGTTATTTCTAAAGTGGAATGCGCAGGATCCAGTTTCTGCAATTGAAATTCAGCGGAATGAGATTATTTTTAAAGCTCAGGGAAATCGAAATCCATTTATAGACAACCCGTATTTAGCTTCACTAATCTGGGGGAATCCCGCGGCTAAAAACAGGTGGTAAGTATTCATTAATTTCATTCCTTTCTACACAATTTAATCCCACAAAAGCCTGTCGATAATGTGTTCGTATTAAATTAAATTTAGGCTGAATATTCTGTCTAAAAAAGTTATTTTTGTGCTCACATCAACACACAAAAAAACTTAGAATGATCCTATTCTTCGGAACGCAAACCTCAAAGGTTTATGCTGTGCAAACGCACGCTGACCTATCTGCTCAAAACATTTCAAAATTAGACTGGCTTTTTGGCGACGCTCAACTACTTAACAAATCTGCACTGGCAGATTTTTTTGTTGGTCCCCGTGCCGCCATGGTTTCTCCATGGAGTACCAATGCCGTAGAAATTACCCAAACAATGGGGATTCCCGGAATAATTAGAATTGAAGAGTTTTTAAAAGTAGACTCTCATTTTCATGATTTCGACCCTATGCTTTCTCAGAAATTTGAAGGTTTAGATCAGGAGATTTTCACCGTCAATACCGAACCAAAACCGGTTTTAAACATCGATGACATCCAAGCTTTTAATAAGCAGGAAGGTTTAGCTTTGAATGATGAAGAAGTAAATTATTTACAGGAACTTTCAAAAAAGTTAGAAAGACCTTTAACAGATTCTGAAGTGTTTGGATTCTCTCAGGTAAATTCAGAGCACTGCCGTCATAAGATCTTCAATGGAACTTTTGTGATCGATGGAAAAGAAAAGCCATCTTCTCTTTTCAAAATGATTAGAAAGACATCAGAAGTGAATCCTAATGATATCGTTTCAGCATATAAAGATAATGTGGCCTTTGTAAAAGGGCCTCGAGTAGAGCAATTCGCACCTAAAACTCCGGATAAGCCAGATTTTTATCAGAATACAGATTTCAATTCTGTGATCTCTATAAAAGCTGAAACCCATAATTTCCCTACAACGGTAGAGCCTTTTAATGGTGCTGCTACAGGAAGTGGTGGAGAAATAAGAGACAGACTAGCCGGTGGAAAAGGATCACTTCCTTTGGCCGGAACTGCGGTTTATATGACTTCTTACTCTCGTTTAGCCGATACAAAAGAATGGGAAAAAGCAACTTCAGCACGTAAATGGTTGTATCAAAACCCGATGGATATTCTTATAAAAGCTTCTAATGGAGCTTCAGATTTTGGGAATAAGTTCGGACAACCCTTAATTACAGGATCTGTTTTAACTTTTGAACATTCCGAACACAATCGTTTTTTAGGATATGATAAAGTAATTATGCTTGCCGGTGGAATTGGATACGGAAAAGCAGATCAAGCCATAAAAGATGTGCCTAAGAAAGGTGATAAAATAGTTGTACTTGGTGGAGATAATTACCGAATTGGAATGGGTGGTGCCGCAGTTTCTTCAGCAGATACCGGAGAATTTAGCAGCGGAATAGAATTAAATGCAGTGCAACGTGCCAATCCAGAGATGCAAAAAAGAGCTGCAAATGCTGTGAGAGGAATGGTGGAAAGCGAAACCAACCCTATAGTTTCCATTCATGATCATGGTGCGGGTGGACATTTAAACTGTTTAAGTGAATTGGTTGAAGAAACCGGGGGAAATATCGATTTGGATAAACTTCCTGTTGGAGATCCAACACTTTCTGCTAAAGAAATTATAGGGAATGAATCTCAGGAACGAATGGGCTTGATTATTCCTGAAAAAGATTTGGGTATTCTTAACCGAATTTCTGAAAGGGAAAGAACACCTATGTACGATGTAGGAGAAGTTACCGAAGATCATAATTTCATTTTTAAAAGTAAGACCACGGGAGAAAAACCGATGGATCTAAAAATGGAAGATATGTTTGGAAGTTCTCCAAAAACGATCATGACCGATTCTACTGTGATAAGAAACTATGAAGATTTAAAATATTCTTCAGATAATATATATAATTATTTAGAGCAAGTGCTTCAGTTAGAAGCTGTAGCTTGTAAAGATTGGCTAACAAACAAAGTAGATAGATGTGTTACCGGTAGAGTTGCTAAACAGCAAACCGCCGGAGCATTGCAATTACCGCTTAATAATTGTGGGGTAATGGCATTGGATTATAAAGGAAAAGAAGGAGTTGCAACCTCGCTTGGGCACTCTCCTATTTCTGCCTTGGTAGATCCTGTAGCAGGTTCTAGAAATTCTATTGCAGAATCTCTAACTAATATAATATGGGCTCCGCTCGAGCAAGGTTTAAAATCTGTTTCTCTTTCTGCAAACTGGATGTGGCCTTGTAATAATGAAGGTGAAGATGCAAGATTGTACGAAGCAGTTCAAGGAGTATCAGATTTTGCTATAGAATTGGGTATTAATGTGCCTACAGGTAAGGATTCCTTATCTATGAAGCAAAAATATAATGGTGATGGGACTGAAGTGATTTCTCCGGGAACCGTTATTATTTCTGCAGCTGGACACTGTAAGGATATTACCAAAGTTGTAGAACCAGTTTTACAGCCGGAAGGAGCTATCTATTACATCAATTTATCACAAGATTCCTTTAAATTAGGAGGAAGTTCATTTGCACAAACTCATAATAAAATAGGAACGGAAGTTCCAACAATTTTAGACTCAGCAAACTTTGCTAAGACCTTCAATGTTATTCAAGATCTTATTTCTAAAGATCTTATTATAGCAGGACACGATGTGGCTTCAGGTGGTTTAATTACCACTTTATTGGAAATGTGTTTTGCTGAAGTTAATCAAGGTGCTAAACTGGATCTTTCAAGTCTTAATGAAAGTGATTCAGTAAAACTTTTATTTAATGAGAACTGCGGAATTGTTTTTCAAGCAAAGGATGCTTCAGTTGAAACAATTTTGAATGAAAATAAAATTGAATTCCATAAAATTGGAGCTCCTTCTGAAGGAAATGTAGTTTCAGTAATTAATGGTGACGATTCTTTTGATTTTGACATTCCTACCTATAGAGATGTTTGGTATTCCACTTCATTTATGCTAGACAAGAAGCAAAGCGGGATAGATCATGCAACGCGACGTTACAACAACTATAAAAATCAACCTTTAGAGTTTAGGTTTCCGGAGAATTTTACTGGAAAACTCCCTGTTCTTGCTGAAGGAAAACCAAGAATAAAAGCCGCGATCATCCGCGAAAAAGGTTCAAACAGTGAGCGAGAAATGGCTCGTGCCATGCATCTTGCAGGATTCGATGTTAAAGATGTACACATGACAGATCTTATTTCTGGAAGGGAAAATCTTGAAGAAATTCAATTTATCGCTGCTGTTGGAGGTTTTTCAAATTCAGATGTATTAGGAAGTGCTAAAGGTTGGGCCGGAGCATTTTTGTATAACGAAAAAGCAAAAGCTGCTTTAGATAATTTCTTCAAAAGAGAGGATACCCTTTCTTTAGGAGTATGTAATGGTTGTCAGTTGTTCATAGAATTAGGACTAATAAATCCAGATCATGATCAGAAACCAAAAATGCTTCATAATAGATCGCACAAATTCGAATGTAATTTTACTTCAGTAGAAATTCAAGAAAACAACTCTATAATGCTATCTAGCTTGGCAGGAAGTAAATTAGGAATCTGGAGTGCCCACGGGGAAGGTAAATTTAGTTTCCCATACGAGGAGAGTAAATATAACATTGTTGGAAAATATGGATATGAAGAATATCCTGCAAACCCGAATGGTTCACATTTTAATACAGCAATGCTAACCGATACTTCAGGAAGACATTTAGTGATGATGCCGCATTTAGAGCGTTCTACTTTTTCTTGGAATTGGGCATATTACCCCAAAGACAGAAAAGACGAGGTAACTCCTTGGTTAGAAGGATTTGTGAATGCACGTAAATGGTTAGAAAAGAAATAGAAATTATATTAATTATCAATATTTAAGAAGGGAACATAAAAATTCCCTTCTTTTTTTGTGGGATTCATTTGATATAGTAAGCAATTTTGCTATTTTGCAAGGAATATCTTATCCACTCACATGATCGAAATTAAACGCCTTTTTGATTTTCCCTACTTTCAATTAGAAAATCATCCTTTAGAAAAAGCCTTAGTAACCAAATTTAATGGTAAATGGGAACCTTTAAGCACTCAACAATATATAGATAAAGCAAATGCTGTAAGTAGAGGTTTACTGCACTTAGGAGTAAAACCTAACGATAAAATAGCGCTTATCTCCTCTAGCAATAGAACAGAGTGGAATGTTATGGATATTGGGATCTTACAATTGGGAGCCCAAAATGTACCAATTTATCCTACAATATCTCAGGAAGATTATGAGTATGTTTTAAATCACAGTGAAGCCACCTATTGTTTTGTTTCAGATAAAGAAGTGCTTGAGAAGGTTAATGCCATTAAGCATAATACCCAACTAAAAGAGGTTTATAGCTTCGATGACATTGAAGGTTGCAAAAATTGGACAGAAATTGTTGAACTAGGTAAA
The DNA here is from genome assembly GCF_000258765.1 of Gillisia marina. Classification (GTDB taxonomy): domain Bacteria; phylum Bacteroidota; class Bacteroidia; order Flavobacteriales; family Flavobacteriaceae; genus Gillisia; species Gillisia marina. The sequence continues at coordinate 16,963 of NZ_AJLT01000008.1, forward strand.
GATGAAAAAAGCCAGGATCAAGTAGAAGCACTTAAAGATGCTGTAAAAGAAGACGATCTTGCAACTTTAATTTATACTTCTGGTACTACAGGAAGACCTAAAGGAGTAATGCTATCTCATAGAAACATTGTGAGTGATGTATTAAATAGCGCAGAAAGAGTTCCTTTTGAAACCGGAAAATATGTGGCAGTAAGTTTTTTACCTATCTGTCATATTTTTGAGAGAATGATCTCTTATTTATACCAATATTATAGTGTTTCCATCTATTTTGCAGAATCCATAGAGAAAATAGGTGATAATTTAAAAGAAGTTCATCCACACGTAATCTCTGCTGTGCCACGAGTAATAGAGAAGGTGTACGACAAAATTATTGCTAAAGGGACCGCTTTAAGTGGGATCAAGCATAAATTATTTTATTGGGCGGTAGAATTAGGATTACAATACGAACCTTATGGCGCTAATGGATGGTGGTACGAAATGCAACTTAGCCTAGCTAGAAAACTCATCTTTTCTAAGTGGAAAGAAGGTTTAGGAGGAAATATAGAACTTATAGTTTCCGGTAGTGCAGCTTTACAGCCTAGATTAACTCGCGTTTTTGCAGCTGCAGAGATTCCAATTATGGAAGGTTATGGATTAACTGAAACATCACCGGTAATTTCAGTAAACGATGAACGTAACGGTGGATTTAAAGTTGGCACTGTTGGAAGGGTTATAAGCAATGTAGAGGTAAAGATTGCTGAAGATGGTGAAATCCTTACAAAGGGTCCTAACTTGATGATGGGTTACTATAAAGACAAAGAAAAAACAGATGAAGCAATAGATGCTGATGGCTGGTTCCATACCGGAGATATCGGGGAAATAGATGCTGATGGTTTCTTAAAAATCACCGATAGGAAAAAAGAAATGTTTAAAACCTCTGGTGGGAAATATGTAGCACCACAATTAATCGAAAATACTATGAAGCAATCTCGTTTTATCGAGCAGATCATGGTTATTGGAGAAGGAGAAAAAATGCCTGCCGCTTTTATTCAACCTAATTTTGAGTTTGTAGAAGATTGGGCAGCGCGAAAAAAATTGGATATTGGAAAAACCAACGAAGAGATCGTTAAAAATCCTGAAGTCATTAAACGAATTCAGGAAGAAGTAGATTTCTATAACGAAAAGTTCGGGGGTTGGGAAAAAATCAAGAAGTTCGAGCTTACACCGGAAGTTTGGAGTATTGAGAATGATCAGCTTACCCCTACTATGAAATTGAAAAGAAGAAATATTAAGGAAAGATATAAAGATCTTTACAATTCTATCTACGGAAGATAGAATTAGCACACATATCATTAAGTTATTGTTAAACTCTCCTCTTTTGGAGAGTTTTTTTATGTATATAGAGTAAATTTATATTGTTTATTAGATAATTGAAATATTTTCTCAATTTATTATGCGCGCATAATAAATTTTCATAACTTTGGATTTATTCTAAAAGCAACAATGAAGGAAAAAACTATCGATTATGTATTACGAGCAACCTGGATGGCTGTCTCAAAGATGTATAATGAAGAAGCAGGTAAAGCAGGAAGCACTATGGCTACAGGTTTTGCACTTCTAAGTATCGATCCCGAAAAAGGAACCCCTTCTACCTCGCTCGGCCCAAAAATGGGTATGGAAGCTACAAGCTTATCCCGCATATTAAAATCTATGGAAGAAAAAGGACTAATAATTCGTAAAAAAAATCCAGCGGATGGACGTAGCGTATTATTATACCTCACAGATTTTGGCAAAGAAATGAGAGATTTCTCCAAAGGAGTGGTTCTAAAGTTTGATGAAGCGGTTAAAGAAAACATAAGTGATGAAGATCTAAAGACTTTTATTAGAGTAGCAAATTCTATAACAGATTTAATTTCGAATAAGAAAATTTATAATCAGGAAATAAGGTTAAAATAAATATATCATAAGATTTTTTTTCAGGGATTGCCTGAATAATTTCTATTTAAAATTTACATATGAAAAGAAGAATAAATAAAGTTGCGATCGTCGGTTCCGGAATCATGGGAAGCGGAATTGCCTGTCATTTTGCAAATATTGGAGTTGAAGTACTATTATTAGACATAGTTCCTCGCGAACTTACAGATAAAGAAAAAAGTAAAGGTTTAACGCTTCAAGATAAAGTGGTTAGAAATAGGTTGGTAAACGATTCTTTACAAGCCTCCTTAAAATCTAAACCTTCACCTATATATAGCCAATCTTTCGCTAGTAGAATTAAAACCGGTAATCTGGAAGACGATATTGCTAAAGTTTCTGAAGTAGATTGGATTATCGAAGTTGTAGTAGAAAGACTGGACATTAAAAAGAAAGTCTTTGAACAATTGGACAATCATCGTAAAAAAGGAACTTTAATATCTTCTAATACCTCTGGAATTCCTATTAAATTAATGAGTGAAGGACGAAGTGAAGACTTCCAAAAACATTTCTGCGGAACTCATTTCTTTAATCCTGTACGTTACTTAAGATTATTCGAGATTATTCCTGGACCGGAAACTTCAGAAGAAGTGTTAGACTTTGTGAATGAATATGGAGAGAAATTCCTTGGAAAAAAATCTGTGGTAGCTAAAGACACTGCAGCATTTATAGGTAACCGAGTTGGGATCTTCAGCATTATGAGCCTTTTTCATATGGTAGATGAATTAGGAATGACCATTGAAGAAGTTGATAAATTAACAGGACCAGTTATAGGAAGGCCTAAATCTGCTACGTTTAGAACAGTAGATGTAGTTGGATTAGATACTTTAGTTCACGTTGCAAATGGACTACATCAAGGAGTTCCAAGTGACGAAAAACATGATCTTTTTGCATTACCAAACTTCATCGACTCTATGATGGAAAAGAAATGGTTAGGTAGTAAAAGCGGTCAAGGTTTTTATAAGAAAGTGAAAAATGAAGATGGAAGTAGTGAAATTCAGTCACTAGACCTCAAAACGCTGGAATATAGATCCTCCAAAAAGGCATCTTTTGCAACTTTAGAACTTACAAAATCTATAGAGAATGTTGAAGATAGATTTAAGGTATTAGTGGGTGGAAAAGATAAAGCAGGAGAATTTTATAGAAAGAATCTATCTGCGCTTTTTGCATATATCTCTAACAGAATTCCTGAAATTACCGATGAGCTTTACAAAATAGATGATGCCATGAAAGCCGGTTTCGGTTGGCAACATGGACCTTTCCAAATTTGGGATGCTGTAGGAGTGGAAAAAGGAATCGAGATGATGAAGGCTGAAGGTGAAGAACCTGCAGCCTGGGTAACAGAAATGTTAGCCTCCGGGAATAAGAGTTTTTACACTGTAAAAGAAGGAAACACTTTTTATTATAACATTCCTAAAAAGGAACAGGTAAAAGTTCTAGGACAAGATGCTTTTATTATTCTGGATAATATTAGAGAATCTAAAGAAGTATTTAAAAATACCGGAGTTGTAGTAGAAGATCTTGGCGATGGAATTCTAAATGTAGAATTTAGAAGTAAAATGAATTCTATAGGTGGTGATGTTTTGGACGGACTTAACAAAGCATTAGACATTGCTGAAAAAGAGTATCAAGGATTAGTAGTTGCAAATAACGGAGCAAATTTCTCTGTAGGTGCAAATATTGGAATGATCTTCATGATGGCTGTGGAACAGGAATATGACGAGCTTAATATGGCTATCAAATATTTCCAGGATACAATGATGAGAATGAGATATTCTTCAATTCCAACCGTAGCAGCTCCACATGCTATGACTTTGGGTGGAGGATGTGAACTTTCCCTTCATGCAGATAAAGTAGTTGCAGCTGCTGAAACTTATATTGGATTAGTAGAATTTGGTGTAGGTGTGATTCCAGGTGGTGGTGGCTCTAAGGAAATGACCTTAAGAGCTTCAGAAACCTACCACAAAGATGATGTAGAGTTAAACAGACTTAGAGAACACTTCTTAACAATTGCAATGGCGAAAGTATCTACTTCAGCATACGAAGCTTTCGATACGAATATCCTTCAGAAAGGTAAAGATACTGTTGTTGTAAATCCAGACAGACAGTTGGCTATTGCTAAGAAACATGCATTATTGATGGCTGAAACCGGATACACACAACCTATTCAGAGAACAGATATTAAAGTGCTTGGTAAACAAGCTTTAGGTACTTTTTATGTAGGTACAGATCAAATGTACGCAGGAAAATATATCAGCGAACACGACAAGAAGATAGCTAATAAGCTGGCCTATGTAATGGCTGGTGGAGATCTTTCTGCTGCTTCTTATGTAAGTGAACAATATTTATTGGATCTAGAACGTGAAGCTTTCCTTTCTCTTACAGGAGAGCGTAAGACTTTAGAGCGTTTAGAGCATATGATCAAAAAAGGGAAGCCACTTCGTAATTAGAAGTGAGTAATGAGATGTGAGATGTGAGATGTGAGAAATTTTAAAGCGAATGTATAAAATTGAAGATTTGAAAATTTGGAAGAAATCAATGGACTTGACTAAATCAGTGTATAAAATTTGTGGTGACTTACCTAGCGATGAAAGATTTGGACTTATTTCTCAGATAAAGAGATGTGCGGTTTCAATTCCTTCAAACATTGCTGAAGGTGCTGGAAGAAATTCTAATAAAGAATTCGCTCACTTTCTTTCTATTGCAAATGGTTCGTCTTATGAATTACAAACTCAACTGATGCTTTCTATGGAACTTCAATTAATTTCAGAAGAAAAAATAAAACCATTACTTGAAAATATTATTGAGATACAAAAAATGAATTACGGATTTCAAAAATCTTTATAAACTCTCAATACTAAGTACTAAAATCTAAAATCTATTTAAATGAAAACAGCATATATAGTAAAAGCATACAGAACAGCAGTAGGAAAAGCACCTCGTGGTTTATTCAGATTTAAAAGACCAGATGAATTGGCAGCGGAAACCATTCAATATATGATGGAGAAGCTTCCAACTTTTGATAAAGAAAGAATTGACGATGTTATTGTAGGAAATGCTATGCCTGAAGCAGAACAAGGATTAAATGTTGGTAGGTTGATCTCTTTAATGGGATTAGATACCGTAAAAGTTCCCGGAGTTACTGTAAATAGATATTGTGCTTCTGGAATAGAAACGATCGCAATGGCATCGGCCAAGATCCAAGCTGGAATGGCAGATTGTATTATTGCAGGTGGAGCAGAAAGCATGAGTTATATACCAATGGGTGGATACAAACCAGTTCCAGATTATAAATTAGCCGCAGCAGGTCATGAAGATTATTACTGGGGAATGGGACTTACTGCAGAGGCAGTCGCAAATGAATACAAAGTGAACAGAGAAGATCAAGATGAATTTGCCTTCAACTCACATCAAAAATCTTTAAAAGCTTTAGCTGAAGATAGATTTCAAGATCAAATTGTACCAATTACTGTAGATGAAACTTATGTTGATGAAAATGGTAAAAAACAAACTAGATCATACACTGTAAATAAAGATGAAGGACCTAGAGCAGATACCTCTAAAGAAGTATTAGCTAAGTTAAGACCTGTTTTTGCAGATGGCGGAAGCGTAACTGCAGGAAATTCTTCGCAGATGAGTGATGGTGCAGCATTTGCATTAATTATGAGTGAAGAGATGGTTAAAGAATTAAACTTAGAACCAATTGCACGCTTGGTAAGTTATACAGCAGTAGGACTTGAGCCAAGAATTATGGGAGTTGGTCCTATTACTGCAATTCCAAAAGCTTTAAAGCAAGCGGGACTTCAACAAAACGATTTGGAACTTATAGAGCTTAATGAAGCTTTTGCTTCTCAATCTTTGGCAGTTGTTAGAACCTTAGGATTAGATCCTGAAAGAGTAAATGTAAATGGTGGAGCAATTTCTATGGGACACCCGCTAGGTTGCACCGGTGCTAAATTATCTGTTCAATTATTTGATGAGATGCGTAAACGTGATCTTAAAAATAAGTACGGAATGGTAACTATGTGTGTAGGAACTGGACAAGGAGCCGCAGGAGTTTATGAATTCTTGAGTTAGAAATAAGTATTGAGATTTAAGAAATTAGATCTCAAACGAAACAACAAATAAAATAATCTATACTGTGAGATTCTCAATACTAACATCTCACTTCTTAATACTAAACAACAATGAGCACAGAAACAACAAATAAAGAATTACTTCGTGGAGGTCAATTTTTGGTAAAAGAAACATTAAGTGAAGATGTATTTACACCAGAAGACTTTTCCGAGGAGCAGAAAATGATGAAGGATTCGGTTAAAGAATTCGTAGATCGCGAGATCTGGCCGAAAAAGGAAGAATTCGAAAAAAAAGAATTATGCGCTTACAGAAGAGATTATGCGCAAAGCTGGAGAACTTGGCTTTCTAGGTATCTCCGTTCCAGAAGAGTATGATGGATTGGGAATGGGGTTTGTTTCTACCATGTTAGTATGTGATTATATTAGTGGAGCAACCGGATCTATTGCTACGGCCTTTGGTGCCCATACAGGAATTGGAACAATGCCAATTACCTTATATGGAACAGAAGAGCAAAAGAAAAAATATGTGCCTAAATTGGCTACAGGGGAATGGTTTGGAGCTTATTGCTTGACAGAACCTGGAGCTGGTAGTGATGCGAATTCCGGTAAAACAAAAGCTGTACTTTCTGATGATGGAAAAAGCTACAGCATTAGCGGACAAAAAATGTGGATTTCCAATGCGGGATTTGCAAAGGTTTTTATAGTTTTCGCTAGAATAGAAGACGATAAGAATATCACAGGTTTTATTGTTGAAAATGAGGAATCTAATGGAATCACTTTTGGAGAAGAAGAAAAGAAATTAGGAATTAACTCCTCCTCTACCCGTCAGGTTTTCTTTAACGAAACAAAAGTACCGGTAGAAAATATGCTTGCAGGACGTGGCGATGGATTTAAAATTGCCATGAATGCATTAAACGTTGGAAGAATTAAACTTGCTGCTGCCTGTTTGGATGCGCAAAGAAGAGTTACAGATCAAGCAGTGAAATATGCTAACGATAGAGTTCAATTTAATACTCCTATCGCTGAATTTGGAGCTATTAAATATAAATTGGCAGAAATGGCAACTTCAGCATACGTAGGAGAATCTGCTTCTTATCGCGCTGCTAAAAACATTGAAGATAGAATCAATAAAAGATTAGAAGAAGGAAATTCTCATGCAGAAGCAGAATTGAAAGGTGTGGAAGAATACGCTATAGAATGTTCTATTTTAAAAGTAGCTTGTTCAGAAGATATTCAGAATTGTAGTGATGAAGGAATCCAAGTATTTGGAGGAATGGGCTTCTCTGCAGATACCCCAATGGAGTCTGCTTGGAGAGATGCACGTATTTCCAGAATCTATGAAGGAACTAATGAGATAAACAGAATGTTAGCTGTTGGAATGCTTGTTAAGAAAGCAATGAAAGGCCATGTAGATCTACTAGGACCTGCAACCAAAGTGGGTGAAGAACTTACCGGAATTCCATCTTTCGATAAACCAGATTTTTCAGTTCTATTTGCTGAAGAAAAAGACCTTTTGAAAAGATTGAAGAAGGTGTTTTTAATGGTTGCCGGTAGTGCAGTTCAGAAATTTGGACCTAAATTAGAAGAACACCAGCAACTGCTTTTAGCTTCATCTGATATCCTAATTGAAATATACATGGCGGAATCTGCAATTTTACGTACAGAGAAAAATGTGAAGCGTTTTGGAGAAGAAACTCAGAAGGAACAAATTGCAATGTCTAAACTTTATTTATATCATGCAGTCGATATTATCAATCAAAAAGCTAAAGAAGGAATTGTATCTTTTGCTGAAGGCGATGAACAACGCATGATGTTAATGGGCCTCAAAAGGTTCACTAAATACGATAATCACCCAAATGTTGTTAAACTTAGAAACATTATCGCAGATAAATTAACTAAGGAAAACACATATTGTTATTAATTATACAATTTATTGAATTTTGTTTAAACCACCTTTTTTAAGGTGGTTTTTTAATTTTAACATTCTCCTAACATCCTATTATTATTGATATTTCAGCCCAAAACTTAATAAATGTGGAAAAGGTTAATAAAAATTTTGTCGTAAGATTAAGATTACATTAATAAAATTATATATTGTGCTTTTATAACCACTAAAACCTTTTAAATGAAAAAATTGATTATGGGAATGGCTGCAATAGCCCTACTATTCACTTCCTGTGAAAAAGACCAACCAGAAAACCAGAATGATCTTGCCCTACAAGAAGTAGATATGAGTGATTTCTATGTGCACACCGATTTTAATGACGAAGACGGAAAAGCTGCACAAAACGGGAAAAATTGTTATTCTATGAAAAACTTGAATCGTCTGTTAAAAGAAGATGACAAGCTTTATAGAAAAATGTATGATATTGAAAAGAACACAAGATCTATTCTCGCAAAACAAGCCAATACCGCTAAAGGTAAACCAGGATCTGGTGGTGGTGGAACTACTCCTCCTCCAACAGATAATTTAGGAATTATTACTATTCCTGTAGTTGTAACTGTTGTTTATAGTAATTCTCAAGAGAATATTTCTCAGGCACAAATCGACTCTCAAATGGCTGTTTTAAATGCAGATTTTAGAGCTCAAAACGCTGATGCTTCTAATACTCCTTCTGAGTTTGCAAGTTTAATAGCAGATTCTGAAGTTCAATTTACACTTGCAGGTGTACGTCGTTACAGCAATTCTACTTCTCAATGGGGAACAAATGATGCTGTAAAGTCACAGTATCCTCCTGTAACTCCAGAGACAACACTTAACATCTGGGTTTGTAATATAGGTGGTGGAATCTTAGGATACGCACAATTTCCAGGAGGTCCAGCTGCGACTGATGGGGTTGTTGTAGGACCTAACTACTTTGGTACAACAGGATATGTATCTGCTCCTTTCGATAAAGGTAGAACTATGACTCACGAAGTTGGACACTACTTAAACTTACGTCACATTTGGGGTGATGGAAGATGTAAGCAAGATGATTTCGTAGCTGATACTCCATCTTCTGATGGACCAAACTACGGTTGTCCTTCTTACCCAACTGTAAACTGTCGTTCTACAGATATGACAATGAACTACATGGATTATACAAATGATGCTTGTATGACTATGTTTTCTAATGGTCAGAAATCCCGTTTAAGAACTGTATTTGCTAGTGGTGGACCAAGAGCTGCGATGGCTCCGTAATTCTCACTTTATAATATTTAAAAGCCACCCAATTGGGTGGCTTTTTTTGTTAAAATCATTAGCAATTTCAATAAAACATTATATCAAACTTAACTAAAGAAAATCCTTTAAACTTCTAATTAGAAGTACTTTTACCATATCAAAATTTATAAAACCAATATTTAAAAAATCATAATTATGAAAGCAGGAAAGTTAATTACAGGATTAGTATCAGGAGCAGCCATTGGAGCAGCTATAGGTTTATTGTTTGCACCAAAAAAAGGAGCAGATACACGTAAATCGATTACTGACACTGGAGATAGCTATTTAAAAGGAGCTAAAGGAAAGATCTCTGATCTTTCGGACAGTTTAAACCAAAAAGTTGAAGCGATCAAAGAAAGATCTAAAGCTGCAACTAGTGGAAATAAAGTGGAAGAAAAATTTCATGATACTAAAGCAGATATTCATGATATGAGAGCTAGCTAGTCTAAACTCAAAATATTTTAAATTAACCCTCGGATTCTTTCCGAGGGTTTTTTATTTATTACAATTTTGGTTATCCTTTAAAATCATTCTAAAAAACATTTCTTACTTTAGAAAACTCTAATAAAAAATAAACAAATTAATGAAAGCTATTTTCTCCCCATTAAGCATATTTCTATGCGTTTTCACATTCCTTTCTTTCAATAAAACGAACGCTCAAGATACAGATGCTAAAATATACTCAATTATTGATTCGGTTTCTGCTGAAAGAATAGAAATGGATATTCGAAAATTGGCCGGTTTTGGAACTAGAAATACATTTAGCGATACCGTTTCTACAACTCGTGGAATTGGAGCTGCTAGACGCTGGATAAAATCTGAATTTAATAAAACCTCTCGAGGTTGTAATAATTGCTTAGATGTATTTTATCAAAAAGATTTGGTGACACCGGAAGACGGAAACCGCGTACCTAAAGAAGCATGGGTTGTTAATGTGGTGGCCATTCAAAAAGGAACAAGATATCCAAATAGATACATTGTCATGAGCGGAGATATAGATTCTCGTGCCAGCGACACTATGGATTTTGAAACCGATGCTCCAGGCGCTAACGATAATGCGAGTGGAATGGCCGGAACTATGGAAGCCGCCAGAGTACTATCTAAATATAAATTTGAAAACAGCATTATCTATGTTGGACTTTCTGGAGAAGAACAAGGCTTGTTTGGAGGAAAGGGATTAGTGCAATATGCAAAAAATAATAACTGGGAGATCATTGGAATTTTAAATAATGATATGATCGGGAATATTGAAGGAGTGGATGGAGTTATAGACAATAGAAGTTTTAGAATATTTTCTGAACCAGTGCCACCAACAGAAACAGAAAAAGAACGTAATGCAAGAAGATACTATGGCGGGGAAGTAGATGGGATTTCACGACAGCTTGCAAGATATATTCATGGTACCGTACAAACGTATATGCCGGAAATGAACCCAATGATGATCTATAGATTAGACAGATTTGGGCGTGGTGGCCACCACAGATCTTTTAATGACATGGGATACGCAGGAATTAGAATTATGGAAGCACATGAGAATTATAACAGGCAACATCAAGATATTAGAACCGAAAATGGCATTGAATATGGCGATGTAGTTGAAGGTGTGAACTTTAATTATGCCGCAAAGCTTACCGCTGTAAATGCCATCAATTTAGCAAGCTTAGCTTGGGCACCGCCAGCTCCAAGCAATGTGGCGATTGGAGGAATTGTTGAACCTTCCACAAAATTGCGTTGGGAACAAGTAGATGGGGATATCGCTGGATATAAAATCTACTGGAGAGATACCACTTCTCCCGTTTGGCAACACTCACGATTTGTTGGAAATGTGTCTGAATTTATGCTGGAGGGAATCGTGATAGATAATTACTTATTTGGAGTTGTTGCAGTTGGCAAAAATGGACACGAAAGTTTAGTTTCTTTTCCTTCTTCAACTTTTAGATAATTTATCTTTCAAATTGAATTCAGTTCAATAATATTTATATGAAAAAGCTACTATTTCTTTTCCTTTTAACCACTCAAGCACTACTAGCACAACAATCTGATAAATTGGAATTATTAGATATTTTCAACTTGGAGTATATTTCCGATCCACAAATATCTCCAGATGGAAAGCAAATAGTGTATGTTCGAAATTTTAAAGATGTTATGACCGATAAAAACCTATCCAATCTCTGGATAGTAAATTTTGATGGTACACAAAACAGACCTTTAACCACTGGAAATACTTCAGATAATTCTCCACAATGGTCTCCAGATGGTAAAAAATTGCTTTTCAAATCGAATATGGATGGCGAAATGCGATTATACTTAATGTGGTTAGATTCTAAACAATCTTTGGCTGTTTCTAATTCCAATGATCTACCGGGAGCTGTCTCCTGGTCACCGGACAGTAAGTTTATCGCCTTTTCAAAATTCGTGATTAAAGAGAATGCTTCACCACTAAAAATGCCTAAGAAACCGGAAGGCGCCAAATGGAATGAGGCTCCTAAGTATATTACAGATATGAATTACAGGGCAGATGGAGCCGGTTATTTAAAAAGTGGAAATACTCAATTATTTGTAGTTTCAATTGACGGGCATACTCCAAGACAACTTACGTTTACCGACTTTGATCATGGAGCACCAATCTGGGGTAAGGATGGAAAAAGTTTATTTTTTTCAGCGAATCTTGGAGAAGATCATGAATTAAATCCAATGAACTCCGAAATCCATAAGCTGAATATTGAGGATGGGACAATTACAACTTTAACGACTAGACAAGGGCCGGACAGCAATCCTAGCCTATCTGCAGATGGCAAGAAAATAGCATATTTAGGCTTCGATGATAGGTTACAGGGATATCAACTGAGCCAACTATATATCATGAATGCAGATGGTAGCGATAGTAGAAATATTTCAGAAAATTTTGACAGAGATATAAGCGATATTTCCTGGGATAAAAATGGTGATGGTCTTTATTTCCAATATAACGACAAAGGAAGTACAAAACTAGGGTATATTTCTACTGGTGGAAAAGTGAAAGAAGTAACCACTAATATGGGTGGACTTTCATTAGGAAGGCCTTACAACGCCGCCTCTTATAGTGTTGCCGAAAATGGAAATTACGCGTTTACCTCTGGGAAAAATGCTATGTTATCTGATCTTGGGGTTGGAAATAAAGGAAATGACAGAGTGCTTACAGATGTGAATAGCGATTTATTATCTTTTAAGAAGCTTGGGAAGGTAGAAGAAATTTGGTGGAAGTCTTCTGTAGATCAAAGAGATATTCAAGGCTGGATTGTAACTCCGCCAGATTTTAATCCGAATAAAAAATATCCATTAATTCTAGAGATCCACGGGGGTCCTTTTGCTAGTTATGGAAATGTTTTTTCAGCAGAAGTACAATTAATGGCTGCAGCAGGATATGTTGTTTTATACACTAATCCACGAGGAAGTACAGGCTATGGAGAAGAATTTGGAAATTTAATACATCATGATTATCCAAATAACGATTACCATGATTTGATGTCCGGAGTAGATGCTGTTCTCGAAAAAGGCTATGTAGATACTGATGATTTATTTGTTACCGGAGGTAGCGGAGGTGGTGTTCTAACAGCTTGGATAGTTGGGAAAACAGATAGATTTAAAGCTGCCGTAGTTGCTAAACCGGTTATAAACTGGACCAGTTTTGTATTATATGCAGATAATCCCGGATTCTTTGCTAAATATTGGTTTGGTAAAAAACCTTGGGAAGACCCAGAAAGTTATTTTAAAAGATCGCCTCTAAACTATGTGGCTAATATTACAACTCCAACGATGTTGCTTACCGGAGAGGAAGATTATAGAACTCCAATTGCAGAATCTGAGCAATTTTATTCTGCCTTAAAATTAGAAGGAGTAGAAACCGCAATGGTTAGAATTCCGGGATCGGGTCATGGAATAGCAAATAGACCTAGTAACCTAATTGCTAAAGTGGCAGCTATTTTATCTTGGTTTGAAAAGTATAAGGATAACTAAATTAAATAAACAATTAGAAAAGCTGCGAATAGGTATCCATTCTATTCGCAGCTTTATTTTTTAATCTATAAGCGAAAGCTGAATCCGTTTAAGGTCAAGATCTACTTCCAAAACAGTAACCATGAGATGCTGACCTAATTTCACAATAGAATTCACATCGCTTATATATTCGTTTGCCAATTTAGAAATATGGATAAGTCCACTTTCTTTAACTCCTATATCTACAAAACATCCAAAATTGGTGATGTTATTTACGATCCCGGGTAGTTTCATTCCTGTTCGTAGATCACTAATACTGCTTATATTTTCGTCGAATTGAAAAACCTTGATTTTACTTCGTGGATCTAAGCCCGGTTTTTCCAACTCCTTAATAATATCCTTTAATGTTGGAAGACCCAGATCTTCTTGAACATAATTCTCTAAAGGAACATTTTGAAGTACGGCCCTATTACCTATTATTTCGTTTATCGCCGTTCCCCTATCCTTTGCTATTTTATTGACCAACTCATAGCGTTCCGGGTGAACAGCAGAATCATCCAATGGATTTTTCGAATTTTTAATCCTCAAAAAACCGGCAGATTGCTCATAAGCCTTTGCTCCCAATCTTGGAACTTTTAGGAGTTCTTTTCTGCTTTTAATACTTCCATTTTCAGATCTATAGGAAATAATATTTTCGGCTAATACGGGTCCAATTCCGGAAACATAAGAAAGTAATTCTTTACTGGCAGAATTCACGTTGATTCCAATTCGGTTTACACAATTCATTACCACTAGATCCAACTTATTCTTTAACTTAGTTTGATCCACATCGTGTTGGTACTGCCCTACTCCAATAGATTTTGCATCAATTTTTACTAATTCTGCCAAAGGATCTATTAAGCGTCTTCCAATAGAAACTGCACCTCGTACGGTAATGTCATAATTAGGAAATTCATCTCTAGCGATTTTGGATGCCGAATAAATTGAAGCTCCGGCTTCATTCACCACATATACTTCCACCTCTTTATTAAATGGGACTTTCTTAATAAACTGCTCAGTTTCTCTGGATGCGGTTCCATTTCCTATAGAGATCGCTTCAATATTATAAGCATTCACCAGCGATCTTATCTTCTTTATGGCAAGGGTCATTTCTTTTTGAGGAGGATGCGGATAAATGGTTTCATTATGAAGCAACATGCCGTTTTCATCTAAACACACCAATTTACAACCAGATTTAAATCCGGGATCTAAGGCTAAGATCCTTTTATTTCCTAAAGGTGGAGCTAATAAAAGTTGCTCGAGATTTTCAGCAAAGACTTGAATAGCATCTTCATCTGCTTTATTTTTTGCTTCAGATAAAACTTCATTAGAGAAAGAAGGCTTTAAAAGTCGTTTATAAGAATCTTCTATAGCATCGATTATATACATGGATGCTGAAGTGTTTTTAACATGAAGCACATTATTTATCAATCTTAAAGCTTCCTTCATATCAATCTCCAATTTTACTTTTAATATCCCTTCACTTTCGGCTCTAAGAATGGCTAGCAATCTATGGGATGGAATTCTTTTTAATGGTTCGCTCCAGTCGAAATACTGCTTATATTTTTGGGCAGATGGAGCATCTTTTTCAGATTTAACTAATTTGGAAGCAATCTCTGCACTATTCTGAAATAATCTCCTAAGCTTTTGTCGTACAATTGTATTCTCACTAATCCACTCGGCAATTATATGTTGAGATCTTTCTAATGCATCAGCAGTAGCTTTTATCTCTTTTGATAAAAATCGTTTTGCTACTTGCTCTAAATTATCGCCATTCTGAGACATCATAATTTTAGCTAATGGCTCCAAACCGGCTTCCCTTGCTGCTTCCGCTTTTGTTCTTCGTTTCTTTTTATAGGGCAGATAAAGATCTTCCAACTCCACCATGGAATCTGATTTCTGAATCTTGGCCAATAAAGAATCGGTTAGTGCTTCCTGATCTTCAATAGACTTAATAATAGATTTTTTCCGCTTTTCTAAATCATCGTAAGATTTCAATAAATCTGAAATCTTTTCGATCTCCACTTCATCTAAATTTCCAGTAGCCTCTTTTCGATATCTGGCTATAAAAGGGATGGTAGCATCTTCTTTTAATAGAGAAAGTGTATTCAAAATTGATCTTTCAGGAACTGCTATTTTAGCCTTTATATATGGTAATAACTCCAAGTGTTGTATTTTAAGTGGTGAAAACAAAGATACCGGGATTCTATTTTCTTTCGTAGAATTGATTTGAAATATTTCCCGAGATTTAGATGATATTTATTTTTTTGGAATGCTCAATTGCTTTTTCACTATGTATGAAGTAGCAAGTACTTACTCCCATTTCTTTGATGTTAGCTAAAATCGTGGTAACAGTTTCCTCTTTTACCTTTTTCGTCTTTCTAATATAAACCGCCTTCACATTTAAAGGGAATATTTTACAAATGCGCTCGTAGATATATGGGTCTTTCTGGGAATCGTCCCCAATAAGTACATATTTTAAGTTTGGATAGAACGAGATGATATCTTTTATTTTTTCGAATTTATGATCGTGCCCGCCGCGACCTGTCATTAAGAAATCTGAAATCCCAGTTTTAATTTTCTTCAATTTTATAACCGCTTTCGGCAGCTCATGTTTTTTAGCAAATTCATTTATAAAATCGTATAAATTCCATTCGCTACTAGATACATAAAAGAAGGAATTAAAAGCAAGTTCATTTTCCTGTCCATAAGAACTTAGGGCTCTATAATGTGGGGCTACATCTTCAAAAATTTTCCTTTTATTTATATTTTTAAGCAACATCACATAAAGCTTCTTAAAAAAAACTACCGCTATAAGAAATAAGAAAGGTATCATCAATATCAGAAATGATTCCATATTTACTCTCAAAAGGCTTCAAAACCTCTCCTGTATCCACGATACCGAACTTATTAAATTGACAGGAAACCTGATATTCATGCCAACCACTTTTTAGTTCTTGATTAAAAGGAATATTGAATCTAAAATATCCATCTTCCAAGGTTTTAGTATGCACTTGCAAACCTTTAAATTCTAATGTCACCAGAATATTAGCAACAGGTTTTATGTTGAACATGTGCATGATAGACACCGCATGTTTAATTCCGCGCCTATCTATTCTGTATTTATCTGGAGCCCAGGATTTAAAAATGTGGCCAAAAACAACCAGTTCTTGATCGTTTAAATATCCACGATATAATTTTAGATCGATTTTTGTCAATTGAGATTTTATTAACGAGAGATTCCTTCCAAAATAGCTAATTTTAGCAACAATATACTGTACATGGAATCAAATAATCAAATTTTACTAGTTGTTAATCCAATATCTGAACTTTTGATAAAAGAAATCTTATCGAAACCGTTGAAACAGAACTAGCTAAAAAAAAATATAAAACTTCAGGTTTATGAAACTCAGGGAGAAAAAGATGAAAATACGATTCAAAATTTAATTAAAACACATCATCCAGAGCGTATCTTAGTAGCTGGCGGCGATGGCACGATCCAACTTGTCGCAAAAGTTCTTAAAGATTTCGATCTTACTCTTGGTATTTTACCAGCAGGTTCGGCCAATGGTTTTGCAATTAACCTTGATATTCCGGACAATCTTAAAGACCAAATTGAAGTTGCCACTGGGGCTACAACATTCGCCGTTGATACCTTAGAGTTAAATGGAGAAATGTGTTTACACATATCGGATCTTGGGATAAATGCAGAGCTTATAAGACACTACGAACATTCGAATTTTAGGGGGATGTTTGGGTATTTCCTGCAATCGTTTCCTACATTATTTAAATCTAATTATCCTTACAAATTTACAATTGAAGCCAAGGAACATAGATATGTAAAAAAAGGAGTGCTTTTGGCTATCGCAAATGCAAATAAATTCGGCACCGGTGCAAATGTAAATCCTGACGGAAAATTAAATGATGGAAAATTTGAAGTGCTTATCTTTAAAAGAATAAGTCTGTTTCATATTATAAAGACCTTATTTAAAAATGCTGAAATGGATTCCAATTTTGTAGAGGCCATTTCTATAGAGGAAGCTATAATTACTTGTGAAAAACCTATCGCTTTTCAGATTGATGGAGAGTTTATAGGAAAAAGAAAAAAGGTAGAGGTAAAAGTAGCCGATAAGAGACTGAGAATTGCAGTACCGAAGGATTTTGTTCCGGCTTATAACTAAGGAATACATTTATTTGCACATTTCGAGTTCTTTGGATTTAAGCGTTAGTAATAATTGAAGAAATAGACTTATTTTGAAAACACATTAAACTCAAAGAACACAATGAGCACATTAAAAATTACATTCAAGAATAAAGAGGGCTTCGATTTAAAAGGAAGTATAGAATTACCTGAGAATAGAACTCCGCATAACTTTGTATTGTTCGCTCATTGTTTTACATGCAATAAGAACTTTTTAGCGGTAAAAAATATAAGTAAAGCTTTAACAGCAAAGGGTTTCGGAGTTTTACGCTTCGATTTCACAGGTTTAGGTGAAAGTGAAGGAGAATTTGCAGATTCCAATTTTTCAGGAAATGTGGAAGATCTGATTTCCGCGGCTGCTTATTTAGAAGAAAATTACAAAGCGCCTTCCTTACTTGTAGGTCATTCCCTTGGTGGTGCCGCTGTATTATTTGCTTCAAAATTACTGCAATCGGTTACTGCGGTTGCAACCATCGGTGCTCCTTCTCATATAGGTCATGTAAAACACTTACTAAAAGACAATCTGGATGCAATTCAGGAAAAAGGCGCTTCTGCAGTGAATATAGGAGGACGAAATTTCAACATAAAAAAGCAGTTTTTGGAGGATTTAGAAAATAAAAATCTTCAAGAAATAATTCCAGAATTAAATAAATCTTTATTGATTTTGCATTCCCCACAAGATACTATTGTGGGTGTTAAAAATGCTGAAGAGATTTATGTAGCTGCAAAACATCCTAAAAGTTTCATTTCTTTAGACGGTGCAGATCATTTATTGTCTAACAAAAAGGATTCTAACTATGCCGGCGATATTATAGGGAGCTGGGCTTATAGATATCTTGATATTCCGGAGCAAAAGGAATTGAAAACAAATTTAGATGTCGTTGCACATTTAGGTCCGGAGGGTTTTACTACGCAGATAAAAGCAGGTAGGCACAATCTAATAGCCGATGAACCCGAGCATTTTGGAGGAAATGATTTTGGTCCTAATCCTTACGAATTTGTTTCGGCCGGCTTAGCCGCATGTACCTCTATGACTATCCAAATGTATGCAAAGCGTAAAGGTTGGGTTGTAGATTCTGTAGATACGCAAGTTAACTATGGAAAAGAATACTCTTTAGATTGTGAAAAGTGTGAAGAGGAGGGTACAAAAATCGACACATTTAATAGAGAGCTTATAATTAAAGGAGATTTAGATGAGAAGCAACGCAAAAGATTATTAGAGATTGCTAATAAATGTCCAGTTCATAAAACACTACATTCAGAAACCCAAATAATTACAAAATTAGTAGATGCTAAATAAGCAACGAAAGACCCTGCTTTACTAATTACATATCTTTGTTAAGCAATCCTTAAATCTTTGGAGGTTCCTTATTATACAAGTACTTTAGATGAGTTCAATGTAAAACCAATCTATATAAATTATGAAACGTATTAGTTTAACACTTTTATTCTGTGCATCCCTTTTGATTATTGGATGTAAAAATGACAAAAAAAGAAAAAGACGAAAATAAATCTTCTGACACTGAAATGACTCCGGAGAAAGAAGTTGAAGTTAAAAAAGTAAAGATTACTTTGGAACCAAAAAGTGATAGTAAACTATCCGGGAATGTTGTTTTCACTCAGGAAAATGGGGAAGTAACTATGACGGCCATTATAGATGGATTAGCTGAAGGAATGCATGCAATACATATCCACGAAAGTGCAGATTGTTCTGCAAAGGATGGGTCTTCTGCAGGAGGACACTGGAACCCAACTTTCGAACAACATGGAAAATGGGGTAATGCATCAGGATATCACAGAGGAGACATAGGAAATTTCAAAGTAGATGGCAACGGAAATGGTACTATTACAATGACTACAGATAAATGGTGTATTGACTGTGATGATGACACTAAGAATATTATCGGAAAAGCAGTTATAGTTCATGACGGCGTAGACGATTTCACCTCTCAACCATCTGGGGCTGCAGGAACTAGAGTTGGATGTGGTACTATTAAGATGTAATACTTTTTTGAGGATATTTTAATAAAAGCAACCTTAGGGTTGCTTTTTCTATTTTATAGAGAATTATTTTTATATTTTTAAGCATAATTTCAATCCTATGCAACAAGATAAGTTAATTGAAGAGCTTCAAGCTGGTAACCAAAAAGCTTTTGAGCGCATTTATGAACTTTATTCCCACAGTACTTACGGTATTATATATAGTATAATAAAAGACACCTCAATTTCAGAAGAAGTAATGCAGGATGTGTTTATTAAAATCTGGAATAATGCTTCGAGCTATAATTCCGATAAAGGCCGGTTTTTTACCTGGATTCTTAATATTGCAAGGAATGCTTCCATAGATAAAATTCGATCTAAAGATTTTAAAAACAAAAAGTTAAACCTTAAGAGCGATAATTTCGTAGATATATTGGAGTCTAAAACGAACTTCTTTGGAAAAATTGATGCTATTGGCTTACAAAAATACATCGATACTCTAGGGGCTACTTGTAAAGGCTTAATAGACTTGTTGTTTTTTAAAGGTTATACTCAAAAGGAAACCGCAGAAGAACTTCAAATGCCCCTGGGAACAGTAAAGACAAAGAACAGGGTTTGTATAGATAAATTACGATCTAAAGTATTACGATAATGGATATTAATAATTATGTATCATCTGGTATTCTTGAACTATATGTTTATGGTGCACTTTCAGAAACTGAAAGCAGAGAAGTTACCCGAATTTTAAAACAATACCCCGAAGTTGAATCTGAAGTAGATGAAATTGAAAATGTTCTTATTCAATTATCCGCTGCCGTCGCACCTGCAGATACCGAGAGGTTAATTAAGACTATTAAACAAAAACTTTCCCATAATCCAAAAGTGGTAACAATGGAAAGTCGCAAATCTAATATTCCAATGTATATTGGATGGGCTGCTAGTTTGGTTTTCCTTATCGGATTATTTTTAATGTTTAATAAAAATCAAGAGCTAAGACAAGATTTACAGGCACTGCAAGGAGAAAAAGCTCAAATGGAAACGCAGATTGCTGAAGCCAGAACAGATGCCGATAAATCTAAAGAGTTATTATCTATAATTAGAGATAAGGATATTATAAAAGTGCCTTTAGCGGGTCAAGCCGTTGCGCCAGACGCTTACGCAGCTGCATATTGGGATAAGAATACAAATACTACTTATATAGATGTAAAAGACCTACCGGAACCTCCAAGAGGCATGGTATATCAAGTATGGTCTCTACAACTGGAGCCATTAACGCCAACGAGTATCGGAATTTTAGATACATATGAAGAAGATGAAAACAAGATATTCGCTTTGGAGAACATCAATCCTTCTGAAGCCTTTGGTATTACATTAGAACCAGCTGGCGGTAGCGAAACACCAACAATGGAACAATTATATACTTTAGGAGTTGTTTCGTCTTAGAGATTAAGTTTTTAATACATAAAAAAAATCACCTTTAAAGTCACAGTGTATCGTGAATTTAAAGGTGATTTTCTTTTGAACAATTATTAAAAAACCTCATAAAATGCGAAGAGTCTGCTTCATTTAGAAACAAACTCTTCACTAACCAACCAAAAAAATCGTAGACAATTATTTTAAGAACAGAATTTAAAATGCAGTAGGCTTATCAAACTTCATTACTGGGGCAATAAAAGCTTTTTTTAGGGTAAAATTACATTCATTGCGCTGTTCTTAATAACTCTCTTCTACCATACTTACGAAAAGAAATATGTCACGGTTTTATTTTTTGAAATATTTAACACTGTCATGTAATCTCATTCTAGCCACTCCTTAAAGAGTTTTACTCGTTCTCTACTTACGATTAACTGTTGTTTATCAAAGCAATCCAACTTTACCTCTAAGCGCAAATTTGAATAACTCACGATATCTTTTATAGCATTAAGATTCACTATAAATTTTCTACTAATCTTAAAGAATTTTTCCGGATCTAGATCCTTCTCTAGTTTTTCTAAACTTAAATCTAGCAAATAGCTCCTGTTGCTATTGGTGTGGAGATACGTACCCTTATTTTCAGAATAAAAACAACAAACATCGTTTATTTCAAAAATCTTTAAATGCTGCCCTACCTGTATGGTAAATCGCTTTTTATAATCTTTTTGATACGTTTGCTGAAACATTTTCTGAATGTCTTCAGCCTTTATAAAACCAGATTTTTGCTTAAGCCTATTCGCTCTATATTTATCGACTGCCTCCTTCAACTCTTCATCATCTATCGGTTTCAATAAATAATCTACACTGTTCAATTTAAAGGCTTTTAGCGCATATTCATCATAAGCCGTAGTGAAAATAATAGCACTTTTAATTTCAAGATTTTCGAAAATCTCGAAAGACAACCCATCACTAAGCTGAATATCTAAAAAAATAAGCTCTGGATGCTCATTATTCTGAAACCAAACTACAGATTCAGCTACACTATGCAACATCGTTACCACTTCTAGTTCCAGGTGGCTCAACATTCGATGAAGTCTTCTGGCCGATGGTTTCTCGTCTTCTATAATTACTACTTGCATTTAATTAATTTAAGTGCTACTCCCATTTTTGTTTTTCCTCTTCTTCCATAAAAGATTTTATCTTACGCTCTTCCCAGTCCTTGTTGAACATTGGATTTATTTGGTACGCCTTTAATGCGTCAAAGATTAACCCAATTCCCCATCCGGCAGTTACCCATAAAAACCAAGGATATTCCCATTGATTCGAATAATAATTCACTGCTGCAAGAAAAATGTTCACTACGATATAGCTAAGAAGATGACTGTAGAATTTTTTTTAGTTCTTCTACTCGCTCTTTTGCTCTTTGATACCTGTTCTCTGAATTTTCCATTACTTTATTGATTACGTTTCATAAATTCTTTTATTTTTTTTCTCTTCCCAATTCTTCCCCAGCATCGGGTTATAACCAAAAACTTCCATCCCATGAAAAAGCAAACCTATACCCCAGCCTATTGCCGGAAAGATCACCCATGGGAAATCACTTTTTGTGAGCCAATTAAATACAGCCAAGGCGGGGATTACCACACAGTAAGAAGTCAAATTACCATAGAAACCTTTTAATTGTTTTACTTTCTCTTTAGCTCTCAAGTAACTATTCGTTTTATTCCATGTTACCTCTCTTTTCACAACCTCAATCTTCTTAGTTAATAATGGCAATCGTACCTCGAAATAATTTTCAGATTTATTTATTTGAACCTGTCTTTTAGTTAACAACCCATAACGTTGCTGAATATTGAACAAGCCAACCTTACTCCCTTTTCCTAAGATCTCTTTTTCCTGAAGATTATTTTTCACGACCAATTCATTCTTATCTTCAAAAATTTCGATATGCAAGGGTTGCTGTGGAGAAACCCGATTATGTTTTACTGCGTTTTCCAATAATAATTGAAGAGATAAAGGGACTATTTTAGCCTCAGCTAAATTCAGCTCCAGAGGAATGCTACATTTAATCCCTTCTTCAAACCTCATTTTAAGCAGATTTATATACGTTTTTGCAAATTTTATTTCTTCAGAAAGTTCCACCAGATCTTTATTTTTTTTGCTCCAGAACATATCTGTAAGTTTTAGACAAAGAAGTTGTGAATTTTTGAGCCGCGATTGGATTTTCTTCAATAAGAGATGTCAAAACATTCAAACTATTGAATAAAAAATGCGGATCTAATTGATTCTTTAACGCATCGAATTTTGCTGAAGCCGTTCCGGCAATAATTTTTTGTTCTGCAACCCTTCGCTCCTGCAAGGCTTTGTAAAAGTAAAATAGATGAAAACTAAGGGAAACAATAGCAGTAAAAAGTAGCGGAAAGAAATAATATCCTATGCGTTCATTTGCTAGAAATTCGGCGAAGTTGTATCTATTCTCAAAATAAACCAAGTGAATTGCTCTGCATATAAAAAATGCTGCCAAGGTTAGAACTATACTTCCAATAACCCCAATTACAACTCTTTGCACCCCTCTTCCATCCCAATTAATCTTGTTATTCATAACATAAAAGAAGAGTCCATTTACCATAGAAAGCATAAAACTGTAGAAAAAATAAATTCCCAAATTGGTAATGCTTAACAAATCATCTAAGGTAGTAGACGGACTGAATATTAGATCTAAGAATGCAATAACTATAGTAATTATAACACTTATCTTAATGAGCCTGTAAAGAAATTTATACATCGTTTCGTTCTTATTTCATTTTATAGTTCAAATATCTTTAAAACATCTCTCTGTTTAAAAACTTATAAACTGAACTGTAACTATTTTAGGTTGAACTGTGAAAATCTATTGAAACTATACTGCACGCCAGTATTAATTGGTCTTTTAAATAAATCTTAACACTATAATTAATATCTTCAAAATCTAAAACAATCTAACCTAAATTATGAATATTTTTGAAGCTTTAAGGCAAGAACATGAAATCCAAAGAGATCTTGTAAAAAAACTGGTGACTACACATGGGGACACTCAGGAAAGAAAGAAAATTTATGAGCAATTAAAACATGAACTTAAGATACATGCAGATGCTGAAGAAAGGCATTTTTATGTACCGCTTATACAAAAGGATCTTACTCAGGAAAAAGCAAGGCATAGTGTTGCAGAGCATCATGAAATAGATGAGTTAATAGAGCAACTTGACGATACAGAAATGAGTGCCTCTAACTGGTTGAAGATAGCAAAAGATCTAGAGCATAAAGTTACGCATCACTTAGATGAAGAAGAACATGAAGTTTTCCAGATGGCCGGAAAAGCACTTACAGAAAAGCAGAAGATTTCTTTAGCATCAGATTATAATAAGGAGATTACAAAGACTAGATAACTTACTAAGTTTTATTAAATAGAAAAACCGCTATAAAAATATTGTAGCGGATTTTTCATTTTTAGAATTTATTAGATCACAGCATATTATCTTTAGCATCATATTTTACCAGTTCTATCGCACTCGAATATGTTCTATCTAAAAAAGAGGTTTCGACTCCGCTCAACCTGACATCCCTAATACATATTATAATTTTGATAAAACATAATTACTGACATCTGTTTCAATATGAACTTCATAAGAATACAGATGCTCTTCAGAAATAACTTTTATAATGCTTTATCAGATTTTGATTGTTTCTGATTCTCTTTAAATGGTCTAATAATAAGTCTAGCTGCTTTATCGAAATTCACATAATTATAGACCCAATTAAAAAAGGTCACTAACCTATTTCTAAAGCCTATTAAAAACCATAAATGCACAAACATCCAAACAAACCATGCAAAGAAACCCCCAAAATTAAATTTCCCAAGATCCACTACAGCCCGATTTCGTCCCACCGTTGCCATAGTTCCTTTATCAAAATACTCAAAAGCTTCTAACTTTTTATTGTTCAATAAGTTTATAATATTTTTAGCTAAATGCTTTCCTTGCTGAATGGCCGGTTGTGCTACCATAGGATGTCCTTTAGGATATTCTTCACTTTCCATAACCGCAATATCCCCAATCGCAAATATATTATCATACCCATTTACCTGGCTGAAACGATTTACTTCATATCTATTCGCTTTTTCGATTAAAGCCGAAGCATTTAATCCCATAACCGGTGCACCTGTTACCCCAGCACTCCAAATAAAAGTATAGGTATTGAGCTTTAAGGAAGTGTTGGTTAATACTTCTCTCCCATCATAAGATTTCACTTGTGTATTTAAATGTAATTTAACTCCTAATTCTTCCAAAAATTTGGCTGCTTTTCTGGAAGACTTCTCGCTCATTGGTGGCAAAACCCTATCCATCCCTTCAATAAGATGAATTTCCATTTCTGAAGGATCTAAATCTGGATAATCTTTAGGAACGATATGATTTTTTAATTCTGAAATAGCTCCACTTAATTCCACTCCCGTTGGTCCGGCTCCTGCAATCACAAAATTCAAAAGTGCCTTTCGCTCTTTTGGATCATCGCTTATCACAGCTTGCTCTAGGTTTTCTAAAATAAGACTCCGAATATTTAATGCATGTGGTACAGATTTCATCCACATTCCATGCTCTTCGATACTATCATTCCCAAAAAAGTTGGTTTTGGACCCTGTAGCAATCACCAAATAATCATAGTGAAGTTCTCCGATATTCGAGTAGATCATCTGCTTTTCAGGATCTATACTAGAAACTTCGGCCATTCTAAAAAAGCCCCTAGTGCTTGACCTAATTATTTTTCTAAGCGGATACGCGATAGAATCCGGCTCTAATCCAGAAGTCGATACTTGATAAAGTAATGGTTGAAATGTGTGATAGTTGTGCTTATCTATTAATACCGTCTGAACTTTTTGTTTTAAAAGCTTTTTTACTAATGAGATTCCTCCAAATCCTCCTCCTATAATTACAACTCGGGGTAAATCAGTTTTAGGTATATTCATGTATCAATTTGGGATTTATTTAGAATTGTATAAGTCTGTATAGAATTCTTTAATAAGCTTAATAATTATTCGTCGAATTATATATCTTCGAAAATAAGAATAATTTGGCTTTAAAATAAATCCAAATAGGCAGTTTAGATTTTACCCCTACTAGATGTAACACTGTGCAACAATTAAAGACTAACAATCTGTAAACAGTATCTGTGGAGAAAGAATTAGAACATCAATTTGTAAGCAATCTTGAGAGAGATCAAAATATTGTACACAAAATATGTAGGATTTATACGAATGACCAAGCATCGCACAATGATTTATTCCAGGAGATAACTATACAGCTTTGGAAGGCATACCCTAAATTTAGAGGAGAAGCAAAATTTAGTACGTGGATGTATCGTGTGGCTTTAAATACTGCTATCACTTTATATCGTAAGAAAAAGCGAGGAATTCAGACTCAGGACTACGATTCGGTACATTTTCGAATAAAAGTAGATGAATATGATGATGAGACAGAACAACAATTGTCCTTGATGTACAATGCAGTAAAAGAATTAAACGATATAGACAAAGCTTTGGTGTTTCTATATCTGGAAGATAAAAATTACAAGGAAATATCTGAAACAATGGGTATTAGTGAAGTGAATGCGCGAGTTAAGATGAACAGAGTTAAAACTAAACTAAAAAAAAATATTAAATCCGTAAGCGTATGGATGAATTAGATTTATTAAAGAAAGATTGGAATAAGCAGCAAGGAAATTATCCGAAGCTCACTTTCGACCAGATCTACAAAATGATATGGAAACGTTCTCATTCTATAGTAAAATGGATTTTTTATATAAGCCTTATAGAATTATTGGCTGGTACTATTATAAATATTATTTTCTCTGGAGATGAATATTGGCAGGATATAGAAAAGAATGGTCTTTCTGAAATAATTACAGGTTTATACGTAGTAAGCTATGCCATCACTTTTTATTTTATCTATAGGTTCTATAGAAATTATAAAAGAATTTCTACTACAGATGATGCATCTACGCTAATGAAGAATATTTTAAAAACCAGAAGAACTGTAAAGTATTATATCGCCTATGTTTTAATTTCTACCGGAGTAGTTGTTGTTGGAGGTTTAACCTATATGATTTTGAACCATTCTCCTACAGATGTAGACGATGTTTCTAAATACACTTTTGAAACTTTGGATTGGTTGAAATTTATTGGAGTAACTGCATTTGTTTTAACTGTATTACTTGGCCTAATCTGGTTATTCTACCGTTTACTTTACGGAATATTACTTAGAAGATTGAAGAAAAATTATATAGAATTAAAGAAATTAGAAGTTTAAAAAGCTACAAAGTAATTAGCAACAATTTAAATTAATATTCCCACTGTCTGGTTTTATTAAGTTCTTCAATAGCTTCTAGTTCCTCTTGCGGAATTACTTTTAAAAATGAAGAATGTTGCTCGATCGCATATTCCAATTTCTCAACAATATCCTCTACAGTATCATTTTCATAATCAAATTCTAAAGCTGGTTTTATCTGAAAACTTTGAAGAATGCCTCTTTTCTTAAGTCGGATTCCTTTTTTATCGAAAGATCTTCTAAAACCATCTATTACTATAGGGATCACAATAGGTCTATTTTTCATGATAATATGGGCAGTTCCCTTTCTAATTGGTTTAAAAGGTTTGGTTGTTCCTTGTGGAAAAGTAATTACCCAACCATCTTTTAAGGCTGTTCCTATATTATCGGTGTCTTCCGTATTTACATCTCTTTTTATATCCTGGCCCTTAGAGCGCCAGGTTCTCTCTACTGTGATTGCTCCGGCATAGGCCATTATTCTTGTTAGAAGTCCAGCCTGCATCGTTTCTTTAGCAGCTACATAATAAAGATTGAGTTTAGGCTGCCACAAATAACCAACGTTTTTAATTGAATCTACTCTTCCACTCAAGCTCGCATTAAAAACATGAAACATCGCTGTAACGTCTGCAAAATATGTTTGATGATTAGAAACGAATAGTACATTGGTATCCGGAAGGTTTTTAATAATCTCGGAGCCTTCAATTTGAAGTTCATTAAAACCTCTATAACGCCTATGTGATAAAACGCCAAAAATACGAATTAGCCACTTTTTGATATATAGATAATGTCCAAATGGATTCCTAGACAATAATCCCATGTATTAATCTTAATTTGTTAATCTTATCTTAAAGAATTCAAAGATAGTAATAAACTTTAAAGGCTAAGCTTCAATAAATCCTTTAATTCACTTAACATCATTGCGGTTGCTCCCCAAACTACGTGGCCATTCAAGGAAAATGCGGGAACTTGGATATTTTTAGCATAAGAAGTGCTTAATTCTTGAGAGATCAAGTTTTTTTCATCCATAAAATGGTCCAAATTCACTTCTAAAATTTTTTCTACTTCAGATTCTTGAGGAATAAATTCAGGAGTTCTGTCTACAACTCCGACATATGGATGTACCCAAAAATTACTTGGTGGAATATATAACTTGGTTAATTTCTTTAATACACGAACTTCAGATTGTGGAATTCCAACCTCCTCCTCTGTTTCTCTTAATGCTGTATATTTTAAATTTTTATCGGAATTCTCTAAGCGACCACCAGGAAACCCAACCTGATTAGAATGTACTCCTTTATAGGTCTTTCTTAAAATTAAAACGAGATTGGTAATTTCATCTTTGTTCGGATAAAATAATGCCATTACCCCGGCCTTGCTTGGTTTTTTTGCAAGTATATCTGTATCGGCTAATTCCTTTATACGTAATAATGGAGCCAATTTATGCTGAGCCTCCACGCCTGGAAGTTCTAAATTCTTTAAATTTGATATTTTATATGTAAATTCAGTAAAATTCATGCCACGACAAATTTCTTTCCTTTTCGCTTTTCTAATCCTTTTTTTTTGCAAGTTGTGAAGATACACAAAAATCGAAGATCAAGAATGCAAAAACACCAGCATCCAACACTACTACAAAGGTAAAGGACTCTTCAGAAAATATAAATACTGCACCCAAGAAAAATAAGGATAAACTATTTCTACATGAGGAACCAATGCTTGTCCAGGAAGAGTTAATTCCGTTTTTAACTGAATACGGTAAAAAGCATCCAGAGAATAAAATTAGAATTAGTACCAGCTTTGGCGATATTGATATATTGCTTTATAACGACACACCTTTACACAGAGCCAATATGATTTTATTGATAAAGGAAGGCTATTTTAACGGTACCTTTTTTCATAGAGTCGCGAATGGATTTGTAATTCAAGGAGGAAATTCAGATAATAAGGAAACTAGTATTAAGAGGAATAATATGGGATCTTATTTAATCCCAAGTGAATTTAAGGCCGGGCATAGACATTCCCGAGGTGCATTTTCGGCGGCTAAATATGCAGAACAGAACGTTAGTAAAGCATCATCACCATTTGAATTCTTTATAGTGCAAAGCAATAGAGGCGCACATCATTTAGATAATGATCATACGGTGTATGGCAGAGTGATAAAAGGAATGGATGTAGTAGATAAAATTGCTGAACAACCTATTGGTGAGGGAGAATGGCCATTAATTAATATCCCGATGACCGTGGAGATTATAAAGTAAACTTAAGCTAAGATTTTTTAAAACGTTTTAGACTTAAGAATTTCCTTTAATCCGTTCTTAAAGATTTTTTTAAAGATAATTGCTGTCATTCCGAACGAAGAATGAGGAGGAATCTCATTTTATAGTGATTTCTCCTCGCTTTTTCGAAATGACAAATCATTAATCATTCAATTCATCTTTAAATACATACAATTCAGTAAATCAAATATTTATAATTTGAGAACTACGACTACATTTGATGCTATAACTTCTTAAAACTATAAATTATGAAAACTATTGCTGTATTAATCGCATTACTATTAAGTCAATTATTTTATGCTCAAACCGATGCATCCCCAGAGATTTCTGTTAAGGTAGAAAACATAAAAAGTGACGACGGATCCATCCTTATCGGAGTTTATTCTGAAAACACCTTTTTGAAAGCTAGGCCAGATTATTATGCTAAAAGTGAAATTATAGATGGAGTAGCAAGTGTAGTATTTAAAGATCTTCCCCCGGGAACTTACGCTATTTCTTGTTTTCATGATAAAAATGACAACGAACAAATGGACTTTGAACCAACCGGAATGCCTCTAGAGCCTTATGGAATTTCTAATAACAAGATCAATGACTACGGGCCACCACTTTGGACAGATGCTAAATTTGAGTTTGCAGATGAGTCCCTAAACATGACTTTAAAGTTGACAAACTAACAATAGATAAATGAAGCTGAATTATAATTTAGAATAGAATAAATCAATACCTTTGCGTTCGTATTAATTCTATTATATGACTATAACTCAGCTTCAATATGTTCTAGCCGTTGCAGAACACCAAAATTTTACAAAAGCCGCACTTAAAGTTTTTGTAACTCAACCTACCTTGAGTATGCAAATTCAAAAATTAGAAGACGAACTTGGCGTTAAGATTTTCGACCGTACTAAGAAACCCATTCAATTAACCGAAACCGGAAGAAAAATTGTTAATCAGGCGCGAAATATAGTTAATGAGAGCGATCGTATTCAGGACATCGTAGATCAAGAGAAGGGCTTTATTGGTGGTACATTTAGATTGGGAATTATTCCCACCATAATGCCAACCCTCTTGCCTATGTTTTTGAATAATTTTATAAAGAAATACCCAAAGGTTAAGCTTAAAATTGAAGAATTAAATACGGAAGCAATTATTGAACGCCTAAATGAAGGACACTTAGATGCTGCTATAGCGGCAACGCCTTTAGAATTAGACGGTATAAAAGAACAGGTGCTATATTATGAGCCTTTTGTAGGATATATTCCGGAAGGACATAGATTAGCAACAGATGCTAATTTAAATGTTGAAAATTTAGATATAGATGATATGTTGCTTTTAGAGGATGGACATTGTTTTAAAGATGGGATCATCAACTTATGTAAAGCCTCTAGGAATTATGATGGGGATCATTTTCAATTAGAAAGTGGAAGTTTTGAAACTCTTATAAAATTGGCAAATGAAGGTTTAGGAATGACTTTATTGCCTTATTTGCATACAATGGATCTTGGAGATAAAGAACGTAATAGACTAAAAATGTTTGAAGAACCTGTCCCTGCAAGAGAAGTGAGTTTAATTTACACTAAAAGTGAGTTGAAAATGCAGATTATAGAAGCCCTTCGCACCACCATAGCGGGCGTAATTAAAGGTGCAATCGCTTTCCAAAATGTAAAGATCATTAGTCCCTTAAATAAGAGAAAGAATGTTACAAACTAAAAGATCGGCCAATTGGCCGATCTTTTAGTTTAGATATATTAAACATTGATTAAGTTCTGGATTCTGCCGAGTTAAAGAAAGTATCCAAATTTTTAATTCCTCAATTTCATGAGGAAGCAATCTTTGAATCGCTTTTTTAACTTCTTTACAGAATAACACCGCATCAAAACTCACTTTATCAAGAATTGTTTTGGTGTATTCAAACATCGCTCTCGCCATATGTTGATACTGTTTTAAGTTGTTGATTTAATTTAAGTAAAAGTAGAATTGTACTATAGGCAGTTTTTATTAAATCCTATCCAATATAGTAAAAATTCGACAGCTTCGCAATGCTGATTGTGATTTAATAGATTTAGAATCTATTATCGCCGCTCAAAACGTCTCCAATACCCCCTAATAAACTGCCTTCTCCTTTATCTTTTCCGCCAGCTTGAGGAGCTGCTTGAAGCACTCTATTTGCTAATCTACTAAATGGTAACGATTGCACATAGACAACTCCAGGTCCCGTAAGTGTTGCAAAAAATAAACCCTCGCCACCAAAAATTGTATTTTTAATACCTCCAACAAACTCGATGTCATAATTCACATCTTGCGTAAAACCAATAATACAGCCCGTATCAACGCATATTTTCTCACCAACTTTTAATTCCTTACGAGCCATGGTTCCACCGGCATGAACAAATGCCATTCCGTCGCCTTCCACCTTTTGCATGATAAAACCTTCTCCCCCCAAGAAACCTCTTCCTAATTTTCTACTGAATTCGATTCCAATAGAGACACCTTTTGCAGCGCATAAGAAAGCATCTTTTTGGCAAATGAATTTCCCGCCATACTTAATAAGATCTAAAGGCAGTATTTTTCCTGGATAAGGAGATGCAAAACTCACTTTTTTCTTACCTGAAACTTCGTTGGAAAAAATAGTCATGAATAAGCTCTCACCGGTAAGTAATCTTTTCCCGGCGCCGAGAACTTTGCCAAGAAATCCTTCATTTTGCTTAGAGCCGTCTCCAAAAATAGTGTTCATTTTAATCCCGCTATCCATCATCATAAAGTTACCGGCTTCGGCAATTACTGCTTCGTTGGGATCTAACTCCAATTCTACATATTGCATTTCTTCTCCAAATATTTGATAATCTACTTCGTGTGAGTTCATAATTAATTATTTATATAAATAGGTAAGTAAAACCATGTAAACGTTACAAACAATAGGATAATTTTAAAAAATCCTTACTTATTACCTATATACTTTCTTACTAAATGATTTATATCTTCGGAAAAATTAAACCGAAGCGCTACCAATCCATAGATCGCGGTTGCCATAGTAGATTTCAAAAGAATATTTAAAATCGGATGAAATTGAAATTCCCAGAAATAAAAAATAGCAGTTAAGCCTCCTGTAAATAGTAAAATAATAAGGGTTTGAAGCGTAAACGGTTGCATTTTAAATTTATTAAGAACGATCAATAATTTTGAAACATTGTACACTGCAAAAGCCAAAAAACTGGCCATTGCAGCACCTAATATTCCGTAAACTGGAATTAAAAGCAAATTTAAAACGAAGGCTATAATGGAGAGTATAACGCCAAATATGAGTACTAATCTATAATAATCAGAATTAAAAAGGATGCTGTTATTATTACCCAACATATTGTCGAACAATTTCACTATTGCTAAAAGTAATATGATGACTGTGCTTATTTGATATTCCTGCGGAATCAATAAATAAAGTTGATTGATGTTTATAATAATCAGCACAAAAATTAGCGCACTCACTACTAGTAAGGTGAGTGAGCTTCGTTTGTATAAATTTTCCAACGACTTTTTATCGTTGCTATTTAGCAAACTTGCTGTGAGCGGATGGATAATTTGATGCATCGCCTTTTGAGGCACTGAAATTACAGTAGCGATATAAACCGCAATCCCGTAGATAGCTACATTTTCAATTGGCAGATAATGTTCTATCATCACCTTATCGAGATCTAATAAAATTGTAGCCACGGATCCTGCAATTAGTATTAGTGCTGAATATTTGAGAACAGTACTTAAGTTACTTGGTAATGAAAAATTAAATTTCGGCTTGTAAAGTGAGAATGCATATAGCTGCATGGCGATCGCCCTGAACACGAAAACCAAGACCATGGCATATATAAAATATTCCACAGAAATTATTGAAAAATAAACTAATAATAATAATATGGTGATACATATTCTATGAAACACTTCTTTCATAAAATTACCAAAGACACTCTGATAGTTGATTTTAGACCAAGCAAAGAAAACTTCGAAATAGGCCGTAGCAAAAGCTATTATAAAGATAAGCCAAATATAAGGCTGTACGAGCTGGTTACCGGCTTCAAAGTAAGCCAACAACCATTTATAACTAAAAACCCCTAAAAGACCCAACAAAATGGACACCCCAAGCGGAAGAAGCAGTATTAGGTTTAATAATTTATCTTTTTCTTCTTTTGTTTTATAAGAAGTGTAAAATTTTACAAGCGTATTATGAACCCCAAATGCCATAAATGGCCAAACGAGATTAGCAGCAGATAATAAAAAACTAACAAGTCCGTAATACTCTTTTTCCAGAAAATAAGTAAACAAAAAAAGTGTATTAATCGCCCCGATCCCAAACCCAAAGTAGGTCGTGATCATATTTTTAAAAGACTGCTTAATTATAACTCCCATTAGTTAAATCTACTCTTTTAAAAGTTTAGCCAATTCCCCGGTAAGATTCTTCCGACTATATTTTTCAGTATTTATAGAGCTTACCTTTAATTGCTGAGTTTTATATAATTTATACATACTCAAAATATGTGCTTTTAAACTCTCTTCATCCTTATAGCCAAAGTAAGTTCCGGCATTGGTTTCGCCTAATATATTCTCTACATCCCAATCCTTTGGGCCTAATGCTAGGATTGGTCGTCTTGCAGCCAAATATTCAAAAAGTTTTCCAGGAATAATTCCTTTGGTTTCAAGACTATCAATTTCTATTAATAGCAATACCTGCGAAGTTTGCTGAAAAAAATTTGCCTTTTGGTGCGAAACATAACCCGGTAATTCTAAATTAGGCTCTAATCCGTAACTTTTAATTGAACTCAAAACATCATCACTTACCTTCCCAACTAATTTTAAAACAAAGTCTTCTTTAAAATCATTGTTTTCTGAAGTCAATTCTTGCAAGACTTTCCAAAGGTTTTCAGGATTTCTAACAGAAAGTAAAGATCCAATATGTGCTAATGTAAATTTTTTATCAAGTTCCGTAGAATTCTCAGCACTAATATCATAACCATTTGTAATGACGCTTACCGGCTTATTGGTTTTCACATTGAATTCATCTTGGGTTGAAAAACTAGTAGTAATTATATGATCTGCAGTGGATAGCACCTCTGTTTCTAAAGCAACATGTTTAGCTTCGGCTGATACAGATAATTTTAACTTTTTATGATAGCCAATTTCGGTCCAAGGATCACGAAAATCTGCAAACCATTTTAGTTCTAACTTTTTCTTCAAACCAAGACCAATAAGATGTAAACTGTGCGGTGGGCCGGTGGTTATAATTGCATCTATTTTGTTTTCAGAAAGATAAGTAGAAAGAAATTTTACAGAAGGCTTGATCCAAAATTTCCGCGCATCCGGAATAAAGAAATTTCCACGGATATATAAAAATAGCTTTTGAAGAAAATTTTGAGTTTTCTCTTCTTTGATAATTCCGCTACTAATTGTGGAAGTTTCCTTTTTAGAAAACAGCTTAGCTAAAAAATAAGGCTCGAAAATCGGCTTTTTCAGGATGGTAACACCCTTCGGAATTTCTTTTAAAAGACTATTATCCACAATTGGATAATCAGGATTTTCTGGAACATACACAATAGGCTCTATATCAAAATCCCGTAAATATTTTACAAATTTCAACCAGCGTTGTACCCCTGGACCTCCAGCGGGTGGCCAATAATAAGTTATAATTAAAACTTTTTTCATAATGGCACTTTAGTTCCTGTAAATAAAAATCAGTTATTCTTTCTCCTTAAATAAAAAGAATATTCCGCCAAGAGTTAAAAGTCCAAGCAAAATTGAACTGGCAAGTGCAATACTACTTCCCGTTTTAATAACTTGTGGTTCAAATTTAAAAGTAATTATATGTTCACCTGCAGGAACTTGCATTCCTCTTAAAACATAATTTACATTGTAATGTGGCACTTCGTTATCACCTATATACGCTTTCCAACCATGTTCATAATACATTTCAGAAAATACAGCGAATTGATCTTTAGAAGAATTAGATTTAAAAACTATTTCATTCGGTTTTTGTGAAATCAGCTTTATACTGGCAGTAGAATCTTGTGCTTTACTCGCTGTCAACTCAGGAGTTTTAAATTCAGAGTTAATTATCGCAGTAGCTCTTAGATTGGTATCTGCCAAACTTAAAATTTCTTCATCTGGAGAATTTACCCATTTTATATTTTCAACAAACCAAACATTTCCAAAGGCATTAGGATTTTCTTGCGAGATAGGTCCTTCCTCTGTAGGCACAATAATATACTTTACATTAAGCATATTGAGCACCGGCAAATTATTTTTTGAAATATAAAAATCGAATAAATCTTGAATTCTTCCAGGTTTGGCAGCATGATAGCCACCAATAGAATTATGAAAATAGGAAGTTCTTCCTGTATTGAAAGGACTTTCAGCTAAATCGAAAACTCTAAAATGCCCTTTGTCTTCTAAGATTTGTGCATCTGCAGCGGTTTTCTGAAAAGGTTTATTCATAACTCTTGCAGCAACAAAATCATCGCTATTTACATATCTTCTATCTACTCCAACAAGATCGAATAAGATCAAAAAGATAAAACCAAGAAGTATCAAATTCTTATTCGCAAGCTTTTTTAAATAGGCATAAATAAACCCGGCAGCGATAAATACCAAAATAAGGGATCTTATAGCATCAGCAGTGAAAATAGACATTCTATCTTCTTTTAAAGCTCGCACGAACTCTATTCCCATTTGTTCAATATAAACCGAGTCACTTCCTCCACTAAAACTAAATAATGCCGATTTCAAAACAAGCAATACTAATGTAAAACCGGCAGTAATTATAGTTGCCCATTTTAAAGCGTGCATTTTTTCTTCCTCAGCTTCAAAACTATTGAAGAGTTTATGCAAGCCGAAAACTGCAAGAATAGGAATACATAATTCGGCAATAATCTGGATGGAGGATACTGCTCTAAACTTATTATAAAGCGGCACAAAATCTATAAAAAATTCAGTTACAAAACCAAAGTTCTTTCCCCAAGACAAGATGAGAGACAAGATGATTCCGCCTACGATCCACCATTTTAGTCTTCCTTTTATTAGAAATAAGGCAAAAACAAATAAAAATATAATACTAGCTCCAATATACGCCGGTGCTCCAACAAAAGGTTGTTTTCCCCAGTAGGTTGGTGCACTCTCCGCAAAATCTTTAGCCTGAGCAGGTGAAGCACCCATTCGCAATAATTGCTTGTACATTTCAGAATCCTCGTCAAGCTTCTCAGAACTGGAGCCACCCATAAATCTAGGAATAAAGAGATTCAGAGTTTCTACAATTCCATAGCTATATTCGGTGATATATTCATAATTCAACCCAGCGGTTTCCTTTTCTTTCCCTTCAGCAGTAATACTTAAGCCAGTATTGCCTCGAGTACTATACTGAGTATACTCTTGGGTTGCCATCAAATTTGTTGCATTAGTAGCAATTGCCAATAAGACAGCAAGTACCATCACTCCCAAAGCTTTGAAAAAATGTGGTAATTGTTTTTTTTCTGAAGGCATCTATTAAGTAGACCAATCCCAATACTAAAACGAGCATCAATAAATAATAGGTCATCTGAAAGTGATTTGCACCAATTTCCAATGCCATTGCAAAAGATAATAGCAGAAATCCACCGATATATTTATTTCGGAAACATAACAGAATTCCGGCAAGTACCATTGGCATGTAGGCGATTGCATGGGCTTTCGCATTATGCCCAACCCCAAGAATAATTATAAGATATGTTGAAAATCCGAAAGCTAATGCCCCCAGAAATGCCAGTTTGTAATCTAGTTTTAAGACTAACAATAGGATGTAAAACCCTATAAAATATAAAAACAAATAATCTGCCGGCCGCGGTAAAAACCGTAACGCAGCATCTAATTTTTTAATATAATTATGAGGATAATAAGCTCCTAATTGATAGGTTGGCATTCCTCCAAAAGCAGCATCTGTCCAATAAGGCTCTTCCCCGGTTTGGGCTCTAAAGTCATTTTGCTCCTTTGCCATTCCGGTATACTGAACAATATCGCTTTGGAAAATTTCTTTTCCTTGTAGAACTGGACTAAAATAAGCTAGAGAAATTATGATAAAACCAAAAACCACAAGAATATGTGGTAAAAAACCTTTTAAAGATCTAAACATAGATAGAATTTAATAGGAACGAAAATTAATCAATTTCTTCGAAATCGATGTACTCCCCTACTTTTTTATTGGATTTACTTGCTTTAGGAATATCTGAATCTATCTCAACTTTTCCTTTCTTTTTTGTTTTAGGAGCTGTTGGACCTGTAAATTGTTCTTGAAACTTTTGTCCGATACGTTTAAGAAACCACTTTAAGATGAGTGGCCCAAACCATTTTATAAAAATTTTAAAACCGAAATATATTAACAGAATTATTAATACGGTTTTCAAAATACTTTCAAATGATGCTTCGTGCATTTGTATATAGTTTCTGCAAAATTACTATTCTGATGAGAGAAATAGGGTATTTATATCGATAAAAAAATAATAAATTCTTCTATATTTGATTAGACTAACAACAACTTTATGAAATACTTTCCAATCAAAATAGTTACCATCTTTTTATTTTTAATATCTGGTTTAACAACCTTTGCCCAATATACCGAAACCATAAACTCAAATAGACCTGGAGCCTCTCAAGGCGCATTTTCTGTGGGTACGGGAGTTATTCAAATAGAAGCCGGGGGTTATTATGGAAATGATGACCACACCTTATTACGTACAAGTACAGATATTTTAGGCGCCGATTATTCTTTGCGTTATGGATTGTTTTTTGAAGCCTTGGAAATAAGTTTAATTGGTTCTTTTGAAGACAATGAGAAGTTTATAAGAATTGGTGCCAATGATGTAGAGTTTAAGACTCGAAATTTCAAGACAAATACTTTGGGTGCGAAATATTTAATATTCGACCCAAGTAGAACTATAAAGCCTGATAAACCGAATTTATATAGCTGGAAGGCGAATCAGCGATTTAAATGGAAAACTTTAATACCCGCAATATCCGTTTATGCAGGCGCCAATATTTCTCAATCAACAAATCCCTTTTTATATGAAGGAGAAAAGGCAATCACTCCTAAGGTTGCACTTATCACCCAACATAATTGGACGGGAAGTTGGGTTTTAGTAACAAACATTATTTTAGATAAGTTAACTGAAGACTTTCCCACCTATACCGGAATGGTTACTCTTACACATGCTTTCACTCCAAAATTTGCAGGTTTTTTAGAGTATCAAGGGATTATAAGTGATATTTATGCAGATGATATCGTTAGAACCGGAGTTGCGTATTTATTAACAGATGATCTTCAATTTGATGTTTCAGGATTGATCAACTTTAAGAATACACCGGACAGATGGCAAGTGGCTGCAGGAGTTTCTTATAGATTAGATTTACATAAGGAAGATGAATATCTAGATGATTCTTATGAAGGTGATAGAAGAAGAAAGCGAACAGAAAAAAGAGAAAATAAAAATAAAGAAGAGGAGATTCCTGAAGAGAATTAATCTGAACAATTATATAAAA
>NZ_AJLT01000009.1 GCF_000258765.1 Gillisia marina
CCCCCGTGGCAGTACATTTTCCTGAGTCTGTATTTGCTGAAACATTTGCTGGTGCTGTAATTGTTGGGTCTTGATTATCACTTATAGTAATCGTGATGGTTTTATCATCACCTTTTTCTGTATTGCTAACAAAAAAAGTGGCAGTATACGTTCCATTACCTGCTCCAGAAGGAATGTTAATTGAGATATTTCCTTCTCCTCCTCCTGAGTTAAATGTATGAGATTTATCAATAACATCTGAAAATCCTTGAGCCTTAGCGGTCGCACTAAAAATAATCGAATATTTAGTAGGGCTTTGAGTAGTTCCAGTATACGAAAGATTTACGGTCGGTTTACCTTTGCATATTGTGGGTATAGTTTGCAAAGCTATAGTAGGTTTTGCAAAATATACCGAGTCATTAGTAGAAGTTGTTTTACAATTGGTTGCCGTGAATGTTTCCAATCCAGAATTGTTCAATTCTAAAGATACTATATCCCTAGATTCAACCAATAAGGCAAAAACTTCTCCAGTATTAGAAAAATCATTATCTAAATTTGAAGAATTTATTCCGAAAATATAGTTAGAAGAACCAAATATTAGTAACAAATAAGCAATGGTTCTAACCATCAGGGTAATTTTTCCCATATAATTTTGTTTATAACAGCTACCAAATGTACGCAGAATGTTTATAAACGGTTTAGATAAAAGGTAAAAATTTTAGCTAAAACACACTAAATATGTGATTTATAACTTTTTTTAAATAAAAAAGCATGTTAATGTAGGTTTTTACTTGTTAATTTTTTTAGATGCTGTTTTCTTACTTAAATGTTAAATTACAATTTTCATTATAACTCTTTTTTCTAAATTTTTGGAACTAATTTTATTGAGAAGTGAATTATAGTTCTCCGATCGAATTCTAGAATTATTCTTTCCATATAAAAATTTTCTATTACTTTCAACTTACCCTATAAATCAATATAGTATTCCTCCACATATTTTAAATATTAAAAAAGCCGCAAACTTCAAATTTGCGGCTTACAATATTAAATATACTTACTGATTATTCTCCTAAAAAGGGATACCTATAATCTGTAGGTGTTACAAAGGTTTCTTTAATTAAGCGTGGAGAGACCCATCTTAATAAATTAAGTTTAGAACCTGCTTTATCGTTTGTTCCACTTGCTCTTGCTCCTCCAAAAGGTTGTTGACCAACAACAGCTCCTGTGCATTTATCGTTAATGTAGAAGTTACCCGCACAATTTTGTAATGCCTGAGTTGCTTGTGCTGCCGCATATCTATCTCCAGAAAGGACTGCTCCTGTTAAAGCATAGATGCTTGTTTCATCAACTAACTTTAAAGTTTCTTTCCATTTATTGTCATCATATACATAAATAGTCACTACTGGACCAAACAACTCTGTTTCCATTGTTGTATAATGAGGATCTGTGGTTAGTATAACTGTTGGTTCAATAAACCATCCTTTGGATTTGTCATAATTTCCACCTACAACGATCTCAGCGTTTTTGTCTTTTTTAGCTTGGTCTATATACTTCGCCAATTTATCAAAAGAACCTTCATGGATCACAGCGGTAATAAAATTACTCATATCCTCAGGAGAACCCATTTTAAATGAATTCACATCGGCTACCAAATATTTTTTCACATCTGCCCAAAGGCTTTTTGGAATATATGCTCTGGAAGCGGCACTACATTTTTGCCCTTGAAATTCAAAAGCTCCTCTTGTAATTGCAGTAGAAACTTGTTTTGCATTCGCAGATGGGTGGGCAAGGATAAAATCTTTACCACCTGTTTCTCCAACTATTCGTGGATATGTCTTGTACGTATCTATGTTTGCACCAATTTTTGCCCAAATTCCTTTAAATACGCTTGTACTTCCAGTGAAATGAACTCCTGCAAAATCTGGACTTGCCAATACCGTATCGGTGATCATAACCGGATCTCCCATTACCATATTGATTACTCCCGGAGGTATTCCTGCTTCTTGGAAAACTTCCATGATAACTTGTGCAGAAAATATTTGACTATCACTAGGTTTCCAAACTACTGTATTTCCCATTAATGCAGCACTTGCAGGAAGATTTCCGGCAATAGCTGTAAAGTTGAAAGGAGTAATAGCATATACAAATCCTTCTAAAGGGCGATATTCCAATCTATTCCAAACTCCCGGTGCAGATTCTGGTTGCTCTTCATAAATTTGAGCCATATATTCTACGTTAAAAGTCAAGAAGTCTACCAATTCACATGCAGAATCGATCTCTGCTTGAAAAATCGTTTTTGATTGCCCAATCATTGTTGCAGCATTGATTCTTGATCTATATGGTCCGGCTACTAAAGCCGCTGCTTTTAAAAACACCGCCGCTCTTTGCTCCCAAGGTAATTCTGCCCAGGCCGTTCTTGCTTCAAGAGCTGTCTCAATTGCTTGTTCTATATGTTTTTTCTTGGCTAAATGAAATTTACCAAGATCGTGTTTATGATCATGTGGAGGATTCATACTCATAGTATCTCCTGTGCGTATCTCCTCGGAACCTATGTACAATGGAACATCCATTTTTTCATTATACATATCTTTATAAGTAAGTAATACTTCCTCTCTTTCAGGTGATCCCGGAGCATACGATTTTATTGGATCGTTAATCGCTGTCGGAACTTGAAAAAATCCTTTTCCCATAATTATTTTTTAGATGTTTTTATTCAATTTTATGGCCGTAAATATAGAAAAAATTAACCGAGATACCTTGTGTTTCAACTAGAGAAGTTCGACGATGAATTAGGTGAAGAAGTTGTAAATTAGCTAGTATATACCAAACCTATGTGTACAGTAACCTTGCTTCCTATTTCCAACAAAAGAAACGGTTTCATTCTCACTTCTAATAGAGATGAAGCTGCAGAAAGGGAAGCGATTTCTCCAAAGTTTTATTCTGAAAACGGAATAAAAATGCTCTACCCAAAAGATAAATTGGCGGGAGGAACCTGGATAGGTGTAAGTGAGCGAAATCGATTAATATGTTTGCTGAATGGAGAGTTTAAACCGCACATCAAGGAGGATAGCTATCGTTTAAGTAGGGGCGTGGTGGTAAAGGATCTTTTAGAAGCAATTTCTATTGATGAGGCAATAGAAAACTATAACTTCAAAAATATTGAACCTTTTACAATAGTGGCAGTAGATTGGAATACTGAATTACGTTTTCTGGAACTTGTTTGGGATGGTGGTGTAAAGCACTTTAAAGATTTAGATCTAAAATCTCATATTTGGTCGTCGTCACCTTTATATTCTTCTGAAATGAAAAAAATGAGAGAAAGCTGGTTTGATGAATTTCAGAAAGAAAATAGTCTCGATGCAAAATCACTATGGAATTTTCATGCTTCAGCAGGAGTTGGAAATCCAGAAATAGACGTAATAATGAATAGGGGATTTGTAAAAACTCAAAATATCACTCAAATTGAAGGTGCTCAGGATTCGACTAAAATGCGGTTTATGGATTTAAGAGATGAAAATAAAATTGAAATAGAATTTTAAAACAGGAGTGCTTTTCCTGCGCATTATTTCGAAAAGGAAATGTTTAAAATAAAATGAAAAGGAAGTTGTTTTAAATTGCCTTAATGAGGCTAATTCAATGCAAAAGGAGCGCCTAATTTGAAGGAAGGAATTGCGACTTTGATCTTTTTTGAAGTTGTAAAATTAGTCATGGTATAATATCCACTCATAGAGCCAAATGGAGCAGAAAGCAAGCAGCCACTACTATAGGTATGAGTTTCGCCGGGCTTTAAAATTGGCTTTTTTCCTATAACTCCTTCTCCTTGTACGATTTCGGTATCCTTGAGAGCATCTTTAATATTCCAGAACCTGGAAGTTAATTGCACCGAATCTTTACTCTGATTTTCAATAGTTATCTGATAACCAAAAGCAAAGTGGATTTTATAATTCTTATAAAATGTGCCTTCGAAATTGGTTTCAACGGAAATTTTAATTCCACATGTAACTTTTTGAACCATAATTATCTAATTGCGAAAAAAGTAAGCGCAGAAATTATCGCTGCGATTACAGCTAATGTAAGAAATATAAAATTTAGAGCCATAAATTTAACAATCGTTACAAACCTGCCTTCTTTATAGAAGTTCCGCAACGCCTTATATAAATAGAAAAGAAATAAGAAAAGCACTAAAGTTGTAAACAAATCTGTTTTGAAAATAAGATCTATTAGTAAGCCTATAAGCACAAATACGAAAAATGTACTTTGAACATGGAATGTAAAAACTAAATGCTCCATGTAATTAATAGGCTTGTAGAAATAGAAAAGCCAAATAATCAATGCGAAAACCGGTAAGTAGAAAAATATAATAAAGGGAGATTTACTAATAAGATAATCAAAAAACACCTTTGGATTTTTCTTTATAATCTGAGTATCTACTGCCTTTCTATATAAATATCTGTTCAAAAATTTATTGGTGTGTTCTAAGCTGTCTATTGCTTCAACCGGATCCAGAACATTGGTTTGATTGTAAAATTCAGAGTAGAGACCTATTTGTTTAAATAATGATTTTCCGAAATTTAAAGAATCCAGCTGCTCTTGTGTTAGATAGTGGTCTTTATAATTGTAGTCCTTGATTTTCTCTATGGGTTTGTTGGTCACAATAGAGTCTAAGTCGATATCTTTTCCAAAAGGAATTTTTTTAAGCTCTTCGTTTAACTCTTTCTTTTCCTCTTCAGATAACCGATCCAAATTCATCTCGGGTGTGTTGTCCGAAAAAGCACTAAAGTTTGTGGACTGAAATGTAAAACTCCAAATAACAAAAAATATAATGGCAACACTTAA
This sequence comes from Gillisia marina, assembly GCF_000258765.1. Lineage (GTDB taxonomy): Bacteria > Bacteroidota > Bacteroidia > Flavobacteriales > Flavobacteriaceae > Gillisia > Gillisia marina. The sequence continues at coordinate 4,816 of NZ_AJLT01000009.1, forward strand.
AAAGAATCGAAATGGATTGGCGTAACGCGTGCGCATACCATTAATATAATCTTTGGATATTTTCCCTGGACGAAAAATAAGTGTGCTCAGGGTTCTTCTCATTCTGGAATCATAAGAGAAGATTCCGGCGAAGAATTCCAAGAAAAAGTCGTTAAAAGACAGTTTTTTGGTACTATTTAATTGGCCGCAGTTATTGCAATATTTGTCGCTTATGTCTAAAGGATGATTGCAATTAAGACAATGAAGACCACGGTATTTAGTTAAGGAGCGTTCGCTCTTCATAAGCTAAATATTTTGAATGTTGGTTAGTTAGAAATATTCAGGGAACTCGCATTTCCAAAACCAATAATTTGGTCGAATCTTGCTCCCAAGTCTCTAAAATACACTAAAACTTGGTATTCGTTTTCAGTTACTTCAAAATTTCCACTAATAAATCCTTCATCTAAGAATCCATCCTTAGTTAAATGCACATATTTATAATTATAAAAGCCTTGCTTGGTGAGCATGGTATTTTCGTAAACCCCGCTTACTTTGTTGTATTTCATCAAAGTAGAATCATCTAACTCGAAATTATTAAATGCACCGTATAAGTGAAGTTCTCCTCCGTCCAAAGGATCGTAATTTTGAAGTTTAAAATGTGTCCAAACATACTCTGCTTCAATTGCAGAATTTTCACCTTGTAGCGTGCGAATTACAAATTGCCCATTGATATCTGGATTATAAGTATACGGCTCAGTAATCCTAGACCTGTCTGTAAAAAGAAAATGACTATAGAGTTCATTCAATTCTATTCGCCCAATGTCTAAAGTTGTAGATCGAATGTCTTTACTGTCAAATTGTAAATATTCGTTCCCTGCTTGAAAAGAAGTTTCCTGATCGTATTTATAAATCAGCTCATTTCCAATGGTATATTGCGGCTTGATGTTCTCTATCGCCGACTTTAAATTATGATTTTTAGTAATAAGTACTTTTATGGTAGATTCTGGATTTCTAATTAAAAATTCCGGAGAATTTATACTGAAGTTAACCACCTGTCTCGAATTAATATATTTGAGATCCCTCGATCTTTTAACGGCAACCTTAACCTGAGCAATTGGCCGATATACCATAAACTTTCTAGAAAAAACCAATTCGTCGTTCTCATTTAAAACCTTCAATAAGTAATTCCCGCTAACATTTAAAGATTGAGTGTCTTTATTAGGAATACTTAAGCTGTAATGAGTGTATCCTTGTAAGGTGTTATAGGAGTTATTATAATTATTGATTCTCACATTATCGAATCCATTTAAATATTCAGATTTTTTTAATTCTGAAGGGGTCCAATCGTAATTAAAATGCTCGATTATATAGTAATAATTGGCTTCGTCTCCAATAATATCATCAAATTCTAAATTAAGAGTTTCACCTAATTGAAGCACAGGGTTCCCGGTAACATTAGAATTGCCTTTAAAAATGATTGTTTTAATATAATTGGGAGGCAAAACTTCTACTTGTACCTGAGCAATCGAAAGCGTTATCCAAAGAAAACAAAACAAGCTAAGAATTTTCTTCATTTAAATAGTTATTAGATTTAAGGCAATTACAAAATCTATTCCCTTTATTCTACCAAGGGACTTTAACAAGTGTTACTCTGAAAAATATGTAATTTCTTTGGGAGTTGTAGGGTTAAAATTAGTAAATTTGCACACTTAAAAAAATAAATTTAATATACACTCCATCCTATGTCAAAAGACATTCGAATTAAAAGAGGGCTTACTCTACGTTTAAAAGGGGAGGCGGAAAAACAAGTTGTTGAGGCCCCAAGGTCCAAGACTTACGCCATTAAACCACCAGATTTTCACTCGGTTGTTCCAAAAATGGCTCTTAAAGAAGGGGCTACAGTTTTGGCAGGTGATGTTTTATTCTCTTCAAAATACGATGAGAATTTAACGTTCACTTCTCCGGTTAGTGGAACTCTTAAAGAAATTAAACGAGCAGAAAAGCGCCGAATTATTGAGGTTATCGTAGATGCAGATCCTAAAGATAGTTTTAAGGATTTTGGAAAAATGAACGCTACAAGTGCTACTGCAGAAGCTGTGAAAAATCGCATTTTCGAAAGTGGCTGTGGTGCATTTTTAAATCAACGGCCTTACGATATTGTTGCTTCCCCAGAGGATACTCCAAAAGCGATCTTTATTTCTACTGTTAGTACAGCTCCATTATCGGCAGATTTTGGTTTTGTCCTGAAGGATAAAGTTGCGGCTTTCCAAGAAGGAGTTAACGCACTTCAGAAATTAACCTCAGGAAAGGTACATCTTTCAGTAGATGATTCTTCCGAAGCGATTCTAAAAGGAATAACTGGAGTAGAGCTTCATAAGGTTTCTGGTCCTCATCCGGCAGGAAATGTTGGTATCCAGATCCATAAAATAGATCCTATTAATATGGGGGAAAGAGTTTGGGCTGTAGGTGCAGAAGATGTTGCTATTATTGGAAATGTCTTTTTAACAGGGCAGTACCATGCAGATAGAACCATCGCTTTAACTGGTAGTGAAGCTAAAGATCATAAATATTATAAGATTAAAATTGGAGCTAATTCTTCAGATTTAATCGGTCAGGTATCAGATGATGTTAGAATTATTTCCGGAGATGTTTTAACCGGAACTAAGCTTTCTAACAATCAGTACATCGGATTTTATAATAATACGCTAACCTTAATTCCGGAAGGAAATAAGTATAGAATGTTTGGATGGCTACCATTCACATATAATAATATTCATTCCGTTTCCAGAACTTCTCTTTCCTGGATGTTTCCAAAAAAGAAATACGCTCTTACTACCAATTTAAATGGGGAAGAACGTGCTTTAGTGGTTACAGGAGAAATGGAGGAAGTGTTGCCTATGGATATATTCCCAATGCAATTGCTTAAGGCATGTATCGCTGGTGATATCGAAAAAATGGAAAATCTTGGGATCTATGAAGTAGCTCCGGAAGATTTTGCTTTAATAGATTATGTGAACACTTCAAAATTAGAAGCTCAGGAGATTATTCGTCTTGGCTTGGATTTAATGATTACCGAAGTAGGTTAAAAAGTTGAATTATGGAATGGATTAGACAAAAACTAGATAAATTTAAGGAGCCTTTTGGTAAAGGTGAAAAGTTTGAGAAGTATGCACCGGCTATTAATGCATTGGATACTTTTTTATACACTCCAAATCATACTACTCAAAAAGGAGCACATGTTAGGGATGCCGTAGATTTAAAGAGAACCATGATCACCGTGGTTTTAGCTTTAGTTCCTGCGCTTATCTTTGGAATGTGGAATGGTGGTTACCAGTATTTACATCAACTACCTGAATACGCAGATGGAGTACCATTTATGGAAGCTTTTATGCATGGCGCATGGAAAATACTTCCTATGATTGCTGTTTCCTATGGTGTTGGTTTAGGAATTGAATTTGCTTTCGCGATCTTTAGAGGTCACGAGGTGAATGAGGGGTATTTGGTTACGGGGCTTTTAATCCCAATGATCATGCCTATAGATATTCCTTTATGGATGGTAGCAATCTCTGTGGTTTTCGCCGTAGTTATTGGTAAAGAAGCTTTTGGTGGAACTGGGATGAACATTTTAAATCCTGCATTAACTGCTCGAGCATTTGCTTTCTTTGCGTACCCAACATATATGTCTGGAAATAAAGTTTGGGTTAGTGAAGCATATAATGTAGATGGAGTTTCTGGAGAAACTATTTTAGGAAGCTTAGCGTCTGGAAATGATGTTGCCTATAGCGCAATGGATATGTTCTCGGGAATTATTCCGGGATCTATAGCGGAGACTTCAACAATTTGTGTTTTGGCTGGAGCATTACTTTTAGTTCTAACTAAGGTAGGAAGCTGGAGAATAATATTGAGTTCTTTTATTGGTGCAGCTGTAATGGCATTAATTTTTAATGCGTTACCTAACATGGGAATTGAAGGGAATGCTTTAACGAACTTTCCATGGTACCAGCACTTGATCGTTGGTGGTTTATCTTTTGGTATTGTGTTTATGGCGACAGATCCTGTTTCTGCAGCGCAAACTTTAAAAGGAAAATGGATCTACGGGTTTTTAATAGGATTCTTCGCGGTAATGATCCGTATATTTAATCCTGCGTATCCAGAAGGAATAATGTTGGCGATATTATTGATGAATGTATTTGCTCCGGCAATAGATCATTATGTAATTCAAGCGAACATTAATAGACGAAAGAAAAGAGCGGTAAGCGCCTCCGGACAAATTAAAACAGCAGTTTAATTATGGAAGAAATACCAGTAAATAAAACAAACACCAACGGCTATACATTTATGTTTGCCATTATAATGGTGGTAGTTGTAGCGAGTGTATTGGCTTTTACAGCTACATCACTGCAGCTATTCAAAACGAGAATGTACGTCAGGAAAAGATGCAAAATATCTTAGCTACTGTTGGAATAGAAACCGAAAGAAGCGAAGCAGAAGAGAAATATAATAAGTATATCACTGAAACTATCGCCTTAAAAGAAGATGGGAGTATAGACGAAAAAGCAGATGCTTTTACAGTAGATCTTGCTAGAGAATTAAAGAAGCCGGGAGAGGAGCAAATCTATCCTTTATACATTGCAAATATCGAAGGAGCTAAGTATTACATTATTCCGCTTAGAGGAAAAGGTCTTTGGGATGCTATCTGGGGATATATTGCTTTAAAGGATGATATAAACACCATTAAAGGTGCGGTTTTCGATCATAAAGGGGAAACTCCGGGACTTGGTGCAGAGATCACTCAGACCTGGTTTAGAGAGCGTTTTACAGATGAAAAAATCTATGATGGAAGTGGCAATCTAATTGGAGTTTCTGTAGTTAAAGGTAATGTGGGGCCATCTAATAAAGATGATAATAAAGTAGATGCTATTTCTGGTGCTACTATTACGGGAGATGGAGTTTCAGATATGATTTCTGAAAGATTAATCCATTACCTACCATATTTCAAAAAGCAAAAGGATATTAAAGTAGCAATTAAGTAATTATGGCTATAGATACTAAAATAACTTCTGAAGCAAAAGAAGCAAAGAAAAAGGAAATGATCTTATTTCTTTCTAACACTGAAGAAAAAGAGCACTTTTTATCGAAGAATAACCGAAAGTTATTAAGCGATCCATTAGATGACGATAACCCAATTACTGTTCAGGTATTAGGTATATGTTCTGCATTGGCAATTACTGTTCAATTAGAACCTGCAATTGTAATGGCATTAGCAGTAACTGCGGTATTGGCATTTTCTAACATGATCGTTTCTTTAATTAGAAACTTGATCCCAAATAGAATTAGAATTATCGTGCAATTGGTAATTGTTGCTTCCTTGGTAATCTTGGTAGATCAAATATTAAAGGCGTATGCATACGATGTAAGTAAACAACTGTCGGTGTTTGTTGGTCTTATTATTACCAACTGTATTATCATGGGACGTTTGGAAGCCTTTGCTTTAGGAAACGGAGTATACAAATCTTTTCTTGATGGTATAGGAAACGCTGCCGGATACGGTGTGATTTTAATAATTGTAGCCTTTTTTAGAGAGCTTCTAGGATCTGGTAAATTATTCGGATTCGAAGTGTTAGGTCACAAAGCGGCAGTTGCAGCAGAATCTACCGGATTGTATGCTTACGGTTACGAGAATAACGGATTAATGTTATTGTCTCCTATGGCACTTATTGTGGTTGGTATCATTATCTGGGTACAACGTGCAAGAAACCGTAAATTAATAGAACAAAACAACTAACAGCGCTAAAGCATTATAATAATGGATTATATAAATTTATTTGTTAGAAGTATTTTCATAGAAAATATGATTTTTGCCTACTTCTTAGGAATGTGTTCCTATTTAGCAGTGTCAAAAACAGTAAAAACAGCTGTTGGTTTAGGTGCGGCGGTAATCTTTGTACTTACCATCACTGTTCCAATCAACTTTTTGTTAGATCAATATTTACTAAGACCAGGAGCTTTGGAATGGTTAAATCCGGAGTATGCTAATGTAGATCTTAGTTTCTTGAGTTTCATAATGTTTATTGCTGTAATTGCATCAATGGTGCAGTTGGTAGAAATGATAGTAGAAAAATTTGCACCTGCTCTTTATGGAGCATTAGGGATTTTTCTTCCGCTTATTGCAGTAAACTGTGCTATTCTCGGGGGATCTTTATTTATGCAGCAAAAGAGTTTTACTGCCATTACAGAAGCTGTTACCTACGGTTTAGGTAGTGGAATAGGATGGTTCTTAGCTATCTTGGCTATTGCAGCTATTAGAGAAAAAATTGCTTATTCGAATGTTCCTGCACCTTTAAAGGGATTAGGAATAACCTTTATTATTACAGGGTTAATGGCAATTGGGTTTATGAGTTTTATGGGAATCGAATTATAATAAAAAGACACAACAATGACAGTTATTATAGCAAGTATAATAGTATTCTTAGTACTAATGCTTTTATTAGTTTCCATATTACTGGGTGCTAAAGCCAAATTAGTTCCGTCTGGGCCTGTTACTATTAAAGTTAACGGAGAAAAGGATCTAACAGTTGGTTCTGGTGGAACCTTACTTTCTACTTTAGGAGAGAATAAATTATTCTTACCATCTGCATGTGGTGGAGGTGGAACTTGTATCCAGTGTAAATGTATAGTTACCGATGGTGGTGGAACAATCCTACCAACAGAAGAGCCTCATTTTACAAGAAAAGAGATCGCTCAAGGTTGGAGACTTGGTTGCCAGGTAAAGGTGAAAGAAGATATGAAAATCCAGATCCCGGAAGAGGTATTCGGAATTAAAAAATGGGAAGCAACTGTAGTTCGTAACTATAACGTAGCATCGTTTATTAAGGAATTTGTAGTTGAGATCCCTGAGGAAATGGACTATAAAGCAGGTGGATATATTCAAATTGAAATTCCTTCATGTGAGGTAAAATTTGAAGATATGGATATTACTGCGCATCCGGATGAACACCCAGGAGAGCCTGATAAATTTAAAGCTGAATGGGATAAATTTAAGCTTTGGCCTTTAAAGATGAAAAATTCTGAAACGGTAGAGCGTGCTTATTCTATGGCCTCTTATCCTGCTGAAGGTCGTGAGATCATGCTAAACGTTCGTGTAGCAACACCTCCTTTTGATAGAGCTAAAAATGGTTGGATGGATGTAAATCCTGGAATTGCTTCTTCTTATATCTTTTCTAGAAAGGAAGGCGATAAAGTAGTTATTTCTGGACCTTACGGAGAATTCTTTATTAACGAAAGTGACTCAGAAATGCTTTATGTAGGTGGTGGAGCCGGTATGGCACCAATGCGTTCTCACTTATATCACCTTTTCCGTACACTTAAAACTGGAAGAAAAGTGACTTACTGGTATGGAGGACGTTCTAAAAGAGAACTTTTCTATACAGAGCACTTTAGAGCATTAGAAAGAGATTTTCCAAATTTCAAATTTTACTTAGCATTATCTGAACCTATGGAAGAAGATAACTGGAAAGTAAAAGATGGAATTGAAGGAGAAGGAGACGGATTTGTAGGATTTATCCACCAAGTGGTAATAGATAACTATTTACAATATCATGAAACTCCTGAGGATATCGAGTACTATTTCTGTGGACCACCTTTAATGAACAAGGCCGTAGAAAAAATGACCGATGATTTTGGAGTTCCTCCAGAAAATGTAAGATTCGATGATTTTGGTGGATAAACCATGATCTAGTTTAAATATATAAAAGACCGACCTATGTAAATAGTCGGTCTTTTTTTTTATTAGCTCTTTAGCAATAATTGTATTTTTGAAAGCTATGAAAGATAAATTAACAGATCAAGAGCTTCATAACCTCGCGATGAATATAGTAGGTAAGGAACTGGAAGATGATGGTTATGAATTTTTAGGTGTTAACAGCCAGCTAAAACGAAATCCACAATTTGTTGCTTTAAAAGATAAAAAATTGAATTTTGTGATCGTTCGTGCAATTCCATATCCTGTAGATCCTAAATATTATGATCCGCGTTTCATGAAGGATATTAAAGATCACGCGTTAAAATTTAATGCTAAAACATATTATGCAGGAGTTGGGATCGCAAATTCAAGAGATTACGATAAGCCTGTTTTAAAAGATGAAGATTATACAGTTAATTATGAAGGACTACAAGAGATTTAATTTGAAAGCGCTACTATTAACATTAGTAATTGGGTTAACGCTTTACAGCTGTTCAAAAGGTCCGGAAGCACAAGTTTTTGCGGGGGAAGCCTTGGGAACCACCTATCAGGTTAAATTCTTCCACGAAACAGAATTGCCTATTCAGAAAGGATTAGACTCTATTTTTGAAGTCATCAATAAATCTATGAGTACTTATCTTCCAGATTCAGATATTTCCAAAATCAATAAGGGAGATACAAGCATTGTGGTTGATCAAAATTTTAGACAGGTTTTTAATTATTCAGGAAAAATATTTTACGAAAGTAGAGGTTTTTTCGATCCTACTGTTGGAAACTTAGTGAATGCCTACGGCTTTGGTCCTGAAAGAAAGAAGGACAGCTTAAACAGCACCCAAATAGATTCTATGTTGCAATATGTGGGCTTGACTAAAGTAAGGCTCTCTAGAGACGGCAGAGTTCTTAAGGAACATCCGGAAATCTATTTAGATTACAATGCAATTGCAAAAGGGTTTACCGTAGATGTTATTGCTGAATATTTGAATTCTAAAAATGTATCTAATTACCTGGTTGAATTAGGCGGAGAACTTGTGGCAAAGGGTATCAATGAAGTTTCTGAAGAGCCTTGGGTAGTGGGGATCGATGATCCTTTACAGAAGGATGAAAAACGAGAATTAAAAGCTACCTTATATCTTAAAGATAGAGGCATGGCTACTTCCGGGAATTACAGAAAATTTAGATTGGATTCTATTACGGGGCAACGTTACGTGCACACCATTAATCCAAAAACTGGAAGATCTGAAAAGAGTAATTTATTAAGCGCCTCTGTTCTTGCAAACAACTGTACTCTAGCCGATGGTTATGCTACAGCATTCATGGCTTTAGGTTTGGAACGTTCAAAAGAAATGCTTTCAAGAATTAAGGGTGTAGATGTATATTTTATTTATGCTGAAGAGGATGGAGATATAAAAGTGTTTAGTACTCCAGGCTTCGAAGATGTGTTAAGGAAATAATATTTGATTATTTAGTACACACAGGAATAATTTCCCCTTGTGCTAATCTAAATTTATCGATTTCTGAAGGAGATAAAGCATCAGTATAAGCTATTTCTTCAACTTTAAAACCAATGCTTCTTAGTTTATCGAAATAATCTCTACCATATACCCGAACGTGATCATATTGCCCAAAAATCTTAGCTCTTTCTTTTCTGGAAGTTATAGAATTGTCTTCAAACGTGGTAGCTCTGCTAAGATCTTGAGGGATTTGCAAAATAGCTATTCCTCCAGGGGATAAAACTCTGTAAAGTTCCTGCATAGCTTTCGTATCATCTGGAATGTGCTCCAAAACGTGATTACAAAGTATAAAATCGAAAGAATTGTCTTCAAAAGGCAGATTACAGATATCTGCTTTTACATCTGCTAGAGGAGAATTGAGATCGGTAGTAGTGTACTTAAGATTCTCCATTTTCTTGAACCGCTTATAAAAAGCTTGTTCCGGTGCAAAATGTAGCAATTTAGTTTTTTCAGTAAAAAGGGCAGTTTTATTTTTTAGGTACAACCATAATAGTCGATGGCGTTCTAAAGAAAGGGTAGAAGGAGAGAGTACATTTTCTCGTTGCTGCTCATACCCATAAGGCAGAAACTTGCGAAAGGATTTCCCGTCTATAGGGTCGGTATATTTTGAGCCTCTTAAACTGAAGGCTATTAGCGGCCGAATTAAATAACTAACTCTTATTAATAGCGGCCGGGGTATTTTATTTAAAAAGAATTTAAATGCCTTTTGGATCATACTTCGATATCACCCCAATTTTCTCCAGATTTTATTCTGTACAACTGCATTTCTGAAACTCCAAATTGCTTAGCCAATACTCTAATTCTGGTTTTTCTATTTGGATCCAATAATTTTTTCTTTAAAATCACGGCCTGTGCATAGCTAAGTTTAGAATAGGAAGTTACCTGTCTTAGCTTACGCTTCATCTTGTTCTCCTTCACATTTGGATTCCCAAATTGATGCTTTGTCCATTCTTCTTTATTGGTCCATGCTAAATTTGAAACGTGATTTTCTTGCTTTTTATAATTCTTATGGATCACAAAAATATCGTCTTCTTTCTTCTCAAGAAAACATTCAGCAATAACCCTATGAAAATATAAATTCTTCTTTTTGCCATTTTTCAGCATTACCACAAAGGATAAATATCCTGCGGTTCTACCACCTTTAATAAGTTCTCCTTCCGGATTTTTAACGAAACTTATCACTCTACCATGATTGGAGATTTTATACACAAATCTATCCTGCCACGATTCATCATGATAGGTAACCCATTGCTCTTGTCGGAAATTCTTAACCATACACTTTAGATCTAAATTTGTCTTCTTCGTTACTTGTAATGCCTAATGCGTCGTAGATGTACTTAAATGTAGAAAGCAATTCGGGCTTTCCATCTACCAAGGCTACATTGTGTTCAAAATGCGCACTCGGTTTATTATCTGCAGTTAGGATTGTCCAGCCGTCTTTTAGCTGATTTATATTTTTTGTTCCAAGATTGATCATAGGCTCTATAGCCACAACCATTCCTTCAATAAATTTCTTACCACGACCTCTTTTGCCATAATTTGGCATTTCCGGGTCTTCATGCATAGTTTTACCTAAACCATGTCCTACAAGTTCTCTTACTACACCATAACCATGGTCTTCGCAATACTTCTGTATTGCATACCCAACATCACCTACTCGCTTACCGGCTCTAAATTCGTTGATGCCTTCGTAAAGTGATTCTTTAGTTACTTGTAATAATTTTTTAGTTTCCTCTGCCACTTCTCCAATTGGAAAGGTGTAAGCGTGATCCCCATAAAACCCATTTTTAATGGCCCCGCAGTCTATAGAGATAATATCTCCTTCCTTAAGCGGAGTATCATTTGGGATACCATGTACTACCTGCGCATTAGGACTCATACATAATGTATTGGGGAAATCATACAATCCTAAAAATCCCGGGATTGCATTTTGTTCTCTAATAAATTCTTCAGCTAATTTGTCTAGTTTTAATGTTGTAACTCCAGGTTTTATTTCTGAAGCTAACATTCCCAAGGTTCTGGAAACTACCAAAGCACTCTCACGCATTAATTCAATTTCCTCTTTGGATTTGGATATAATCATAATTTCGATTTAATATAACTCAGGATCCGCTTACCTGATTTACTTTTTTTCTTCTTGATCTTAAACTTTGCTTTCTCTGGAGAAGAAGCTAATTCATGATAAATTTCTCCCCAACCACGAAGCCCGCCGATATTTCTATCGTCTATAAAAATATCTGCCTGAATTTTTCTACTCAGGGTATCATCGTATATCTCTTCGGGGTAACTTTTATTAATAGCATAAAAATTAATGCCTTTTTGTTTACAGAATTCTACGGCTTCGTCTAATTCTCTACCGGACCTGTAAGTCCAAAGGATCAATAAATGCCCATCTTTCTGTAAATGGAGCAATGTTTCTACAGCAAAAAGGATAGGTTTTCCTATTTTTGGATACCTATTTTCTACTATAGTCCCATCAAAATCTACAGCAATCGTTTTGGTATTAAACATGCTGCAAAATTACTAAGAAAAATGCGTTAATAAAATTCAAAATACGTAGGGATATTCGTCTTATTATTTAGTTTGCATAGGAGTTCATATAATCTTCTCCGGAAACGATTTTAGCAAAATCTTCTTCTATAGATTCTCTTGGATATTCTACAAAACGATTCACTTCTTTTCCGTCTTTTAAAAAGATAACGGTTGGAACTCTGTTTAAATCAAATTCTTTTTCAATATTATCTGTAGTTGTCTTTTGTCTATTCACTCCGTAAAATGTTAGCTTAGACATATTATAACCAGCCTCATCTAAAATTTTATAAACTTTTGGCGTCTCTCTTCTACTATCTGGACACCAAGTTCCCATAAAAGCAACTATCTCGTAATCATTTATGTTCTTTTTTATAGTCGCCATAGCTTCAGCAGAAGGATTAAATTCATTATAACCTTCATTGAACCATTTTGAAAACGCTTCCTGCTCTAGATCGGCTTTATCAAATTCACCTACTAACATTCCTTCTTGCATATTAGATTTAGTTTTTGTCTCTACAGCCATTTCCGAAGAACTGATTGTAGAAGTTGAAGTCGTTGTAGAAGTTGTTGTTGAACTTGTACTTGTAGTTTTGTTGGTATTGCCACAACTTGCTAAAAATGTGAATGCTAAAAGGTATAAACTAATTTTCATATTATTCTATTTGTATTAAATTAAAGGTTCTTGAGTCATTAATTCGGGCTTGGTTATACCCATCAACTTAAGGATAGTCGGTGCTATATCCCCTAAATTACCATTTTTTATGGATTTAATATCATTGTCTATCAATATAACCGGCACAGGATTGATTGTATGCGACGTATTCGGCGATCCATCTGCATTTATCATCACTTCGCAATTCCCATGATCTGCAATTAACAAAATACTGTAGTCATTATTTATGGCGGTTTCTACTACCTTTTGTGTACATTCATCTACAACTTCACAAGCTTTAATTGCCGCATCTAAAACCCCGGTATGGCCTACCATATCTGGATTTGCAAAGTTCAAGCATATAAAATCTGTTTTTTTGGTTTTTAATTCCGGAATTATTTTATCCCGAATCTCATAAGCGCTCATCTCCGGTTGTAGATCGTAGGTTGCAACTTTTGGAGAGTTACACATAATGCGTTTTTCTCCCTTAAAAGGTTTTTCTCTGCCGCCGGAAAAGAAGAAGGTAACATGCGGATACTTCTCTGTTTCGGCAATCCGAATTTGAGTTTTTCCCATATATTCCAATACTTCACCTAGTGTAGTTTTAATATTCTCTTTTTTGAAGACAATATTTATATTGGTAAATTCATCATCGTATTTTGTAAGAGTTACATAATACAAAGGCATTTTTTTCATAGAAAACTGAGGCATATCTTCTTGAGATAATACCTGCGTTAATTGTCTACCTCTATCTGTTCTAAAATTGAAGAAGATTACAACTTCATCATTTTTTAAGGTAGCCACTGGTTGTCCAGATTCATTGGTGAGCACTATTGGCTCGATAAATTCGTCTGTAACTCCATTTTTATAACTTTCGGTAATCGCTTCAACAGCATTGGTCGTTTCATGTCCTTTTCCGGTTACAATAAGATCGTATGCTTTTTGAACTCGTTCCCAACGCTTATCCCTATCCATTGCAAAAAATCTTCCAATAACCGAAGCTAATTTGCTATTGGTTTTATCTAAATGTTCTTTTAATTCAGCAATAAATTTAACACCAGATTTAGGGTCTACATCACGTCCATCTGTAAAAGCATGCACGTATTTTTCTTTCACGCCAAATTGTTCCGCAGCGCTTAATAGGCCTTTTAAATGATCTATGTGAGAATGTACACCGCCATCACTTACCAATCCCATAAAATGAATAGGTTTGTCATGCTTTACAGCGTAATCGAAGGCTTGCTCTAAAACAGGCTCACTTATAAGACTATTATTTTGAACAGCAAGATTAATTTTTGCGAGATCCTGATATACAATTCTTCCTGCACCTAAATTCATGTGGCCAACCTCGCTGTTCCCCATTTGCCCTTCCGGTAAGCCCACATTCATCCCATGAGTAAGCAATTGTGCATTTGGATGATTTTTAAAAAGACTGTCTATAAATGGAGTGCTCGCTTTGGAAATGGCAGATATATCTGGATTTTGAGTAATACCCCAACCATCCAAGATCATAAGAAGTACTTTCTTGTTCATTAGTTACTTATAAGCGTGTAAAGATATAAACTATATGCAGGTATGTTAAAATAGTCCTATTAATATTTTACTAAAAAAACGACTTTTTGGTCCAAGTTTTTAAACTTCTATCCATAATCCTATTAAACAAAGGAGAAAGGAAGAGCGAAATGTTAAAATTTAAAATTTTATTTTTCTTAATTTTTTTTGAAATAAAATGAAATAATCTCGAAATATGCACGTTCTAATGGCTGTTATGTGTGTTCAACAAATTTTTAAATAGCTGAAAATTAATCAAATAAGGTCTTTTGTCGTCAAAAGACAAATTATAGACGTTAATCGGTCGAGTTTGATTTAATTTTTGTAAGTTGGCATAATATTTGGAAAAAATTAACAATATTTTAAAATTTCATTTCTTTTATGAGCTATAAAATCCTAACCGTAATTACTTTCCTTACTTTTTCTTTTGCTTTTACTACTGCCGATTCCCTAGAGGCGACTAACATCGCAGAAGAACCAATTGATTTGTCTGAAACTATCGAGATAAATCTAACCGTTGAAGAAGAGATTAAAAAAGTATATACAGATTTTGTAGAAAATAATACCAGCGTACCAGCTCTTGAAAGTTTTAAGAATGGTATGATAGGATATTATAAGTTATCTGATGAGAATGCATTTAAAAAAAAATATTCTTACGATTATAGATTTTACCTTGTCTTCTACCAAAAAAAGAATGTGGGTTTTAGATATGACTAACAATAAAGTACTATTTAATACTGTTGTTGCGCATGGTAAAAATACGGGAAGCGAGTTTGCAACTAAGTTTTCTAATAAAGTAAATTCTCTACAGAGTTCTTTAGGCTTTTATGTTACAGGAGAAACATATTATGGAAAAAACGGCTATTCTATGTTTATAGATGGAATGGAAAAGCAATTTAATTCTAAGGCTCGTGAGCGTTATGTGGTTGTTCACGGTGCTAACTATGCAAATCCTGCATTTGTAAATAAATTAGGAAGACTTGGGAGAAGTTATGGCTGTCCTGCTTTGCCAACAGCAATTAATGATGACATTATAAATGTTATAAAAAATAAGTCGGTTATCTATATTCACTCTGCAGACAAAGCGTATTTGAAGGATTCTGAAATGATCAAGGCATAGAGGCTTCTTTTAACTCCTCTATAATCTTTTCATCGTAATTGTAAATATCCTCTGTAAATCTAGGTTTGCTGTTTTCTGTCCAGGCAGTCCAATAGAAATGATGCACCTTAATTTGTTGTTTCATTCTAACCTCTTTTAACGCTCCATCTTCAAGAATCTCATTAATTTTTTCTGAAGAATATGTTGGCTGATCATTTAAAAGATATTCGGCAAGATCCATCACGTTTTCTACTCTAATGCAGCCTGAGCTTTGTGCTCTTGAATTACGTGCGAAAAGCGATTTTGAAGGAGTGTCGTGTAAATAGATTAAATGTTTGTTAGGATAAATAATTTTCACTCTTCCTAATGGATTAGAACTCCCCGGCTTTTGCCTGTAGATATAAGATTTTACTACATTGCTATTCCAATCTACTGAACTTGGATCCAGCAATTCTCCATTTGAACTATAAATGTCTATATTTTTACGCGTTAAGTAACTAGAGTCTTTTCTTACTCCTGGAATCACATCCTTAGTTTTTATAGTAGGCGGAATCGTCCAATTGGGATTAAAGACAATGTATTTTATTTCTTCTGAAAAAATAGGTGTTTTCCGCACATCGGTTCCTACCATTGTTTTATGACTTCTTACAATCTCATTATCCTTCACCACATCTAAATGATAATTGGCAATGTTCACAAGAATATAATGCTTGCCTAAATCTCTAGGGTACCATCGCCAGCGTTCCAGATTAGCCAAAATCTGATTGTATCGGTCTTTATAATCTATATTCAGGAGTTTAATAGTGCTGTTCCCTATAATGCCATCAGATAACAGCCCGTTTTCGAGCTGCACTTGTTTTATAGCATCTTGTACCGGTTGGGAATGATCGTAAGTAAATGGATCTATATCTTTTAAATAGCCTAACACCATCAATCTGAATTTGATCTTTGGCAATCGGGCATCCTTCATTCCAGGCTTTATCATCTCACCATTTTCTATTTCTTTAAAATCATCGGCATCATCCATTTTCTCTTTATAAACTTTCAGAGAGGCTATGAGTTGCTTATAAACAGGATGGTTTGGTCTTAGCTCATTAAGTGCTATTTCTAGATCATTTTCAGAAACCGCTTTATTAAGAAGATGCGTTAGCTTTGCTTGATTTTTTGGAAGATCAAAAATCTCATGAATTTTTTGTGGATCGGTTTTACCATTGAGAAGATGAGAACTAAACTTAAAAAAAGCATCGGTAAGTAAAATATCGAATTCGCTTTTTTCTTTTTTATTGAGTGAGTTAATGCTTTTCTCTAATTTTTCAATTCCTTTCCCGTGATAATCTTTAAAATAAAGCCCTTCAGCTTCTGCATTTTTTAGGGTTTTGATAAAAGCTTCACGCAGTTGGATATCGCTCCATGCCGGCAGGTTTTCTCTTTCGGTATAAAATTTCTTGATAGAATCACTTAAGAAAAAATCATCCACTTTAGATTTCTCAAGAATTTTAGAAATAGCTTTTTTAGTCCCTAAGGGACTGTTTTTAGAAATTTCTTTAGAGTTATTAGTCTCGTCATTCCCTTTCTTGCAGCTAAAAACTACAAGCAAAAGCAATATTCCTCCAACTAGGAATATTTTTTTATTGATCAATGCTGGGGTTCTCAACCAATTCATCCAATTGCTAATTTTAACTTTCAAGAAGTTTATACATTATAATATGCTCACAAACACCGGGAACTTCAAATTTTTGTCCAAAATTTTGATATCCATGTTTATTATAAAAATTGATAGCACTAACACGAGCATTGAACCATAAAAACGGTTCTTTTCCTTCTTTTCTGATTTTTAATTCTCCCTCTTTTAAAAGTAAAGTTCCCAAACCTTGTCCTTTATATTGCGGAAGAACCGCCATTCCTCGAAGTTGGTATTGTGTATTATGATCAAAAAAAGGGTTGCTGTTTTTCATAAAACTAGCAACCCCAATTATATTATTATCTTTAAATATCCCTAAGTGGAATGTTCCTTTGGCATCATCTCCCAGAAAATAACACTCTTTAACAGATCTTCCGGGCCTTAGAACTATATTTCTTACCAAATAGGTTTCGCCAGCAGATATTAATTGAACAGTAAAAGTGGCAGCGCTCATGTTAAAGAATTAACTTGCTAAAACGTCTCTATATTCTTTATGTTCATCGAATTTAACTTCAGCAAAAGGGCATAGAGGATCAATTTTATAATTGTTCTCTCTGGCGTATTCTACACTTCTTTTTAAAAGAATAGATGCCAAGCCTTTCCCCTCTAATTCAGATCTTGTTTCAGTATGGTCTATTACCAAAACACCATTATCTTTCTTAGTATATGTAAGTTCAGAGGTTATTCCTTTCTCATCTTCTAAATAGAACATACCTCTGGTGTCGTTCTCTTTATGTTTTATTTCCTGACTCATAGTTTAGGGTTTAAATACACCATCTACAATACCATACTTAATAGATTCATCTGCATCCATCCAATAATCGCGATTGAAATCTTTAAGCACTTTTTCTATTTTCTGACCACAGTTTTCAGAAAGAATTTTCGCACTGATGTCTTTTATTTTTAATATTTCGGCAGCCTGAATTTCGATATTAGAAGCTTGTCCGCGTGCTCCACCGCTTGGCTGATGGATCATCACTTTTGCCAATGGCTGTATGAATCTTCTTCCTTTTGTACCTCCCGAAAGCAAAATAGACCCCATGGATGCGGCCAATCCGCTACAAATAGTAGAAATTGGACTTCTAAGCGATTTCATAGTATCGTAAACTGCAAATCCATCGGTTACAAAACCTCCGGGACTATTGATGAAAAATTGAATTTCTTCATCGGAGATAGCATCCAAATAAAGTAATCTATCTATCACATGCTTAGCAGATTTCCCATCTACTTGTCCCCGCATAAATATCTTTCGTTGCTCTATGAATTTTTCGTCTATAAGGTCTTGGATTTTTCCAGGTTTATTTTTCATGAGTATTTTATTCTGATTATTAATTCTAGCTAAAATTATGACTAATTTCGCAGAAAACCGTGGGATGGAATTATCAATTAACAAGATTTTAAAGAAAGACATGGATTTGGTTGTTCCGCTTATTATGGAACTATCTGAATATCAAACAGAAGAATCATTATTGAAATCCCGAATGGGAGAAATGTTCGATCAAAATTATGAGTGCTTCGCCATTTACTTAAAAGAAGAAGTAATTGGCACATTTGGTCTTTGGTTTATGACGCGTCATTATGCCGGTAAATCTTGCGAAGCAGACCACGTTTTTATTAAGTCTGAATACCAAAATAGAGGTTTTGGGAAAGAAATTTTTGAATATATTTTTGAGTATGCAAGAGGTAAAGGTTGTGAGATGCAGGAGTTAAATGCTTACGTCCAGAACTTTAAGTCTCATAAATTTTATATGAATTTAGACTATGTAATTAAGGGCTATCATTTTTTAAAAAAGCTGTAATTTTTTTTGGAAGTTGAAAAGTTTAAGGATTATATTTGTACTGTCTTGCGAAAGTAGCTCAGTTGGTAGAGCGTCAGCCTTCCAAGCTGAATGTCGCCGGTTCGAACCCGGTCTTTCGCTCAAAAACCTTCCTAATCTAGGAAGGTTTTTCTTTTTTAATCTAATTCTATTTATAGTTGTTTTATAGGG